>NZ_JBHSBH010000005.1:95238-244713 GCF_042650565.1 Nocardiopsis sediminis
TGGATCACGCTGCCGGCGGCGGTCAGCCAACTGTTCCCCATGAGGCCGGTCCCCGGGCGGACGCCGTCGGCGTCGGGGCCCTGGCGGCGGAAGGAAGCGTGATCCGCGTACTCGTCGAGCAGCCCCAGCCAGTGCAGGGTCTCGTGGACGCGCGACTCCACCGGGTACCCGCCGTCGTACCACAGCTCGGCGTTCATCGACTGGTCGGTGTACGGCTTCGACCAGTCCCAGGGGTGGATCGCGATGTCCGCGTGGACCTGGTCGGCCGGGGTGTCGTCGTCTGCGAATTCGAGGCGGATGTGGAGCTGGTCTCCGGTCCCGGCCCGCGGATCGGCGGTGGTCCCGCTCACCGGCTTGTCCCCGGGGTCCGGCCGGCTTCCTTCGCCGAAGAGCTTGGTGATCAGGTCGGCGCCGGGCCCCTGCACGCGCACCGTCGTGCCGTCGTCCAGGACCCGGTCGACGCCCCCGTCGCCGCGGACCCGGAACTTGCCGTTGACCATCGTGTCCAGCGTGTCGGCGTAGTCCTGGAGGTACTTGGCGTAGGCCGCGTCGTTCATGCCCGCGTAGGGGGAGATCCGCGGGCGGAAGGTGATCTCCCGGACGTGGGTCGGACCGCCGGGCTTGGGGTTGGCGAGCGGGATCCGCCGCCATTCGAACCTGCGCCAGTTGATGTACTGGGAGTTCATGTCGGCACGGACGAACTTCTGCGGCCCTGCCGGGTCTGCGCCGGGGATGTCGGCGACGACCGAGGGGTCCTTCGGCGCGCCGTTGGCATCGAGGTCGTCGGGGCCCAGAGGCCGGGCCGCCCAGACATCGGTCAGGACATCGGCGTAGTCGGCCTCCAGGTGCGGTCCGCCCACGACGTGGAGGGGGGCGTCGTTGCGGGCGTTCTCCCACTCCGAGGGGGCGGCCAGGCCGGTGTGCTCCTGCGCGGGCAGATCGCGCGCGGGGTCGGACCACCGGCGAGGCGGCCGCGGCCGGACCATGACGTCGATGCGGTCCAGCGTGCGCCGCGCCACATAGGGCTCGGTGGAGGACGTGTCGCCGGAACGGACGGGATCGCCGTCCAGGAGCCCGAGCCGGCGCAGGAACTCGCCGAGCGCCTTGGGATGCGCGTCAGGTGCGGGGGTGCTCGCCGGCGGTTGCGCGGCCGGGGGCGCCGGGCGCCAGGTGACGGTGGCGTGGACGTCCTCCGGCGGGGTGAGGAGGTCGGCTTGGACGACGCGCACGTGCAACTGCTCGCCGCTGCGCGGGAGCAGGTACTGGTCGTTGAACAGCGCCTCGACCTGCCGGGTGAAGTCCGCGCGGGCGTCGCGTGAGGTCGTGGGGAAGACCCCGGGAGCGCGGTCGAATCGCACCCGCAGCGTGACCTCGCGGACGGTGGACGGGCCGTCGGGACCGTCGCCGGTGATCGTCTTCGACTCGAAGAACCGGTTGTGGATCCGCACGTCGCCGTGCATCCGGCCGTTACCGGTATCGACTCCGACGGTCAGCGGCAGGGCATCGGCCGGGAGCGCGTCGAGAGTGGACGCGTACAGGCGGGAGAACGACCGGCGCTCGGTCGGGGACGGGGTGCCCTGCGCGTGCGGTCCGGGCAGCCCCGTATGGCGCGGCGCGGGGTCGCCGGGCCGGTCGTCGACGTGCAGCCCGGCCACGTCCTCGGCGAGGGATTCCGGGGACGTCGTGTGCGTGGCGTCGGCCGGCGGGGTGCCGCCGGAGGGCGGACCGGAGGAGGGCGGCGCGGGGTTCCGGGCCGGGCCGGCACCCGTGGTCTGCGGGGTGGTGGCACGGGGTGCGCCGCCCTGGGATTCCAGTCCATCGGCCGGTTTCAGCGCGGCGGCCCGGACGCCCCGCGGAGCGGCGGTGAGAGGGCTGTCCCCGAGCGGATCGGGCACAACGGAACGCGGGGGGCGCGGCGGAAGGGCGCCGAACCCGAGGGCCTTCAGCGCCTCGGAGGCCGTGCGCCACGCGGTGTCGGGGTCCATGCGGGCCGTGCGCCCGGCGGGCACGGGTCCGGGGGTGGACGTGGGACGGCCCGGGTCGCGCTGCGCGCCGGGCCTCTTGTCCGGGCCGGAGGGTGCATCGGGGGTGGCGGTCACCGGACGGGGATCCGGGGAACCCTCGGGGCGGCTCGGCGGGACGTCCGCCAGGTCGCCGTCAGGTCGGCCGCCGCCCTGGAGCGCGTCGGTGAACGTCCTGATGACCGAGGGGGCCTTCCCCTGGTCGGCCCGCACCTGCGCGGGATCCTGCTCTGGTTGCGGGGCCGGCGCCGGGTCGGAGCGGTCCTGGGTATGCGCACGGTCGGTGCGCTCGCCCCCGGCCTCCATGCCGTTGGTGCGGGCCCGCGCGTCGTCGCGCCCGCGGGAGGCGTCGGACGCATCGGACTCCCGGCCGGTGCGGGAGCCGTTGCGGGCCGGGGGTGCTCCGGTTTCGGGCGGCGGCGTGGCGGCGGCGACCGGAGGCGGCGGGGCCGCACCGCGGCTCTCCATCGCCGAGGGCCGGGGGGCATCGGACCGTTCCGGCGTTTCGGTGTCCCGGTGGGACGCCCCGGTCTCCTGCCCCTGATCGGCACCGGTGATGTCGGCTGACGCCTGAGACTCGTCGCGCGGGCCGGAGGCCGGCGCCTCGACCGCGGTCTCGCTGGGCGGTGCGGGGACATCGGACGGGCGGGCAGGCGCCTCCACGGCGCCGTCACCGCTCTCCGTCACCGGGGGGTTCGGCTGCGGCTGCGGTGTGGCGACGGGTCCGTCCGCCTGCTCCGCGGCACCCGGTTCGGGAACGAACGCCCGCTCCGGCTCGGGCGCCTCGTCCGGCCGGTTCTCTGCGGAGGCATCGGGGTCGTCCTGTGCACCGGACGCGTCGCGCTGCCCGGACGGTGTCCGGGAGGCGTCGGAGGGCCCGGCCCCGTCGCCGCGCGGGGCGGCGGCACCCGGCCGGGGCGCTCCCTGGGCATCGCCGCCCTGCCCGGCCGGGGACGCCCCCGTCGCCGCCGGCGGAGCTCCCGTGAACCCGCCCCCGGCGATCGGAGCGCCGGACGGGTGGTCCCGCACCGCGTCGGGGCCGTTCACGTCCTGCGGTGTCTCGGCGCGGGCAGACGCGTCGACGTCCGCAGGCGTGTCGATGGGCGCGTCATCGCCGAGCGGTGTGTCCGCACGGTCGTCCCGCCGGGACACGGACGGGTCGTCCACGCCGGGGGGCGGGGCGCCGGTGTCGGACGTGTCCGGCAGGTCCCGGCCGTTCCCGGACGGCACGGGCTCGGGCCCGCGGTCGGGCGACACCGGGCCGCGGTCCGTCCCCATGTCCGCCGGGGTCTCGGCCCGCGGCGGCGGAGCGGGGGCGTCGACGGACGTCCGGGGCGGGGTGGCGGCGGCGTCCGCGTCGCGGGGGCCCTCGCCGCCCTGGGCCGCGGCGGGAACCTCGGGGCTCGAAGGCACATTGGCCGGGGGCGCCGGGCGCGCGGGGGCCTCGGTGTCGGGCAGGTCCTTGTTCCCGGGGGAGTCGTCGGTGTCCGGGAGGTCGACGCGCTCGGGGGTTTCCGGGCTTCCGGTGGCGCCCGACGGATCGCCGTCCTCAGACCCTCCGATACGCCCGGGGCCGCCCGAGCCTCCCCCGCCACCGGTGCCGCCGGTCCCACCGGTGCCGCCCGCGTTCCCGCTGCCGACCGGCGCCTTGGAATCGTTGGTGGCGGCCATGGGGTCGGATTCCATGACCGGTGGGGGCGGGACCGCCCCCATGTTGGACTTGAACAGGTTCTCCAGGGCGTCGAGCCCCTTGATGCCGCCCAGGACACCGCCGGTGGTGATCGCGGCGTTCGACGCACCCGCGACGGCCGACATGCCGTTCGCCTTGAACTCGCCTTCGAGGATCAGGTTGCTGAAGCCCTCGCCGAGGACGTTCGACGCAGCCCCCTCGCCCATGTTGGTGCCGAAGTGCACGGCGGTGCGCCGCCAGTCGTTGGCGAACTGCGCCAGGCTGTCGACGGTCGCGTCGGGCAGGTTCCGGGAGAGGAAGTCGGTGGTCTCCGACGGCAGCCGGCCCGCGGGGCCGCTGGGTGCGTTGTCGAACACCCGGGCCAGGGAGTCGCCGATGTTGCGCGTGCCCCAGTTGGCGGCGAAGGTGTCGGCGTAGTCGCGCCCCAGGTTGCGGGCAGCGTCGCGGCCGATCTGGTCACCGAAGTTGTCCGCGAACACCTTGCCCACGTCGTCGCGGAACCGCCCCATGGTGGCGACGTTGTCCCAGGCGGGACGCGGATTGCGCTGGAAGGGCTGGATCAGCTCCTTGACGTTGCGCGAGAGCACGCCGGCCATGTCGTCGGCGACGCGCGGCGGTGGCGGCGATCCCGCGCCGGGAGGGGCCGTCTCCGGGAGGTCGCGCGCGCCGGAGGGGGCCGGCGGCGGGACGGGGGTCTCGGAGCCGCGGCCGGGCGGCGGAACGGGGGTGTCGGCGCCACGGCCGGGCGGCGGAACGGGGGTGTCGGGGCCGGGGGTTCCGTCGCCGTTGCGCCCCGCGCCGGAGGACGGCCCGGTGGTGAGGTCGGGGCCGCCCTCTTTGGGAGCCGGCGTGCCGTCGGGCACGTTGTTGTAGCCGTTGCGCGGGGGCGGCGTCGTGTCCCCGACGACCTCGTCGAGGTTCTTGCTCCCGACGGGCGGAGTCGGGATCTCCGGCCCCCCGTTGCGCATGTTGATCTTGATGAGGTCGTCGAAGTTGTTGGTGACCCAGTCGGCGAACTTGTTGCCGAACGCGCTCAGCCCGGCCGAGAAGACGCCGTCGATGACGCCGCCGACACCCGCCGCCTTGCTGAGATCGTTGTCGTTGCCCTTGCGGTTGCCCTGGGCGATCTGGAGCCGCTGGATGAGCTGGTCCATGATCATCGCGAAGGCGACGCTGACCACCAGGTGCGTCACCAACGTGTTGAAGAGGAAGTTCAGCAGCCGCTGGATGGCCAGGCTGGCGATCCGCTTGAAGATGGGGATCATGGTCAGGCTGGCACCGAACGTCCACTTGGACATGGCAATGGCCCAGGCGATCTCCATGGCGAGCTGGATCAGCTGCCCGATGATCATCCCCTTCGTGTACTCGACCTGGTTGGCCGCTTCCCGCACGAAGTCGGCGAGCTGGTGGGAGGCGTCGGCGGAGGCCTTGACGTAGTTGGTGTTCCCGGACGTGAACCTGTCGATGGACGAGTCGAAGTAGTCGGCGGCCTTGCTCTCGAAGGCGGAGCGCACCCGTCGCTTGGTGGAGGTGATGAGCGGGGGCAGCTCGGATTCGAGCCGCATTCCCGTCCGGTCGAGGACGTCGGCCAGGGCACGCAGCATCGTTTCGTCCGCGGTGAACCACTTCGTGCCCGTAAGCCCGTAGAAGAGGTTGCGCAGACCCTCCGGCAGCTGCATGCCCATGACCGGTACCCGCCGTCTCTTACCGTCGGCCCGAGCCGCCGGGCAGGCCGCCCGAACCGCCGGGCAGGCCGCCGGGGCCGCCGGGCAGGTCCTTGAAGAGGTCCTTTGAGGTATCGATGCCGAACGCCTCGCTCCTGCGGTACTCCTCTACGGTGTCCAAGAAGTTGACGGTGGTCTCCCGGAGCACCTCCGAGAGCACCTCAAGGTAGTCCTGAAGCTGCTGCTCGCCGGGGACGTACTTGTCCTCGAAGAGGTCGGCGATCTCGTCGCCGTGGCCCCAGGGCTTGCCGAAGGCCGAGGTGCCCGAGCGGTGCTCCTTGAGGATCTCGTCGGTCAGGTCCGCCGTCTCGTTCAGCATGGCGCCGTACTTCGTCATGAGGTCGGGGCCGATGAACATGGAATCGTCGGACATGGTGCGGCTCCCTTCGGTGTCGAGAATTCCGGGTGGTCGGTGTCGGCGGCGAGGCCGTGTGGGTCAGCGGCCGGGGCGGCCCTGGTCGGGGAAGTCGAGCTTGTCGAGGCCGAGGTCGGCCAGCATCTGCGCGGGGTCGAACCCGCCCGACCTCGCGGCCTCCATGTCGATCCCTTCAGGGGCGAAGGGGGCATACGCCTTCAGCACCCGGTCCTGCATCCGGTCTCGGGCGCTCTTGATCACGTCCGTGATCGCCGCGGACAGCTCGGCGGGCGCCATGGACTTGTAGGCGTTGGTGCGGAACTTCAGCTCGACCAGGTCCCCCTCAGCGTTGATCTTCGCGCTGATCGCCCGATCCTTGGAGACGGCCTCTTCGGTTGCCGATGCCAGGCTTGCGCTTGCCTGGGCGACCTTCTCCTGGTCCTCCCGTAGACGTGCGAGCGCCTGCTCCATTTGCTCCGGGTACGTACTCATTGGGGCTTCCCTTCGTGGTGTCGCCCGGGCCGTGGCGGCCCAGGACCGAGAGCCGGTCGCCCGCGCTGGTCCCCCAGACGCGTTCGTCCTCCGACAGCCAGGTGGAACGGGTGCGCGTCTGGTCGCCCTGCCCGCCGCCTCCGCCCATGCCACCCATGCCGCCCATGGGAGGCATCATCGGCGGCATACCGCCGGCTCCGCCCATGCCCGCGCCGGCACCGCCGCCCACGCCGCTGAAGTTGCCGCCCCCCTGGCCTTGGCCGTTGCCGCCGACCGCGCCGGAGAAGGGGTCGGCCTCCTCGGCGGGCGGGTTGCTGCGCAGGTCACCGCCGCCGCCCGTGACGCCGTTGGCATCGGGCCGCTCGGCCGAGGCGTTGGGCGCGACGAGGTCCCCGGAGGAGGAACCGGGGTTCTCCCACCCGTTGCCGATGGAGTACGACGGAGGCGGAGCCGTCTCGTTCTCGCCATCGCCGTTGCCGCGGCCCAGCGAGTCGCCCAGACCGCCGCCCCCGGCATCGGGGCCGGCGTTCATCTGCTCTTCGAGCTCGGCCGCCTGCTGGTCGTAGTACTCGTTCAGCCGGTCCTGGTAGTCGTCGGCCGACGAGCCGTCCCCGCCCGTGGCGGGACCGTCGTCGCCCAGACCACCGCCGCTGCCGTCCGGCCCCGACTGCATCTGCTCTTCGAGCTCCGCGGTCTGCTGGTCGTAGTACTCGTTCAGCCGGTCCTGGTACTCATCGGCCGACGAACCGTCCCCCCCGGAACCGTTCCCGTCGCCGAGGTTCCCGCCGCCGGAACCCGGACCGTTCTCGACGAGGTCGTCCAGCTCCTGGCTGCGCTGGTCGTAGTAGTCGCTCAGCTGCTGCCGCTGCTCCTCCAGCTCCGGCGCGGGGTTGCCGTTCTCGTCGGTGATGCCGTTGACATCCTCCCGCAGCCGGTCGAGGTTGCCCCTCTCCTCGTCGGCGTACTCCTGGATGCGCTGCTGGTACTCCTCGGGCGACGACTGGCCGGAACCGTCGCCGTCGCCCAGACCGCCGCCGCTCCCCTCGGGACCCGAGACGAGCTGCTGAAGGTCCTCGTTCTGGCTCTGGTAGTAGTCGTCGAGCGCCTGCTGGTACTCCTGCTGCGCCGGGGTGAGCGCCTCGCCGTCGCCGGTGCGGCCGTCGCCGTCGGGGTCGGGCGACTCGGACATGAGCCGGTCGAGGTCACCGGTCTGCTCGTCGTAGTACTCCTGGAGGCGCTGCTCGTACTCCTCGGCCGAGGGCTGTCCGGTACCGTCGCCGTCGCCCAGGCCCCCGCCGCTGCCGTCCGGGCCGGCGTTCATCTCCCGGTCGAGGTCGCTGGTCGCCTGGTCGTAGTAGTCGTCCAGCTGCTGGTTGTAGCGCTCTTCCGACGGCCGCCGGTTGGGGGTGTTGTTCCCGCCTCCGCCGCCGCCCACCTGCCCGCCGCCGCCGATGGGGCCGGTGTTGCCTTCCGATTCGAGGTCGTTGGCCGCCTGGTTGTAGTAGTCGTCCAGCGCCTCGTTGTACCGGTTCTCCGACGCCGGACCCTGGTTCTCCCCCGAACCGTCCCCGTCGCCCAGGCCGCCGCCACTGCCGTCGGGACCATTGTTCAGCTCATCGGTCGCGTTCCGGTAGTACTCGTCCAGCGCATTGTTGTACTCCTCCTCCGACGCCGGACCCTGGTTCTCCCCGTCGCCGTCGCCGTTGAGATCGCCGCCGCTGCCCTCGGGACCGTTCTTCAGCTCATCGGTCGCGTTCCGGTAGTACTCCTCGAGGGCGTTGTTGTACTCCTCCTCGGCGTCGGACGGGCCGTTCTCCCCGTTGCCCTCGCCCTCACCCCCACCGCCGGGCGGGTTGTTCTCCAGGTACTCGATCTGCTTCCTGTACCATTCTTCGAGCGCGTCGTTGTACTCCTCCTCGTTCGCCGGGCCCTCGTTCTCGCCACCGCCGCCGCCCGGGCCGGGGCCACCAGGGCCACCGCCGCCGCCCACACCGGACCAGTCGAGCGTCAGCGCCTTGGGCGGCTTGATCTCCGCCAAGTCGGACTGGTTGGTGCTGTAGGCCGTGCCGAGGGTCTTCATCGCCTCGGCAGCGTCCGTGATGAAGGTGTTGAGGTTGTTGCGCCAGGACGTCTTGATCCGCTCCTGGATCTCTTTCCAGGTATTGGGGTCGTTGGCCTTGCCGATGTCCCCGATCTGGGAGGTATCGTCGCCCTTGCCGAGAGTGGCGATGGACTTGTTGTCCTCGAACCACTTGTCGATGACCTTGAGCGGGTCCCACAGGCCGGATTCGAGCCACTTGTCATAGGCCCTGCGGATGGTCTCGCCCGCCCCGGTGACCACCGCGTTCCTCGTGTCCCGGAGGGCCTCGGGGTAGCCTCCGGCCTGCTCGCCGAGGGCGTTGAAGCGCAGCTGGAGGTTGCCCAGGTGCTGCACGAAGACGTCGGCCGTCGCGCCCTTCAAATTCTCATCCGCGGTGGTGCGCCACGTGTTCAGCTTCTCAGTGGCGCCGTTCACCATGGTCACCAGGTCGTCGAGGTCCCCTGCCAGGTCGACCATGGTCTTCGGGGTGAACGTCGTGCTGTTCTCCCCCAGCCACGGCCCGTTGATGGCGAGCCACAGGTGGTGGAAGAACGTCCGGCCGTCGGTTTCGTGCATGAAGTTGTTGTTGTAGGCGATCCCGGAGTAGTAGATCTTCTCCTCGCTGGTCGGGGTCGCGCCCAGGCTCGACGCCCGTGGCGTCGGGTAGTTGACCTGTGTGTAGCTCGACATCAGGTAGTGGGTCAGGCCGGCCGGGCTCTTCTGGTCGGACTTGAAGCTGAGGAACCAGTCCGCCTTCTTGACATCATCGGGCGACATCATCGGCGGGTAGGCGGCGTCCATCGCCGTGTCGGTGTAGGTGTTGATGATGTATTCGAGGTCCGTGGGGACCAGTTCGGTCGCGTCGGGGTCAGGGGGCGCTTCTTCTCCCAGCCCCTCGTTCTGCCCAAGAGGGATGTCCTCTTCTTTCCCGTCGGGCATGCCGCCTCCTCACTCGCTCCCCGCCCCGCCACCCCGGCCGGGCCCCGGACGATCGGTCGTCGCGGTTGCTGTCGCCTACTCTTCGGACCCGGACCCGGACCCCGCCGCCGACGCGTTGTCGGGGTCGATGAGGACCGCGAGCTCGTAGGCGGTCAGCACGGAGTCGTCCTCGGTGTCCTTGAACCGGATCTCGGCCTCCTCCAACCTGGTGTCCAGCCCTTCGAAATGGTCGATCAGGATGTTGATCTCGTCGCGCATCTTCGCCACGGAGCCGTTAACGGACTTGGCGAACTTGCCCGCAGCAGGGAAGATGGCCGGGTTCCCGGCGCGGATGCCGTAGATCGTGGTCTCGCTCTCCCCGTCGTCGATGTAGGCCTCCAGGGTGGTCTTCTGCTTCTGGAGGTCCTCCAGCATCGGGAGGACGTTGGTCTTCCGGAACTCGCGCAGGTAGCCGAAGGTGATCTCGGTGCTCTCCGCCATGCTCGCTCTCCTCACTCTCCGGTGCCGGGGTCCGGTTCCGGGGCCGACGGCGGTCGGCCCCGGACCGGTGGTGTGCGCGCCCGCCTTCGGCGGGCGGCGGCTACATGTTCTGCGAGACCCATTCCATCGACAGCTTGTTGTCGGTGTTCTTGTAGTTCTCGCGGATGAAGTTCAGCGCCTGCTCGGCCTGGGTGAGCAGGAACTCCATGTCCTGCACGTTGAGCTGCCACTGCGCCATCTTGGCGTCGTAGTTGTCGGCCGTGGAACCGTCGAGCTCGCTGCGGACCGTGTTCATCTGCGTTTGCAGGTCTTGGAGGGAGTTGCGGATGTCCTGGGTACGTTGGCGCAGGTCCATGGCGGACTCGTCCATGCCCGCATAAATGACGGAGAAATCGCTCATCGTCGGCTGCCTCGTTTCGATTCCGGGGCCGCCCCGACGGGCGGCCGGGTTCAGGAGGAGGGGGTCCGGCCGGTCAGGCGGACTGGTTGGGGTTGAGCTGGTTCATCCAGGAGTTGGAGGTGACGAGGTTCTCGTCCTCCAGGTTCAACATGCCGCGCGTGGTGCCGCCGAAGACGCCGATCATTTCGTTCATGCCGTTGACGATGAGCCGCAGCTCCTCCAGCCACTTGACCAGCGCGGTCTCATAGCCCTGCTCCGCACCGCCCTTCCAGGACGACTTCAGGGTGTCGCGCAGGTGGTCGACCTTGGTGTAGACGGCGTTGCACTCGCTGTACGCCTCCTCCATGGCCAACCGGCCCGTGGTCATCCCGCGTTCGGTACTGGTGGTCAAACTCATGTCCACCGCTCCTTTCTGTTCATGGGGTGCACGACCCCTATCGCTGTGGTGGTGTGGTCAGGTTCCCTCCTGCTCGCCGCATCCGCCCGCGGCGGGCGGAGCGGCCGTCGCCGGGACCGGCTGGGCGGCGGCCTCGGCCGACAGCACCGGCCCGGTGGGCAGCAGGCGCAGCAGGGAGGTGGGCACGGGGGAAGCGTCGCCGACCTGGTAGCCCAGCTGTTCGGCCGCCTCGACCGACGGCACCGGGTACTTCGCGGCGGCGTCGGTCACCAGGTAGTAGGTGCCTTCGGCGGCCGTCCCCCCGGCCGGCTGGGCGCGGGTGAGCGCGCCGGTTCCGGCGGGGATGCCGATGAGGTCGGCGGTGGGGCAGCCGTGGGCGATGTCGGCCCGGTCCTGGACCGGCCAGGCGTTCACGGCCTCCAGCGGTTGCAGGATGAGCTGGGCTCCGCCGTCGCCGGAGACGCGCATGCACGGGGCCTGGCCGCGGGTCGAGACCAGATCGGGCGGGGCCGCGGGCAGCCCTTCGTCGGTCGCCGTGGCGTTCTCGGCCAGGTTGCCCTGGACCTGCCCGGCGCTCAGCTCGGCGGGTTCGGGGTCGGCGTCGCCGTAGGCGTCGTCGGTGATGCGGGCGTCGGCGAGGGCCAGCCGGGCCTGGGTCGCGCTGACCGGGACCAGGCCGCCGCCGCCCAGCAGGTAGTACTGGTCGCCCTCGCCGTCGCCGCGCACCACGAACACCTGGCCGGTGGTGCTCCGCTGACCGCCGATGGCGGGGCCCTGCTCGCCCGCGCCGCCGGGGACCTCGGGGGCGGTGAGGTCGGGGCCGGCGGGGACGGAGTCGAGGAAGGCACGGGTGACGTCCAGCGCGGGGCTGGTGCCGTAGCCGAGCGCCTGGAGGGCGCCGTTCTCCTCGTCGAAGCGCAGCCGGGTGCCGTTCCAGAGCAGGTAGTGGTCGTCGTCGGGGCCTGCGGCCAGCACCGCGGCCTCGGGGGGCAGGGCGCCGGCGTCGGGGGCGGTGTCGACGGACAGGGCGGTGCGCGGCCCGCCGTCCTCCTCGGCCGGAGGTACCGCGCACACCCTCCAGAAGACGGAGGCCATGCCCTCGGGGTCGGGCAGGGAGTCGGGTGCGCCGGGGATGCCCACGGGGCCGCCCTTGGGGACCCCGGCCAGCGATTCGGCGCTGACGGAGCGCACCTGGATCTGGCTGCCCTGGACCAGCCGCGCCGAGGCGTAGTTGGCGACGGGGCGCAGCACACCGCCGGAGTAGAGGTAGGTGGCGCCGCTGTCCTTGTCGAGCACGAGCGTGCCCTCGTTGCGCCAGGAGGTGTTGCCGCCGGGGAAGATCAGCCCCCACACCAGGAACCCCACGCACAGCAGCGCGCCGATGGCCAGCCCGATGAAGGCTCCGCGGCGGGTGCGCTGCATGGGGGCGTCGATGGCGTCGGGGTCCGCCTCCAGCATGGCGGTGCCCAGGCGGCCCACCATGAAGTTGTGGGCGACGACCTGGTCGCGTCGGGTCTGCATCGCTCAGCCCCCGATCCCGCGGAGCAGGCCGAACACGCCGAGGTTGCCGAGGACCAGGCACACCATGGCGATGGCGGCGAGGAGCTGGATGATCTCGGCGGCGCGGCCCCAGTGGGGCAGGAGGCGCTTGCCGGGGACGTTCCACGCCAGCACGGTGAGGGCCGCGGCGACGGAGAGGACGCCGAGCAGGGCCAGCAGCCGCCACAGGGTGCCGGTGTCGGCGACGGCGGCGATGACGATGAGGGCGAGGCCGGCGCAGGCGGGCGCGACGAGGTAGAGCTTCTGCCAGGCGCTGGTGAGTCCGCGGCTCTGGAGCAGCAGGACCAGGGCGACCACCACGCCGAGGGTGGCCGGCAGCCAGCCGGGGCCCAGGGCGAGGATGAGCAGGGCCACCGCCTGGACCGCGCCGGTGGCGGCGAGCACCGCCCCCTGGTAGCTGTCGGCCAGCGCGGTGCGGTCGAGGACGTCGCGGGCGGGGTGGGGATCGATGCCCTCTTGGAGCTGCTGGGGGTTGTTCGGCAGCGGGGGCAGCTTCAGCCCGGAAATGCGGAAGCCGATGGCGGGGGCGAAGGTGCCCAGCAGGATCGCGAGGGCGGAGGCGGCCCCGGCGATGCCGGTCATGGTCAGGCCCGGCGCGAACATCAGCGTCGCCGCCGAGACCACCCCGAAGACCTCGAAGACGATGAGGCCGGCGAAGAACGGGACAGAGCCGGCGACGGCCGCCAGCCCGAGGACGGTCGCCCCGGCGCCTGCCATGCAGGCCGCCAGCGCGCGGGCGCCCAGGAGGGGGATCCCGGGGTCGCCCGAGGGGATGGCGGCCCCGGCCAGGCCCATGTAGAGGACGCCGGCGGCGGCCAGGCCGGTCGCGGCGGTGAGGTCGCCCATGGCGCGGGAGGCGGCCGCGGCGCCCAGGAGCAGGACGACCGCGGCGCCGGCGGCGATCAGGGCGGTGAGCCCGTTCATGCCGCTCATCGCGAGGATGGTGAACCCGGCGAAAAGGGTGAACAGGCCCAGCCCGTGCAGCAGCCGGCGGGTGTAGGTGGGCCGCCAGGCGTCGCTGCGCTCGGCCATGCCCGTGGCCACGCCGTCGATGAGATCGTCGAAGTGGATGGGCGGGAGCTGGTCGCGGCGCGGGCGCAGGTAGAGGGTCTCGCCGTCGAAGAGGCCGAGGGTCTGGACGGTGCCGTCCTCCTCCAGCGCGGGCGAGCCGAGCTGCTGGAGGACCCAGCCGTCGTGTTCGAGTCCGCCTTCGTCTAGGTCTTCGCCGCTGTCGCCCTCGGCGTAGAGGACGATCGTGGGCAGGAGTTCGGCCAGGGGCACGTCGCTGGGGACCGCGATCTCGAAAGTGCGGTCCGGGGCGCGGACGACCAGCCGGCACAGGTCGGGGGCAGTGGAGTCGCTCATCTGGTTCTTACTACTCGGGGAGGAGGCGGAATCACCCGATGGTGCTTGCGCTTGCTACTCGGGGAGGAGGCGGGGGCCTGCCGAGTCGCAATACACTCGGTGACTGGTAGGAAACCTCATGATTCGACGACCAGCGCAACGGTAACACCGGTCGAAGCGAAATTGGTATCACGTGGCAATGAATTTTTGTTCGATTGGCTTTGCGCCCGGTTCAGGGGCATAATCCGGATCCCGCCGGGTACAGCGCCCGCGCGTGGACCCCCTTCTCGCCTGGCCACCCGCACGGCCGGGCCCACCCCCTGCAACCGCCAGGAGGCGATCGCCGCCGTGAGCACCATCCTCGTCCGCCGGCCGCCCCGCCGCCCCGGGCCGGATATGCCCGACGGAGAGCTCCAGCTCCAGGAGCCGCCCGAGATCCCCGAAGAGCAGTCGACCATGTCGGCGGTGTTCAACTACCTGCCGATGGCCATGACCTCGATGGCGATGGTGCTGCTGTTCATCCGGCCCGGAGCCCAGGGCAGCGCGGTCAACACCTTCATGCCCTACGTCGCCGGCGGCATGATGCTGCTCGGCGCCGTCGCCATGCTGGTGGGCCAGTACTGGCGCGCCCGCAGCGAGCGCAAGCGCCAGCTCAACGGCGACCGGCGCGACTACCTGCGCTACCTCACCCAGAGCCGCACCAAGGCGCGCGAGGTCGTCACGGCCCAGCGCGACGCCATGCTGTGGCGGGCTCCCGTCCCCGACGCCCTGTGGTCGCTGGTGCGCACCTCACGGCTGTGGGAGCGCCGCTCCACCCACGACGACTTCGCCGAGGTCCGGCTCGCGGTGGGCGAGCAGTCGATGCGCATGCGCATCGCACCACTGTCCACCAAGCCGGTCGAGGACCTCGAACCGCTCAGCGCACACGCCCTGCGCCGCTTCATCCGCGCCTACGCCACCGTCGAGGACCAGCCCGTCGCCGTCTACCTGCGCGGATACGCCCGCATCTCCCTTGAGGGCGACGCGGAGGCATCCCGCGCCATGGTGCGCGCCATGATCGGCCAGCTCGCCGTCTTCCACGCACACGACGAGCTCCGCATCGCCGTGTGCGTCGCCGACGACCGGCGCGCCGACTGGGACTGGATCAAGTGGCTGCCCCACGCCATGCACCCCACCGAGCGCGACGGCGCCGGCCCGGTCCGGCTCATCGGCGGCGACCCCGAGGAGCTGGAGCGCATCATCGGCCCCGACCTCGCCGACCGGACCCGCTTCGAGCCCGGATCCGCCCCCACGCGCGAAGAGCCCTACACGGTCATCGTCATCGACAGCGGTCAGGGGCAGCAGTCCACCAGGTTCGACTCCGGCGGCTACCGCAACGCCGTCATCGTGCACATCGACGACCCGCTGCCGTGGGACGGCGCGCCCTTCACCCTCGGGCTGAAGGTGGAACCCGACGCCCTGGAGGTCGTCGGCCAGGACCACAGCGGGCGCCGCACCCTCACCCCGCTGGGCCGCCCCGACGCCCTCAGCCCCTCGCGCGCCCAGGCGCTGGCCCGGATGCTGGCCCCCTACCGGATGAGCATGGCCACCGAGGTGGTCGAGCCGCTGGTCACCGACTTCGAGCTGACGGCGCTGCTGGGCATCTCCAACATGCACACCCACGACACCGAGCGGATGTGGGGCGAGCTGCGCCCCGGGTCGAAGCTGAGCGTGCCCATCGGCATCGAGGAGAACGGCGCCCCGCTCGAACTCGACCTCAAGGAATCCGCGCTGGGCGGGATGGGCCCGCACGGCATGCTCATCGGCGCCACCGGGTCGGGCAAGAGCGAGCTGCTGCGCACCCTCGTGCTGTCGCTGGCGCTCACCCACTCCCCCGAGACGCTCAACTTCGTCCTGGTCGACTTCAAGGGCGGCGCGACCTTCATCGGCCTGGACAAGCTGCGCCACACCTCGGCGCTGATCACCAACCTCGCCGACGAGGTCACGCTGGTCGAGCGCATGCAGGACGCCCTGCACGGCGAGCTGATCCGCCGCCAGGAGCAGCTGCGCGCCGCCGGCAACTTCAGCTCCATCCACGAGTACGAGAAGGCCCGCCAGGCCAACCCGGCGATGGAGCCCATGCCCACGCTGTTCGTCGTGGTCGACGAGTTCAGCGAGCTGCTGGCCGCCCACCGCGACTTCATGGAGCTGTTCGTCATGATCGGGCGCCTGGGCCGCAGCCTGGGGGTGCACCTGCTGCTGGCCTCCCAGCGCCTCGATGAAGGCCGGATCCACCAGCTGGAGAGCCACCTGTCCTACCGGATCGCGCTGCGCACGTTCTCCGCGATCGAGAGCCGCAGCGTCCTGGGCGTGCCCGACGCCCACCAGCTCCCCCCGGCCCCCGGCAACGGCTACCTCAAGACCGGCACCGACACGCTGACCCGCTTCAAGGCCGCCTATGTCTCGGGCGCCTACCGGGTGCGCCGGCGCAGCGGCCAGCAGTCCGCCGCGGCCGCCGAGATCGTCCCCTTCCTCTCCGGCTACGTCGCCGGCCGCGCCCCCCTCCCCGAGCCCGAACCCGTCGCCGCCGAGGTGGAGGAAGCGGAGGAAGAGACCGAGAGCCTGCTCAACGTCGCCCTGGAGCGCCTGCACGAGACCGGCCCGCCGGCGCGGCGCGTCTGGCTGCCCCCGCTGGACGTGCCCCCCACCCTCGACGAGCTCTTCGGTATGGTCGGCCGGCCGATCCCCGAGTCCGGCCCCGCGTGGTCTGCGGAGCCGCTGCTGGAGGTCCCGCTGGGCGTCATCGACCGCCCCTTCGAGCAGCTGCGCCTGCCGCTCAAGGCCGAACTGCTCGGCGCGGGCGGCAACGTCGGCATCGCCGGCGGCCCCCAGAGCGGCAAGAGCACCATGCTGGTCACCTTCGTGTGCGCGCTGGCCCTCACCAACACCCCTGACCAGGTGCAGTTCTACGCGCTCGACTTCGGCGGCGGCGCGCTCCAGGCGCTCTCCGGCCTGCCGCACGTGGGCAGCGTCGTCGGGCGGATGGACACCGACCGGATCAACCGGACCGTGTCGGAGATGCTGGAGATCATCACCCACCGCGAGCAGTTCTTCGCCGCCAACGGGGTCGACTCCATGGCCACCTACCGGCGGCGCCGCGGAGCCGGGGAGTTCGCCGACGAAACCTACGGCGACGTGTTCCTGGTGATCGACGGCTGGTCCACGATCCGCCAGGACTTCATGGACCTCGTCACCCCGCTCACCCAGATCGCCCAGCGCGGGCTGAGCTACGGCGTCCACCTCATCGTCGCCTCCCCCCGCTGGGCCGACATCCAGTCCGGCGTGCGCGACCTGCTGGGGACCCGCTTCGAGCTGCGGCTGGGCGACGCGGTCGACTCCACCGTCAACATGCGCAAGGCCCAGACCGTTCCGCGCATCGCGGGCCGCGGCCTCACCCTCGACCAGTACCACTTCCTCACCGGCCTGCCCCGGGCCGACGGCGTCGGCGACCCCGTCTCGCTGTCGGTGGGCGTCAGCGAGCTGGTCGCCCGGTTGACCGACGCGTGGAGCGGCCCCGGAGCCCCGGCCGTGCGCACCCTGCCGCCCCGGCTGCTCGCCGCCGAGCTGCCGGCCGCCGAGCGCACCGAGTTCGGCGCCCTGCGCGTCCCCCTCGGCCTGGAGGGGCGGGGCATGCGCCCGTTCTGGCACGACTTCTCCGCCACCCCGCACCTGCTGGTCGTCGGCGACACCGAGACCGGCAAGACCACGCTGCTGCGGCACATCACCAACGCCATCCGCGACCACTACGACGCCGAGAGCGCGCGGGTGGTACTCGTGGACATGCGCCGCCAGCTCTTCGACGCGGTCCCCAAGGAGCAGCAGCTCGGCTACGCGGTGTCGTCGGAGAGCATGCGGGAGATGATGGGCGCCGCCGCGCACGCCATGAAGGCGCGCATGCCCGGCCCCGACATCACCCCCGACCGGCTGCGCCGCCGCGACTGGTGGACCGGCCCGGAGCTGTTCATCGTCATCGACGACTACGACCTGGTCTCCGGTTCCAGCGGCGGGAGCCTGCTCGCGCCGATCGTGGAGATGCTCCCCCAGGCCGCCGACATCGGCATGCACCTCATCGTCGCGCGGGCCGCGGGCGGGTTCGGCCGGGCCACCTCCGACCCCGCCATCCGGACGCTCATCGACAACAACACCCCCAGCATCATGCTGTCGAGCCCGCCGTCGGAGGGGGTCATGTTCGGCAACGTGCGCGCCCAGCGCATGGCCCCGGGCCGGGCCCTGTGGATCTCCCGCCGCGACCCGATCCCCGTCCAGCTCGCGATCGCCGAGGGCATGGAAGACGAGGACTGACCCGGTGGCGCCCACACCCCCTGCCGCGCGCGGCGCCCGCGCCGCGGGCGCCGGCCAGGGCCCGGCCCTACTCCTGGAGCACCGACAGGACGTTGCCCGCAGGGTCGGTGAACCACGCGATGAGCGGCCCGCCGCCCCGGTACACGCCCGTTTCGTCGATGTCGAAGCCCTCAGGGCGCTCGAACTCGACCCCGCGCTCGGCCAGCTCGGCCACCGCCGCGTCGATGTCGGGCACCGGGAAGTTCAGCACGGTGAAGGTCGCCGGGACGTGGTCCTTCTTGGGGTAGACGAAGACGTTGGCGCCGCCCGCCAGATGCAGCGCCAGGGATTCGTACTCCTCGGACGGGCTCGATACCCGCAGCCCCAGGGTCTCCGAGTAGAACTTGCGCGCGGCGGCGATGTCGTCGACCGAGAAACCACTGAAGGCGTTGCTGTTGGCGAACATGGACGCTCCTCCTCGTCCGGGCGGCGCGCTCGGGCGCGCGCCGCGGTGGCGACCGCGCCGGGTGCGGCGGCCGGCGCAAGAGGCACGGCTACCCGCTCCGGGGACGGTCACGCACACGGCCCCCGGACACCCTCCCGCGCCACCGGCACCCTCCGCGCCCCTATGACGCCGGGGCCCGGCGCCGCCACCCCTCCCGCGGCGGCCGGACCCCGGCCGGGCGCACGACCCGCCCGATCCGCCCCCTCACACCAGGCCCCGCCGGGGCGTAAGGAGCTCCCCCGATGACCGTGCGGAAGTGGACGAGGGCGGCCCTCCTGGCCGCACGGTGCCGGCCGGCCGGCAGGGTCGCCGTCGCGGCCGCATGCGCCGTCCTGGCGGCCGCCCCCGCTACGCCCGCTCTGGCGGAGCCCGCACCGGACACGTCCGCAGGTGCCGAGCCCGCGCCGGGCGCGTCCGCGGACGCCGAAGCCGACGCCGAGCCGCTGCCCGCGATCGGCGTCGCCCCCGACGGCGAGTGCGTGGCCACCTCGTCCACGGTGGTGGAGGAGGAGCCGTGGACCACCCCGCTGCTCGACCTGCCCCGGGCCTGGGAGCTGACCGAAGGGGCCGGAGCCACCGTCGCCATTCTCAGCAGCGGGATCGACGCGGAGACCGCCGCGGTGAGCCGGGCGCTGGCCGGCTCCGGCTCGGCCGACTGCCAGGGGTACGGGACCTTCCTGGCCGGGCTGGTCGCCGCCCGCCCGCAGCGCGGCAGCGGGCTCACCGGGGTGGCCCCGGCCGCACGCGTGATCGATGTCCCGGTGATGAACGACGCGGGACAGGCCACAGCGGGCGCCATCGCCAGCGGCATCGACACCGCCGTCAGCGAAGGCGCCGGGATCGTGCTGGTCGGCGCCGCGGTCGCCGAATCCAGCCGCGGGCTCAACGCGGCGGTGTCCGCCGCGGCCGAGGCCGACGCCCTGGTCGTGGCGCCCGCGACGGTCACCATCGACAACACCTCCGTCCCGGCGGCGCCCGGCAGCCACCCCTCTGCGGTCAGCGTGACCGCCGTGGGGGTCGAGGGCGCCCCGGTCGCGGCGTCCCCGGCGCTGGACGCCGACGGCGAGGCCGCGCGGGTGGACCTGACCGCCCCCGGCGACCTGGTCGTCAGCGTCGGCCCCGGGGGCGACGGCCACTTCGTCGGCTCCGGGGACGTCGTGGCGGCCGGGTTCGTCGCGGGCGCCGCCGCCCTGCTGCGCTCCTACGAACCCGAACTCCCGGCGCCGGCGGTCCGCGAACGGCTGCTCGCCACCGCCTACCCCTCGCCCTACGGTCCCGGCGACTCGATGCGCGGCAGCGGGCGGGTGGACCCGGTCGGCGCCCTCACCGCCGCCCCCGGCGGCGCCGACCGCGACGCAGCTCTGGGTTCGGCGTTCGTGCCCGACCCCGGTCCGGGCGACGTCTTCCTGCCGTCGACGATGGCGGTGGTGGGCGTCGCGACGGCGCTGATCCTCACCACCGTCGCCTTGGGCGTGCTGATCCCCCGGGGCCGCAAGCGCGCCTGGCGCGCCGCCCGCCCCGGGGAGCGCCGCGCGGCCGACCCCGAGCCCCAGCGCCCCTCCTGACCGGCGACCGGCGCGCCTGGAGCACCACCGGGTCCGTTCCGGCCGGCCCCAGGGCCGGCCGGAACGGGCCGGGGCCGTGTCAGGCCGCGGCCCGCATGTGCTCCCGTGCCCACTGCTCGAAGCCGGTGACGGGGATGCCGAGCTCCCGCGCGTACTCGGGACGGGCCGGCTGGCCGTTCACGTTCATCCACTCGTGCGAGGCGCCCATCGCGGGCATCCCCGCGGCGAAGGCCTCCGCCTCGGTCATATCGGGCGCGGACAGCGGCGTGCCCAGCACGCGGGAGAGGACCTCGGCGATCTCGGCCATCGACAGGTGCTCGCCGGCCAGCTCCAGCTCGACCCGGTCGAACCGCTCCGGCGCGGCGATGGCCGCGGCGGCGGCGGCGCCGATGTCGGCCACCGCCACGAGGGACAGCCGGGTCGTCGGCTTCAGGACGCTCACCAGCCCGCCCTCGATCCCGCGCGGGAAGAGGAACGCCATGGAGGGCAGGAAGTTCTCCATGAAGGTGCCCGGCTTGAGCAGCGTCCAGCGGGGGAAGCCGGCCGCGCGGAGCCGGTCCTGGATCGCGGCCTTGGCGCCGAGGGTGGGTTCCATCGAGGCCCAGCGGCCTTCGGCCCAGCCGGGGGCCTCGGTGTGCTGACCGGCACCGGCGACGGACGTGTGCACGAACTGCGGTACGCCAGCGGCCCTGGCGCCCTCGATGAGGTTGATGCCCTGGGCCACCTCTCCGTCGAAATCGAAGCCGTCGGGGGTCGGCTCGGGCATCTGCACGGAGAACACGGAGCGGGCGCCCTCGGCGGCCCGGACCACGGATTCGCGGTCGTGGAGATCGCCCGTGACCAGCTCGGCGCCGAGCGCCTCGACGGCCCTGGCGCGGGCGGTGGCGGGGTCGCGGACCAGGGCGCGGACGGGAACGCCCGCCGCGAGCAGGGCGCGGGCGGTGGCGCCGCCCTGCCGGCCGGTGGCGCCGGTGACCAGGACGGGGGCGGAACCGGTGGAGGGGTCAGTGGGCATGGTTCTCCTCGGGCAGTCTCAGCACAAACGGCGGGGCCCGCCGTTTATGCCACGATACGATATGGCGGGGCCCACCACTTAACCGGACCGGAGGTAACGCCATGCCCGCCCGTCAGCGCGCGGACGCCCGGCGCAACTACGCCCGCATCCTCGCCGTGGCCGAGGAGGAGGTCGCCACGCGCGGCGCCGACGCCTCCCTGGAACAGATCGCCCGCACCGCGGGCGTCGGCTCGGCGACCGTGCGCCGGCACTTCCCCACCCGCCGCGCACTGCTGGAGGCGGTGTCCCAGACGCAGATCGAGGCCCTGTGCGCCCGCGCCCGCGACCTGGCGGCGGGCGACGGCGACAGCCGGACCGCTCTGCTGGACTGGCTGGGCGACGTCGTCGCCTACTCCGCCTCCATCCGGGGGCTGGCGGCGGCGCTGGCCCACGACGGCGCCGGCCCGGACTCCCTGCACGAGAACTCCTGCACCGCGGCCCTGGAAGAGGCGGGGAATCCGCTGCTGCACCGCGCGATAGGGGACGGCGCGGTGCAGGCGGACGTCACCTTCGCCGAGCTGATCACCCTCGTCGTCGGTATCGCCCTTGCCACCGAGAGCCATCCCGATCCCGCCGCCCAGGCGGACCGGCTGTTCCGGTTGGCCGTAGCCGGGCTGAGCCCCGGGTGAGGCCGTTCTCGTAGGCGTAGGCGACCACCTGGAGCCGGTCGCGCAGGCCCAGCCTGCGCAGGATGGCCCCGACGTGGGTCTTCACCGTCGACTCGCTCAGGTGCAGCTCCCCGCCGATCTCGGCGTTGGACGCGCCCGTGACCACCGCCGCGAACACCTTGCGCTCGCGCTCGGTCAGCGCCGCGTACTCCGCCGGCACCGGCCGCAGGGCCTCACGCGGGGCGTCGAACAGCGCGGCCAGGTCGTGGGAGGCCAGCACCGTGTTGCCCGCGTACACGGTCCGCACCGCCTCACAGACGAACTCCGGGGTGCTGTCCTTGAGCAGCAGCCCGCTCGCCCCGAACCGGATCGCCTCCAGCGAATGCCGGTCCGGCTCCGGCCCGGTCAGCATGATGACCCGCGGCGCGGGCCCATCCACGTCGACGGCGTCCGCCAGCCGCCGCATGGCGTCCAGCCCATTGGCCGGGGGCAGCCACACGTCCATCAGCACGATGTCGGGCCGGGTCGCGCCGACGACGGCCAGCGCCTCATCGCCGTCGCCGGCCTCGCCGACCACGGTCATATCGTCTTGAGAGTCGACGATCAGGTGCAGGCCCGATCGGAACAGTCGCTGGCCGTCCGCGAGCACGACCCGGATAGGTGCATCACTCACGCACTACAGTCCAACCCATGCCGCTGCGGCACGGTCAAGCCCTGCCGCGGTGTCGCCCGCCACATCCGGGGGGCGTGGCCATCCGGGCGACGGGCCACGCGGGCCGGGGCCCGGCGCCGACGGCGGGTCAGCGCTCCAGTGCGCGGACGGCCTCCAGGTAGGCGGCGATGGCGTCGCGGTTGCGGGTCAGGAACCGGACGCGCTCGGTCATCTTGTCGCGCTCCTGCTCCAGGAGGGCGAGCATCTCCGGCGTGGCGTCGGTGAAGTGGATGGTCCGGGGCTTGTCCAGGCAGGGGAGGATCTGCTTGATGATCCGGGTGGGCAGGCCGGCGTCGAGCAGGCCGCGGATCTGTACGACCCGGTCCACGTTGTCGCCGCTGTAGTCGCGGTAGCCGTTGGGGAGCCGGGCGGCGACGATCAGCCCCTGCTCCTCGTAGTAGCGCAGGAGCCGCCGGGGCGTGCCCGTGCGCTCCGACAGCTCGCCGATCCGCATATGTGACCGCCCTCTCACCCCGCGGCTTTGACCTTCACATCTGTGTGATGGTTCGAGCATATGCGGCATGCGCAACGAAACCACATCCCGGGCCGCCCGCGAGGCGGCGCCCCAGGGAGGCGGGCTGCCGCTGCCCGCACTCCTGGCGCTGGCCACGGCCGTCTTCATCACCAGCCTGACCGAGACGCTGCCCGCGGGCGTGCTGCCCGCGATGAGCGCCGACATCGGCGTCGGCGAATCCGCGATGGGGCAGGCGGTGACGGTCTACGCCGTGGGGACCGCGTTCACCGCCATCCCGCTGTCCGCCGCCACGTCCGGGTGGCGGCGCAAGCGGCTGCTGCTGACGGCGATGGCCGCCTTCGCCGCCGCCAACACGGTCACCGCGTTCTCCTCGGACTACCTGCTGACCATGGGGGCCCGGTTCGCCGCCGGGGTGGCGGCCGGGCTGGCCTGGGCGCTGCTGGCGGGCTATGCGCGCCGCATGGTCCCCGCCCGCCTGCACGGGCGCGGTGGCGATCGTCATGGCCGGCGTCCCGGTCGCCCTGTCGCTGGGGGTGCCCGCGGGGACGTTCCTCGGCGCGGCGCTGGGCTGGCGGACCACGTTCTCGGTCATGACGGTCCTCGCCGTCGTGCTCATCGCCTGGATCACCGCAACGGTGCCGGACTTCCCGGGGCAGCGGCAGGGCGGGCGCATCCCGGTCCCGCGGACGCTGGCCGTCCCCGGCGTGGCACCGGTCCTGCTCGTCACCCTGGTCTTCGTGCTGGCCCACACCGTCCTCTACACCTACATCGCCGCGTTCCTGGGCGGGGTCGGCATGGGCGGCTCCGTCGACCTCGTGCTGCTGGCCTTCGGCGTCGCCTCCCTGGCGAGCATCTTGTTCACCGGCGCCCACATCGACCGCCGGCTGCGAGCGCTCACCATCGCGGGCACCGTCCTGGTCGCCGCGGCGGCCACCCTGCTGGCGGTGGCGGCCGGCACCCCGTCCCTGGTCTATGCGGCGGCGGTGCTGTGGGGCCTCGGCTGGGGCGGAGCCCCCACCCTCCTCCAGACCGCGGCGGCCGACGCAGGGGGCGAGGCGGCCGACACCGCACAGGCCATGCTCGTCACACTCTGGAACGCGGCAATGGCCGGCGGCGGTGTCGCCGGCGGACTACTGCTGGGACTCCTCGGCCCCGCCGCCCTCCCGTGGAGCGTGCTCACCCTGCTCGCCCCGGTCCTGGCCGTCGTACTCGCCGCCCGGACCCACGGCTTCCCCACTCGCCGCCCGGACGCGTCCGGCTGACCTGCCGCGACGCCCGGTGCGGGTGAGGGGTCAAGGGTTCGCGGTGGAATCCCGGTGCGGGTGCGGGCACCAGTCCCGGCCTCCCGCGCAGTAGCCGGGTGGGAGGGGGCGGGGTTCGGGGACGTCGAAGGCCGTCCGGAAGGGGGCGCGGGCGGTGTCGTCGTCGCCCAGGACGGCGAAGACCACGTGTTCGAAGACGCCCGCGAAGGCGCCGTGCAGGTGGTGGGCGAAGGCGCCGGCGACCTCGGAGGGGTGGTTGCCGAAGACGCCGCAGCCCCATGCGCCCAGGACCAGCCGGGTGTGCCCGTGGTGCGCGGCCACGGCGAGCACGCCGCCGGCGCGTGAACGCAGCGCCGCGGGGATCCGGTGCGCCTCCTCGGGGGTGTTGCGCTCGATCATGCGCCGGTTGGGTGCGGCCGAGGTCAGGAACGCCACCGGGAAGGGATCGGCCAGCCAGCGACCGGTGTCGGTGCGGAAGACCGGCACCCGCGGGGCGTAGATGACCTGGTCGGTGTAGAGCAGGCTGCGCTCTCGGCGGTGGGTGTCGTAGAACTCCGGGCAGCGCACCAGGGCGTCGTAGAGGGCGCTGGAGCGGGCCAGGCTCTCCTCTTGGGCGCGTGCGCCGTTGACGACGCCGCCCCCGGGGTTGCGTGCGGAGGCGAAGTTCAGCGCCGCGACGTCGGCGGCGGCCCCGCCGTCGCCGTCCCTTCGCGCGCCCGGACCGCCGTCGCCATCGCGGTCCGTTCCCGCGGGCTTCCCGGTATCGGCGCCGGTGCCGTCGTCCGCGTGGCCCGTAGCCGCGGCGGCGAGCCGGGCCGCCGCTTGGAGGGTGCTCTCGCCGGTCACCTCGAACCGGGTGGTGTGCGCGGCCGCGGGGACCGACAGGCGGTGGACCTCCGCGGCCGGGTACAGCCGCGTTCCCGCGCGCATGGCGGCGAGGTGGCCGGAGATGTCGGCCTCCACCCCCTCGGCCGCATACCACCCGCGGGTGAACGCTTCGCGGGTCTGCTGCCACCTGGCTCGCATCATCTTGGACACGGCCCACCCCCTCTCGCCGTCGCGGCCTTCTGCGTCGTCGACGAACGCTAGCGGCGGGCCCGGCGCGGCGACAACGGTTTTTCGACGTTCCACCCTCCCCCGCGGCTCGCCGCCGGTCCACGGTGCGGACCAGCGGGCGGGCTCCCCAAGGGCGAGGAGAGTGATCTTGATCATCCTGGAGCGCGCCGCGGACCCGCCCGAGGCGGGCGGAGGGGCGGCCCGCGAGCCGAAACCGCGGGGAGTGACCGGCCGTCCGCCGGGTGGACGGCCGGGGCGGGGTTGCCAAACGCGCGCCGTCATTGGTAGGGCTGAGTTCACAGATTCACTTAGTTACGCTAACGAACTCTCTCGCGGCGGCCGCGCCGCATCCGAGGTTTGAAAGGTCGGTTCACCCGGTGAATTGGTTCGTCCGTGTCCTGATACACGGGACCCTGTTCCACGGATCGCTCGCCACCATCCGTCCCGTCATCTCCTACCGGGCGCTGGACATCGGGCTCGGGCCGGTGTGGCTCGGCGTCTTCAGCGCCGCGTTCTCGCTCCTCCCCCTGTTCGTCGCGATCCCCATCGGGCGCTGGGTGGACCTGCACGACGAACGCCCCGCCTACCTCACCGGCAGCGCGCTGGTCACCGCATCGGCGGTCGGCCTCGCCTTCGCCTACACCCCCTGGGCCATCATGCTCTGCGCGGCGGCCGCCGGTGTAGGGCTGATCCTGGCGATGGTGGCGGCGCAGGCCATGATCGCCAACCGCTCCCCCCGTTCGACCTTCGACTCGCGCTTCGGCCTGTTCGCCCTCGCCGGGTCAATGGGCCAGCTCCTCGGCCCGCTCTTACTCTCGGGGCTCGCCGCCACCGAGCCCGCGTCGCTCACCCTCACCGCCTTCCTCGGCACCGCGGTCGCCGCGGGCGCCTCCCTCATCTCCCTCATCGGCATGCCCGCCCCGGAACGGCAACGCCGCACCGGCGCGGAGGGCGGCCCGCCCCGCCGCCACGGCGTCCTGGAGGTCCTGCGCGAACCCGGCGTCACCCCCGCGATCTTCGCGAGCCTCATGGTGCTCGCCGCCATCGACGTCACCATCGTCTACCTGCCCGCCTTCGGCGAGGAGCACGGCATCTCGGCCGCGACCGTCAGCCTGCTGCTGGCCATACGCGCCGGCGCCTCGGTCGTGTCGCGGGCGTTCCTGGGCTTCGCGGTCGCGCGCGCCGGGCGGCATGCGGTCCTCTTCGCCAGCCTCATCCTGTCGGCCGTCTGCGTCGCCTCCCTGTCCGTGCCGATGCCGGTGTGGGGGCTGGCGGTCGCCCTGGCCGTCGCGGGGCTGGGGCTGGGCATCGGCCAGCCGCTGACCATGGCCTGGGTCGCCGACGCCGCCGCACCCGAGGCCCGCGGCACGGCCATGGCGCTGCGGATGTCCGGCAACCACCTGGGGCAGACCGTGCTCCCGCTGGCCGCGGGCGCAGTGGCCGGCGGGCTGGGGGTGACCGCGATCTTCGCGTCCTTCGGCGCGGGACTGGCGGCCACCGCGGCGGCGATGCGGCGGCCCCGTCCCCGGTCCTGACGACGGCGGGGGGCGTAGGGTGGCCCCGGCGATGGACCACACCGCGGCGCCCGGCCGGACCCCCTGCGCGCCCCGGTCGCGCGGCCGCGCGCCGCAGCCGCCCCTCGCCCCCTGGAACTCCGCACGACCCGATGGGGAACCCGTGTCTCAGCCTCCGTACCCGCAGCAGCCCCATGGCCCGCACCGGCAGCCGCCCCCCGGCCCCGGCCAGGCGGCGCAGGCGGCGCCGTGGGGCGCACCCCCGCGCCCCTATGCCGGCCGCCACTCGGCCCCCGCCCCCGCTCCCGCGCCGGCACCTGCCCCACAGGCGTGGCAGCAGCCGCAGGCCGCACCGCAGCACCCCGGCCAGTGGCAGCAGGGCCCCGCTCCCCGGCCCCAGCAGCACCCCGGCGGCCAGTGGCCGGCGCCAATGCCGCAGCCGCAGCCGCACGGGGTCGCGCCGGTCCCGGGCGGCGGGCAGGCCCACGGCGGCGCGCAGCCCCCGGCAGCGGTCGCGCCCGTGGCGGCGCAGTACGGGCTCGGCGGGTTCGTCCGCACCTTCGAGACGCCCGGGCCGCTGATGGGGGTCCTCACGGCCTTCGGCACGCTGGCCGCCGTGATCCTGATCGAGGTGCTGCTGATCGTCTTCACCGACCACTACGTCATCGGCGGCTTCCTCTTCTTCGCGGTCATCTACGCCTTCATCTACATGTTCAAGACGTTCTTCGCCTCGGGCCAGGAGGTGCACCTGTTCACCGACGGCCTGGTGGCCGTCCGCGGCGGCGCACCCACACCCCTCCACTTCGGCCGGGTGGCATCGGTCCGCCTGGTCAAGGAGAGCCGGGTCCTGACCGGGCACGACGGGACCTCGGTCACGCTGCCGGCAATGCTCAAGGACAAGGAGGAGCTGTTCCGGGCGGTCGACGGACTCGGCCGGCGCTGACCGGCCACCGCGCCCCCGGCGGGCGAGGCGGAGATCCGCGCCGCCGAGGAGCGGCTCGGGGTGCGGCTGCCGCCGACCTACCGGAACTTCCTGCTGGCCAGCAATGGCTGGAGCACCCTCTCCTACGCGGTCGACCTGTACCCGGTCGCCGACATCGGGTGGTTCCCCGACGTGGCCCCCCAGGTCTTCGACGCGTGGTCGGACCCCGGTGAGGACCCCGACGGCCTGATCCCGCTGCTGGAGCGGTCGCTGCTGATCGCCGACGACGACGGCGGCAGCGGCCACCACCTCATGCTGCACGCCGACAGCGTCGCGGACAATGGCGAGTGGACCGCCTACGAGTGGTGGCCCGGCGACGGGATCGAGCCCGAGCCCTACGACGACTTCGCCACACTGGTGACCGCCCTGTGGAATCACCACACCCGGCGCGAGCAGTAGCCCCGCCGCCCGTCGACGGCCCGGGCCGCTCCGCAGTGAGATCCCCGAGAGGCACAGGGGCGGCGCCCACGTGCGGACGCCGCCCCACCGCCTCAGAGGCGGCCGTTGACCAGCACGGGGACGGTGTCGCGCGCGGCCAGTGCCGCGGCCGGGTCGATGTCGGCCACCAGCAGGCCTGGCGCCGCGCCCAGCTCCTCGGCGGTGCGGCCCATCGGGGTGATCACGGCGCTGTGCCCGATGCCGCGCGGTGCGGGGCCGGTGACCTCCTCGCCCACGGCGGCGGGGTCGGCCTGGCCGCAGGCCAGGATCCAGGAGGTGGAGTCCAGCGCCCGGGCGCGGGTCAGCAGCCGCCACTGCTCGGCCTTGCCCTCGCCCGCGCCCCACGACGCGCACACCACGGTGGCGACGGCCCCTTCCGCCCCCAGGCGGCGGAACAGCTCGGGGAACCGGACGTCGTAGCAGGTCGCCAGGCCGATGCGGACGCCGTCGACCTCGATGGACACCGGCGCCTCCCCCGGTTCGACGGAGTCGGACTCGCGGTAGCCGAAGGCGTCGAACACGTGGATCTTGCGGTACTCGGCCTCGACGCCCTCCCCCGTCGCCAGCAGCACGTTGCGGACCCGGCCGTCGGGGGCGGGGGTGAACATCCCCGCCACCACGACGACGCCGGCCTCGGCGGCGATCGCCCGCACCGCGGTGGCCCAGGGCCCGTCCAGCGGTTCGGCGACGGGCGCCAGCGGCACTCCGAAGCGGACCATGGCCGCCTCAGGGAAGACCGCCACGCGCGCGCCCACCTCGGCTGCCTCGCGCACCCCCGCCCGGATCAGCTCCAGGTTGGCGGCGGGGTCGTCGGTGGAGCACATCTGGCTCAGTGCGATCCGCATGGGCGCGTCCTTCCGTCCGTGTCGTCCCGGGGTCCGGGCTGGAATACTAGAGTGCTGCATACAGATTGTGTACAAGAGGAGGGCCAGTGGTGCCTGTGCCGGCGTCCGGGAGGGACCGCGCCTACGCGTATCTCAAGGACACCTACCTGGCGGACCCGGAGTGCCAGGGGCGGTTCATCAACGAGCAGGAGATCGCCGACCGCATCGGGGTGTCGCGCACGCCCATCCGCGAGGCGCTGTTCCAGCTCTCCGCCGAGGACCTGGTGCAGCTGATCCCCAAGCGCGGCGCCTATGTGGCCCCCCTGACCGGGCGCGAGATCCGCGAGCTGATGGAGCTGCGCGGCATGGTCGAGCGCCACGCCGCCGGCTCGGTGCTGGCCGCCGGAGCGGCCCCGCTCGACGCCATGCGCGCGGCGCTGGCCGAGCAGCACGCGCTGTGCTCCGGCGACCGCGGGCGCGAGTTCATCGACTGGGACCAGCGCTTCCACTTCGCCCTGGTCGAGGCGGCCGGCAACGACATGCTCTCCAAGCTCTACAGCGGGCTGCGCGCCCGCCAGGTGCGGGCCGGGGTCGTGGCGCTGTTCTCCACCCCCGACCGGCACCGGGCGGTCCTGCGCGAGCACGAGGAGATCGTGCGGGCGCTGGCCGACGGCGACACCGGCGCCGCGCACCGCGCGATCACCGGCCACCTCGACTCCACGCTCCGGGTCCTGCTGGACTCCTGAACCGCCCGCCGTCGGCGTGATCACGCCGACGGCGACGGCCCCGGCGCGGCGGCGGCCTCCAGCACCTCGTCGTCCTCCTCGGGCACCGGGTTGCGGCCCAGCAGCAGCCCGATCACCGTCAGCACGACGGTGACGGTGATGTAGACCGACAGCGGGACCCAGGTGCCGAAGCGGGCGAGCAGGAAGGTGAACAGCAGCGGGGCGATGGCGCCGCCGATGACGCCGGCCAGCGTGTAGGCCATCGAGCTGCCGCTGCTGCGCAGCCGCGGGTGGAACTGCTCGGCGACGAACGCGGCCTGCGGGCCGTACATCAGCGAGTGCAGGATGAGCCCGACCACGATGCCGCCCGCCAGCACCGCGAACGAGCCGCCCGAGATCAGCGGGAAGAACACGAACGCCCACACCGCCGCGCCGACCGCGGCGGCGCCGTAGAGCAGCCGCCGGTTGACGATGTCGGAGAGCCACCCGGCGAACGGGATCACGAACACCTGCACCGAGGAGCCGATGAGCACGGCGGCCAGCGCGGTCCCCGACTCCAGCCCGAGCTCCTGGGTGGCGTAGGTGAGCACGAACACCGTGAACAGCGCGTAGACGACGTCGGGGGCGACGCGGCTGAGGATGGCGGCGATCAGCTGGCGGGGCTGCTCGCGGAACACGTCGCGGATCGGCGCGGCCGAGCGCTCGCCCTCCTGCTCCATCGCCTGGAAGACCGGGGTCTCCTCCAGCTTGGCGCGGATCCACAGTCCGAAGACCACCAGCACGCCTGACAGCAGGAACGCCACGCGCCAGCCCCAGGAGAGGAACTGGTCCTCGGTCAGCACCAGGCCGAGCAGGGCGAGCACGCCGTTGGCCATGAGGTTGCCTGCGGGCGGGCCGACCTGGGCGGCGGAGGCGAAGAAGCCGCGTTTGCGCGGGTCGCCGAACTCGCTGGACAGCAGCACCGCGCCGCCCCATTCGCCGCCGACGCCCACGCCCTGGGCGAAGCGCAGCAGCACGAGCAGGACCGCCGCGGTCGGCCCGATGTTGTCGTAGGTGGGCAGCAGGCCGATGAGGAACGTGGCGACGCCGATGAGCATGAGGGTGCTGATCAGCACCTTCTTGCGGCCGATCACGTCGCCGAGCCGGCCGAACACGAACCCGCCCAGCGGGCGGGCGATGTAGCCGATGGCGTAGGTGGAGAACGCCAGCAGCGTGGCGGCCAGCGGGTCGTGGCTGGGGAAGAAGAGCTGCCCCAGGACCAGGGCCGATGCGGCGGAGTAGACCGCGAAGTCGTACCACTCCAGCGCGGTGCCGGAGAGGCTGGCGACGAAGGCGCGGACCACGTCCCCCCGTGCCGGACGCAGCGGCGTGGGCGCCGGTCCCCCTGTGTGTGCCATATGTGTCACCTGCTGTCTTCCGTGATTGCGACCTCGTCGGTATATTGCTCGTATACAAGACGTATGCGCAAGTACGGGGAGTGGATTTGACCATCCTGAAACTAGAACTCAACGATGGGACCGCGGTCGAGGTCGCGGTCGAGGCCCTGCTGAACGGCGGCTACGCCGGGCGCAGCCAGGAGGATGTGCGCGCGCACGTCGCCGAGCTCGCCGAGCTGGGGGTCCCCGCTCCCACCGTCACCCCCGCCCTGTACCCGGTCTCGCCCTACCTCGCCCAGCAGACCGATGAGGTCGCCGTCCAGCACGGGCGGACCTCCGGTGAAGCCGAATGGGCGCTGGTCGTGGCCGGACCCGAGCCCGAGGACCTGCTGCTCACCGTCGCCTGCGACCACACCGACCGCGCCCTTGAGGTGCACGGCGTCGCCTGGAGCAAGAACGCGAGCCCCGACGTGATCGGCGCGCGCGCCTGGCGCCTCACCGACGTCGCCGACCGTATCGACGAGCTGACCCTCACCGCCTGGGTCGGCGACACCGAGGCCGGCACCGAGATCCAGCGCGGCACCCTCGCCGAGCTCCTGACCCCCGACGCCTGGGCGGAGATCCTGCGCGAACGCGGCCTCCTTCAGCCCGGCACGGTCCTGCTCTCGGGCACGATCCCCATGCACGAGGGCGTCGACCAGTTCGCAGGCGCCTGGCGCGTCGAGCTGGGCGACCCCCGCACCGGCGACACCATCGGCGTCGGCTACACCGTCCGGCAGATGCCCGACCCCATCGGCTGACGTCCGCCGGTCCGCCCGCACGCCGGCCCGCGGTGGCCAGGTACGCCCGTGTCCCGCGCCCCCTTGGGGTGCGGGACACGGGCGTTCAGGGCGGGTCAGCCCGCGTTCTTGAGGCGGCGGATCAGTTCCTCGGTGAACGCGCCGGTGGAGGTGGTGCCGCCCAGGTCGGGGGTGCGCACGTCGGAGTTCGCCAGCACGTCGGCGATGGCGGCCACCACCTGGCGGCCGGCCTCCGGGTGGCCCAGGTGGTCGAGCATCATCGCGGCCGACCAGATCGCGCCGATGGGGTTGGCGATCCCGCGCCCGACGATGTCGGGGGCCGAGCCGTGCACCGGTTCGAACATCGAGGGGAACTCGCGCTCGGGGTTGAGGTTGGCCGAGGGGGCGATGCCGATGCTGCCGCCCACCGCCGCCGCGAGGTCGCTGAGGATGTCGCCGAACAGGTTGGACCCCACGATGACGTCGAAGTGCCCCGGGCGCAGCACCAGCTTGGCGGCGAGCGCGTCGATGTGCTCCTGCTCCCATTCGACACCGGGGAAGGACGCCGCGCGCTCGGCGACCAGCTCGTCCCAGAACGGCAGCGTGTGCACGATCCCGTTGGACTTGGTGGCCGACGTGACCCGGCCGCGCCGCTGCCCGGCCAGGGTGAAGGCGTAGTCCACGACGCGGGTGACCCCGGTGCGGGTGAACACCGCCTGCTGCACGGCCATCTCATCGGGGAAGCCCCGGTTCATCCGGCCGCCGATCTCGCTGTACTCGCCCTCGCTGTTCTCGCGGACGACGACCATGTCGATGCCGCGGGCGTCGCGCAGCGGGCTGTCGATCCCGTCGAAGACCCGGACCGGCCGCAGGTTCACGTACTGGCGGAAGGCCCGCCGGATGGGGATGAGCAGGCCCCACAGCGACACGTGGTCGGGGACCCCCGGGAAGCCGACCGCTCCCAGCAGCACGGCGTCGTGGCCGCGCAGCCGCTCCAGCCCGTCGTCGGGCATCATCGCGCCTTCGCGCAGGTAGGTCTCGCACGACCAGTCCAGCGGGGTGCGGGAGAACTCGATGCCGTGGGCCGCGCCCACGGCATCGAGCACCTCCAGCGCGGCGGGGGTGACCTCGTGCCCGATCCCGTCTCCCGGGATCACGGCGATGGAATGCTTCGTCATGGTCCCGATTACAGCAACACCGCACGTGCGGCGTCCAAGACGGCGCCGCGATCCGCCTTATAGGTAGCACCTATCAGGGGCATCGGCGGCCAGCGCGAGGGAGAGGAACGCCGCCGTGGCGGGCGTGAGCGGGCCCGACCGGCTGACCAGGGCCAGGTGCAGGAACGCGGGCGGGTCCAGGTCGAGCACCACCGCGCCCGCCCGCGCCGCGAGCGGGCGCCAGGCCTCGGCGACCACGGCGATCCCCACCCCCTTGAGCACGAGCGGGAGCACCGCTTCGCGGTGCCCGGACTCCACCGCGATGGTCAGGTCCACGCCGGACGCCCGGATCTCCTCGGTCAGCCGGTGGATCCCCGTCCCCGGCTCGCCCACGATCAGCCGCTGCCCGGCCAGGCGCTCCCTTGGCAGCGCCGTCCCCGGTTCGAACGGGCCGCCGGGCGGTGCGAGGACCACGAACCGCTGCCGTTCGACCGGGTGCAGCCGCACGCCCGCGGCCACCGGCAGCTCCCGGGCCGACAGCAGGCCCAGCTCGGAGGCGCCGGTGCGCACGGCGTCGACCACCGCCTGCGGGACGGCCGCCGCGCGCACCGTCAGGCCCACCCCCGGGTGGCGGGCGGCGAACGTCTCGGCCATGCTGCTCAGCGGCTCCACCGCGGGCGACGGCATGGAGGTGATGACGACCCGGCCGGTGCGCAGCCCGCGGACGGCCTCGACGCTGGCGCGGGCGGCATCCAGGCTGCGCACCGCCTCGCGTGCGGGCTCGATCAGCGCGTGGCCCTCCTCGGTGAGGACCGCGCGCCGCCCGATCCGGTGGAACAGCGGGCCGCCGAGGTCCTTCTCCAGGGAGCGGATCGCCTGCGACAGCGACGGCTGGGCGATGAACAGCGCCCGGGAGGCGCGGTTGAACCCCCCGTGGTCGACCACGGCGAGGAAGTACTCCAGCTGTCGCACGTCCACCCCTGGGCCCCCGTCCCGCACGAGCCCGGCGGCCCATCGTGTTCACCGGTCCCAGCGTCGCACGCGGCCCCGGCCGGGGCCCGGCCGGGGCCGCGTTGCCGCACGTCGGAAGGCGGCGCCTCCGGCGTCAGCCGGACGGCAGGGCCGCATCCGCGGCGGCCTCCGCGCGGCGCCCGCCCCGGGCCAGGGCGATGGCCACCGCCGTTGCGGCGACGAACGCGCCGAGCGCGATCGCGATGTAGCCGTGCACGCCCGCGGCCGAGTTCACCGCCGCCCCGCCGGCCACCACGGCGGTGGAGGCGAGCACGGCCGAGCCCACGACGTTCATGGCCACCGAGCCGATCGCCAGCATGACCTGGACCAGGCCGGACACGACGCCCTGTCCACCGGCGGGCGCCACGCTCGTCGCCATGTTGAAGCCGGACGCGACGATCGCTCCCGCCGCGAAGCCCAGCAGGGCCGCGATGAGGACCGCGGCCGGGAACCGGGCGACCGCCCCGAACATGCCGAGCGTCGCCACCGTCCCGATCGCGACCCCGCCGGCCAGTGTCCGTGCCGGCCCGATCCGCGTCGCGAGCCATCCGGCCAGGGTGCCCCCGACCATCACGCCGGCCGCCGGCGCGGCGAACAGCAGGCCCAGCGACCCGCCGCCGAGCCCGTATCCCCGTCCCTGGTCCGGCGCGACCTGGGCGATGAGGCCGAAGAGCTGGAGCAGGCTCTGGTAGGCGCCGGCGCCCAGGACGACCACGAGGAGTGTGAGCACCAACGGCCGGCCGAGCCTGCGGATGTCGACCACGGGCTCGGGGCGTCTGCTCTCGACGAGGACCCACCTGGTGAAGGCGGCGGCGCCGCAGGCCAGGAGGGCGAGGAGGCCGAGGGAGAGCCAGCCGTACTCCGGGCCGAGGCTGACGTAGCCGAGCACCGCCGCGAGGCTCCCGCCGAGGAGAACGGCCCCGGCGACGTCGATCCTGCCGCCCGCCGTGACCGGGGTCTCGGGCAGCAGGGTGCGCACGCCGGCCGCCGCGACCGCCGCGAGCAGCGCCGATACGACGAACACGCTCTTGAAGCCGAACTCCGCGACCACGGCCTCGAAGAAGAAGGAGTCGACAAGGCCGACGATGGCCGATCCGGAGGTCACGACCCCCACCGCGGTCATCGCGACCCGGGGCGCGCAGACCTGGCGGATGAGCGCGACCGACAGGAAGACGGCCGCGACGGCCGCCCCCTGCAACAGGCGTCCCAGGAGGAACACCCAGATGCTGGGGGCGACCAGGCAGACGAGCGCGCCCGCACCGCCCATGAGGAGCGTCGCCACGAGCACCCTGCGCTTGCCGTGGATGTCGGCGCTCCTGCCGAGCAGCGGCGCCCACATCGCCCCCGCCAGCATCGCGCTGGCGTTGAGCCAGGCGGCCTGATCGGTGCCGAAGTGGTCGAGCATCTGCGGGAGCACGAGGAGCGGCGCCCCGATGACCGTGTCCGCCATGACGTTGGCGAGGATCAGCACGGCCGCCCAGCGGACGAGCCGTCCGCTCCATCCCGTGTGCGGCTCACCGCCGGGCGATCCGGTGGTACTGCTGTGCATGAGGTGCCCTCCGTTGCTTCCGGACGGGTGTGCGGGCGCGATCGCCCCGGCGGTCGCTAGGCGCCGCGGACAGGGTCGCCGTGCGACCGGAACGGGGCCAGGTGGTCGATGACGTCGGATGCGCGCCCGGCCGGGACGCGGGCGGCGAGGTGGCCGTCGGGCCGGATGAGGATGAGCTCTCCCGGATAGGGCCGGTAGAGGCGCTGGAACTCGCCCTGGGTGTCGGCGATGGCGCCGCCCGGATCCGCGCCGATGCGGTGCAGGTGCAGCCCGGCCGGATCGGCGCCGCCGAAGCCGACCGGTCCGGTGGGCTCGAAGGCGATCAGGGACCAGTGCGGCCCCCGCAGGAGGTCGAAGAGGTCGCCGCTGAACCCCGCGCCCGCCAGCCCGCCGGCGTTGGGCGCCCGGTCGCCGGCCACGGGTCCGGGCCCGTCCCCGCCGGGGTAGGTGAGGGGGCCCGTGCGGTAGTGGATCCCCAGCCCCGTGGTCATCGACCCGTCGCTGATGCCGGCGAGCGCCGCGCCCAGCCCGTCGTCGCTGCCGCGGCCCGCGTTCTCCATGGTCCGGCCCATCTTTTCCGTGCTCATCGCCAGGACGGTGCGGGCGACCGGGATGCGTTCGGCGCCGTAGGTGTCCAGCAGGTCCGGGTGGGCGCCCTTGAGAACGCTCATGAGTTTCCATCCCAGGTTGTAGGCGTCCTGGATGCCGGTGTTCATGCCCTGGCCCCCGGCCGGGGAGTGGACGTGGGCGGCGTCCCCGGCGAGCAGGACGCGGCCTGTGCGGTAGTCCGCCGCCATGCGGGCGTTGACCTGGTACACCGAGAGCCAGGTCGCGCTCTTCAGCACGACGGCCCCCGCGCCGGCGCGGTCGTCGAACAGCCGCTGGTAGAACTCCAGCGACGGGGTGCCGGGCTCGTCGCCGGGCAGGATCGGGCTCTGGAACTGCCACAGGTCGCTGCCCGGGAGCGGGGTGAGGCCGAGTATGCCGTGCTCGGAGGGCCAGATGTGCATGCGGCCGCGGTCGAGGTCGGGACCGGTGACGTCCCCGAGGTACCAGCGCTGCCGTTCGAAGGTCTCTCCTGCCAAGGAAAGCCCGGCGAGCTTGCGGGTACCGCTCCTGCCCCCGTCCGCCGCCACGACGTAGCGGGCGCGGACGGCCTGCTCGCCGCCCAGCCCCCGCAGGGCGACGGTGACACCGGCATCGTCCTGGTCGAGGCCGGCCGCCGCCGCGCCGAACTCCACGCGCCCACCCAGCTCCCCGAGCCGCCGCCGCAGGGCGTGCTCGACGTCGAACTGGCCGATCCACAGCGGATCGGGGTAGGGCGTGGCGAACGACCCCAGCGCCCGAGCCGAAATCGGGGGCCCGTCCGCGGTCGCGCCGGAGGGCTCGTGGAACCGCACGGGGAGCCCGGCGACACCGCGCCGCAGGACGTCGCCGACGGCGCCCAGGTCGTCGAGCACTTCGAGGGAGCGGGGCTGGACGGTCTTGGCCTTGGAGAAGCGGTTCGGCTCCGGGTCCCGCTCGACGATGCGGTGGGCGACCCCGCGGCGGGCGAGGTCGCACGCCAGCGTCAGGCCGGTGGGCCCGGCTCCGATGATCAGGACGTCGGTGTGGGACGCGTCGGTCATGGGGTCCTTCCAGGGAGAGGGCACCGCACTGCACGGTGCGGAGCGGGTTCACGGCGACGACGGCCCGGCGGGACCGTGTCCGTGCAGTGAGGTCCCGGCGCCGGTCCCCGGGGAGGTGTCCCCCGCCCCCGAGGCGATGTCCACCGCCTGCTCCCCGCTCCGCGGCCGTCCCGTTGCGGCCGCTGTCAACGTACGGCCGCCCCGCGGATAGGCTCGGCGATTGCAACGCATCCGCCGAAACCACGTCCTCGCTGCACGAAAGGCGCCTCACACCCCATGCCGGCCGCCGGATTCGACGAACTCGACGTCGCCCTCGCCGACGCCGTGCGGTCGGCCCCGCGCGTGAGCTGGCGGGAGCTGGCGCCGGTCCTGGGGGTCGACCCCGCGACCGTCAGCCGGCGCTGGTCGCGCATGCACTCCGCGGGGGTCGCCTGGGTGACCGCCCACCCGGCCGGGAGCGCGACCCCGTCGTGCGCGCTGGTGGAGATCGACTGCGTGGCCGGGCGGTCGGGCGAGGTGGCGCGCGTCATCGCCGGCGACACCGAGGCCGCCACCGTCAACGTGGTGTCGGGCGCGCGGGACCTCCTCGTGCTGGCACAGGCGCCGGACCTCGATGCCCTGTCGGGCTACCTCCTCGACCGCCTGGAGCACGTCCCCGGCGTCACGAACGTGCGCGGCCACATCGTGACGCGGCCGATCGTCGAGGGCAGCCGGTGGCGCGAAGGTGCGCTCGCGCCCGAGCAGCGCCGCCGCCTGCACCCCCGCGGCGGCACCCGCCCGGACCGCGGCACCGCCCTCCAGGCCCCCGACCACCGCATCGTCCGCGCGCTCAACATCGACGGGCGGATGTCGTTCGCGCAGCTCGCCGAACGCACCGGCCTGGGCCCCGTAGCGGTACGCCGCCGCCTGGCGCGCCTGGAGGCGGCGGGGCTCATCACCTTCCGGTGCGACACCTCACGCGACCTCTCCGGGCGCGCCGTCACCGTGTACTTCGGCTCGCTGCCCGTCCTCGACCTCGAAGACGCCGAAGGCCGGATCCGCGCGCTGCCGGGCGTCCGGGCCTGCAACCTCGTGGCGGGCCCCCACAACATCATCGTCGACGCCTGGCTGCGGACCGCCGCGGAGGCACACGACCTCGAACGGCGGATGAGCGGCGAACTGCCCACCCTGCGGATCCACGACCGGTCGGTGGTCCTGCGCACCGTCAAGCTCGTCGGCCGGATCCTGGACGCGGAGGGCCGGGCGGTGCGCTCCGTTCCGCTCCTGGCCGAGGACCCGGCGCTGCGAGCCGATGCCACCGGTGCGTGACGCCGGCGCGGACGGGCGCGCCGGTCAGGGCCCCGCGGCGCCGGTGGTGTGGCGGGTGCCGCCGCCGGAGCGGGGGAGTTCCTGGGCGTGTTCGTGGGGGTCGACGACCTTTCCGTGCGGGCCGTTGCCGGCGCGCAGCAGGAGCAGCGCGACGTCGTCGGCGCGCTGGCGCGCCTCCTGCGCCTCGCGGGTGAGCACGTCGGCCGCCTCGCCGAGGTAGCGGCCGCCCACCTCTCCCAGCCGGCCGGCGAGGCCGGAGATCGCCTCGTCCAGGTCCACGCCGGGCGACTCCACGAGGCCGTCGGTGTAGAGGGCCAGTACCGAGCCGACCGGCATCGCCAGCTGGATCTGCGGGTACTGGGCGTCGGGGACGATGCCCAGGAGCACCCCGCCCGGCACGTCCAGCACCTGGGTCTTGCCCTCGGGCGCGCGCATCAGCGGCTGCGGGTGCCCGGCCCGGGCGAACTCGACGATCTCCTTCTTCAGGTCCATCCGCAGGTAGGTGCAGCTCGCGAACAGGCCCGGGTCGAGGTCGACGAGCATGCTGTTGGTGTGGGCCAGGACGCGGCCGGGCTCGCCGTCGGAGGTGTCGGTGTAGGCGCGCACGGCGGTGCGGACCTGGCCCATCAGCGCGGCCGCGCCCACATTGTGGCCCTGGATGTCGCCGATGACCGCGGCGACCCGGTCCTCGTCGATGCGGATGATGTCGTAGAAGTCCCCGCCGATGGCCATGCCCTCGGTGCCGGGCAGGTAGCGCGCCGCTGCCGTGAGCCCGGGGATGCTGGGCAGCTCGCGCGGCAGCAGGCCCACCTGGAGGCCGTGGGCCAGCGCCTGCTTGGTGTCGTAGAGGCGGGCTCGCTCGAGCGCCTGGGCGATGAGCCCGCCCAGCGAGTTGAGCACGGAGCGCTCTTCGACGGTGAACCGGCGCGGCTGGGAGTAGGCGAGCACGCAGGCGCCCACCGAGCGCCCCGAGGAGATGAGCGGCAGGAACGCCCAGGCGCCCATGCCGTCGTGGGCGCTGGCGCGCGACCGGTAGGCGCGCTCCAGCTCGCGGCGCGACTCGACGAAGGCGGGGACCCCGGTGAGCAGGGTGCGCGCGCCCGGTGTGCGCGGGGTCACCGGAGTGCGGTCGAAGCGCTCGATGTCCTCGGGCCCGTATCCGCTGGAGCCGATGACGCGCAGGGTCCCGCCCTGCTCGGCGAGCAGGGCGAGGGCCTGCCCGCCGAAGGCGGGCATGACCTGGTCGACGACAAGGTCGATCACGTCCTGCTCGCCGACCGCCTCGGTCATCGCGCTGGCGAGGTTGAGGATGTGGTAGATCGCCCCGGCCCGGGAGGGCACGGTCAGGCCGCCCTCGGGGTCGGGCGCCAGCGGCGGCGCCGGCACGTCCTCGGCCGGGCGCTCGGCGTGGGTGGGGACGATGCGCACGCTGATGCCCGTGGGATCGGGGAACAGGTGGAAGGACAGCCACTGGTCGGGCGGGCGCAGCGCGACGAAGGAGGTGGACTCCTGGCTCATCACGGCCGACCGGTAGCGGTCCTCGAACATCGGGTTGTTCAGCCACGGCAGCACCGTCCAGGGCTGCACGCCCAGCAGCCGGCCGACGTGCTCGCCCAGCAGCGAGGCGGCGGCCGGGCTGACGACGGTCAGCCGGCCCTGGACGTCCATCGAGCACAACCCCTCGGGGATGCGCGACACGAGCGCGGCCATCGGGTCGCCGGAGGAGCCGTCGCCGCGCGCGGGCGCGGGCGCGGGGATGTAGGGGCGGGGGCCGGGCTCGATGGGCCGGCCGTCGCGCTCGGCGCGCTCCAGGATGCGGGCCAGGCGGGTGGCGCCCGCGATGATCCGGTCGCGCTCGCGGCGGCGCAGCTGGGCCCCGTGCGCGGCGGGCCAGACCAGGAACAGCGAACCGTACTCGCGCGCGTTGATGCGCAGCGGGCAGCCGGCCATCCGGAAGTCGTAGGGCAGGGTGAGGGCGGTGCGGGGGTAGCGGCGGGCCATCTCCTCGGGCCCGCCGACCCAGACCACGCCCTCCTCCTGTAAGGCGTCGGCGGCGGGCATGGGCGAGGGCAGCCGCACCCGTTCCCAGGGGCGCATGATGTCGCGCGGCATCCCGGCCAGCACCGCGAGCTCCATGGTGGACTCGCCGGTCAGCAGGAAGACACCGCCGGCGTGCGCGCCGAGTTCGCCCAGCAGGCCCACGAGGCCATCGGCCACGCGATCCAACCCGTTTCGCACCCATTGACGCTGGTCAAGGGGCGTCGTCCGCTCCCGCACAGCTCCCCCGCTCCAGGGCGCCGCCCTTCACGCTGGCGCCCGACCCGCCGATCGCCGGACATGTCCGTGGACACGATCACCGCCCGCCCCGGTGCCCCGGTGCCGGCCGGACCGGCGCGCGAACGCGGCCCCATGACCAGAGGATACGCGCAACACCCGGGAGATCGGTGATTCTGCGTCACCACGTCGTTCTGTACGGTAGCGGACATGCGGACGGCGGAGGGGTCGTTCGCGGCACCGGCTCGCCCCCCGAAAAGGACCGGCCCGCGGCACGGCGCCGCCCACCCGCACCGCCGATCGGGCGCCGGACCCCCCGGCCGGGCCACGCGATCGCGCTCACGCTACCACCGCGACCTGCAACGACACCCGGATGGCGCGCCGATGGGGCCCACCGTGGCGCCGCACCGGAACCGGCCCCGACGGGGCCCAAGGAGGTCACCCCCAGTCCTCGACGAAGAGGTTGTATCCGGGAAGCTGATTCGCCCGCTGACAGAACGCCGGGTAGCCCTCCTGCCCCGCCTGAGCCGCGGCGTTGAGGCAGTCCGCTTCCGTCGCGAAGTTCGCCTCGAAGCGCACCACGGCCGCCGCGGGCGCCGCCGCGGCGAGCGACACCCCGCCCGCCACCAGCGCGGAGACCACCACTGCAAGAGAACGCTTCATCACCGTTTCCACCTTTCCCACCCCCGCGCCCCGGCAGACCCACGGCCGGACGACTACCCGGACACGCCCAGGACACTCACCCACGGTGAACGACGCGACGCGGGCGGGTAACTTGGCAGGCCGCGGGTCCGGGAACGCCGGGCGGCCCGCGGGGCCGCCGAACGGCCCGATACGGGGGCGCGCGACCGGGGGGACCGCAGCGATGGGACAGTATGCCGACGTCAACGGCGTGCACACCTGGTACGACGAACGCGGCGACGGTGATCCGCTGGTGCTCCTGCACGGCTCGCCGGGCGATTCCCGCGTATTCGACGCCGGCCTCGCCCCCCTCGCCGACCGCTTCCGGGTGCTCACCCCCGAGCGCCGGGGCCACGGGCACACCGCCGATGTCGAAGGGCCCATCGGCCTCGGCGTCATGACCGACGACACCGTCGCCTTCCTGGAGCAGGTGGTCGCCGACCCGGCCCGCCTGGCCGGACACGGCACCGGCGCGACGGTGGCGCTCATGACCGCGATCCGCCGCCCCGATCTCGTCGAACGCCTCGTCCTGATCAGCGGGGCCTTCCAGCGCGAGGGCATGGTCCTGCGCCCCGGCCCCTCCGGCGAGGTCCCCCCGGAGGTCGCCGACGCCTACGCCGAGGTGTCGCCCGACGGCCGCGACCACCTGCCCGTCGTCCTGGAGAAGACCGCCGCCTCCGCCGCGACCGAGCCGGACCTGACCGAGCACGAGCTGTCGGCCGTCACCGCGCGCACGCTGGTCGTCAGCGGCGACGACGACCTGGTCACCCTGGAGCACACGGTGGCCCTCTACCGCGCCCTGCCCGCCGCCGAGCTGGCCGTCGTTCCCGGTACCTCCCACGCACTCCTGCTCGAGAAACCCGGCACCCTCCGCCATCTGGTCGGCGACTTCCTCACCGGCGAGCCCCCGGCCACCCGGCTACCGATCCGCCGCACCCGCTGAGGGGGCCGCCCACCCGCCGATCCACCGCACCCGTCGACCGGCCCACGGGACGGCCGACCTCCACTCAACCGACCCCGACCACCCCATATGTCTGATTTGCCACGTTTTGGAACTCCGGTACTGCGGTAGGCGGCCGTCCATGCGAGAGCCCGCACGGCCGCGTTCCGGGTACCCCAGCGTCCCGGTCCCCAGCGAGCCACCGCATTTCCCGCGCCCGCTCCGGCGCCGGCCCGGAGACGACGGCCCGGACCTGCTCGTCCTGCGCTCCCGCGGGCTCGGCGACTTCCTCACCGCCCTGCCCGCCCTGCGGGCACTGGAGCGCGCCCACCCCGGGCACCGCATCCACCTCGCCGCACCCCCCGGGCACGCCGACCTCCTCGCACTGGCCGGGCTGGACTGGCCGCTCATCCCCAGCGTCGCCCTGACCGCGCCCCCCTGGCCACGCCGCACGCCCCTCGACCTCGCCGTCAACCTGCACGACGGCGACCCGCAGAGCGTCCGCGCCCTCCGCGCCCTGCGCCCCGCCCTCCTGTGGACCTACGCCCACCCCGAGACCCCCGCCTCCCCCGGCCCGCACCCGATCCCCGGCCTCCACGAGACCGAGAACTGCTGCCGGCTCCTGCGCCACTACGGGGTCCCCACCGAGGCCACCGACCTGCGGATGGCCCCGCCGGCCCTCCCGGCCCCCCGCCCCGGAGCCGCCGTCCTGCACCCCGGCGCCGGCTCCCCCGCCCGGCGCTGGCCCGAGCCGCGGTTCGCCGCGGTCGCCCGCCACCTCGCCGACCGCGGCCACCGCGTCGTCATCACCGGATCCGCCGCCGGACGCGGCCCGGCCGAACGCGTCGGCCGCGCCGCGGGCATCGACCCCGCGGACGTCCTCGCCGGACGCACCACGCTGCCCGAGGCCGCGGCGCTCATCGCCGGTGCCGCCGTCGTCGTCTGCGGCGACTCCGGGGTGGCCCACCTGGCCACCGCCTACGCGACCCCCTCGGTGCGCATCCTCGGCCGCGTCTCGCCGGCCCGGACGGGGCCGCGCATCGACGACGCGCTGCACGCCTGCCTCTGGGCCGGCGAGCCCGGTGACGGCCCACCCGGTCCCGGCCTGCTGCGCATCACCGCCGCACAGGTCATCGACGCCCTCGGCACCGTGCCGATCCGCGCCCCCGGCACCGCCGCCCCGGCACCGGCCGAGCCCGCCCCCTGACCTCCGGGGTGTTTGGGCCGCCGCGGATTCGGTAGTCCCCACTACAGAGCCATCGTGCCCTCCGGGGCACCTTCGGAGCCGGGCAGCGCCCCCTCCTGTACCGGGGGGATCGGGAGGGGGCCACCCGGTGGACCCGGTCCACCCCGTCCGCGGCGCACACCGCGGGCCCGCTGGACGCACAGAGGGGGCTTCCCTACGGGAAGCCCCCTTTGCTGTGCGCGGCGCCGCCGGGGTCACGACGCCCGGGGCCGGCGCATCCGCGACCGGCTCTCCTTCTTCACCGCCTCCACCAGCTGCGGCTTTGTCATCGTCGACCGCCCCTGCACGCCCAGCTCCCTGGCGCGCGCGTACAGCTCCTGCTTGCCGGCGTCGGCGTCCACGCCGCCCCCGGCCCGGGGTGCTCGTGCTCCGGGGGCCCGGCGCGACTCCTTGGGTTTCCAGCGGTCGCCCACCTGCTCGAAGCCGCGCCTGAGCGCCGTGTAGGCGACCCGGTCCGCGCGCTCGCCCTCGCCGTAGGTGTCCACGGCCGAGTCGTGCGCACAGGCCCAGGTGTCCTGGGCCTTCCGCGACGAGCGCCGGACCGTGTCCGGCAGGTTCTTGCGTCCCGGCATGGCCGGTCCCCCTTCGATCGATCCGGCGGCGCGACACGCCCGGACGTGCACGTGATGATCCGCACGGTCGCGTCCGTACCGCTTCAGACCCCGCCACAGCGGGCGATCCGTCCACACCGCTACCGATATCGCCCCCTGGATAAACCCACGCGGCTTTCGTGGAGGTTTGACGGCGACGCGGACCGGTAGTGGCGCGATACCGGACAGAGGAGGACGAACCAATGGATGTGCGATCCGTGACGGTGGACACGGGCGATGCCGTCCTGCCCGGCGACCTGGCCATCGGTCCCGAGGCGAGCGGCGTCGTGCTGTTCGCCCACGGCAGTGGCAGCTCCCGCCACAGCCCGCGCAACAGGGCCGTCGCCGACGCCCTCAACACCACCGGGTTCGGCACCCTCCTCATCGACCTGCTCACCGAGGAGGAGGGCCGCGACCAGACGCCCGCGGGCGGGCCGCGGTTCGACATCCCGATGCTCACCGACCGGCTGACGGCCACGGTCGACTGGCTCGGCAAGGACTCCGACACCTCCGGGACCCCGATCGGCCTCTTCGGCTCCAGCACCGGCGCCGCCGCGGCCATCGGCACCGCCGCCGACCGGCCCCGCGAGGTCGGCGCGGTGGTCTGCCGCGGCGGGCGGGTCGACCTCGCCGCCGACCGCCTTCCGCAGGTGGACGCGCCCGTCCTCATGATCGCCGGCAGCGCCGACCCGCCGATCGTGCGGATCAGCTTCGAGGCCGTCGACCGGCTGCACGTCGCCGGGCACGTCCACCTGGTGCCCGATGCGACCCACCTGTTCGAGGAACCGGGGGCCCTGGAACAGGTCACCGGCGCCGCGATGACCTGGTTCCGCGATCACCTGGCGGCGCCGTCGGGCGGCTGACCCGCCCCTCACACCTCTCCCTCCCCCTCCCGCGACCCACCGCCCCCGCCCCTCGGTGCGCCCCTTGACGGATGCGCCGAAGCGGAACCGTGCCCGCTGCGCGGAGGCACCGCCTCCGTGTGCCGGGCGCCTCCACGGGGACGGTGCCCGGCCCGCAGGCATACGCGGGCGCCCCGGTCGGCAACGGCGCCGCACCGGGGTGTGCCGGGTCACCCCGCCCGCGCGCCGCCGCACAGCGGCGGCCGGGCGGCGGTGGCCCACATCACCACGGATGAGAAGGGATTTCGGGATGTCGCCACGAGGAGTGCGTGTTGTCGCCCCAGTGCCCCGTCCACGGGGCCGCTCCGGTGCCTCCGCCGCTCGGCGGCCCCTGTGCCGGTCCGTGCTCTCACGGTTTCCCGTGCTCCCTGCGTTTCCCCGGCTGTCCCGCCTCCCGCGGCCCCCGTGGATCCGCCCCACTGTTTTCCCAGGAGTCCCCGTGACCCCCACTGCTGTTCGCGTGCGCCGCCCGGCCGCCGCGCCGCGCCCCGCCGCCCCGGCACCGGCCCCTGCAACGGCCCGCCGCCCGCGCCCGGCGATGGCCCTGCTGGTCTTCGTCCTCGGCATGCTCTCGGCGACGACCTCGCTGGCCACCGACCTCTACCTGCCGGCGTTCCCGCAGATCGCCGCCGACCTCGGCGCCACAGAGCCGCAGATCCAGCTCACACTGACGGCCACCATGGTCGGCCTGGCGGTGGGTCAGCTGATCATCGGGCCCCTCAGCGACCGCTGGGGGCGGCGGACGCCGCTGCTCATCGGCATCGCGGTGTTCGCGGCGACGTCCTTCCTGTGCATGGCGGTCACCACCGCCGAGCAGCTCACGGCCCTGCGGTTCCTCCAGGGGCTGGCCGCCGCCACAGCGGCCGTGATCTCGCGGGCCGTGGTCCGCGACACCTTCGACGGCGACTCCGCCGTGCGCCTGTACTCCCGCCTGGCGCTGCTGGTGGGGCTGGCCCCGATGCTGGGGCCCGTCCTGGGCGGCCAGCTGATGCTGTTCGGCCCCTGGGAGCTGCTGTTCGGCGCCCTCGGCGTGGCCGGGCTGGGCGGGGTGGCGCTGGTCTTCGTCGGCCTGCCCGAGAGCCTGCCCGCCGAGCGGCGCACCCGGCAGGACTGGGCCGCCACCCTGCGGCTGTTCGGGGTCCTGCTGCGCGACCCGCGGTTCATCGTGCCCACGCTGACGATGGCGCTCAGCTTCGCGATGACGTTCACCTACGTCTCCGCGTTCTCCTTCGTGTCGCAGGCCCACCTCGGGGCGACGGCGCAGCAGTTCAGCCTCGTGTTCGGCGTCAACACGCTCGGCATGATCCTGGGCAACCAGCTCAACGCGGCCCTGATCGGCCGGATGGACACGCCGCACCGGCTCGTCGCCGGGCTGGCCGGCGCCACGGTGTCGGTGTTCGCGCTGGCGGCGCTGCACCTGTCGGGCGGGGCGACGCTGGTGACCGTGACGGCGGTGCTGTTCATGATGATGTTCTGCACCGGGCTGATCTCGCCCAACGCAACGACGCTGGCCATCGTCAGCCGTCCGGCGGCGGAGGCCGGCAGCGCTTCGGCGCTCCTGGGCACGTTGCAGTTCGCCCTGGGCGGCGTGCTGGCCGCCGCCGCCGGCCTGACGGGGACCGGGCACGCCACGCTGGGCAGCATGACCCTGGTCATGGTGGTGACGGCGCTGGCGGCGGCGGGGCTGTTCGTCGCCGCCGCGGTGCGGCGCGGGTCCCTCGCGGCGGTCTGAGGCCGCCGCCGGCCCCGCCGGGCGGCCCGCCGGGTCAGCGGGCCACCGAGATCCCCAGACCCGCGAGCAGCTCCCCCGCCTGGTCGGGCGAGATGGTGGCCCCGCGCAGCACCGGCGCGCCGGCGAGGTCGATCGTCCCGATGTCGGCCCCCCGCAGGTCGGCACCGCCCAGATCCGCGCCGGTCAGGAGGGCGCCGCGCAGCCGGCTGTCGGACCACACGGTGTCGCGAAGGTCGGCGCGGGTGAGGTCGGCGTCGTCGAGCCGCAGGCCGCGCAGCTCCTGGCCGCGCAGCTTCACGCCCTTGAGCCGGGCGAGCATGAGGTTGCACTGCGCCAGCGTGTAGCCGATCCCGCGGCACCCCGACAGGCTCGCGCCGGTCATCCGGCAGCCGGTGAAGGCGGTTCCGGTGAGCAGCGCCCGGTGCCACGTGGTGTTGGCGAGGTCGACCCGGGTGAAGGACGCGTCGGGGCACTCGGCGCCAGCGAAGGACGCGCCGGGAGCTCCCCCGCCCTCCCACTGCGAACCTTCGAGATCGGCGCCGTCGAAGCGCACGCTGTCGAGATTGCAGCCGGTGAACACGGCCTCGGCGAGCGAGGCGCCGCGCAGGTCGGCGCCGTAGAAGTCGCAGTCGGTGAACGCCCGCGGCCGCAGAAGAGCGGGCTCGGCGAGCGCATCGCGCAGGTCGCGCCCTGACAGGTCGGCGCCGCGCACCTCGCAGCCGACGGGTGGGATCTGGTATGGCATGCGGCGAGGCTAGCGCCGGACTGCGACATGCCCCGCCGCGGCCTGCCGCGGGAGCGGCCTCATGCCCGCAGCTTGAGGGCGAGGAGGAGGTCCACCCGGTGGTCGAGGCGGCTGAGGTCGCGGCCGGTCAGCTCCTCGACCCGCCCGATGCGGTAGCGCAGGGTGTTGACGTGCACGTGCATCGCCTGGGCGCAGCGCTGCCACGACCCCGAGTACCGCAGGAAGCGCTCCAGGGTCTCGACCAGGTCGGAGCGGTGGGCGCGGTCGTAGTCGACCAGCGGGCCCAGGAGCCGGTCGCGGTAGGCGGAGCGCACGTCATCGGGGACCGAGGCCAGGAGGAGGTCGTGGGTGTCGATCTCGGCGCCGGTGACGATGGCCGTCGGCCCGCCGCGCAGCTCGGCCAGCCGCCGGGCGTGGCCGGCCTCCACGGCCGCCCCCCGCAGGCCGGCGACGTCGCGGACGGCGGAGCTGACCCCGACCACCAGCCGGTGGCCCCCCAGCCCGGCGCGCAGCACCCGGGCGGCCCGGGCGAGGTCGCCGTGCAGCCCGGCCGGCCCGGGGTGGCCGTCGCCGGGGGCGGCGGCCACGGCCAGCGCCTCGGCGCCGCCGGTGACGACGGCGCCGGGCGCCGCCGCGACGAGTTCGGCGGTGATCCGCCGCGCGAGGTCGGGCGGGTGCGCCTGGGGCAGCAGGGCGGCGCTGACCACGACCAGCCCGGGGTCGTCCGGACCGTCGCCCGCGTCCTCGGTATCGGGCCTGGTCAGCCGCAACAGAGAAACAACCTCGTCGAAACGCCGCTCGGCCAGCAGCCGGGGTAGACCTTCGGCATGCCGCGCATCGCTCAGCGCCAGTTCCTCCTCGCGGCTGCGCGCCAGGACCGTCAAGGAGAGCAGCTCGGCGACCGCCTCGTGGGTCTCCTCCGACCAGGCCGTGTGGTCGCCGTCGCACACCAGCGACCACCCCGCCAGGGGGTGGAATGACCGTGTGCGCACCTGGAGGGCGGTGACCGTGCGGGGCGCCGCCTCGCGCACGCCGATCTGCACGGTGCAGCGCGTGAGCGGTGCGGCGGCCAGGGCATGGGCGGCCACCTGTTCACGGTCGGGCGCCACGGGTTCCAGGCCGCCGGCGGCGACGGTACGGCCGGTGCTGGAGAGCACGCACGCGCGGATCCCGGCCGCCGCCGCGGCCGCAACGAACACACCGGGGAAGTCGGCCCCCGCGGCGACCTCGGCCATCAGCCGCCGCTGGCGGTGGCGGTCCTCGGCGAGCGCGGCGTAGCGCCGCCGGTCGAGCAGGCGCAGCACCTCCTCGGTCACCGCGCCGAACGACGTCTCCGCGGGCACCTCCAGCAACGGCAGGCCGTGCTTCTCGCACGCGGTGACGAGATCGGCGGGGACCTCGCCCAGCGCCGTGCCGGCCGCCAGGCAGGCCGCGCCGGCCTCGGCGAGCGCGCCGACGAAGGTCTCGGAGTCCTCGGGCCCCGTGTGCCACATCATGCCGGTCAGGACGAGTTCGCCGCCGCTCAGGTAGCGCCCGGGGCGCAGCAGGTCGGTGGTGTAGACGCGGCGGATGGCCCGATGCGCATGGCCGGCGCCGCCGAGGAGGCGCAGGCGCAGCCGTGGAATGGCGACCAGCTCGCTGATCTGCATGGACGTCCTCTCGCTGTGCGGGGTCCGCGGCCGGCGGCTGCGTGCCCCCCTCCGCGTGGCGGAAACGTTAGCCCACGCCGCCGACTTGTAGGAATGAACAAAAACCCAGGGCCGGCGGGGTGGCCGCTTCAGGCCATCGGCGTCTGGCCCGGTGCCGGGCCCCGGTGGTCTACTGCACCTGAGGGCCGGACGCCGGTGCGCCCCCTGTGCCCGCAGGCGCGCCGGGGACGTCGGGGACGCAGCGACGAACGAGGGGACGCATGGACTTCCTGAGGCCATCCACCTGGGACGACGCTCTCGCCGCCAAGAGTACGGCGCCCGATGCGGTGCCGATCATGGGGGGCACCGACGTCATGGTGGAGCTGAACTTCGACCGGCGCCGCCCGCCCGCGCTGCTCGACCTCTCCCGCATCCCCGAACTCGCCGAGTGGGGGCCCGACGGCCCGTTCCTGCGCCTGGGCGCCGGGGTCAGCTACACCACCATCGTCGAGCAGCTGGGCGGGCGCTCCCCGGCGCTGGCCCGGGCGGCGCGCTCGGTCGCCTCGCCGCAGATCCGCAACCGCGGGTCGGTGGGCGGCAACCTCGGCGAGGCCTCCCCCGCGGGCGACGCCCACCCGCCGCTGCTGGCCATAGGCGCCGTCGTCGAGCTCGCCTCGGTCCGCGGCGTGCGGCGGGTCCCGGCCCGCGAGTTCTACCTCGGACCGCGGCGCACGGCCCGCCGCGACGACGAGCTGATCGCCGCCGTGCTGCTGCCCCACCCCGCCGGGCCGCAGCAGTTCAGCAAGATCGGCACCCGCAACGCCATGGTCATCGCGGTCGCCTCCTTCGCCCTGGCGCTGGACGCCTCCGCGCGCACCGTCGGCACCGGCATCGGGTCGGCCGGGCCCACCCCGCTGCGCGCCCCGGAGGCCGAACGCTTCCTGGCCGAGCGCTTCGACTGGGACCGCGGCACCCCGCCCGCGGAGGCCGACGTCCGCGAGTTCGGCGACCTCGTCGCATCGGCCGCGCGCCCCATCGACGACGTACGCGGGAGCGCCGCCTACCGCAGGCGCGCACTGGCGGTCATGGCCCGCCGCGCGCTCGCCTGGAGCGCCACCGACTACCGGGAGGGGACGGCACGATGCGCGTGACATTCGAGGTCAACGGCGAGCAGGTCACCGCCGACGACGTCTGGGCCGGGGAGAGCCTGCTGTACGTACTGCGCGAACGGCTGGGCCTGCCGGGCAGCAAGAACGCCTGCGAGCAGGGCGAGTGCGGGTCGTGCACGGTCTACCTGGACGGCGTGACCGCGTGCGCGTGCATGGTCGCCGCCGGCCAGTGCGAGGGGCGGTCGGTCCGCACCGTCGAAGGCCTGGCGCGGCCGGGCGGACCCGGCGAGGGGCCCGCGCACGAGGGCGGACGCATGCGGCTCAGCGCGGTCCAGGAGGCGTTCGTCGAGGCCGGCGCCGTGCAGTGCGGCTTCTGCACACCGGGCCTGGTGGTGCAGGCCGACGACCTGATCACCCGCACGGTGGGAACCAGAGGCCCCGTGCCCGCCGACCCGGAGATCCGCGAGGCCCTGGCCGGAAACCTGTGCCGGTGCACCGGCTACGAGAAGATCATCGACGCGGTCCGCCTGGCGGCAGCACGCACGGCCGCGGCGGAGCGCGATGGAGCGGGGGAGGCGCCGTGAAATCGTCGACGCCCTCCCCGGCGCGCACCCAAGGAGCCGCCGGACGGCGCCCCGGCCCGCGGGACCGCCTCCGCCGGGCGGCGGCCACCGTCCACCCCCACCGGGACCCCCGGCCCCGCACGCGAGGAGCCGTCACGTGAACGCCATCGTCATCGAGGGAGCCCACGTCGTCACGGTCTCCGGGGACGAATACCCCGACGGCTATATCGTCACCGACGGCGGCCGCATCACCGCCGTCGGGCCGGGGGCGGCGCCGGCCGTTCCCGGGGCGCGGCGGGTCGACGGGCGGGGGTGCCTGGCCACGCCGGGACTGGTGAACACCCACAACCACCTCTACCAGTGGGCGACACAGGGCCTGTTCACCGACGGCACCCTGTTCGAGTGGCTGGTGGGCTCCTACGACATCTGGCACCGGCTCGACGCCGAGGTCGTCGCGGGTACCACGCTGGCGGGGCTGGGCTGGCTCGCCCTGTCGGGCTGCACCACGGCCTCCGACCACCACTACATCTTCCCCTCGGGGCGCGGCGACATCGCCGCCGCCGAGGTCGAGGCGGCCCGCCGGGTCGGCGTCCGGCTGGACCTGGCCCGCGGTTCGATGGACCGCGGCCACTCCGCCGAAGGGCTGCCGCCCGACAGCGTCGTGGAGACGACAGACGACGCCCTCGCCGCCACCCAGGAGGCCATCGACGCCCACCACGACCCCGCACCGGAGTCGATGACGCGCGTCGCGGTCGCCCCGTGCTCCCCGTTCTCCGTCACCCGCGAGCTGATGACCGGCGCCGCCGAGCTCGCCCGCGCCGCGGGCGTGCGCCTGCACACCCACCTCGCCGAGACCCTGGACGAGGAGGACCGGTGCCGGGCGGAGTTCGGCTGCACCCCGGTGGAGTACGCCGAGAAGCTGGGCTGGCTGGGCCCCGACGTGTGGTTCGCCCACGCCGTGCACCTGTCCGACGCCGCCATCGCCCGCATCGCCGCCACCGGGACCGGCGTCGCCCACTGCCCCTCCTCCAACGCCCGCCTGGGCGCGGGCATCTGCCGCACCACCGAGCTGCTGGCGGCCGGGGCCACCGTCGGGCTGGGCGTGGACGGGCCGGCCTCCAGCGAGCTGACCGGCCTGGCCGGCGAGATCCGCCAGGCCCTGCTGATGGCCCGCGCCCGCTCGGGCCCGCAGGCCATGAGCGCCCGGCAGGCCCTGCACATGGCGACCCTGGGCGGCGCCGCCTGCCTGGGGCGCGCCGCCGAGATCGGCTCGCTGGAGCCCGGCAAGCTCGCCGACATCGCCCTGTGGCGGGTCGACGGCTACGGCCGCGACGTGATCGCCGACCCGGTGGTGGCGCTCGCCTTCGGCCCCCAGCCCCCGCTGGACCTGCTGCTCGTCGGCGGCGCACCCGTCGTCGAGAACGGCGAGCTGCGCACCGTCCCCGCCGACGAGGCCGCCCGCGCGGGCCGCACCGCCCGCGCCCGACTGCTCCAGGAGGCGAACCGCTGATGCCCGGCACCACCGCCACCCCCCGCACCGGCCCGCCCGGACTGTCCGGTACCACCCGCGACGGCGTGGGCTCCAGCCCCCGCCGCCCCGACGGGACACTGAAGGTCACCGGCGCCTTCGCCTACTCCTCCGACATGTGGACCGAGGACATGCTGTGGGGGATGACACTGCGCAGCCCGCACCCCCACGCGCGCATCCGCGGCATCGACACCACGCCGGCGCTGAAGCTGCCCGGCGTGTACGCGGTCCTCACCCACGAGGACGTGCCCGGGGACAAGCGTTACGGGCTGGAGCACCGCGACCAGCCGGTGCTGGCCTTCGGCAAGGTCCGCTACAAGGGCGAGCCGGTGGCCATCGTCGCCGCCGACCACCCCGAGACCGCGCGCCGGGCGCTGGAGCGGATCGCCGTCGACTACGAGGTGCTGGAGCCGGTCTCCGACCCGCGGCGGGCCGCCCTCGACCCCGAATGCCCGCTGGTGCACGGGCCCGGGGAATCGCCCGAGCACCCGATGGGGGCCGGCAACGTCGTCCGCCACCAGCCCATCCGCACCGGGGACTTCGCCGCGGGCGCCGCAGTGGCCGACCTGCGGGCACGCGCCGACGCGGTGGTCACCGGGGAGTACGAGGTCGGCATGCAGGACCAGGCCTTCCTGGGCCCGGAGTCCGGGCTGGCGGTCCCCGACGATGACGGCGGCGTCGACCTGCACATCGCCACCCAGTGGCTCCACGTGGACCAGAGCCAGATCGCGCCGTGCCTGGGCCTGCCCCAGGACAAGGTGCGGCTGACCCTGGCCGGGGTGGGGGGCGCGTTCGGCGCCCGCGAGGACCTGTCCATGCAGATCCACGCCTGCATGCTCGCGCTGCGCACGGGCCGGCCGGTGAAGTTCGTGTACAACCGCGAGGAGTCGTTCTTCGGCCACGTCCACCGGCACCCGGCCAGGATGCGCTTCGAGCACGGCGCGACGAAGGACGGCAGGCTGCTCTACGCCACCGCGGAGATCATCCTGGACGGCGGGGCCTACGCCTCGACCACCGCGGCTGTGGTGGGCGTGGCGTCCTCGCTGGGGCTGGGCCCCTACGAGATCCCGCACGCGTCGGTGGACGCCTACGGCGTCTACACCACCAACCCGCCGTGCGGGGCGATGCGCGGGTTCGGCGCGGTGCAGGCGTGCTTCGGCTACGAGTCGCAGATGGACCGGCTCGCCGCCGAACTGGGGCTGCACCCGGTGGAGCTGCGGGTCCGCAACGCGGTGACGCAGGGGTCGCGGACCATCACCGGTCAGGTCATCGACGCGCCGATGCCCATGGCCGACATGCTCCGGCGCGCCCGCGACCTGCCGATGCCCCCGGACCGCGACGCGCTCTCGGACCCCGCCGACCTGCGCACCCTGCCCGGGGGGCTGGCCGGCACCAGCCGCGGCGAGGGCGTGGTGCGCGGTGTCGGCTACGGGGTCGGGCTGAAGAACCTGTGCTTCTCCGAGGGCTTCGACGACTACTCCACCGCGCGCGTGCGCCTGGAGGTCATCGGCGGCGAGCCGGTGGTGCTCGTGCACACGGCCGCCGCCGAGGTCGGCCAGGGGCTGGTGACGATCAAGGGCCAGATCGCCCGCACGGAGCTGGGGGTGGAGCGGGTGGTGATCCACCCGTCCGACACCCGGGTGGGGTCGGCGGGCTCGTCCTCGGCGTCGCGCCAGTCCTACATGACGGGCGGCGCGGTCAAGGCCGCCTGCGAGGCCGTGCGGGAGCGCGTCTTCGCCCTGGCGCGCGACCGCGGCCTGGCGGCGGGCGCGGACCGGGACGATGCGGACCTGTCGCTGACCGGGGGCAAGGTGGTGTCCGGGCGCGACGGCGTGCTGGTGTCGCTGGCCGACCTGGTCGGTGACGCGGTGATCGAGGAGACCCGCGAGTTCCACCACCGCCCCACCGAGATGCTCGACCCGACTCTTGGGCAGGGCGCTTCGCACACCCAGTTCGGGATGTGCGTCCACCGGGCGGTCGTGGACGTCGACGTGGAACTGGGCCTGGTCAAGGTGGTCGCCCTGGACGCCGTGCAGGACGTCGGCAAGGCCCTGCACCCCCAGCAGCTCGCCGGGCAGATCCACGGCGGATCCGCGCAGGGCCTGGGGCTGGCGCTGATGGAGGAGATCCAGGTGGCCGACGGCGTGATCCGCAACCCGTCCTTCACCGACTACCTGATCCCGACCATCCTCGACACCCCGCCGATGCAAGTGGAGGTCCTGGAACACCCCGACCCCAACGCCCCGTACGGCCTCCGCGGCGCCGGGGAGCCGCCCACCCTGTCGTCCACCCCCGCGATCGTGGCGGCCGTCCGGGCGGCCACGGGCCGCCCCCTCGCCCACGCCCCGGTCCGCCCGGAGGACATCGTGGGAATCGGACGGTAGGAACGGCGCCCGAAACCGGCGTTCGGGCGCCGCTTTTCGCGCCTCAATGTGGTCGGGCCACGGGATTGCCGTGTTCGCCCTCTCGGTGGGCACGTGTGTGCGAATACTGGTCCGCATGCACGTAAGGAGGCATGATGAAAGTCATGAGCATCGGCAGGACGACACCGCACCAGCGCCTACTGACCGTCGACGACCTAGAGCGGATGCCCGACGACGGGAACCGCTACGAGCTGGTCGACGGGCGGCTTGATGTGTCCCCGTCTCCCGCAACTCGGCACACGCTCATCCAGAATCTGCTCGTCACACACATCGGCCTTACCGCCATACGACAGGGCTACGTGGCGCTGACCGACCCTGGCATCACATTCAACGCCGACCGGACCCACCACCGCCGTCCGGATGTCGCCGTTGTCCGAACCCAGGACATCGAGCACCCCAATCTCACCCGGCCTCCGGTCTTGGCGGTCGAAGTCGTGTCGCCGTCGAGCACACACCGTGACTACTGGATCAAGCGGAGGGAGTACGCCGATTTCGGCATCGAGTCGTACTGGATCATCAGCCCATCGCCGGACAAGACAGGGCTGCTCGAACTGCGCCTCGAAGACGGGGAGTACCACGAGGTCACCCAGGTCTACGGCGAAGAGGTCTTCGAGACCGACACTCCCTTCCCGATCAAACTCGTGCCCCAGTGGCTCGTCGCCGACGGCGCGTGGACGGAGCACATCGGTGGCGAGTGAATGATCATCGACGGAATGGAATCGCAACAAGGGCCACTCACCGTGGACACTGTGGAGGACATAGAGTGCTTCTACGAACTCGTCAACGGTCGTGCCGAGATCCACGCCACACCGGAATCCTCCCACGCCCGGACCGTCCATCGGCTGGCGTTCCACCTGACGAACGGTGAACCGGAGGGCCGGGAAACCTTCACGCGCCCGGTCATCGTCCTCAATCGGGAGAGAACGCACTTTCGCCGACCCGACGTCGTGGTCATTGACCATTACCCACCCTTGGACGACTACATCACCACACCACCACTGCTGGCGGTGGAGGTCGTCTCATCGGACAGCGTCCTGCGCGACCATCACACGAAGCGGGGAGAGTACGCTGCGTTCGGCATCCCTTCATACTGGATCGTCACGGTCGGCCCATTCGCTCCGAGCATCCTCGAATTCCGCCTGGGCGGAACGGAGTACCGCTGTGTCGGCGAGGTCGTCGGCTCCGATGTCTTCGAAACCGATGCGCCCTTCCCGGTGAAATTGGTTCCCCATTGGCTCACCGCCGGCGGTCCCTGGATGGAGCACATCGGCGGCGAGTGACATCCGCCCCCCCATCACCGCCCCGGCGCTCTCTGCCGGGGCGGCCCCGCTGCCCGGGGATCAGGGCGGCCAGCGGTAAGGTCGGTGCCGTTGAGGGGGTTGCGGGTACGCCGGATCCGGTGTAGCGCCGGGCGCGTGGCGCCGCCCCCGTGCGATGTACCGCGGGTGCCGGCGGGTAGCCGCCCCGTGACCGATCGGAGAAGGGCCGCTTGATGCCAGCGATGACCGTGTTCGTGACCGGAGCCACCACCGGGTTCGGGGCCGCCATTGCGCGGCGGTTCGCCGCGGACGGCCACCGGGTGGTGGCGACCGGGCGCCGCGACGAACTGCTCGCCGGGCTCGCCGAGGAGCTGGGCCCCAACGTGCTGCCGCTGCACCTGGACGTGCGCGACCGCGCGGCGGTGGCGGAGGCCGTGGGGTCGCTGCCCGGCGCGTTCGCCGAGGTCGACGTCCTGGTCAACAACGCGGGCCTGGCCGCGGGCCTGTCGCCGGCGCACGAGGCCGACCTGGACGACTGGGAGCGGATGATCGACACCAACTGCACCGGTCTCGTCTACTGCACCCGCGCGGTGCTCCCGGGCATGGTCGAACGCGGCCGCGGGCACGTGGTCAACATCGGGTCCATCGCCGGCACCTACCCCTACCCCGGCGGCAACGTCTACGGCGCGACGAAGGCGTTCGTGCAGCAGTTCAGCCTCAACCTGCGCTCCGACCTGCACGGCACCGGGGTGCGGGTGACCAACGTCGAACCAGGGCTGGCCGGGGGCACGGAGTTCTCCGCGGTGCGGTTCCACGGCGACCAGGACAAGGCCGACGCGGTCTACGCCGACACCGACCCGCTGCGCCCGGAGGACGTCGCCGACGCCGTGCACTGGGCGGTCGGGCAGCCGGCCCGGGTCAACGTCAACCGCATCGAGCTGATGCCGGTGGTGCAGTCGTCCGCCGCGCTGAACGTGTACCGGGGCTGACGGACCGGGAACGCACCACGGCCGAATCCCGGCCGCACGGCGGCCGCACCCGAGGCACTCCGCGCCCGCACCCGCGGACACCGCCCGCACTCACGGACACCGCGCGCGACCGTGGCGGCGCTCCGCCGGTGTCAGGCGCCGTCGAGTGAAGTGAGGAAGCGGGTGGCCTCGGTCTCGCTCATGCCGGTCTCGGTCACGACCAGACGGATCGCGTCGACCTGGCGCCCCTGGGAGCGCAGGGCGCGGGCGCGCGCGGCCAGGTCGGCGCCGACGGGGGCAACGGTGCCGGGGCCCGCCACCTGGACCGGGAGCGGGCGTCCGTCCCGCAGGGCGTCGGCGAGGTCCTTGGCCTCCTTCAAGCCGAGGCCGGTCTCCTCGCGGATGCCTTTGATCGCGAGGATCTGCTTGCCCTGGCCGATCAGCGCCCGTGCGCGGACGATCGTGCCCTCGGTCACCGGCCGGGGCTGAACGGGCACGGCCGACGACCGTGAGGCGCGCAGGAGCACCTTGCCGGCGATGCCCGCCACAATGGCGGCGATGACGATCGCGGCCCACACCACTTGGCTGTCCACGGCGTAGAGTCTAGACCGCCTGTCACCGAAGGCCCGACGCACTCCTCCGGCTCCCGTTCCACCGGCCTTGACCACGCCCCGGCCCGCACCCGTGAGCACGTCTGCCGCCCGCATCGGACGAAGGAACCGGACCATGCCCCATCCGCCGTCGCAGCGCGTCGTCCGGACCGTGCGCCTGGGGTCGCCTCCGCCCCGCCGGATCGGCGACCTGGAGCTCCGCATCGCGGGCATCGTCGGCTTGGGATCGTTCGGCCTGCTGCTCACCGGGGCGCTGCTCACCCTCGTCGACATGGATCTCGACCGCGGCCGCCACCTGGCCGAGGCCCTGTGGGTGCGGAACCGGGCGCTGACGATCACGACAGCGGTGTGCCTCCTGCTGTTGGCGGTCGTCGTCACCGCCTCCACCTGCGGCGTTCCGCGCACGCTCACACGCCGCGCGGTCGCGGTCGGCGATCTCGGGCTGGAGGTGGCCGAGCGGCCCGTGTGGCGGTTCCGGAGCCGCCGTGCCTTCATCGCCTGGGACGACGTGCACGTGATCGACGTATGGCGCTACGGCGTCCGTGCGGCGGGCGCCCCTCGGCCCGCCAAACGGGTGGTGATCGACCTCTACCTGCACCGCGACGTCCCCGGCCTGCCGTCCTTCGCCGTGCGCACCCGTGCCGGCGGATTGCGGCTCGACGGCCGCCGCGGGATCGACGCCGGCACGCCCGTCGTGCGCATCGGGGGCGACGGCTCGGTCCCGGAGCAGGACGTGCGCGAACTGGCCGAGACGATCGGCGGCGAGCGCCCGGACCTCCTCCACAGGTGAGCCCGGCCCTCCGCGGCGGGTCGCCGCTCAGTCGGCCGCCAGCGACGCCAGCAGCTCCACCGCCGCCTGGTCGGGGCTCTCGGGCTGGGCGGTGAAGACGGTGAGGAGCCTGCCGGAGCCGTCGGGGAGCGCCAGCGCCTGGAAGTCGAGCCGGACGCGGCCGACCCCGGGGTGGCGCAGGTCCAGGCACCCGGTGTCGCAGCGGACGCGGTCGCGCCCGCCCCACCAGGCGCGGAACTCCGGGCTGGTGCGGCGGAGCTCGCCGACGAGGGCGGAGGCCCGCGCGTCGTCGGCGTCGCCGCCCGCGAGCCGGCGCAGGGCGGTCACCATCAGCCGCGCCGAGGCGTCGGGGTCGATGAACCGGGACCGCACGGTCTCGTCGCGCAGCATCAGCCAGACCACGTTGCGCCTGTGCGCGGGCAGTTCGGCGAAGTCGGTGAACAGGGCGGCGGCCGAGCGGTTCCAGGCCAGCAGGTCCAGGCGGGCGTCGATGACGTAGGCCGGGGCGGGCAGGACGGTCTCCAGGAGGCGGTGGAGGAGCGGGGGCACGTCCTCGGCGGCTCCGGGGGCGTCGCCGGGGACCTCCACCCCGGCGAGCTTGGCCAGGTGGACGCGCTCGGCGGTGCTGAGCATGAGCGCGCGCGCCAGCGCCGCGATGACGCGTGGCGAGGGGCGGCTGCTGCGGCCCTGTTCCAGCCGCGTGTAGTAGTCGACGCTCACGCCGGCGAGCTGGGCCACCTCCTCGCGGCGCAGGCCGGGCGTGCGGCGGCGCCCGCTGTCGGGCAGCCCCGCTTCCATGGGGCCGATGCGGCCCCGGCGGGCGCGGAGGAAGGCCCCGAGGGCCGTCGCTGATTCAGCCATAGTCCATATGGTGCCCCGCTGCGGCGGCGGGATCCTGGTGTTGTCGGTCCCATGTTCGCCGCCGCGGGTCCTTCACGGCGCGCTTCGGGGCTCTAGGCCGGCGACCAGCTCGGTGACCAGGCGGGCGAGGGCGGTGTCGGTGAGGTACCCCTTCTGCGCGAGGTGGCCCGAGATCGCGAGGGTGATCAGGCCGTGCAGTGAGGACCAGGTGAGCAGGGCGAGGTCGTGGGGGTCGCCGGAGCGGATGTAGCCCGCCCGCTGGCCGTCGGCGAACACGGCGACGCACATCTGCATCAGCGCGCCCGCGGCGGTCTTGAGCTCGCCGTCCTTGGTCTCGGTGAGGCGTTCGCCGAAGATCAGCCGGTAGTGCTCGGGCCGCTGGATGCCCAGGCGGATGAAGGACGTGAACACGCGGTGCAGCATGGCCGGGGGGTCGCCGCCCGCCTCGAGCGCGGCGACGATCTCGTCGCGCAGCCGCCCGACCTCGGCCACGGCGACGGCCGTGAGCAGGTCGTTCTTGCCCTGGAAGTGCCGGTAGGGCGCCGTTCTCGATACGCCGACGCGCTCGCCCACGCCGCGCAGGGTGACGGCGTCGGGCCCGCCCTCCCCGAGGAGCTTCGATGCGGCGGCGATGAGCCGGCTCCGGGTGTCGCCGGGCGGCGGCCCGGACGGGTCGGCCGCGTCGGTTTCCGGGGGATGAGCTGCGGGCATACCGCGACACTACGGCAGGGCTGTTGACACCGTCAACGCAGCTGCTAGGTTGACGACGTCAACAGTCATCGGAGGTATCAACGATGGAGTTCTCCGTCAACGGCAGCGCGACCGAGGTCGCCGCCGATCCGGACGCGCCGGCCATCGACCTCGTCCGCGACGAGCTGGGGCTCACCGGCGCCAAACGTGCCTGCGGAGCGGGCGTCTGCGGGGCGTGCACCGTCCTCGTCGACGGCGCCCCCACCGCCTCCTGCCTCCTGCCCTCCTCGGCCCTGGAGGGCCGGGCGGTCACCACCGTGGAGGGCCTGGGCGGTACCCACCCCGTCCAGCGCGCGTTCGCCGCGCACGACGCCCTCCAGTGCGGCTACTGCACTCCCGGGTTCGTGGTCGAGGCCGCCGCATTCGTCGACGCCTGGCGCGCCGCCAACGGCGACACCGCGCCCGGCCGCGCCGAGATCGCCGACGCCATGGCCGGGCACCTGTGCCGGTGCGGCGCCTACGAGGGGATCTACAGTGCGGTCGCCGCGGCCTGCGCCGGCGAGCACGACGCCGAGCCGGCCGCTCCCCCGCCGCGGGCCGAGGCCATGGACAAGGTCACCGGGCGCGCCCGATACACCACCGACGTGCAGATCGAAGGGTGCTGGGAAGCGGTGCTCGTGCGCTCCTCCCGGGCCCACGCGGTGGTCGGCGCCATCGACGCCGGCGAGGCGCCGCACGTCGAACTGCTCCCCGGCGACCGCACCGTCCGCTACGTGGGCCAGCCGGTGCTGGCCGTGGCCGCGCCCACCCGCGAGAAGGCGCGCGCCGCCGCCGACCAGGTCTCGGTCGACTACCGCGACCTGCCCACCGTCCTGGACCCCGACGCCGCGCGCGCCGAGGACGCCCCGGTCGTCTACCCCACCCCGAACGAACGCAAAACGGCCCCCACCAGCTCCGAAGGGCTGTCGCTGCCCGGGCGCTGGAAGGGCAACCTGCGCGGGCCCGCCGGCGGCAGCCTGCGCCCGGGCACCGCGGTGCGCCGCATCGCCGCCGCGGCCGGGGACGCCGACCCGCGCCTGGTCCTGGGCGAGTTCAGCACCGCGGTCCAGGTGCACACCCCGATGGAGCCGCACGCCTGCGTGGCGCGCTGGGACGCCGACGGCGACCTGCACCTGCACGTCTCCACCCAGGTCGTGGCCGCGATCGCCGACGCGGCGGCAAGCCGCTGGAAGCTGGACCGCTCCCGGGTCCACGTCACCGCCGAGCACGTGGGCGGCGGGTTCGGCGCCAAGGGGACGCTGTCCACCGAGACCGTGGCCGCCGTCGAACTGGCACGGCTGTCGGGCGCACCGGTGCGAGTGGTCTTCGACCGCGCCGAGGAGCTGACCGACGCGGGCAACCGGCCCGGCTCCCGCACCCGCCTGGCCATGCTCGCCGACGCCGACGGCGACCTCGCCGCTCTGACCATCGACGCCTACGGCGAGGGCGGCGTCTCGGTCGGCTCCGCGGTGGCCTTGCACGGCAACCTGATGTACGGCACCGCACCGCGGCGGATGCGCGACTACGACGTCGTCACCAACCACCCGCCGGGCGCCCCCTTCCGCGGCCCCGGCGGCCCGCCCCTGTCCTGGGCGCTGGAGCAGGCGGTCGACGACATGGCCACCCGTCTCGACGAGGACCCCGTCGCGCTGCGCCGCCGCTGGGACGGCAACCCCAAGCGCCGCGCCCTCTACGACTGGGCCGCGGCCCTGCCCGCCTGGCGCGACCGGCCGCGCGGCGCCCGCACCGGCCGCTACCGCCGCGGAGTGGGGGTCGCCGCCTCCAACTGGCTGTACCTGCTCGACTCCGGGACCGAGGTCGAACTCTCGGTCGAGGACGGCGTGGTCGTCGCGCGCACCGCGACCCAGGACATCGGCACCGGCGCACGGTCGGTCATCGCCGGCGTCCTCCGCGACGAGCTGGGCCTGCCCCACGACCGGATCCGGGTCGAGACCGGGTCGGGCGACGCCGCGCACGGCCCCGGCTCCACCGGCAGCCGCACCACGGCGTCGGTGGCACCCGCCGCGGCCGAGGCCGCACGGCTGCTGCGCAAAGAACTCGGGTCCCGCACCCCGTCGGCGCCCGCGAGCGGCGCGCTGCCGCCCGAGACCCTCGACACCGCGGCCGGGGTGCGCGTGACCGGCAGGCGCCGCCGCGACCGCCGCGGCTACGTCACCCCCTTCGCCATGGGGGACGTCACCATCGGCCGCGGGTTCAGCGGCGCGGTGCACATCATGGAGGTCGAGGTCGACACCCTGCTGGGCACCGTGCGGGCCACCCGATGCTGGGCGGGGATCTCGGCCGGCCGCATCTACGCCGAGCGCCTGGCCCGCAACCAGGTCGAGGGCGCGATCGTCCAGGGCGTGGGCTACGCGCTGTTCGAACAGCGGGTCACCGACCCCGCCACCGGCACCGTGCTCACCGACAACCTGGAGGACTACCGCATCCCCGGCATCGGCGACACACCGGAGATCGAGGTGCACTTCCACCACGAGGGGTGGGAGCACGTCCCCGGCGGCGGCGTGGGCCTCGGCGAGGTCGCCACGGTCGGAGTCGCGGCCGCGATCGGCAACGCCGTCCGCGACGCCACCGGCTGGCGCCCCCGCCACCTGCCCATCCGCCCCGACCGCCTCCTTGAAGGGATCGGCTCTTGAGCGCCCCACACGACATCGCCACAGCGGTGGCGGCCCTGCGCGACACCGGGTCCGAGGCCCGCGCCGGCGGCACCGACGTCATGGCCCGCCTGGCCGCGGGCACCGCCGCCGGACCGTTCACCGACCTGCACCGCGTCGCGGAGCTGAGCGGGGTCGACTGGGCCGGCGACGGCTCGGCCCGGATCGGCGCCACCACCACCGTCGCCGCGATCGCCGCCGACCCGCGGCTGCGCACCGCCTACCCGGCGCTGACCGCCACCGCCGGCGCCCTGGCCACCCCGCAGATCCGGGCGGCCGGCACGATCGGCGGCAACCTGCTCCAGCGCAACCGGTGCTGGTACTTCCGCAACCCCGCGTTCAGCTGCTTCCAGAACGGCGGCGACTCGTGCCCGGCCCGCGAGGGCGACCACCGCTACGGCACGGTGATCCAGCAGGGCCCGTGCGCGGCCCCGCACCCGTCCTCGCTGGCGATAGCGCTGCTGGCCTACGACGCGCAGGTGGAGGTGGAGGGGGCGCCGCCGATGGCCGTGGCCGGCCTCTACGACGGCGCCGACCCCACCCGCGACCACGTCCTGGAGCAGGGGCGGCTGCTCACCGGGGTGCGCCTGCCCACGCCCGATGACGGTGAGCGCGCCGCCTACCACCGGGCGACCGCCCGCTCCCGCGGCGAGTGGCCGCTGGTGGAGGCCGTCGCCCGGGTGGTGCCGGGCGCGAGCGGGCACGCCGAGCGGATCGCGGTCGCGGTGGGCGGCGTGGCCCGGACCCCGCTGCGCCTGTCCGGGGTCGAGGAGGCGCTGGCCGGCCGGCGGCTCACCCAGAACGCGATCACCGACGCCGTCAGCGGGGTGACCGCCCTGTGCTCCCCGCTCGCCCAGACCGGCTACAAGGCGGGGCTGCTGCGCGACACCGTCCGCCACGTCCTCGAACGGCTGGGCGACCCCGAAGCCGGATAGCCCCGGACCGGAAACGGCCGGCCCCCGCCCTTCGCGGGGGCCGGCCGCTCCGGTGCCGGGGGCCGCCTCCGGCTAGTAGGTGATGGCGTCGGCGCCCAGCAGCGACTTGACGTCGCCGGAGAACGCCGGGCTCATCTCCACCGAGTAGTCGGGCAGCTCATAGATCCGGGACTGGACCGGGTGCTCGGCGCGCAGGGTCACCGGGGTGTCGCCGCGGTGGGTCCGGAGCACGCTCTTGAGCTCGCCGACCAGCTCGGCGTCGAGGCGCTGGGTCTGCACGCGCAGCAGCACCGGCGCCGGCCCCTCCGACACGTGCGCGATGTCCAGCAGGGTCATCTCGTTGGCCTGGATGGAGTACTCCCCCTCGCGCTCCTTGACCTTGCCCTTGATGGACACGGCGGTGTCGGCGGCGAACACCGTGGAGTACAGGGTGTAGGCCTCGGCGAAGAACAGCGCCTCGGTCGAGCCGTCGAGGTCCTCGATCACGAGCTTGGCCCACTGGTTGCCGGTCTTGCTCACGCGCCGCTCGACCGAGGAGATGAGCCCGGCGATGCGGACCTCGCTCATGTGCCGGCGCTCGCCGTTGACGATCTCCAGGATGGAGGTGTCGCGGTTGCGCGCCAGGATGCGCTCGGCCCCGGCCAGCGGGTGGCTGGAGACGTACAGGCCGAGCATCTCGCGCTCCAGGGCGAGCTTGGTCTTGCGGTCCCATTCCCGGTCGTTGTTCCAGGCGATGTCCAGGCCGATGGGGGCCGCGGACTCCTCGCTCTCGTCGCCCCCGCCGAACAGGTCGAACTGGCCGTTGGCCTCCTGCTTCTTGGCGCCGATCATCGCGTCGACCGCGGTCTCGTGGTGGGTGACGAGGTCCATGCGGGGCTGGCCGAGGGAGTCGAACCCGCCGGCCTTGATCAGCGATTCGACCACGCGCTTGTTGCAGGCGGCCAGCTCGATCTTGGAGAGGAAGTCGACGAAGCTCGCGAACTTGCCCTTCTCCGTGCGGGTCCGCACGATCGAGTCGACGACGTTGACGCCGACGTTGCGCACCGCCCCCAGCCCGAAGCGGACGTCGCGGCCCACAGCGGTGAAGCGCAGGCCCGACTCGTTGACGTCGGGCGGCAGCACCTTGATGCCCATCTTGCGGCACTCGGCCAGGTAGACCGCCATCTTGTCCTTGTCGTCGCCCACCGAGGTCAGCAGCGCCGCCATGTAGGACGCGGGGTGGTTGGCCTTGAGGTAGGCGGTGCGGAAGCTGAGGATGGCGTAGCCGGCGGCGTGGGACTTGTTGAACGCATACCCCGAGAACGGGAGCATGACGTCCCACAGGGTGGTGATCGCGTCCTGGGAGAAGCCGCGCTCCAGCATGCCCGCCTGGAAGGTGACGTACTCCTTCTCCAGGGCCTCCTTCTTCTTCTTGCCCATGGCGCGGCGCATGAGGTCGGCGCCGCCCAGGCTGTATCCGGCGAGCTGCTGGGCGATCGCCATGATCTGCTCCTGGTAGACCAGGACGTGGTAGGTCTCCTTGAGGATCGGGTCCAGCGCCTCGCCCAGCTCGGGGTGGATCGGCGTGATCTCCTGGCGCCCGTTGGAGCGGTCGGCGTAGTCGTTGTGGGCATTGGCGGCCATGGGGCCGGGCCGGTACAGCGCGTTGACGGCGGTGATGTCGGAGAACGCGGTGGGCTGCATCCGGCGCAGCAGGGCGCGCATGGCCGTGCCGTCGAGCTGGAACACGCCCAGGGTGTCGCCGCGCGCCAGCAGCTCGTAGGTCTTCTTGTCGTCGTCGCCGATGGTCGACCAGTCGATGTCGACGCCCTCGTTGGACTTCACGTTCTGGATGGCGTCGTCGATGATCGTGAGGTTGCGCAGGCCCAGGAAGTCCATCTTGAGCAGCCCCATCTCCTCGCACTGAGGGTAGGGGAAGCCGGTGATGATGGCGCCGTCGGTGTCGCGCTTGTGCAGCGGGATGACGTCGAGCAGCGGCTCCTTGGACAGGATCACCCCGGCCGCGTGGACCCCGGTGCCGCGGGTCAGCCCCTCGATACCGCGCGCGGTCTCCAGCACCCGGCGGGTCTCGGGGTCGTTCTCCTGCATCTGGCGCAGCTCGGAGGCCTCGCTGTAGCGCTCCTGGGATTCGTCGTAGATCGCGCCGAGCGGGATCTCCTTGCCGCCCGCGGCCGGCGGGAACGCCTTGGTGATCTTGTCGCCGACGGCGTAGGGCAGCCCGAGGATGCGGGTGGAGTCCTTCACCGCCGCCTTGGCCTTGATGGTGCCGAAGGTGAGGATCTGGGAGACCCGCTCTTCGCCGTACAGATCCGTGACGTAGCGGATCATGTCACCGCGCTTGCGCTCGTCGAAGTCCAGGTCGACGTCGGGCATGGTGACGCGCTCGGGGTTGAGGAACCGCTCGAACAGCAGGCCGTGTGCCACCGGGTCGAGGTCGGTGATCCCCAGGACGTAGGCGACCATCGACCCGGCCGCCGACCCGCGGCCGGGGCCCAGGGCGATGCCGTTCTTGCGGGCGTGCTGGCAGATGTCGGAGACCACGAGGAAGTAGGCGGGAAAGCCCATCTCCTCGATGGTGGCCAGCTCGTAGTCGATCCGGCGCTGCACCTCGTCGGAGGGGCCGTCGGGGTAGCGCACCGGGGTCAGCCGCACGACCTCCTTGCGCAGCCATGACGACTGCGATTCACCCTCGGGGACGGGGAACTCCGGCATCAGGTCGCGGTGGGCGAACACCTCGTCGTAGCAGCCCTCCTCGACCTGCTCGGCCACCCACAGCGTGTTCTTGCAGCCCTCGGCCCACTCGTCCAGCGACAGCAGGGCCCGCATCTCGTCGGCGGTCTTGATGTAGTAGCCCGACCCGTTGAACTTGAACCGGGCGGGGTCGTCGAGGTTCTTGCCGACGCCGACCGCCAGCAGCGCGTCGTGCGCCTCGGCCTGGTCCTCGGTGACGTAGTGGGAGTCGTTGGTGACCAGGGGCCGCAGGCCCACCTTCTTGCCCACGGTCAGCAGGCCGTCGCGGACCTCGCGCTCGATGGGCACCCCGTGCTCCATCAGCTCCAGCAAAACGTTGTCGCGGCCGAAGATGTCGACCAGGCGGCCGGCGTAGTCGATCGCCTCCTTCTCCTGGCCCAGCCGCAGCCGGGTCTGCACACCCCCGGAGGGGCAGCCGGTGGAGACGATGACGCCGTCGGAGTGCTCCGCCATCAGGTCCAGGTCCATGCGGGGCTTCATGTAGTAGCCCTCGAACGACGCCAGCGACGACATGCGGAACAGGTTGCGCAGCCCCTGGGCGTTGCGCGCCCACATGGTCATGTGCAGGTAGCGGCCGCCGCCCGAGATGTCCTTGCCGCCCTCGGCGGAGTCGCCGTCGGTGTCGCGCGCCTGGCCCCACTTCATCCGCTTCTTGTGGAACCGGGAGTCGGGGGCGACGTAGGCCTCGATCCCGATGATCGGCTTGACCCCGGACCCCTTCGACTGCTGCCAGAACTCATAGGCGCCGAACATGTTCCCGTGGTCGGTCATCGCCACGGCAGGCATCCCCAACCGCTTCGCCTCGGCGAACAACGGCTTCAGCTTGGCCGCGCCGTCGAGCATCGAGTACTCGGTGTGGACGTGCAGGTGAACGAAAGGATCCGACACGGCTGGGGTCTCCCGGGGTCGCAAAGCGGGTGGCTGGTCCTCACCCTAACTCCGCGCCCCGCGTGTCCCGTGCGGCTCTGCGACACCGGTCCGGCATCGGCCGCCGCGACCTGCACGGGGTGTCAGATGTCACCCCGCCCGCCGCGCCGGTGGGCGCCCTCCGGGCCGCCCGCTCGGACGTCCAGGTCGGCGCGCAGCCACCGCTCGACCTCCAGGACGTGCATGGTGGCGGCCGCGCGGGCGGCGTCGGGGTCGCGGGCCAGGAGGGCGCGGTGGATCCGCGCGTGGTCCTCGCGCAGCCGCGCCGCCGCGCCGGGCTCGCGGTGGCCGCGCCAGACCCGGGCGTTGAAGGTGCGCGAGGACAGGCCGTCGTTGATGGCCGCCAGGGTGGCGTTGCCGGTGATCTCGACGATGGCCTGGTGGAAGGTGAGGTCGGCCGCGACCGTGTCGCCCTCGTCGCCGGAGCCGATGCGGTCGACCAGCTCGCCCAGGCGCCGGAGCTGGGCGTCGTCGGCGCGCGCGGCGGCCAGTGCGGTGGCGGCGGGCTCCAGCATCCGGCGCACCTGGAGGACCTCGATCAGGGTCTCACCCTGGGAGACCTCGGCGAGCACGGAGAAGGTCTCCAGCAGGTCGCCGGGGCGCAGGGCGGTCACATAGACGCCGGCGCCGTGCCGGGCCTCCAGCACGCCCAGCGTGGTCAGCGCGCGGATGGCCTCGCGCATGGAGCTGCGGGAGACGCCCAGGTCGGCCGACAGGTCGCGCTCGGTGGGCAGGCGGTCGCCGGGGCGCAGGGTGCCGTCGGCGATACGGCCCTTGATCTGCTCGATCGCCCGCTGGGTGACCGGCATGCGCCCGGGCGGGGGCGGCGCCGCGGCGGTGTCGGGCAGGGTCACGGATGCTCCTCCGGGTCCGGGACGGTGCGGCGGAAACGGCCGCGCCGTCTTGACACGTTACAACCCCGCCGCGTAGAAGTTGTCAGACCAATCATCGTGTACGGACCGGATTCCGGAGCGCTTTTCCCCGGAAAGCGCATTCGGCCGCCACGTCACCGAGAAGTCATCAGACCACCACCCCACGTGCCGCCGCCCGCCCACGGCGCGCCGGGATCGAGGGAGCGCATGCGGATCGCGTTGTTCATCACCTGCGTCAACGACACCCTGTTCCCGGGCACCGGGCGCGCGGTGGTACGCCTGCTGGAGCGGCTGGGGCACGAGGTCGTCTTCCCCGAGGACCAGACCTGCTGCGGCCAGATGCACTACAACACCGGCTACCGGCGCGACGCCCAGCGGCTCGCGGTCCGGTTCGTGGAGACGTTCGCCGACGCCGACGCCGTCCTGGCCCCCTCGGGATCGTGCGCGGCGATGGTCCGCGACAACTACCCGCGACTGGGCGCACCGGGCAGCCGCCTGGCGCGCGCCGCCGAGCGCGTCGCCCCGCGCGTGTACGACCTCTCGGAACTCCTGGTCGACGTCCTGGGGGTCACCGACGTCGGCGCCTACTTCCCCCACACCGTCACCTACCACCCCACGTGCCACGGGCTGCGGCTGCTCAAGCTGGGCGACCGCCCCTACCGGCTGCTGCGCGCCGTGCGCGGCCTGGAGCTGGTGGAGCTGGCCGGCGAACGCGAGTGCTGCGGGTTCGGCGGCACCTTCGCGGTGAAGAACCCCGATGTGTCGGCGGCCATGGGGGCCGACAAGGCGCGCAACGTCGCCGCCACGGGCGCCGAGGTGCTGTGCGCCGTCGACAACTCCTGCCTGATGCACATCGGCGGCACCCTCGACCGCGCACGCTCGGGCGTCAAGGCGGTCCACCTCGCCGAGATCCTCGCCTCGACCGAACAGGAGCCCGCCGCCATATGAGCAGCACCTTCGTCGGGATGCCCGCGTTCCCCGCCGCCGCCCGCGCCGCCACCGGCGACTCCCAGCTGCGGCACAACCTGCGCAAGGCCACGCACACCATCCGCGACAAGCGGGGCGTGGTCGTGGGCGAGCTGGACGACTGGGCCGAGCTGCGCGCCGCCGGCGCCGCCATCAAAGACCGCACCCTGCGCCACCTCGACGTCCACCTGGAACGGCTGGAAGAGGCGATCACCGCGGCCGGCGGGCACGTCCACTGGGCCGCCGACGCCGCCGAGGCCAACCGCATCGTCACCGACCTCGTCCGCGCCACGGGCGAGCGCGACGTCGTCAAGGTCAAGTCCATGGCGACCCAGGAAATCGAGCTCAACCAGGCGCTGGAGCAGGCGGGCATCACCGCCTACGAGACCGACCTGGCCGAGCTGATCGTGCAGCTCAGCGACGACCTGCCCTCGCACATCCTGGTGCCGGCCATCCACCGCAACCGGGCGGAGATCCGCGAGATCTTCCGCGACCGCATGGCCGCCTGGGGCGTGCCCGCCCCCGAGGGGCTGGGCGACGACCCGCGCGCCCTGGCCGAGGCCGCGCGGGTGCACCTGCGCGAGCGGTTCCTGCGCACCAAGGTGGCGATCTCGGGCGCGAACTTCGCGGTGGCCGAGACCGGCTCGCTGGTGGTGCTGGAGTCCGAGGGCAACGGGCGGATGTGCCTCACCCTGCCCGAGACCCTGATCTCGGTGGTGGGCATCGAGAAGACCGTGCCGACCTGGGCGGATCTGGAGGTGTTCCTCCAGCTGCTGCCGCGGTCCTCCACCGGGGAGCGGATGAACCCCTACACGTCGGTGTGGACCGGGGTGACGCCCGGCGACGGGCCGCAGAACGTGCACGTGGTGCTGCTGGACAACGGGCGCACCGACGTCCTCGCCGACACCGTGGGCCGCCAGGCGCTGCGCTGCATCCGCTGCTCGGCCTGTTTGAACATCTGCCCGGTCTACGAGCGGACCGGCGGCCACGCCTACGGGTCGGTCTACCCGGGGCCGATCGGGGCCATCCTCACCCCGCAGCTGCGCGGCACCGCGTCGGAGGTCGACGCGGCGCTGCCCTACGCGTCGTCGCTGTGCGGGGCCTGCTACGAGGTGTGCCCGGTCGCCATCGACATCCCCGAGGTGCTGGTGCACCTGCGCGAGGAGGTCGCGGGCGGCACCGGGCACCGGGCCGAGAAGGCGGCCATGGGTGCCGCCGGGTGGGTGCTCGGCGACCGCCGCCGGCTGGACGCCGCGCAACGGGCGGCGGCGTCGGTGCGCTCCCTGGTCCCCCGCCACCTGCCCGGCCCGGGCGCGGCCTGGACCGACACCCGCGACGTCCCGGAGATCCCCGGCGAGTCCTTCCGCTCCTGGTGGCGCAGCCGGGGAGAAGGCGGGCGCGACGAAAGCGGCGAGCGGGGCGAGAATCGCAGCGACGACAGGGGGAGCCGATGAGCGGATCACGCGAAAAGGTCCTGGGCCGAGTGCGCGCGGCGCTGTCCGACGTCCCCCGCGACGAGCGGCCCGGCGACGTCGAGGTGCCGCGCGGCTACTCCGCCTCCCACGGGCAGGGCGAGCCGATCGGGCTGCTCATCGACCGCCTGGAGGACTACAAGGCGACCGTCACCCGGGTGGACGCCGGCGCGCTGCCCGCGGCGATCGCGGACGCGCTGGAGCGCCGGTCGGCGCAGCGGGTGGCCGCCCCGCCCGATGCGCCCGAGGGGTGGTTCGGCGCCACCCCGGCGTCCGTGGCCCGCGACGACGGGCTGGCGATCGCCGACCTCGACGCGGTCGACGGCGTGGTGACCGGATGCGCGGTGGCGATCGCGGAGACCGGCACCATCGTGCTCGACACCGGCGCCGCCCAGGGCCGCCGCGCCCTGACCCTCGTCCCCGACCTGCATGTCTGCGTCGTCCGCACCGACCAGGTGGTCGAGGGCGTCCCGCAGGCCCTCCCCCGCCTGGACCCCCGCCGCCCCCTCACCTGGATCAGCGGCCCGTCGGCGACCAGCGACATCGAACTCGACCGCGTCGAGGGCGTCCACGGCCCCCGCACCCTGGAGGTCGTCATCGTCGGCTAAGAGAGGTCGCCCGGCCGCCGCCACGGCGGCGCGCATCACCGCCCGGTGGCCGGACCCGGGCGCGGCGCCGGTGCGTCCTCCAAGGGCTCCAGGCCCGTGTACGTCCCGTCGGGGCCGCGGCGCAGGGTGGCGACCTCGGTGACGGCGGTGCGCGGGATGGGGCCGTAGATGTGGGGGAAGAGCGTGTCGCCGGGGACGCCGGGCGGCGGCGACGGCGCGGCGGCCTCCCAGCGGACCTCGGCGGCGAGGCGGCCGGTGTCGATCACGAGCACGACCAGGTCGGCCGGCGTGGCCGCATAGAAGTGGCCGGCGACGGCGAGCAGGGTCGCCTCGTCGGGGGAGGCGTGCACGAACCCCTCGGTGGCCAGCGACGGCGCGGTGATGTCCCCGGTGCCGTCGCGCCAGCGCTCCAGCTCGGTCAGGTGCAGCAGCTCGGCCATGGCCCCCAGTATCCGCGGCGCACTCCGGCCCACCGGATCCGGGGTCCCTGTCCGGTGCCGGGCCCATGCCCCGGCCCGGGGGCCCATGGCCCGGCGCAGGGCCCCGCGCCGGGGGGGCTCTCAGGCGCCCCCGCCGGTGACGGCCGCCGTCACGGTGTCCTGGAGGGCGCGGCGCAGGTGGGCCGAGGCGGTGCGGTCGGTGCAGACCTCGACGATGCGCAGGCCCTCGCCCAGCACGGCCTTGGGCAGGTCGGTGGCCCACTCCAGGCGGGTGTAGGGGAGGTCGGCCATGGCCGCCACGCGCTCCATCGACACCCCGTGCGGGGTGCCGAAGACGCGTTCGAAGTCGGGGTGGCCGGCCTGCTCCAGGCCGGAGAAGATGCCGCCGCCGTCGTTGTTGACCACCACCATCACCAGGTCCGGCCGCGGCTCGCCCGGGCCGATCACCAGCCCGTTCTGGTCGTGGAGCATGGCGAGGTCGCCGATGAGGGCGTAGGCGCTTCCGCCGCCGTCGCGCTGGTGGGCGAGGGCGGCGCCGATGGCGGTGGAGACCGTGCCGTCGATCCCGCTGACCCCCCGGTTGCCGATGATCCGCGCCCCGCACCGGGCGGACATCGCGGCGTCCAGGTCGCGGATGGGCATGCTCGACCCGGCGAACAGCAGCGAGCCGTTGGCCAGGTGCCCGGCGAGGTCGCGGGCCAGGCGCGGCTCGCTCAGCGCCTCCTCGCCGTCGAGCAGCGCGTCGACGGCCGTGCGGGCCGCGGCCTCCGCCCGCTGCCAGGAGCGCGACCACGCGGTGTCGGCGACGGCGTCGGGGTGGGCCGCCACCGCGGGGACGACCTCGGTGGCGGTGCGGACGGGGTCGGCGAAGGAGAGGGGGTCGTCGGCGACGACGACGTGCCGGCGCGCCCGCCGCAGGTAGGCCGACATCTGCCGCGAGAGCCCGGGGCGCCCGGCGCTGACGACGAGGTCGGGCACGTGGCCGTCGACGAAGCCGGGGACGGCCAGCAGCTGCCGGTAGGTCGACACCGCGTCGGCCCTGCGGGCGTTGGAGGTGGGCTCGGCCAGCAGCGGCCAGCCGGTCTGGAGGGACAGCGCCAGGTAGGGGACGGGGTCGTAGTCGCCGTCGCCGCACACGATGACCCCGCGCTCCACCGGCGGCAGCACCAGGGGCGCGGGGTCGGGGCACCGTTCCGGGACGGCGATCCAGGGTCTGCCGCCCTCGCGGCCCTCCAGCGGTTCGGGCCACGGGTGCCCGGCGCCGGCCCCCTCGTCGGGCACGAGCGGGTCGCGGAAGGCGAGGTTGAGGTGGACGGGGCCGGGCCGCTGCGGGCCGGTGGCCGCCCACGCGCGGCACGCCAGCGAGCGCCAGTAGGCGACCATGCCCGGCACGGGGTCGGCGACGCCGACCTCCGTGAACATCCGCACGGCGGTGCCGAACAGCCCGATCTGGTCCACCGTCTGGTTGGCGCCGGTCGCGCGCAGCTCCGGGGGGCGGTCGGCGGTCAGCACCAGCAGCGGCACCCCGCTCTGCTCCGCCTCCAGGACGGCCGGGTGGAAGTTGGCCGCAGCGGTACCCGACGTGCACACCAGCGCGACCGCCCGGCGCGAGCCCCGGGCCAGGCCCAGGGCCAGGAACGCCGCGGAGCGCTCGTCGATGCGCACGTGGGAGCGGATCCGGGGGTCGGCGACGAGGGCGAGCGCCAGGGGCGTGGAACGCGACCCCGGCGCGATGACGGCCTCGGCCAGCCCGCACCGGGCCAGTTCATCGACGAGGACACGCGCCAGGGCGGTAGACGGGTTCATGCATACTCTCTAATTCGTGATGTGTGGAGCCGGTGCGGCGGGTCCCCCGCCCGGCCGCCTCGGCCGGCCTGCCCGGCCCCGACCGTTGCAACGCGTGGTGCAACGGTATCCGTCCCTCCCCCGGGTGCGAGACCGGCCACGGTCGGCGCCGTCGGGCACGGTGCCGTCCGGATCGGGCTGCTCGCCCGCCCTCCCCACTGCTACCCAGTATCACGCCCGGAAGCGGTCTCCTCCGGAGAAACCATCATTTCGACCGCTCTGCGCCGTGTGCGCCGTCTCACCGGACCCGTCCGGACCTGCGCTTCCAGTGCCGGCGCCCCCTCCGGCATTGCCGGACGGGAATTCCGCGCGCGCCATCCGCATGCGCTCCCGCCAGGTGGCCGGGTCGATCTCGACCGCGCGCAGCCGCTCCTCGTCCACCCGCACCGGGCGCACCGGCAGGTACCCGCCGGCCGGCACCAGCGGGTCGGCCGTGACATCGGCGGCCAGCAGCCGCATGGTGCCCAGCCCGCAGGCGTAGTGGAGTTCCGGCAGCGCCGCGGCCAGCGCCACCCCGGCCGCCAGCCCGACGGAGGACTCCACTGCGCTGGAGACCACCACCGGCAGCCCGCACGCCTCGGCCACGCGCAGCGCGGCCCGCACCCCGCCCAGGGGCTGGACCTTGAGCACGACGATGTCGGCCGCCCCGGCCGCCCGCACCCTCAGCGGGTCCTCGGCGCGGCGGATGGACTCGTCGGCGGCCACCGGCACCCCCGCGCGGCGGCGCACCTGCGCCAGCTCCTCCAGGGTCGGGCAGGGCTGCTCGACGTACTCCAGGTCGAACCCGCGCAGTTCGCGGAGCATGCGCAGCGCCGTGTCGACGTCCCAGCCGCCGTTGGCGTCGATGCGGACCCGGCCGCCCGGTCCGATCGCGTGGCGCACCGCCTCGACCCGGGCGATGTCCTCGGCCGGGTCCTGCCCGGCCTCGGCGACCTTCACCTTGGCGGTCCCGCAGCCGGCGTCGGCGACGATGCGCGCCGCCTGCTCCGGGCCCACGGCCGGGACGGTGGCGTTGACCGGGACGCGGTCGCGCAGCGGGAGGGGCCAGCCTTCCTCCGCCGCCTCGTGGCAGGCCGCCCACCAGCGCGCGCACTCGCGCGGCCCGTACTCCGGGAAGGGCGAGAACTCGCCCCAGCCGGCCGCGCCGCGCACCAGCAGCCCTTCGCGCACGGTGACACCGCGGAACCGCGTCCGCATCGGTATCGAGAAGGCGCGCCCCGCGGCGGCCTCGTCCATCGTCAACCCCAACCCCCCGCTCCCGCCCCGCTGCGGCCCGGAGCCGAGTGGGGATCCCTGCCGCTTCGGGGACCGCTACGGGCGCCGGGGGAACCGGTCGAACTCGGGGCGGCGCTTCTCCTTGAAGGCGTCGCGGCCCTCCTGCGCCTCCTCGCTCATGTAGTAGAGCATCGTGGCATCGCCGGCGAACTGCTGCATCCCCGCCGCGCCGTCGCTGACGGCGTTGATGGCGCCCTTCACCATGCGCAGCGCCAGCGGGGACTTCTCCAGCATCTCCCGCGCCCAGGCGACCGTCTCCTCCTCCAGCCGCTCCAGGGGGACCACGGTGTTGACCATGCCCATGTCCAGCGCCTCCTGGGCGCTGTACTGGCGGCACAGGTACCAGATCTCGCGGGCCTTCTTCAGGCCGACGGTCTGCGCGAGCAGCCACGACCCGTAGCCGCCGTCGAAGGAGCCGACCTTGGGGCCGGTCTGGCCGAACTTGGCGTTGTCGGCGGCGATGGTGAGGTCGCAGCACACCTGGAGCACATTGCCGCCGCCGATCGACCAGCCCGCCACCATGCAGATCACGGGCTTGGGCAGGCGGCGGATCTGCACCTGGAGGTCGAGGACGTTGAGGCGGCCGATGCCCTGGCGGGCCACGGCGTCGTCGCCCATGTAGCCGTCGTCGCCGCGGATCTTCTGGTCACCGCCGGAGCAGAACGCCTGGTCGCCGGCGCCGGTGAAGATGATGACGCCGATCCCGGAGTCGTCGCGGGCGCGGTTGAACGCGTCCTGGAGCTCGAAGAGGGTCTGCGGGCGGAAGGCGTTGTGGCGCTCGGGGCGGTTGATCGTGATCTTGGCGATGCCCTCAGCAGTCTCGTAGATGATGTCGCTGTACTCGCCCGACCGCTGCCATTCGACGCCGCTCACGATTCGGTTCTCTCCTCACCCGCACTGCCCAGGGGGACCGGCGCACGATCGGCCGCCCCCTATGTCCGGTCGCCAACTCTAGTGGGCCCGCCCCGCTCGGCCTAACGCGGACCGGCCGCGCGCCCGTGCCCCCGTTAGGCTTGATCGACATGGTCAACCGTCCCCTGCACGCGGTGATGGGCCTGGCGCCCGCGCAGCTGACCGCGCTACTCTCCGAGGCTCTCGAGGGCCGCGGCCCGGCCCTGCTGCCGATCGACCCCGCCACGCCCCCGCCGCGGCTGCGCGCACTGCTCGCCGCGCTGCGCCCGCACGCCCTGCGCACCCCCGAGGGCACGACGTCCCTGCCCGATCCGGCCGCGACGGGCGAGGACACCGCCGTCGCCATCGCCACCTCGGGGTCCACGGGGACCCCGAAGGGGGTGGAGCTGTCGGCGGCGGCGCTGCTGGCCTCCGCGCACGCCTCGGTGGAGCGCATGGGCGCCGGCCCGGGTGACGCGTGGCTGTGCGTACTGCCGACCTCCTACATCGCCGGCCTCCAGGTGATCGTGCGGGCGCTGGCCACCGGGTCCGAGCCGGTGTTCCTGCCCTTCGACACCGGCTCCGCCATGGCCGCCGCCGAGGAGCACCGCCCCCACGTGTCGCTGGTCCCCACGCAGCTGCGCCGGCTGCTCGACGCCGGCGCCGACCTGTCGCGGTTCGCCACGATCGTGCTCGGCGGCGCCGCCGCCGAGCCCCGGCTGCTGGCCCGGGCGCACACGGCAGGCGGCCGGGTCCTCACCACCTACGGGATGAGCGAGACCTCCGGCGGCTGCGTCTACGACGGCGTCCCGCTCAAGGGCGTGGAGGCCGGGGTCGACGGCGACGGCCGCATCCTGCTGTCGGGGCCGGTCCTGTTCTCCGGCTACCGGCTCGACCCCGAGCGCACGCGGGAACACCTCACCCCGTCCGCTTCCGGCCACCCCGTCTTCCGGACGGGGGACCTGGGGCGGCTGGGCCCCGACGGCCGGCTGTACGTGCGCGGCCGCGCCGACGACCTGATCAACACCGGGGGCCACAAGATCGTCCCCGCCGAGGTGGCCGCCCTGGTGGGGGAGCTGGCGTCGGTGGCCGATGCCGTGGTGGTGGGCCGGCCCGACGCCGAATGGGGCCACCGGGTGACCGCGGTGGTGGTGGCCGCCGACCCCGCCCACCCGCCCACGCTCGCCGAGGTGCGCGACCGCGTGCGCGCGGACCTGCCGGCCTACGCCGCCCCCCGCGAGCTGGAGGTCCGCGACGCGATCCCGCTGCTGGCCTCCGGCAAGCCCGACCTCGCCGCGCTGCGCCGGCCGGCCTGACGGCCGCGGGCACCGGCTCCAGGGGCCCGGGACGGGCCCGAAAGGGACGAGCCGCGGCGATCGGGAGGATCAGGGAACTTCTCCCCCGCCGCACGCGTCTACCTGAGCGTCCGATTCCCTAACCGCGGAGGAGGCCGGCGGTGCGGACCACCCGGCGCGACCGGAGCCGCCGACGCGGCCGGAACAGCCCGCAGAGCCCTGATCTCCCCGTCCGGGATCGCTCCCAGACCTACGGCGCGCTATACCCGCTCGACCGACCGGACGGCCACTTCCGCCGTCGTGATCTAGGCCACGACCGGCGATATCCAATCGAGACCGGGAACATTTGACTCTCTGACACGTTAGACATATTGGCGCGTCAAGACGGCGGATTCCTTACCCGCCACGCGCCTGACGTCTTGGAAGGGAGGGAGGTGCCAACATGTCGCGCACTGCCCTAGCCACTTCTCCCACGGTGGCCGAGACCGCCGACGGCGGCGACGCCGCGTCCGCGGCTCTGGACGAGCTGATCACCCGGGGGCGCTCCCAGGGACACCTGTCGCTTTCGGAGCTCCGCGCCGCGTTCTCAGCGGCCGGTATCAGCCCGGCAGACGGCCGCTCCATCCTGCGTGAACTGACCGACGCCGGGGTGCGTCTCGCCAACGGGGGCGACGACGCGGGGGCCGAATCCGTCGACCCCGACGCCGAGGACGACGCGATCGAGGAGGCCATCGACACCGCAACGGCCCCGGCGCCCGCCGGCACGAAGGCCGCGAAGGGCAAATCCCCGTCGGAGCAGGACGTCCCCGAGGCCGACCTCGACGACCAGTCCCCCGCCATGGGCGACTCCGTCCACACCTACCTCAAGGCCATCGGCCGCCGCCAGCTGCTGACCGCCGAAGAGGAGGTCGACCTCGCCAAGCGCATCGAGGCGGGCCTGTACGCCGAGTTCCGGCTCGGCACCCTCGAGGACTCCACGGGCGCCGACCTCAGCGACGCCGAGCGCGAGGAGCTCACCGAGGTCGCCGAGGACGGCCGCCGCGCCAAGCAGCACATGCTCGAGGCCAACCTGCGGCTGGTGGTCTCGGTCGCCAAGAAGTACAGCGACCGCGGCATGTCCCTGCTCGACGTCGTGCAGGAGGGCAACCTGGGGCTCATCCGGGCGGTCGAGAAGTTCGACTACACCAAGGGCTTCAAGTTCTCCACCTACGCCATGTGGTGGATCCGCCAGGCGATCCAGCGCGGTTTCGCCGACTCCGCGCGCACCATCCGGCTGCCCGTGCACGTGCTGGAACTCCTCAGCAAGGTCAGCCGCCTCGAGCGCGACATGCACCAGACCCTGGGCCGCGAGCCCACTCCCGAGGAGCTGGCGCTCGAACTCGACAAGACACCGACCCAGATCGAAGAGCTGCTGCGGGTCACCCGGCAGCCGATCAGCCTCGACTCCACCATCGGCGAGGACGGCGAGACCCGCATCGGCGACCTCATCGAGGACATCGACGCCTCCGAGGCCTCCGAGGTGGTCGACCGCCAGCTCATGGCCGACCAGCTGCGGCGTGCACTGGAGGACCTCGAACCCCGTGAGGCCACCATCATGTCGCTGCGCTTCGGGCTGATGGACGGCCGGCCGCGCACCCTCGACGAGATCGGCAAGCACCTGGGCCTCACCCGCGAGCGGATCCGCCAGCTGGAGAAGCAGTCGCTGTCCAAGCTGCGGCACCCCAGCCGGGCCCAGCAGCTGCTCGACTTCGCGAGCTGACCCGGGCGCTCCGCGCTCCCGGCCCCGGCCCCGCGCCCGCCCTGGCGGACGCGGGGCCGCCCTATGTGCAGGGCCCCTTCTCCGGCTACGGCGCGGACGGCTCGGGGTTCACCCTGACCTTTCCCCCACTTCGCCGTTTCCGCGGCCTGCGCAGGGGGTAGCGGCGGCCATCGGAGGAATAATGGCACCATGTCCGCACCCGCGATTCCCCCCGACGACGTCGCAGCGTCCCTGCGCGCCGGCCGCGACCTCGGCCCCGACTACGACGACGCCATAGCCGCCTCCCTCGCGGAGCGGCTCGAACAGACCATCGACGAGCGCGTCCGCCACCACCTGGCCGACGTCGCAGCGCAACAGCCCGCCGCCCCGCAGCGCAAGAGCAACACCGAAGCGTGGAAGAGCCCGCGGCTGATCATGGGCATCATCGCCATGGGCGTGCTGATCCCGCTCTCGGCGATCGCCGGGGCCATCGTCGGCCCCGCAGGCATCCTCATGTCCTGGATCGGGGTGGTCGTCATCTACGTGATCGCGGTGGTGGGCATCCACCGCGCATGACCCGGCCCGCACCCCGCCCGCAGAGCGGGGATCCGGCCGCCGGCGCGTGTGCGGCGACGCTCCCGGGTCGCTATCGTTCCTGGTGCACGTCAGCGGGCGGGACCGCCCGGCAGCAGCACCGACCGGGGAGACCGTGACCGCCCAGCCACCCGAGCGCCCCATGACCGCACGCGAACGCAACGAGCGCAAGCGCCGGGCGCGCATCCTCAAGGTCGCCGCCGCCCTGGCCGCCCGCGGCGGACTGGAGCACGTGCACATGCGCGACGTCGCCGACCGCGCCGATGTCGCACTGGCCACCCTCTACCGCTACTACCCCTCCAAGACCCACCTGCTGGTGGCGGTGCTCGCCGACGAGATCCACTCCCTGGAGGAGGCGATCGTGCGCCGCCCGGTCGAGGGCGCCACCCCGGGGGAACGGGCGGCGACCGTCCTGGGCCGCACCGCCCGCTGGATCATGCGCGAGCCCGACCTCGCCGACGCCATGCTGCGGGCCGCCAACTCCGCCGACGCCTCGGTGGTCGACTGGCGCTCGGCGGTACAGGAGCGGCTCACCTGGGTGGTGCTGTACAGCGCTTACGGCGCCGAGGCCGCCGACTCCCCCGACCCGGCCACCCGGATCCTGGCGCGGGCGCTGCACGAGGTGTGGACCCAGGAGCTGGTCCTGCTGCTCCACGGGTCGGGCACCGTGGCGGAGCTGGAGGAGACCATCGCGGTCATCGCCCCCCGCCTCCTGGACGACCCGGCCCCGGCCGCCTGAGCCCCGGGCGGCCGGGCCGCGCGTCAGCCCCGCAGGGCGGCGGCCACGATGTCCAGGGCCTCCTCACGGCCGATGCCCAGGCGCGAGACGGCGTCGGCGTAGGCGCGGGCGGCCGTGGCCGCCTCGGCGCGCTGGGCGTCGCCGCCGGCCGCCACGAAGGTGCCCGACCGGCCGCGGGTCTCGACGACCCCGGCCTGCTCCAGCTCGCGGTAGGCGCGGGCGACGGTGTTGACCGCCACCGATAGCTGCCCGGCCAGCGCCCGCACCGTGGGCAGCTTGTAGCCGACGGGCACCTCGCCCTTGGCCGCCGCGTTGGCCACCGCCGCCCGGATCTGCTCGTACGGGGGGACCTTCGACGCCGGATCGATTCGGATGGTGTCCCGCATCGTCCTACCCGTGTCCTCTCGCCCGCGTGTGTGCGCTCCGCCGCCGGGGCGCATCGGTCGTGCCCCCGAGGTCGATCCTGCCACCCGGAGGCGGAGCGCGCACGCTCAGGCCGCGGCGACCCGGCGCGGCACCCGCTCGATGCCCTGCAGGCGGTGCTCCTCGCGGGCCGAGAGCAGGCGCTCGGCGAGCTCGGTGGCGCGGCGGATGCCCGGCGTGGCCTGGCGCTTGCGGCGGTAGATGCGGTCGGCGCCGCGCGGGCCGATCAGGACGCGTTCGCGGGCGTAGGCGGCGCGCATGGCGTCGGTGAGGGCGGTGTCCAGGGCCGTGCTCAGCAGGTGCAGCTCCTCGATCCCGGCGCCGGACCGGTGGGCGGCGCCCAGTGCCCGCTCCGCGGCCGCGACGCGCTCCAAGAGCCCGGGCAGCCGCTCCGCGTGCTCCTGGTCCTCGCTGTAGCGGCGCCGCGCTTCGGCGTCGACCTTCCGTGCCATGCTCGCTCCCGACCGGCTCAGTGGTGTGGTGTCGTCCGCAACTCTATGGTGTCGGAGATCACCCCGCGAGCGCAGGTGTGTTCCATCACCCTGGCTTTACTGGGTAAGCCTATGATCGGGGCCCGTGAGCCGAAACAACGCCGGCCTGAGCGCCGAACGCATCATCACCGAGGCCCTGCGCATCATCGACGGCCAGGGGCTGCGCCGACTGACCATGCGGCGCCTGGGCGACGCCCTCGAAGTCGAGGCCATGGCCGTCTACCACCACTTCCCCCTGGGCAAGGAGGCGCTGTTCGACGGGATCGTGGACTACATCACCGACGTCTCCCGCGCCGACACCACCCTCGCGCCCGCGGATCCCCCCGCCGGCGCCCCCGGCTCCGGCGACGGCGACGACGACACGGACGACGACCCCGTCGACGACCGCCCCTGGGACGAGCGGCTGCGCGGGTGGGCCTACGACTACCGGGCCCGGCTGCTGCGCCACTCCGGCGCCCTGCCGCTGCTCATCAACCGCCGCCCCGACTCCGTGGCGGCCCTGCGCGCCCTGGACCTGCACTATGCGGCCTTCACCGAGGCGGGGCTGAACGGGGCCGCCGTCGTGCGCGCGGGCGCGGCCCTGGACGCCTACGTCACCGGCGCCGTGGTCCACGAGGTGCGCGCCGGCGGCCTGCCCGGCCCCGACCCCGCCTCGGTCGACGGCCGCTTCCCGCACGTGGCCGCGCTGCGCGACGTCGGCGCCGACCACGAGCAGGAGTTCCGCGAGGGCCTGGACACGCTGCTGGCCGGGCTCACTGGCCGGTGATGCCCAGCTCCTGGGCGGTGATCGCGGCCTGGACCCTGCTGCGCAGGCCGAGCTTGGCCAGGATGCGGCTGACGTGGGTCTTGGTGGTGGTCTCGGTGATGCCCAGGCGGCGGGCGATCTGCTGATTGGACAGGCCCTCCCCGACCCGGGCCAGCACCTCGCGCTCGCGCGGGGTCAGCTCCGCCACGGCGGCCGGGCTGACCCCGGGCCCGTCCCGGCCCGCGCCGGGGCGGGCGCCGGCCCCGGCGAACTCGGCGATGAGCCGCCGGGTCACCGCGGGCGCGATCATCCCCTCTCCGCGGGCGACCACGCGCACGGCCTCGGTCAGCTCGTCGGCCTCGATGTTCTTCAACAGGAACCCGGCGGCGCCGGCCCGCAGCGCGCCGAACACGTACTCGTCGAGGTCGAACGTCGTCAGGATGAGCACGTCGGTGCCGGTCCCGGCGAGTTCGCGGGTGGCGCTGATGCCGTCCTTGCGGGGCATCCGCACGTCCATGAGGACGACGTCGGGGGCGGTGCGCCGCACCGCGGCCACGGCCTGCTCGCCGTCGGCGGCCTCGGCGACGACCTCGATGTCGGGCGCCGATTCCAGGATCAGCACCAGCCCCGACCGCACGGCCCACTGGTCCTCGGCCACGACCACTCGGATCACGTTCTCGGCTCCATATCGGTGTCGGGCCCGGCGGCGGGCTCTCCGGTGTCGTAGGGCAGGGCCGCGCGGACCCGCCAGCGCCGCGGGTCGCCTCCGGGCGGGCCGGCCTCGAAGTCGCCGCCGAGCAGCGCCACCCGCTCGCGCATCCCGGCCAGGCCCGCCCCCGAGCCCAGCTCCGACCGCCAGGTGCGCTCGGGGGCCGCCGCCACCTCGTTCTCCGCGGTCAGCACCAGCAGCGCCTGCCCCGCCGCGTCGGGGGCGCCGTAGTCGACGGTGATGTCCACCCGCCGGGGTTGGGCGTAGCGCAGCGCGTTGGTCAGGGACTCCTGGATGATGCGGTAGGCCGCCGCGTCGACCTGGACGGGCAGCGGCCGGGGGGTGCCGCGCTCGGTCGTCCCGGTGTGCAGCCCGGCCTCGCGGGCGGTGGTGACGAGCCGGTCGGCCTCGCTGAGGCGGGGCATGACCCGCTCCAGGTCGAGGTCGTCCTCGGCGCGCAGCACCCCGATCATCTGCCGCATCTCGGCCAGGCCCTGCACGCTGTTGTCGCGGACCACCCCGAGGATCTGGCGGATGCGGCCGGGGTCGGGGTCGCGCAGGGACAGCGCCGCGGTGGACTGCACGGCGATGGCGCTGAGGTGGTTGGCGATGACGTCGTGCAGCTCGCGCGCCATGCGGCCCCGTTCCTCGGCGATGGCGCTGCCCCGGTCGAGTTCGGCCATCCGCTCGATCTGGCGGGCGCGCTCGCGCTCCAGCTCGGCGCGCAGGTGGTGCTCGCGGACGCTCAGCCCGGTGGTCATGGGCGCGAGGAAGATCAGCACGGCGATCCCGAGCGCCTGGAACACGGACAGCAGCCCCCCGGGCAGCCCCCCCGCGGCCAGCGCGTACAGCAGGAACGCCACCAGGCCCGCGGTGGCGGCGGCCACGACGGCGAGGGTGCCGTAGGCGAGCCTGCGGCGGCCCCACACGCACACGGCGTAGAGGATGTCGCCGTAGGTGACGAGCACCCAGGTGGAGGGGCCGAGCAGCGCGTCGGCGACGACCGCCGCGGTGGCCAGCGCCAGCGCCGCCCCCGGTGCCGAACGCCGGAAGAGGATCGCCAGGCACACCGCGGCGAGGGTGGCCAGGAGCCACCGGGGGTCGATGCCCGTGCGCGCCACGTAGGCGCTCAGCGTCCACAGCACCACGCCCAGGGCGAAGTGGCCGAGGGCCCACAGGGTGCTGCCGAGGTAGAGGACGCCGAACACCCGCCGGTCGAGGAAGGCGTAGCGCCGCAGGAACAGGCTCACGCCCCTATCTCAGCACGTCCGCGCCGGGCGCCCGTACTCCGAAGGTCGTAGCGCGATCTCCTCACCCCTGCCGATGCCGCCCGGGCCCGCCCGGCCCGATGCTTGCGGGGGCCGGCGGGATGGTCCGCGGCACGGCAGGGACAACGGCAGGGACGGCGGAGGCGGTACAGATGGTCGTGGCGGTGATCCTGACCTGTGAGGTCATGTTCTGGGTGCTGGTGGCGGGCGGGCTGGCGGCCCGCTACCTGCTGCGCGCCCGGAGGCTGAGCACCGCGCTGCTGCTGTCGGTCCCGGTGCTCGACGTGGTGCTGCTGGCGGTGATCGCCGTGCACCTGGGGTCGGGCGGCACCGCCGATCCCGGCCACGGCCTCGGCGCCCTGTACCTGGGCTTCACGGTCGCCTACGGGCACCCGATGATCCGGTGGGCCGACGCCCGCTTCGCCCGCCGCTTCGCGGACGGCCCGGCACCGGTCAAACCCCCCAAGCACGGCCGCCCCGCGGCCCGCCGCGAGGCGGCGGGCTGGCTGCGCTGCACGGCCGCCTGCGCCATCGGCGCCGCCACCCTGGCCGCCCTCCTCCTCTGGGTCGACGCCCCGCCCCGCACCGCCGCCCTGAACGGCTTCTTCACGCCGCTCGCCATCATCATGTTCTGGAACACCGTGATCACGGCCTGGGGCATCGTCGCGGCCCTCACCACCCGCAAGACGGCGGAAGGGGAGCCGGCCAAGGCCACGCAGCCCCGCTAAGGGGCCAGGGTCGCCGGGCCCTCGGGGTTCCCCTGGGCTTCTCCCTCAGGCACTCGCCGGTTCCGCCTTGGCTCGCAGGCGGGCGCGTTCGGCCCTGAGGGATCGGGCCTCGTCGGGGTCGAGGACCGGGGCGGCGGTGAGGAGCTGGCGGGTGTAGTCGTGCTCGGGGTTCTCGTAGAGGGCGTCGCCGTCGCCCATCTCCACGACCTTGCCCTTGCGCATGACCGCGACGCGGTCGCTGACCTGGCGGACGACCGCAAGGTCGTGGGCGACGAAGATGTAGGTCAGGTCGAAGTCGTCTTGGAGCTCGTCGAGCAGGCGCAGCACCTGGTCCTGGGTGGAGACATCGAGCGCCGATACCGGCTCGTCGCAGATCACCAGCTTGGGGCGGAGGATGAGCGCCCGGGCGATCGCGATGCGCTGGCGCTGGCCGCCGGAGAACGCGTGCGGGAACCGGTTGTAGTGGCCGCTCTCCAGGCCCACCCGCTCCAGCAGCTCCTGCACCTGCAACCGGATCTTCTTGGTGTCGCGCTCGCCCTGCACGCGCAGGGCGGCGCCGATCGCGTCGCCGATCGTCACGCGCGGGTTCAGCGACGAGTACGGGTTCTGGAAGATCATCTGGATGTCGCGGCGCAGCGGGCGAAGCCGGTGCTCGGCCAGGTGGGTGATGTCGCGGCCCTCGAAGGTGATCGACCCCTCGGTGGGCTCCAGCAGCCTCATGACCATCCGGGACAGGGTGCTCTTGCCGGAGCCGGACTCGCCCACGACCCCCAGCGTCTCGCCCTTGTACAGGTCGAAGGAGACGCCGTCGACGGCGAAGAAGTCGGTGGCGCGGCCGAACAGGCCGCCGCGGACCTTGAACCGCATCCGCAGGTCGTTGACGCTCAGCAGCGGTTCGCCCCCCGTTGCGGCGCCACTAGAAGCCTCCGCCGCGGGAGTCGTGGCCGCCGCAGCGGCGGGCGCGGCGGGGGCCGCCGAGGCGTCCCCGGCCCCGGTGTCCGTACCCGCCGCGGCGCCCGTGCCCGCGCCGCCCGAGGCCGCCGCGAGCCGTTCGGCGCGGTCGGCGCGTACGGCGGCGCGGCGCTGGGCCCGGGAGACCTCCACCCGGGGCACCGCCGCCAGCAGGGCCGCGGTGTAGGGGTGCTCGGGCTCCGACAGCACCCGGCGGACGTCGCCCCGCTCGACGATGTGCCCCTTCTGCATGACCAGGACCTCGTCGACGGACCCCGCCACCACCGCGAGGTCGTGGCTGACCAGGATCAGCGACATCCCGAGGTCGCGGCGCAGGTCGTCGAGCAGGTCCAGGATCTGGGCCTGCACGGTGACGTCGAGGGCCGTGGTCGGCTCGTCGGCCAGCAGGACGGTGGGGTCGCACATCAGCCCCATCGCGATCAGCACCCGCTGGCGCATGCCGCCCGAGAACTCGTGCGGGTAGGAGTTGACGCGCCGCCCGGGCTCGGGGATGCCGACCCGGTCCAGCGACTCCACGGCCCGCTTGCGCGCCTCGGCGCCGGTGGCCTGGGGCCGGTGGATCCGGTAGGCCTCCACGAGCTGGTCGCCGATGGTGTACTGCGGGTGCAGCGAAGACATCGGGTCCTGGAAGACCATGGCGATGTCGTTGCCGCGCAGCGCGCGCACCTCGCGGTCGCTGGCCTGGGGGACCGCGCCGCCCTCCTCGGTGGTCCCGGTGCCCACGATGGGGGTGCCGGCGACCGTGATCTCGCCGGAGACGTCGGCCTTGGTCCCGCGGTGCAGGCCCATGAGCGCCAGCGACGTGACGCTCTTGCCCGACCCCGACTCCCCCACGATCCCCAGTGCGCCGCCCGCGGGCACCTCGAACGAGATGCCGTCGACGGCGGTGATCCTGCCTTCGAGGGTCGGGAACGTGATCCGCAGATCCTTGACTTTGACGACCGGCTCGGTCATGGCCGCCTCACCTTCGGCTCGGGTGCCCCGCTCGGGCGGGTGTGCAGTGAATGCAGTGGAAAGGTCATGTCACGGGGGCGCGGCCGCCGTCAGGCGCCGACGCGCACGCGCGGGTCGGCCCACGCGTACAGCAGGTCGACCACGAGGTTGGCGATCACGACGAACACCGCGGCGAACATGGTGACCCCCAGCACCACCGGGAGGTCGTTGCCGCGGATCGCGTCGACCGCGTACTTGCCCAGCCCCGGCAGCGAGAACGTGCTCTCGGTGAGCACCGCCCCGCCCAGCATCAGCCCGAAGTCCAGGCCGAAGATCGTGATGATCGGGGTCAGCGCGGCCCGCAGGCCGTGCTTGCCAATGACGGTGCGCTCGGGCAGGCCCTTGGCGCGGGCGGTGCGGATGAAGTCCTCGCCCATGGTGTCGAGCATGCCCGCGCGGGTGAGGCGCGCGTACATCGCCGCGTACAGGAACGCCAGGCTGACCCAGGGCAGTACCAGCCCGTGCGCCCAGTCCAGTGGGCTCTCCAGGAACGGGGTGTAGGTGCCGCCCGGCGGGAAGATCGGGAGGTAGTAGCTGAACAGCGCCAGCGACACCAGGCCGGTGAAGAAGATGGGCAGTGAGACGCCGGCGAGCGCGGTCATCATGGCCAGGCGGTCCACCACCGACCCCCGCTTGATCGCGGAGAGCACGCCGATGGCGACGCCGGCCACCAGCCAGATGACGGCGGCGCCCACGGCCAGGGAGGCGGTCACCGGCAGGCGCTGGACCAGCTGCGGCCAGACCTCGGTGCTGTTCTGGAACGAGTAGCCGAAGCACGGGAACGAGCACTCGATGACGTCGGTCCCGCTGTCGTACTCCGTGCCCATCACCAGCCCCTTGACGAACTCCCCGTACTGGACGGTGATGGGTTCCTCAAGGTTGAGGCGTTCCTTGACGGCTTCGATCGCCTGCGGTGTGGGGGCGCGCCCCAGGTAGCGGGCGGCCAGGCCGTCGGCGTCGGTTCCCGCCAGCCGCGGGACCAGGAAGAAGATCGCGAAGACCACCATGCTGATGACCAGCAGCAGGAGGACGCCCGCGAACAGGCGGCGGAGAATGTATGTGATCACAGCGGGTGGCCGGAGCCTTCACCTGCCTTGCTTCGGACGGTTGTTGCGGCGCTGGGCGTTGTCGCGCAGCGGCGGTGGCCGACGGCACGGCCGGAGGGCCCGCGGTGCGGGCCCTCCGGACCGGCTCAGTTCTGGGCGACGCCCATCGCGGAGTAGTCGTACATCTTGAAGTTCTGGTGGACGTAGACGTTGGTCACGTTCTCGGGCCGGTAGAGCAGCGTCTTCTGGTCGAGGTAGGGCAGGAAGGTCGCCGAGTCCATGGCCGCCGCGTCGATCTGGGCGTAGAGCTCCTCGCGCGCCGCGGCGTCGGGCTCCTGCGCCGCCTCGTCGAGCAGGTCGTTGACCTCGGGGTCGTCCAGCTCCGACAGGTTGCTGTTGCCGGCGTCCTTGATGGAGTCGCCGTGCATGATCTGCTGGAGGAACCCGTAACCGGAGGGCCAGTCGGCGCCCCAGCCGTAGGCCATGATGCCCAGCTCCTCGCGCTCGACGAACGCGGGCGACCCGGCCTGCTCGCTGGTGTAGGTGCCGGCCTCGTAGCCCTTGAGCTGGGTCTCGATGCCGTACTCGGCGAGCGCCTGCTGGAGCGCCTCGGCGGCCTTCTTCTCCTTGTCGCGGTCGGACCGGTAGGAGATGTTGGTCGCGAAGCCGTCGGGCTGCCCGCACTCCTCCAGGCTCTCCTCGACCCGGGCGGGGTCGCCCGCGTTGTCGGGGGTCGCGTAGGGGTCGGCCTCCTGGTAGCCGGGGATGCCGGGCGGCAGCATGGTGGTGGCGATGTCGCCGCCCACCTCGCCGCCCCAGGCGGCCTGCATCGTGGTCTTGTCGGCGGCGTAGAGGATGGCCTCGCGGCACGCCTTGTCGTCGAACGGCGCGACGTTGGGGTTGATCGCGAAGTACAGCTTGAACCCGCTCAGGGGGTTGTCGGCCTGCGCCCGGAGGTTCTCGTCGCGCAGGATCCGGCCGCGCGCGGCGGCCTCGACACCGAGCCCGGACACGTCGACGTCCAGGTCACCGGAGAGCAGCCGGTTGTCGCGGTCGTTCTCCTCCTGCTTCCACTGGACCTCGATCTGGTCGGGGCGGTTGCGGACGATGGGGTCGGACTCGGGGTCGTACTCCTCGTTGCGGACCAGGACCAGGGGCTCGCCGGGGGTCCACTCCGACTCGAACCGGTAGGGCCCGCTGGCGACGACCTGGGTCTGGTACTGGTCGCCGGTGTCGGCGTCGGCCGGGACCGGGGAGGTCTGCGACATCGCAGTGAGGTAGTCGAATTCGGCGAAGGGTTCCTTCAGGTGGAAGACCACCGTGCGGTCGTCGGGGGTCTCGACGCCGGTGAAGTTGCCGAGGTCGTCGTCCTCGTAGGGGCCGTCGTAGTCCTCGGAGTCGAGGAGCTGGTTGAAGTAGGTCGGGCCCTTGTTGATGATGTCGGGCGCGTAGTTGCTCCGGGCGACGGCGTACTTGATGTGCTCGGAGGTGATCGGGTCGCCGTTCTCGAACGTCAGCCCTTCCTTGAGGGTGTAGGTCCAGGTCAGGCCGTCGTCGCTGACCTGGCCGAGGTCCTCGGCGAGGTCGGGGACCAGCTCCAGGCCCTCCTCACCGGGCTCCTGGGTGTAGGTCACCAGGGTGCGCGCGTAGAAGCGGGTGAAGTCCCAGTTCGCGGCGTAATAGGTGTTGCCGGGGTCCATGGAGTCCAGCTCGTCGGAGTGGGCGAAGCGCAGGGTGCCGCCCTGCTCGTCCGACGCGTTGACAATGCTGGTGGTCCCGGCGTCGAATTCGGCATCGGAACTGCTGCCGCTTCCGCCGCCGTTTCCGCAGGCGGTGAGGGTTAATACCACCGCGGTGCCTGCGGCGGCGGGGCACAGCCACTTACTGGTCACTGGCGTCTGCCTTTCTTCGCGAATCGGTGACAGCGCCGGGCACGGCGCGCGCCCGGCCCGGGGGGATCTCAGGACTGGGTGCGCGGGTCCAGTGCGTCCCGCAGCCCGTCGCCGAACAGGTTGAACGCGAGGACCGTCAGGAAGATCGCGAGACCGGGGGCGAGCATGAAGTTCGGGGCCGCGTTGTAGAAGTCGACGGCCTCGGAGAGCATGCCGCCCCAGGTGGCGGTGGGCGGCTCGACGCCGACCCCGAGGAAGGACAGGGCGGCCTCGAAGAGGATGTTGGTCGGGATCAGCAGCGTCGCGTAGACGAGGATCGGCGCGACCAGGTTGGGCAGCAGCTCCTTGCGCAGGATGTAGAAGTTCGACGCGCCGAGGCTGCGCGACGCCTCGACGAACTCGCGTTCGCGCAGGCTGAGGGTCTGGCCGCGGATGATCCGGCCGATGTAGGGCCAGTTGAAGAACCCGATGATGAAGACCAGGATCGCGATGCGCAGGCCGTTGCCCTGGAGGCCGAAGGCCGCGTCGGGGATGACCCCGACCAGGGCCATGGCGAACAGCAGCAGCGGGAAGGCGAGGAAGATGTCCATCAGCCGGCTGATGACCGCGTCGACCCAGCCGCCGAAGTACCCGGCGACGATGCCCATGACCGTTCCGATGACGACCGAGACCAGGGTCGCCAGGAAGCCGATGAGCATGGAGATGCGCGCGCCGTAGACGATGCGGCTGAAGATGTCGCGGCCGGTGACCGGCTCGACCCCCAGCAGGTGGTCGGCGCTCATCCCGCCCCAGGGGCTGTTGGCGGTGCTCAGGATGGGGTCGATGACGTCGAGGTTCCAGGTGTTGGGCGGGTGGCCCAGGAACCGGACGATCAGGGGCGCGAACACGGCCACGAGGGCCATGAAGACCACGAAGCCCCCGCCGATCATGGCGACCTTGTCCTGGCGCAGGCGCATCCAGGCGATCTGGCCGAGGGAGCGGCCGCGGTCGGAATTCTTCGCCAGTTCGGCGACGGCCTCTGGTCGGGCCTGTTCGGCCGAGCCGGGTACGTCCAAAGGCGCGGTCATTGCACCACTACTCCCCCACTACTTCCACTCCGTGTGCCGTCGGCACGGTGGTGCCGTGCCCGGCGGATCCGCCGTCACCGGGGGGCGGGGTGGTGCCCCACCTCCGGTGGCCGGTGGGCACGGCGGCCGTACCCCCCGAAAGCGAACAGAGCCGATACAGGTCGTGCACCCTTCGGTGCACGGCGAACAATCTACGCCCGGGTAACTCGCCGATCGCCCAATTGGCATTAATGTTTCCTAATCGTGACGCGGAGCACATATGCCCGACATACAACGTAATGTGACGCAATGCGCGCCACGCGCCACCGAGCGTGCCGGACCTGGGACAACAGCCTTTGCCGCCGCATATGTACGCCCGATACTTCGCGGCATGCCAGGGAAATCCGGGGCACCCGCATTTCACGCTCGTGCCGAAAAAGAAAACGAGCACGCCCCGGCCCGGCCGGGGTGTGCTCGATGCATACACGCGGGCGCGACCGCCCCTTGCGGCGGCGCCCGGGGCGCCTATTCGATCCCGTGCTTGCGCAGCAGATCCTCGATGTCGCCCATGTCGTCGTCGCCGCTCTTCTTCGCGGCGGGCCCCTTGGCCGGCCCGCCGATCCCCGCCGCCGGGCCGCGGCCGGACTCCGCGGATTTCGGCTGCCCGGAACCGGACGCCTTCTCCTTGGCCGCCCCCGCGCCGCGCGACCGCATGACGCCCGAGACCACCCACAGCACCGCCGCCAGCGCGGCGACCCCGACCCCGGCCCACACCAGCGGGTTGAACACCAGACCGACGAAGAACCCGAGGAGGTCGAAGACCAGCCGCCAGAGGATGGACATCAGCCCCATGAGCCCCACCGCCAGCGGCAGCAGCGACCACGAAATGGCGCGCAGCCCCGACGCGGCGCCCTTCCGGCGCCACACCACCCACGAGATCAGCAGCCCCACGACGGTGAGGGCAGCTCCCAGCATCGGACCTGCGATCGGCAACTGTTCCGGCATGGCCCCAGTGTCGCATCCCCCGCCATCGCCGCACATCCGGCGAGTCCCCTAGGGACGGCCGTGTCGCCTGCGGGCGGAGGGACGGTCGGTCCACCGCCCGGCTGGCGGTTTCCCGGAGCGCGGCCATGGCGCAAATGTAGCGCGCGGCCCCGCAATTGGGCCACCATTCTGCATTGGCGTCGAATGTTCACCGGTTTTCTCCGGTGAACACATCGGCACATTCGCCCCGATTACCGCCGCATAAACGCACCGGTGTCCCGGGGCTACCCCCGGGCGCCGGCCACCAGCCGCTCCAGCCAGTCCAGGTCGATACCCTCCAGGGAGTCCACAATGGTCAGCCCCTCGGCCGGCGGAACCGGAGGCCCGGCGGGAACCGCGACCGTCACGCACCCGGCCGCCAGCGCCGAGGCCGCGCCGACCGCCGAGTCCTCGAAGGCCACGCACAGCGCCGGGTCGACCCCCAGCTCCCGGGCCGCCTTGAGGTAGGGCTCGGGGTGCGGCTTGTTGTGCGCCACCTCGTCGCCCGCGACGGTGGTGTCGAACTCCGCCACCCCGATGGCGCCGATGGTGGCCTCGATCAGCACCCGCTCGGTCGAGGTCACCAGCGCCGAGGGCACCGCCGAGCGCGCGACCCGGGCGACCAGCTCCTTGGCGCCGGGCCGGGTCCCGGGCCCGGCGGCCAGCCGCCGGGCGTAGGCCTCGTGCAGCCGGGCAGTGACCTGGGCGGGCTCCAGGTCACTGCCGGTCAGCTCGATGATGTAGCGGGCCACCGGCTCGGCGGCGCCACCGATGCAGCGCCGGTGGTCCTCCTGTGTCCACACCCCGCCCAGCGCGGCCACGGTCTCGGCCTCGGCCGCACCCCACAGCCCCTCGCTGTCGATGAGGGTCCCGTCCATGTCGAAGAGCACGCCCTGCAAAGCGGCCCCGTTCCCACTCGTCATACGTTGAAGTACTTCGCTTCGGGGTGGTGGATCACGATGGCGTCGGTGGCCTGCTCCGGGACCAGCTGGAACTCCTCCGACAGGGTGACGCCCACGCGCTCGGGCTCCAGGAGCTTCATGATCTTGGCGCGGTCCTCCAGGTCGGGGCAGGCGCCGTAGCCCAGGGAGAACCGGGCGCCGCGGTAGCCGAGCTTGAAGAACGCGTCGAGGTCGGCCGGGTCCTCCCCGGCGAAGCCCAGCTCGGCGCGGACCCGGGTGTGCCAGTACTCGGCGAGCGCCTCGGTGAGCTGCACCGACAGCCCGTGCAGCTCCAGGTAGTCGCGGTAGGCGTTCTTCTCGAACAGCTCCTTGGTGGCCCGGCTGATCGCCGAGCCGACCGTGACCACCTGGAAGGCGACGACGTCGGTCTCGCCCGACTCCTTGGGCCGGAAGTAGTCCGACAGGCACAGGTGGCGGTCGCGGCGCTGGCGCGGGAAGGTGAACCGGGTGCGCTCGGCGCCGTCCTCGTCGAGCACGACGAGGTCGTCCCCCTCGCTGTAGCAGGGGAAGTAGCCGTAGACCACGGCGGCCTCCAGCAGGCCGTCGGTCTGGATCCGGTCCAGCCACATGCGCATGCGCGGGCGGCCCTCGGTCTCGACCAGCTCCTCATAGCTCGGGCCGTCGCCCCGCTTGGAGCCCTTGAGTCCCCACTGCCCCATGAACGTGGCGCGCTCGTCGAGGAAGGCGGAGTACTCGGCCAGCGGCACGCCCTTGCTGATCCGGTCGCCCCAGAACGGGGGCTCGGGCACGGGGTTGTCGGTCGCGACGTCGCTGCGCGCCGGCATGTCCTCGGGCTCGGTGACCTTGAGCTTGGCGCCGCCGCTCACCCGGCGCTTGCGCAGGGCGGGCAGCTCCGCGCCCTCGACCCCGCGCTTGACGGCCATGAACGCGTCCATCAGCCGCAGCCCCTCGAACGCGTCGCGCGCGTAGCGCACCTCGCCGTCGAACCGCTCCGCAAGGTCCTGCTCGACGTAGGAGCGCGTGAGCGCCGCCCCGCCCAGCAGAACGGGGTAGCGCCCCGACATGCCGCGGGAGTTCATCTCGTCGAGGTTCTCGCGCATGATGACCGTGGACTTCACCAGCAGTCCGGACATGCCGATGACGTCGGCGCGCCGCTGCTCGGCGGCCTCCAGGATGGTGGAGACCGGCTGCTTGATGCCGAGGTTGACGACGTCGTAGCCGTTGTTGGACAGGATGATGTCGACGAGGTTCTTGCCGATGTCGTGGACGTCGCCCTTGACCGTGGCGAGCACGATGCGGCCCTTGCCGTCGTCGTCGCTCTTCTCCATGTGCGGTTCGAGGTGGGCCACCGCGGCCTTCATGACCTCGGCGGACTTCAGCACGAACGGCAGCTGCATCTCACCGGAGCCGAACAGCTCGCCCACGACCTTCATGCCGGCCAGCAGGGTGTCGTTGACGATCTCCAGGGCGGGGCGCTGCCCCAGCGCCTCGTCGAGGTCGGCCTCCATGCCGACCAGCTCGCCGTCGATGATCCGCCGCTCCAGGCGCTCCCACAGCGGCAGCGCCGCCAGCTCCTCGGCGCGCGAGGCCTTGAGCGCCTTGGCGTCGACGCCCTCGAACAGCTCGAGGAACCGCTCCAGCGGGTCGTAGCCCTCGCGGCGCCGGTCGTAGACCATGTCCAGGGCGACCTGGCGCTGCTCGTCGGGGATCCGGTTCATCGGCAGGATCTTGGAGGCGTGCACGATCGCGGAGTCGAGGCCGGCCTCGACCGCCTCGTGCAGGAACACCGAGTTCAGCACGATGCGGGCCGCCGGGTTGAGCCCGAAGGAGATGTTGGACAGGCCCAGGGTGGTCTGCACCCCGGGGTGGCGCCGCTTGATCTCCTTGATGGCCTCGATGGTCTCGATGCCGTCGCGCCGGGTCTCCTCCTGGCCGGTGGCGATGGGGAAGGTGAGGGCGTCGACGATGATGTCGCCGGCCTCCATGCCCCAGGTCCCGGTCAGCTCCTCGATGGCGCGGGTGGCGACGCGGGCCTTCCAGTCGGCGGTGCGCGCCTGGCCGTCCTCGTCGATGGTCATCACGGTGACGGCGGCGCCGTGCTCGCGCACGAGCGGCATGATGCGGTTGAAGCGGGAGTCGGGGCCGTCGCCGTCCTCGTAGTTGACGGAGTTGACGACCGCCCGGCCGCCGATCATCTCCAGGCCGGCCTCGATGACCGCGGGCTCGGTGGAGTCGAGCACCAGCGGCAGGGTGGAGGCTGTGGCCAGCCGGGAGGCGAGCTCGCGCATGTCGGCGACGCCGTCGCGGCCGACGTAGTCGATGCACAGGTCGAGCAGGTGGGCGCCGTCGCGGATCTGGTCGCGGGCGATCTCGACGCAGTCGTCGTAGCGCTCCTGGATCATCGCCTCGCGGAACTTCTTGGACCCGTTGGCGTTGGTGCGCTCGCCGATGGCGAGGTAGCTGGTGTCCTGGCGGAACGGCACGCTCTGGTAGAGCGAGGCCGAGGAGGGGACGCGGTGCGGGCGGCGGTTCTTGATGCCGCGGCCCTGGACGCGCTCGACCACCTGGTGCAGGTGCTCGGGGGTGGTGCCGCAGCACCCGCCCACCAGGGAGAGGCCGAACTCGGTGGTGAAGGTGTCGTGGGCGTCGGCGAGCTCGTGGGGCTGGAGGGGGTAGACCGCGCCGTCGGCGCCCAGCTCGGGCAGGCCGGCGTTGGGCATGCAGGACAGGGGCACCCGGGCGTGCTGGGACAGGTGGCGCAGGTGCTCGCTCATCTCGGCGGGGCCGGTGGCGCAGTTGAGGCCGATGACGTCGATGCCGAGGGGTTCGAGCGCGGTGAGCGCCGCGCCGATCTCCGAGCCGAGCAGCATGGTGCCGGTGGTCTCGATGGTGACCTGGGCGATGATGGGGATGTCGGCGCCGGCGGCGCGGCGGGCGCGCTGGGCGGCGATCACCGCGGCCTTGGTCTGGAGGAGGTCCTGGCAGGTCTCGATGAGGATGGCGTCGGCGCCGCCCTCGATGAGACCGCGGTGGCACTGCTCGTAGTAGTCGCGCAGGACGGCGAAGGTGACGTGGCCGAGCGTGGGGAGCTTGGTGCCGGGCCCCACCGATCCGAGCACATAGCGGGGGTGGTCGGGGGTGGCGTACTCGTCGGCGACCTCGCGGGCCAGGCGGGCGCCGGCCGCGGCGAGCTCGTGGGTGCGTTCGGGGATGTCGTATTCGCCGAGGGCGGAGAAGTTGGTGCCGAAGGTGTTGGTCTCGACACAGTCGACTCCGGCCTCGAAGAACGCCGCGTGGGTGGCGCGGACGACGTCGGGGCGGGTGACATTGAGGATCTCGTTACAGCCTTCAAGCCCCTCGAAGTCGTCGAGGTCGAGGTCGTGGGCCTGGAGCATGGTGCCCATCGCTCCGTCGGCGACGATGACACGCTGGGCAAGGGCGTCCCGGAAGGAGAGGCGAGAGCTCATAACCCTTCACTCTAGTGTCAGCGGTCCGGTCGCGGCCGAGGCCGGGGGCTTCCTGCCGGGGCACCGCCGCGATCGGCCAGGTCAGACGACCGCCCACCGATGTCCGAAATGTCCGGCCGCTTCCGATCACGATACCGCACACCGTTACACCACCGGGCCTTCAACCCATAGGCTGGTGTCGGTCCGCCCGAGTGGCCGGAGTACGCGGCGGGTGACCGCCACATACGCTGCGGCGCGGGAGGGCCCCGGGTGCGTGCGGCGCGCGCCCGTGGACGAGCAACCGACCGGGCCGCCGCAGCCGCGGCGCCCGGAATGTGAGGAGGCGGCCGGTGCCTGAGCTCGACAGCGTTCCCGAGCTCGTCGAGCCCGTCATGGTGGCCGCGTTCGAAGGCTGGAACGACGCCGGCGAGGCCGCGAGTGCGGTCGTCGAGCATCTGTCCTCGGTCTGGGACGCCGACGAGCTGCTCTCTCTGGAGCCCGACGACTACTACGACTTCCAGGTCTCGCGCCCGCGCGTCACCATCGTCGACGGCGAGCACCGCGGCGTGACCTGGCCCAGCACCCGGGTGTCCATCGCCCGCCCGGCAGGGGCGCGCTCCGATGTGGTGCTGGTCAGCGGCTCGGAGCCGAACATGCGCTGGCGCGGGTTCGCCGCCGACCTGCTGGCGATCGCCCGTGAGCTGGGCGTGCGCCGCGTGGTCCTGCTGGGGGCCCTGCTGGCGGACTCCCCGCACACCCGGCCGGTCCCGGTCACCGGCGTGACCAGCCCCGGGGAGCTGGGGCGCGCGCTGCACCTGGAGCCCACCTCCTACGACGGCCCCAGCGGCATCGTGGGGGCCGTCCACGACGTCTTCTCCTCGGCGGGCCTGGAGGCGGTGTCGCTCTGGGCGGCCATCCCGCACTATGTGGCGCAGCCGCCGTGCCCCAAGGCCACCCTGGCGCTGCTGCGCAGGGTCGAGGACGTCCTCGACCTCACGGTGCCCATGGGCGACCTGCCCGAGGAGGCCCGCGCCTGGGAGCACGGGGTCGACGAGCTCGCCTCCGAGGACGACGACATCGCCGGCTACGTCCGCAGCCTGGAGGAGGCCAAGGACGCCGCCGAGCTGCCCGAGGCCACCGGCGAGGCCATCGCCCGGGAGTTCGAGCGCTACCTCAAGCGCCGCAGACGGGGTTAGGCGCCCGCGGGGACCGCTCGAGCCCAGGGGAGCACGCGCGCCACCTCAAGCGCCGCAGGCGCGGCCAGGGCGGCTCGCGAACCTCCCGCGCCCCCGCGACACGCCCGGGCGTCGCGTGGCCCCGGACGGATCCGGGCACGCCTCCGCCGCCGGCCCGCGGCGGCGGAGGCCTGTGCCCGCCGGGGCCTCACAGGCCGATGCGCCGCCATTCGCCGGTCGCCAGCACGGTGGCCCAGGCGCCGGCGATCCGGGCCAGCCCGCGCCGCACCTCGTCGACGACAGCGGGTGCCAGGACCGAGGTCGCGGCGGCCTCCGGCGGTTCCAGCCGGACGGTGACCCGCAGGCCGTCCAGAACGCGCTGGCCGCGCGCCAGGGCGTCGGCGTCGGCCGGCTGCCCGGAGGCGCGGCGCAGCACCGCGCGGATGCCGTCGCGCAGGGCGATCGCCTCGTCGAAGTCGGCGAGGGTGATGGGGATGGCGCCGTCGGTCGCGAGCCGGTGCTCGCGCAGGAACCGCGCGAGGTCGGCGCGGTCGCCGAGGGAGTCGCCGGTGGCCACGAAGGCCCGCACCAGCGCGGCGGCGGCGCTGTGTTCGTAGGGGGTGGTCATGGTGCCTATCCCACCACGGAACGCGGCCCGCCACGGCCGTTCACCGCATCCGAGACCACATTCGGCCTCGGGTGAACCCCCGTACCCGGGGCGAAAGCCGCTGAAGGCCGCCGTTCGAGCACGAGCAGACCGGCGGGGCGGCGCCCGTCGGCCGGACCGCGGCCGCGCAACGATCAGGAAGGCACCGCTACAGGCCGACGCCCAGCAGGGTGCCGGCGATGTCGCGCACCAGGGCGGGGGCCGCGGGGTCGCCGCCGCTCTGCGACGCCAGTGCCCGGGCCGCCCAGTCGTCGATCACGGCCGCCGCCGTGGCGGCGTCGAGGTCGTCGGCGAGGGCGGCGCGGACCCCGTCGAGCACCGGCAGGGCGTCGGGTCCGGCGGGCAGCGCCACGGCGGCGCGCCAGCGGGCCAGGCGCTCCTCGGCGCCGGCGAGCAGGGAGTCGGTCCAGTCCCAGGCGGTGCGGTAGTGGTGGGCGAGCATCGCCAGCCGGATGGCCATGGGGTCGACGCCGCGCTTGCGCAGCGCGGAGACGAACACCAGGTTCCCGCGCGACTTCGACATCTTCTCGCCGTCGAGCCCGACCATGGCGACGTGCACGTAGGCCTGGGCGTGCGGGCCGGTCCCGGCGACGCTGCGGGCCTCGACGGCGCCCATCTCGTGGTGCGGGAAGACGAGGTCGTCGCCGCCGCCGTTGAGGTCGAACCCCATGCCCAGCTCGTTCAGCGAGATCGCGGAGCACTCGACGTGCCAGCCCGGCCGGCCGCGGCCCAGCGGGGAGTCCCAGGCGGGTTCGCCCGGGCGCTCGGCGCGCCACAGCAGCCAGTCCAGGGGGTCCTTCTTGCCCGGCCGGCCGGGGTCGCCGCCGCGCTCGGCGAACAGCTCCAGCATGGTGTCGCGGTCCAGGCCGCCGACCTCGCCGAAACGGGGGGCGGACTGGGCGGCGAAGTAGATGTCGCCGTCGAGGTCGTAGGCGGCGCCGCTCTGGCGGATCCGCTCCACGAACGAGGCGATGAGGTCGATGGACTCCACGACCCCCACGTAGGCGCGCGGCGGCAGGATGTGCAGCGCCGCCATGTCCTCGCGGAAGACCTGGATCTCACGTTCGGCCAGTTCCCGCCAGTCCTCGCCGTTGGCGGTGGCGCGCTCCAGCAGGGGGTCGTCGACGTCGGTGGTGTTCTGCACGTAGTCGACGGCGTGGCCGGCGTCGCGCCACACGCGCCCGACAAGGTCGAAGGTCAGGTAGGTGAAAGCGTGGCCGAGGTGGGCGGCGTCATAGGGGGTGATGCCACAGACGTACATCCGTGCGGTCGGCCCGGGGTTCGTGGTGCGCAAGGCGCCGGTGACGGTGTCGTGGACACGGAGCGGGCCGCCGTTTCCGGGCAGGCGGACGAGGTCGGGCGCAGGCCATGAACGCATGATCCGAGACTATCGGCCGACCTACGACGTGACACCCCCGGCCCGGTGTCGGGCCGCGAGAGGAATCTCCCGGCCGGAGCGGGAATTCCCGGATGGCCCCGGGATCAGCGAGTGCGTCCGGCCCGGCCCAGGTCAGGGCCGCACACCCTCACGAAACACCGGATCTCCCGGCCGGAGAGCGAAACCCCGGGCGGTCCCCGGATCAGTGCCCCGGGCCGGCCCGCCCCTGGTCACGCCGGTGGGCGCTCATGATGGAGCGGACGGCAAGGACCACCGCGAGCGCGCACAGCACCGCCAAGGCCTCGTTTCCGGCGCGCCAGTGCACCACCGCCGCGCCGAAGGAGACCACATAGAGCAGCCAGTAGGCGCCCTGCTCCAGGCACCGGGCCCGGAGGGCGGTCTCGGTGCCGGCGCCGCTGCGTCGTGGTCCGGTCATGGCGATGGCGTCCGTGCTCCCTCGTGGTTCCACCGTTAGGACGTCCGCCGTGGTCAACGGGTTTACGCGCGAGGAAAACAGCGCCTACAGCACCATGCGCCACGACCCCTCGGCCCCCGGGGCGGCGGTGAAGGCGTAGCGCAGGACCTCGCGGTCGCAGGCGATGAGGGTCATGGAGGAGCTCGCCCACAGCCGCCCGCCGCCGAGGTCGACGCGGGCCAGGAGCGAGGAGGGGTCGCCGCCCTCGGCGCCGGGGCCGTCGACGCGCGGCGGGCCGGCGCCGGCGGAGTCGAGCAGCCGCAGCCAGGCGCCCCAGATCTCAGCGGGGCCGGTTGCGCCGCGCAGGGTGCCGCTGCCGGGCGTGGGGCGCTCGCGGGCGAACACGGGGGTGTGGCGGAGCACCCGGGGGTCGGTGTCGTCGAGCCCGGAATTGACGATGACGGTGACCCCGGGGTCGAGCCGGTGGTCGGTGAAGTCGCGGCCGTCCCACCCGTACACGCGCGCGCCATCGGGGCCGGCCGCCAGCAGGTGGAAGGGCTCGTAGTGCCGCAGCTCCCCCGGGTCCAGGCCGAGCACGCCGGTGGCGGCCGCCCGCAGCGGCAGCCCGCCGCGGCTGATGCGCTCCTCGCCCGGCTCGACGGTGGTGCCCATGGGCGGCACGCCCGCGTGGGGCCGGCCGTTGAGGACCGCGCCCACGCGCGGCACCGGCGCCCCGCTGCCGGGGGCGGGCGCAACGGCCAGCCAGGTGCCGCCCGCGCTCTCGTCGAGCCCGCCGACCAGCCCGGGGCGGCCGGGCCAGTGCCGCCCGGGCCGGCGCCACGGCCGGTCCAGCAGTTCGTCGCGGATCGCGGCCACCACGAGCGGCACTTCGGCCCCGGGGTCGAAGCCGACGATCACGGTGCACATGCGCGCCTCCTCCGATACACCCCCAACGTGCGTCCCTCACCGCGGGTTCCCGCGGTGTCCCTTAAGCTTCAGGACTGCCGGGCCACCGCCCGGGCCCCCTCCCCGAAGCTTGGAGCGTGATGTGACCGCGCACGGAGACCGACGCGGGCGGACGGCGCCGCTCTTGGACGACGTCCGCGGGCTGTCCGCGGCCGAGGTCGCCGAGCGCGTGGCGGCCGGGCGCACCAACGACATCCCCGTGCGGGCCAGCCGCAGCGTCGGCCAGATCATCCGCGGCAACCTGCTGACCCGGATCAACGCCATGATCGCCGTGCTGTTCGCGATCATCGCGGTGATCGGCCCCGTGCAGGACGGCCTGTTCGCCCTGGTCATCGTGTTCAACACGCTGATCGGCATCGTGCAGGAGCTGCGCGCCAAGCGCACCCTGGACCGGCTGGCGATCGTCAACGCCGCGCGCCCGCGGGTGCTGCGCGACGGCGCCGCGGCCGAGGTCACCCCGCAGGAGATCGTCCTCGACGACGTCATCGAGCTGGTGCAGGGCGAGCAGGTCGTGGTCGACGGCGACGTCGTCTCGGCAACGGCGCTGGAGATCGACGAGTCGCTGCTCACCGGCGAGTCCGACCCGGTGGTCAAGCGCCCCGGCGACCGGGTGATGTCGGGGAGCTTCGTCGTGGCCGGCAGCGGTCGGTTCCGCGCCACCAAGGTCGGCCGGGCCGCCTACGCCGCCCGCCTGGCCGAGGAGGCGAGCCGGTTCTCGCTGGTCCACTCCGAGCTGCGCTCGGGGGTCAACCGGATCCTGAAGTTCATCACCTGGGCGCTGTTCCCGGTGGGCGGGCTGCTCATCTTCAGCCAGCTGGTCCTGGGCGGGCACGTCACCATCGACGGGACCGCGGCACCGGGCGGCCAGGTCTCGGGGCCCTTCGCCGACGCGCTGCGCGGGATGGTCGCGGCCCTGGTGTCCATGGTGCCCGAGGGGCTGGTGCTGCTGATCAGCATCGCGTTCGCCGTGGGGGTGGTGCGGCTGGGCCGGCGCAACTGCCTGGTCCAGGAGCTGCCCGCGATCGAGGGCCTGGCGCGCGTGGACATCGTGTGCACCGACAAGACCGGCACTCTGACCGAGAACGGGATGCGCTTCACCGGGATCCGCGACCTCGGCGGCGGCACGGGCCCGGCCGGCGGCGACGCCCCGGCCGCGGTCCTCGCGGCCCTCGCCGCGGCCGACACCAGCCCCAACGCCAGCATGGCCGCCATCGCCGAGGCCGCGGGCCCGGCGCCCGAAGGCTGGGAGCCGGTGGCCGTGGCCGCGTTCTCCTCAGCGCGAAAGTGGAGCGGGGCCAGCTTGGCCACCCCCGCCGGGGAGCGCCACTGGGTGCTGGGCGCCGCCGACGTGCTGGCCCCGGGCACCCCCGAGGCGGCCGAGGCCGAGCGCATCGGCGCCCAAGGCCACCGCGTCCTCCTGCTGGCGCGGGCCGACGGCCGCGTGGACGCCCCCGGCGCGCCCGGGGCCCTGGCTCCCGTGTCCCTGGTCGTCCTGGACCAGCGGGTGCGCACCGACGCCGCGCCGACCCTGGACTACTTCGCCGACCAGGGCGTCGAAGTCAAGATCGTCTCCGGCGACAACGCCGCCGCCGTGGGCGCGGTCGGCCGCGAGGTGCGCCTGCCGGGCGCCGACTCCCCCACCGACGCCCGCGCGCTGCCCGAGGACCCCGGCGCCTTCGCCGACGAGGTCGAGAAGGCCACCGTGTTCGGCCGGGTGAGCCCCGAGCGCAAGCGCGACATGGTCACCGGGCTGCGCGGCCGCGGGCACACCGTCGCCATGACCGGCGACGGCGTCAACGACGTGCTGGCGCTGAAGGAGTCCGACATCGGCGTGGCCATGGGCTCGGGCAGCGCGGCGTCGCGGTCGGTGGCGCAGATCGTGCTGCTGGACGACCGCTTCGCCTCGCTGCCGGCGGTGGTCGCCGAGGGGCGCCGGGTGATCGGCAACATCGAGCGCGTCGCCAACCTGTTCCTGACCAAGACGGTCTACTCGATGACGATGGCGACCATCGTCGGCGTGCTGGCCGTGGCCTACCCGTTCTTCCCCCGCCACGCCACGCTGATCAACGCGGTCACGTTCGGCATCCCGTCGTTCTTCCTCGCCCTGGCCCCCAACAACGAGCGCGCCCGCCCCGGGTTCGTGGGCCGCACGCTGCGGCTGGCGGTGCCCGCCGGGCTGATCAGCGGGCTGGCCGCGGTCACCACCTACCTCCTGGTCCTCGACGGCGCGCCGGCGCCGGCCCTGACCGACCGCACCGCGGTCGTGGTCACGCTGTGCGCGACCACGCTGTGGGTGCTGCTGCTGGTCGCCAAGCCCTATGTGTGGTGGAAGGTGGTCATGGTCGGGGGCATGGTCGGGCTGCTGCTGACCGCGATGCTGACCCCGGTGGGGCAGGCGTTCTTCGCGCTGGACATCAGCGACCCGGCCAAGCTCACCACCGCCCTGGTGGTCGCGGGCGTGGCCGCCACGCTCATCACGATCGTGCGGATCTGCGACGACCTGATCGTCCGCCGCATCCGGGAGCGCCGGGAGCGGGAGGAGTCCACGGCGGCGGAGCACGGCGCGGGCGTCTGAGCCCCGCCCGCGCCGTTCAGACCGGCGGCCAGGGGATGGCGGGCCAGTCGGGCGAGGGGTAGGGGTGGACCCGGTGCTCGCGCAGCAGGTCGACGCGGCGGCGCACGGCGTAGACCTCGGGCCCGGTGAGGTGGCGCCGCAGTTCGGCCGACAGCGGGGAGTCGGCCCGTTCGAGCTGGCGGTGCACGGCGTCGAGGGCGGCCAGCGCGCCGGGCTCCAACGGCTCGCCCTGCCACTGCCACAGCACGGTGCGCAGCTTGTAGTCCTCGGCGAAGGCCACCCCGTGGTCGCACCCGTAGAGGTGGCCGTCGACAGTGGGCAGCAGGTGGCCGATCTTGCGGTCGGAGTTGTTGATGACGGCGTCGAACACCGCCATGCGGCGCAGCCCCTCGTGGGTGCGGTCGCGGGACAGGCCGATCAGGTCGACCCGGTCGTCGCCGTCGATCCACAGCTGGACCATGCCCTCGCCGAAGGGGCCGTCGCGGTGGACGGTGGGCGGGACCACGCCCCAGCCCAGCGCCTCGGACACCGCGAAGGCGGCGACCTCGCGCCCGGCGAGGGTGCCGTCGGGGAAGTCCCACAGGGGGCGTTCGCCCGCGACGGGCTTGTACACGCAGGCCGCCGCGGTGTCGCCGGAGCTCACGGTGCAGTACAGGGTCGCGTTCGAGGCGTCGGTGAGCCGCCCGGCGACGGCGAGGTCGCCGGTCCGCAGCAGCTCCATGGCGTCCGTCGAGGACAGCCGTTCGTACGACGCGGTCATGCCGTCCCCGTCCCCTTCCGTGTGGTTCAGATCCCGCCCGGTTTGTACCCATTCTGCCGCGGACAGATGTGCCCGGCCGGGTCGAGGGGCTGCCCGCACAGCGGGCAGTTGGGGCGCCCGGCGGCCACGACCTTCATGGCGCGGCCGGCGAAGGCGCGCGCGGCGGCCGGGGTCAGGTGCACGCGCAGGACGTCGCGGGTCTCGGGGGCGTCCTCGGCGAAGACCTCGACCTGCTCCTCGGGGACGGTGCCGTCCTCGGCCTCCTCGACCTGCTGGGCCTCGATGATGACACGCGCGGAGTCGGCGTCCCAGGCCAGGGCCAGGGTGCCGACGCGGAAGTCCTCCTCGATGGGCTGGAGCAGCGGGCCGTCGTCGATCTCCTCGGCCCCGGGCGCGGTGTCGCCGGGCTGGTCGCCGAAGCGGCGCCGCACCTCCTCCAGCAGCTCCTCGATGCGTTCGGCCAGCGCCGACACCTGGGCCTTCTCCAGCACGACGCTGGTAATGCGGCCCTCGCCGCTGGCCTGGAGGAAGAACGTGCGGTCACCGGGCTGGCCGACGGTGCCGGCCACGAAGCGCTCGGGGGGGTCGTATTGGAAGACGGGCATGGGAAGAACCCTAGAGGATCGCGCTCACCCTCGCGATTCGCCGGTCAGGGGCGCGCCGCCGCACCGCCCGCACCGCCTCCGACAGCGGCGTCGCCCGAGGCGTCGGCGGGGGTGGGCACGAGGCCGTCCACCTGCCCGCCGGTGTCGTTGAGGCGCATGACAAAGGGGCGGGTGCGCGTGTAGCGGATGACGGTGAGCGAGCAGGGGTCGGCCTGGATGCGCTGGAACTGGTCGAGGTGCAGGCCCAGGGCGTCGGCGACGATCGCCTTGATGACGTCGCCGTGGCTGACGACGGCGTAGACGGGCGCCGGGTCGGCGGCGGTGAGCCGGGCGTTCCAGTCGCGGACGGCGGCCACGGCGCGTTGGGCCATGGCGGCGAGCCCTTCGCCGCTGGGGAAGACGGCGGCGCTGGGGTGGGTCTGGACGACGCGCCACAGGGGTTCGGCGGCGAGGTCGCTGAGGGTGCGCCCGGTCCAGTCGCCGTAGTCGCACTCGCTGAAGCGGGCGTCGGTGATGATCTCGCGCCCACCTGCGGCACCGGCCAGGGCCTGGGCGGTCTCCTGGCAGCGCTCCAGCGGGCTGGTGACCAGGGCGGCGAGGGGGACCTTGGCCAGCCGCTCGGCCAGGGCGGCGGCCTGGCCGCGCCCGCGGGCGTCGAGGTGCAGCCCGGGGCGGCGGCCGGCCAGGATACTGCCGGTCAGCTCGGTGAGGCCGTGGCGGATGAGCAGGAGCGTGGCGACCGGTTCGGGAGGCGGCTGATGCGCTGGGGTGCCCATGGTGGGCACCCTAGCCGCTCCTGGTCCGCCGGGGCGATGCGCACCGGCGGACCGGTTCGGTGTCGGGCGGTCAGCCGGTGGTGGCCGGCTGCTGTCCCTGCTCCTGCCCCTGGGGAACGGACTCCTCCTCCGGCCGGTCGCGCGGGTCGTAGACCTGCCCGGTGGCGGGGTCGATCGGCAGGCCGGTCTGGGGGTCGATATCGACGTCCATGCCGGTCTGCGGGTCGCGGTGGATGCCGGTCTCGGGGTTGCGCGGCAGGCCGTTGTCGGGGTTGATGGGCCACCCGGTGGTCGGGTCGATGCTCGGCTCGGGCGAGGGCTCGGGGGACGGGCCGGCCTCGGCGGAGGGCGTCGGCGAGGGCTGGGCCTCCTCCTCGGTGATGACCGGGTCGTCGGCGGTGGTCTGCCCCTCGGAGCCGCCCTGCGGGTCGAGCCACCCGAAGCTGACCAGGGTGAGGATCAGGATGCCCAGCGCGATCCGGTAGTAGACGAACGGCATGAAGCTGTTGGTGGAGATGAAGCGCATGAACCAGGCGATGACGGCGTAGCCCACCACGAACGCAACGAGGGTGCCGACGATGGTGGCGCCCCACCCGGCGTATTCGTCGCCGCCGATGTCGGTGAGCTGGTAGGCGCCGGAGGCGAAGACGGCCGGCATGGCCAGCAGGAAGGCGTACTCGGCGGCGTCCTTGCGCTGGAAGCCCAGGAGCATCCCGCCGGTGACGGTGGCGCCGGAGCGCGACACGCCCGGGATCAGCGCCAAGGCCTGGAAGAAACCGAAGATGATGCCGCGCTGGGCGGTGAGATCGTTGAGCTCGCGGTGCTTGCGCGTGTACCGGTCGACCAGGCCGAGGATGACGCCGAAGATGATCAGCGTGAGGGCGATGAGCCGCAGGTCGCGGAAGACCGTGCCGATCTGCTCCTCCAGCAGCAGCCCGATCACGCCGATGGGGATGGTGCCGATGATGAGGTACCAGCCCATGCGGGCGTCGATGCTGCGGCGCACGTCCTTGTTGACGAAGCCGCGGCACCAGGCGGTGATGATCTTCCAGACCTTCTGCCGGAAGTAGATCAGCACCGCGAGCTCGGTGCCGAGCTGGCTGACCGCGGTGAACGCCGCGCCCGGATCGGGCCAGCCGAAGAAGGCGGAGAGCACCCGCAGGTGGCCACTGGACGAGATCGGCAGAAATTCCGTCAGTCCCTGGATCAGTCCGAGGATGACGGCCTCAAGGATGGACACGGCGGGCGTTGCTCCTGGCTGGTCGGTTCTGTCGCGGGGGCGCCGAGGCCCGGGATCGCGGTCCGGCGGCGAGGATGCGACGGGCACGGCTGAGGGGATCGTTCCGCCCCGCACCACGCAGATGCAGGGCCCCGGCGGGTGACCGGGGGACCGGACCGGTCCACGCGAACGCGTCCCGGTCGATGTGCAGGGGGCGGACTCCGGCAGCTTACTGTGAACCGGGCGGTCGAAGTAGCCGGGGGCCCGTGGCCGAAAAGCCGTAATCCATAGGGCATCCCGAGTTGAAACACCCGTGACCCGGGCATTCGCGACTTTTTCCTCTCATCGGTTTCCACGGTGCGTGCCACCGACTCCGACACTGTTACGCGGTACTCTCCGCGCCATGGAACAGCGACAGGTCGGCGGGTCGGGGCTCTGGGTGGGGCGCACTGCGCTGGGCACCATGACCTGGGGCAAGGACACCTCCGAAGACGAGGCCGGAGATCAGCTCACCGCCTTTGTGGACGCCGGTGGAACGCTCGTCGACACAGCCGATATCTACGGCAACGGACAGAGCGAGCGCATCGTCGGACGCCTGGTGAACGGGGTGATCCGCCGCGAGGATGTGATCATCGCCACCAAGGCCGGGCACACCCCCGAGGGCTACCGCCCCGGCGACCTGTCGCGGCGCCACCTGCTGGGCGCCCTGGACGCCTCGCTGCGCCGGCTGCGGTGCGACCACGTCGACCTGTGGCAATTACACCTCTACGACCCGCGCACCCCGGTGGAGGAGACCCTCGCCGCCGTCGACACCGCGGTGGCGTCCGGCCGCGTGCGCTACGTGGGGGTGGGCGACGTCGCGGCCTGGCACCTGGCCAAGTACGCCACCTGGCAGCGCGCCGCGCCCGGGCGCTCCCCGGTGGTCTCGGCCGGGACGGAGTACTCGCTGCTCAATCGCGCGGCCGAACGCGACCTCCTGCCCGCGGCGGGGGACCTCGGCGCCTCACTGATCGCCTGGTCGCCGCTGGGCAGGGGCGTGCTCAGCGCGAAGTACCGCACCGGCGTCCCCGGCGACTCCCGCGCGGCCCTGCCCCACATGGCGTCCTATGTCGAGCCCTACCTGCGCGAGCGCAGCCGGCGCATCGTGGAATCGGTGTGCACCGCCGCTGAGGGCCTGGGGGTGTCGCCGCTGGCCGTCGCACTGAGCTGGGCCCGCGACCGCCAAGGCGTCGCCGCCGCGGCCGTCGGCCCGCGCACGGCCGCCCAGCTGGAGGAGATCCTCGCCACCGAGGCCATCGAACTCCCCCGCGAAATCCGCGACGCCCTCAACGACGCGTCCACGCCGCCCGCGTCCTGACCGCGCAACACCTTCCACACGACCGACAGGAACCGCGCCCCCACACCGCCCACCCGTCGACCACGCCGTGACACGCGCCGATGGCCATGGCGCTGAGCTCGCACCCGACCCACCCGGGCCACGCCTCCACCCCGCCGGCCTCCCGACCACGCAACGCCTTCCGCGCGACCTGCAAGAACCGCGCCTCAACCGCGCCGGCCTCCCGGCCGCGCAATGCCTTCGGCACGACCGCCAGGAACCGCGCCCCCTCCCCGCCCGCACCTTGACCGCGCGCCCGCGCCCGTCGGCCGCTCCCCCGCGGTGCACCTCCGGTCATCGCTAAGCTCCCTTGGGCGGTCACCGACGACCGCCGCGACCACCGTCATAGGAGGGGCTGCCGCCATGGCCGAGGCGTCGATTCCGCAGGCCGGAACCGAGGAGGGCGCGAAGGTCGCGACGGCCGCCGCATCCGGCGGCGGGCCCGTCGAGCGCACGCGGGCCGTCCTGGCCGCGATGGGCGCCCCCGAGGCGCTGGCGGCCCCCCTGGTCACGGCGCTTGGACCCGCGGCGGACACGGAGCTGACGGCCGACCCCTGGCGGCTGCTCACCCTGCCCCGCATCACCCCCGAGCAGGCCGACTACTGCGCCCGCCGCGCGCTGGGCGACGCCGCCTCCCCCGACGACCCGCGCCGCGGCAGGGCGCTCGTGGCGCACCTGCTGCGCCGCGCGGCCCGCGAGGGCCACACCGCTCTGGAGGAGCAGCGGCTCACGGCGGCTCTGCGCTCCGCGCAGGTGCGCGCCCCCGCCCCGGCGCTGGCCGCGGCGGTGGAGGACGGCGGCGTCGTGGTCTACGAGGCGGTCGAGGAGCCCGACGACGACTTCGGGTTCGACGACGGCGAGGCCCCGGAGATGCCCGACCCCGACCGCTACTACGCGCTGGCCCGCATGGGCCGCGCCGAGCAGGCCCTCGGCGCGGGCATCAGCCGGCTCACCGCCTCCGGCGAGCCGATCATGGACGCCTACACGGCCGCCGAGACCGTCGAGGCCGCCGGCCGTCGCCTGGGCGCCGACGTCGCACCCGAGACCGCGGCGGCGCTGGTGGCCGTCGCCCTGCGGAACGTGTGCGTGCTGACGCACGGCGGCGGCGCGCAGGCCGCGATCGCCCACGTGCTGGCGTGCGCCGAGGCGATCGCGACCGACAGCGAGGTCGGCATCGCCGTCGCCGCGCCCACCGCGCAGGCGGCCGCGGCGCTCAACGACGCCATCGCCGCGCTGGACGGGGACACCGAGGTCCGCGCGGTGCCGCTGTCCCGGCTCCTGGAGTGCCGCGCACCGGGCGAGTTCGCCCGCACCGCCCGCAACCCCGTCGAGGCGGGCCTGGTGGTGGTGGCCGGTGCGATGGCGCTGGACGTGGAGCATGCGGCGGCGCTGGTCGACGCCTGCGCCAACGGCACCCACCTGGTGCTGATCGCCGACCCGGCGCAGGCCCCCTCGGCCGCTCCCGGCCAGGTGGTGGCCGACCTGGTGGCATCGCGCACCGTCACGGTCGCCGCGCTGCCCGGCGCCCCCGACCCTGACTCGGACCCGCTGGCGCGCATGGCGGCCCTGGTCGCCGACGGCGAGCTGGGGGCGGTCGAGGCGCCCGGCCGGGAGGTCGTCGTCGTGCCCGCGGGCTCGGCCGCCGAGGCGGCGCACCGCACCGTCCAGCTCGTCACCGACTCCATTCCCCGCGCGGTCGGCGTCCCCGCCGACCAGGTGCAGATCATCTCCGCGACGCGCGGCGGCGAGGCCGGGACCGACGCCCTCAACACCGCCTGCAAGCAGCGGTTCAACCCGGGCCCCGGGGCCCTCGCCGGGCTGGACCCGGGCGACCGCGTGCTCATCGCCGCCGACGGCCCCGGGCACTGCGCGGGCGACACCGGTCGGCTGCGCGCCGCCGGCCCCGATGGCGCCGAGGTCGAGCTGGCCGACGGCTCGGTCGCCACGGTCTCCGACCCGGCGGCGCTGCGCCCGGGCTGGGCGATCACGGTCGCGGCCGCCCACGGCGGCCGGTGGCCCGCGGTGGTGGCGGTGTTCCCACCCGAGACGCGGGGGTCGCGGCCCCAGGTGTACACGGCGGTGAGTGCCCCGCTCAAGCACCTCTCCATCGTCCACGCCGCCGGCCCGGCGCTGGCCCAAGCCGTACTCGACTCCGCCACGATCACCCGCCGCACCCGCCTGGTCCAGGCCCTGCGCGAGAGCTGAGTGGGGTGCCGCGGAGCGCTTCCCGGTGTGGTCGGCATGGTGTGGACTGTGCCCCTGTACCGACGCACGATATCGAGGGGAGACCGGCACGTGTCCGCCCAATGGGAGTACAAGGTGCAGACCTACGCGCGCAAGACGTATGGGTTCAACTACGACCGGATCGAGAGGGATCTCAACGACCTCGGCCGTGAGGGGTGGGAGGTGGTCGGTACGCTCGCCGACGCCTACATTTCGGACGGGCCCGACGAGATCGCCGTGCTCCTGAAGCGGCCCGGCGCCTGACATCGCGGTGGCCGCATCGGGCGGCGGCCACCCGCGTCGGCCGGCACGCTTTTCCGCGACTTTGACGCCGGTTTCACCGCACCGCCCCACCATGGCACTGGAGGCAGGTCCGGTACGGGGAAACACGTCGAAGAGGAGCCCGGCCCATGACGGCGACGGATGACACACGAGCACCCGGGTCCGCTCCGGGGGCGGTGCCCACGCTTGCGGAGCGGACCGAGGCGCTGCGGGACCTGAAGGCGGCGGTGGCCGCGGGCCCGAGTGAGCGCGCGACCGAGCAGCAGCACGCGCGCGGCAAGCTCACCGCCCACGAGCGCATCGGACTACTGCTGGACAAGGGCTCCTTCACCGAGATCGAGGGCCTGCGCCGGCACCGCGCGACCGGGTTCGGCCTGGAGGCCAAGCGGCCCCACACCGACGGCGTCGTGACCGGCTGGGGCACCGTGGACGGGCGCACGGTCTTCGTCTACGCCCACGACTTCCGGATCTTCGGCGGGGCACTCGGCGAGGCGCACGCCGCCAAGATCCACAAGATCATGGACCTCGCGGCCGCCGCGGGCGCGCCGCTGGTCAGCCTGAACGACGGGGCGGGCGCGCGGATCCAGGAAGGTGTCACGGCGCTCGCCGGGTACGGCGGGATCTTCACCCGCAACGTCCGCACCTCGGGGGTCATTCCGCAGATCAGCGTGATGCTGGGCCCGTGCGCCGGCGGCGCCGCCTACTCCCCCGCGCTGACCGACTTCGTCTTCATGGTGGACAAGACCTCGCAGATGTTCATCACCGGCCCCGATGTGGTCGAGGCGGTCACCGGCGAGAAGATCACCCACGACGACCTGGGCGGCGCGCGGGTGCACGCCAACGTCAGCGGCGTCGCCGCGTTCGACTTCGACAACGAGGAGGACTGCCTCGCCGAGGTCCGCTACCTGCTGTCCTACCTGCCCTCCAACAACCAGGAGCTGCCGCCCCCGGCGGCCACGGCCGACCCGGCCGACCGGCGCGCCGAACGGCTGGTGGACCTGGTTCCCAGCGAGCCGGGGCGCCCCTATGACATGCGCGAGGTCATCGAGGAGGTCGTCGACGACGGCGAGTACCTGGAGGTGCAGGCGTCGTGGGCGCCCAACCTCATCTGCGCGCTGGCGCGGATCGACGGCGGGGTGGTGGGCATCGTCGCCAACCAGCCGATGTCGCTGGCCGGGGTGCTCGACATCGACGCCTCCGACAAGGGGGCCCGGTTCGTCAACACCTGCGACGCGTTCAACATCCCGCTGGTCACCCTCGTGGACGTGCCGGGGTTCCTGCCCGGCGCCGACCAGGAGCACAACGGCATCATCCGGCACGGCGCCAAGCTCCTCTACGCCTACTGCCAGGCGACGGTGCCGCGCATCCAGGTGATCCTGCGCAAGGCCTACGGCGGGGCCTACATCGTGATGGACTCCCGGTCCATCGGGGCCGACCTGTCGCTGGCCTGGCCGGGCAACGAGATCGCGGTGATGGGCGCCGAAGGGGCGGCCAACGTGGTCTTCCGCCGGGAGATCGCCGCCGCCGAGGACCCCGAGGCGCGCCGGGCGGAGCTGGTGGAGGCCTACCGCGACGAGCTGATGCACCCGTTCTACGCCGCCGAGCGCGGCCTGGTGGACGACGTCATCGACCCCGCTGAGACGCGATCGGTGCTCGCGCGCTCCCTGGCGGCGCTGCGCCGCAAGGAGTCCGCGGCCCCCTACCGCAAGCACGGCAACCCGCCCATGTGACACCGAGGTGAGGAGGTGCGGTCCCCACCCGTGCCAACGGCGCGCGCAGCGGAGGGGACCGCGATCGACATGACCCAGCAGATGCAGGCGGCGGCACCCGAGGCCGCGCCCGAGGCCCTGTCCCTGTTCGAGGTGCGGCACGGGAGCCCCGGCCCCGCCGAGCTCGCCGCCGCCGTGGTGGTGCTGGCGTCGGTGCTGCGCCCCCAGGCGGGCGCGGACGACGACGCGGGGTCCGCGGCGCTGCGGGCGCCGTGGACCCGTTCGGCGACCTACCGTCCGCCGGGCTCCTGGCGCGTTCCCGCCGCCGTGCGGGCGGACTGACCTGCCGGAGCGGCCCGGCGGGGCGTCAGGGCGCGGCGGTCAGGACCGCGCGCCGGGCGTCCCGCCCGGCCGCACGGGGCGCGTCCTCGGCGAGGACGCGGTGCTGGAGCGCGCGCAGTTCCGCCGAGGGGGCGACGCCCAGCTCCTCGTCGAGGACCGCGCGCACCTCCAGGAAGGCGACGAGCGCGTCGGCGCGCCGCCCCGACAGGTGCAGCGCCTCGATCAGGCGGGCGTGGAACCACTCGTTGAGCGGGTGGGCGGCGACGAGGTCGCGCAGCTCGGGCACGAGCGAGCGGTGCTCGCCCAAGCGCATGCGCGCTTCGATGCGCTGTTCGACGGCCTGGATGCGCAGTTCCTCCAGCCGCCGGACGTGACCGCGCAGCAGCCGGCCGGCCGCGACGTTCTCCAGCGGGCGGCCCTGCCAGGTCCGCAGGGCGGCGAGGCCCGCCTCGGCGGCCTCGCGGTTGCGGCCCTCGGCCAGCAGGCGGCGGCCGTCGTCGACCAGCCGGGTGAAGACCTCGGTGTCGAGCAGGCCGGGCTCCAGGACGGCGGTGTAGCCGGGCGGGCGGGTGGCCAGCATCGCGTCGGCGCCGGGGCCCGCCTGCTCGGCCAGGAAGCGGCGCAGGTGGTAGACGTGGGTCCGCACGGTGCTGACGGCGTGGCGCGGGGGTTCGCGCTCCCACAGCTCGTCGATCAGCGTCTCGACGTCGACCACGTGCCCGCGGTTGAGCAGCAGCAGTGACAGCAGCGCGTTGACCTTGGGCCCCTTGAGCGGGCGGGTGGCGCCGTCGACGGTGACCTGCACCGGGCCGAGCAGCGAGAACCGGACGGTCTGCGACATCGTTGCGTCTCCCCTGGTTGAGCCGTTCCGCCGGGGCGGTCCGGCGCGTGTACCCATCTCACCCCGGCCACCCGCGCGTGCGCCAGACTCCCCAAAGACGTGCGGGGCTGCCTCCAAAGAGGCAGCAGAACCGAGACGCGCCGCCCTGCTCGTCCCAGAAGGGAAGAAGAGCAGAGCGGCGCGGAACGCGCGGCAGGTGCAGGGCCGCTGCTTCTCAGCCCTCCACCAGCGCACCCTGGCGGTCGGGGGTCTCCTTCTCCTTCTCCGTCTCCTCAGCGTCGGCCGGCGGCGCCCCGCCCATGAGCGCGCCGACCGCGACGGCGCCCACGAGGGAGAGCGCGGCCAGCGCCCACAGGCCCACGTGCAGTGCGTCGGTGTAGGCGGCCCCGGCCACGGTGGTGAAGCCCTCGCGCAGGGCGGCGGGGACGGCGGCCACGGCGCCGTCCATGTCGCCCTGGAGCAGGCGGGCGGTGGACCCCTGCGCGGCATCGCCGGCGGTTTCGGCCAGCCGCGACTGGGTGATGGCGGCCAGCAGGGAGCCGAGCAGGGCGACGGCGATGGCCTCGCCCGCCAGGCGCATGGTGTTGAAGATGCCGGCCGCCATGCCGGCGCGCGAGGGCGCGACGGAGGACACGGCGGCGCCGTCGAGGATGGCCAGCGAGATGCCGAAGCCGATGCCGATGGTCAGCAGGGGCCCGGCCAGCATGGCGATGCTCACCCCGGGCTCGATGACGGTCAGCCAGGCGGTGCCCACGGCGACGAGCAGCATGGTGGCGACGAGCAGGATGCGCTGGCCGACGCGGGCGGCGATGGTGCCGACGAGCGTGGGGACGATCAGCGTCGGCCCGGTCAGCAGCACGAGCAGCAGGCCGGCGTACTGGGCGCTGACGCCGTCGACCGCCATGAAGTAGGGCGGCAGGACGATGAGCAGCGCGACGAAGCCGAAGGCGAGCAGCACCGGCATGGCGCAGATGGCGACGAACCGCGGCTGGGTGAACAGGGAGACGTCGAACATCGGGTGGCTCTTGCGGCGCTCGACGACGGTGAAGACGGCCATCAGCACGGCGAAGGCGACCAGCGACCCGATGACCGCGGGGCTGGTCCAGCCCAGCTCCGGCCCCTGGACCAGGCCGAAGACGAAGAGCGAGAGGCCCGCGGTGAAGGTGATCGCGCCCGCCCAGTCGATGCCGGCGGGGTTGGGGTCGCGCGACTCGGTGAGCAGCGGCGCGGCGAGCAGGGTGGGCAGCACGACCACCGCCGCGAAGAGGAAGAACCCGCGCCAGCCGCCGAGGGAGGTGACGAGCACGCCGGCCACGAGGGGGCCGAAGGCCAGCCCCATGCCGATGGCGGTGCCGAAGAACGCGAACGCCCGCAGCCGCGCGGGGCCTTCGAAGGTCTGGGCGAGGACGGCGCTGCCTCCCGTGGTCGCGGCGGCGGCGCCGATTCCGGCCAGCACCCGGGCGCCGATGAGCACGGCGATGTTGGGGGCGAAGGACGCCACGAGCATGGCGGCGCAGAAGAGTGCGACGCCGATCATGAACATGCGCCGGCGGCCGGTGAGGTCGGCGAGCGATCCGGTGATCGCCATGAAGGAGCCGAAGGTCAGGAAGAAGGCGTTGACCACCCACTGGGCGGCGGCCAGGCCGGTCTGTAGTTCGCCACCGATGTCGGGCAGTGCGACGGAGGCACCGGTGGCGGTCACGGGCACGAGCACGATCGCGGCGCACACGACGATCAGTGTCAGGGCCGGCCTGGTCCGGCGCTCGGGCGGCGCCGTGGCATTGGCGTTCATTGGCGAGCTCCTCAGGGTGACAAGCATCTTCTGAATATAAGGACTCTGATACCCAGGAGATATGCAAGCAGTATAAGATCTCATCGTCAACCCGGAGCATCTGATCTCACATCGAACCCTGATACCTTGGGTCCACGGGGACCGGGGGCGGGCGTCGACGGGAGGGGCATGGACGCGGAGGAGCGGATCGTCGAAGCCGTCGAGCAACGGCTCGGGACCTTCGTCAAGCGCGCCGAGCAGGCGCTGCTGACCGAGAAGTCCCGGGTACTGCGCCCCTTCGGCCTGTCCGTTCCCCAATATGCGGCGATGTACGCACTTTCCATGGCATCGGGGCTCTCCGGAGCCCAGCTCGCCCGCGTGTGCTGGGTGACCCCGCAGAGCATGGCGTCGCTGCTGTCCACCCTGGAGGCCAAGGGCCTGGTCGAACGCCGGCCCTCCGCGGCGCACGCCCAGGTCCTCCTCGCCCGGCTCACCCGGCGCGGCCGCGCCCTGCTGGAGCGGGCCGACGCCGCCGCGCTGGCGGTGGAGGCCCGCCTGTCCGGGGCCTACTCCGCAGAGGAGGAGCGTCTCGTGCGCGACCTCCTGCAACGCGGCACCGCCGCCCTCTCGGAGGAGCCGTGACCCCATTGTTCCGCCCCCACCGTCCGCACCGCGGCTATCGCTTTGGTGGTAGGCGCCCCCTACTTCCGGCGGAGCGGCCCCCCTCCGGGCGCCCCGCCCGGGTTAGCTTCCTGGACGGTGCCGCCGGATCGAGCGGCGGCGCGATCTGGTCCACATCCGGTTATTCGGGCCCGCCCGATACGGCGGGCGACGAGAGGTGCGTGTCATGGACGACCCGGTAGTCATCGTCGGCGCAGGCCCGGTGGGCATGCTGCTGGCCTGCGACCTCCTCCAGCAGGGCGTGCCCGTGCGGGTGATCGACGCCGCCCGCGAGCACTCCGCCCACTCGCGCGCCGCCGTGATCTGGCCGCGCGTGCTCGAGGTGCTGCGCCGCACCGGCGTGGCCGAGCGGATGGTCGCCGAGGGCCACCGCCTCGAAGGGGTCACCTACTTCTCCAGCGGGCGCGAGCTGGGCACCGCGTGGATGACCCGGCTGACCGACACCCCCTACCCCTTCGCCGTCGGCATCGCCCAGAGCCACACCGAGCGCATCATCGAGGACCGCCTGACCGAGCTGGGCGGCAAGATCGAGCGCGGCGCCCGGCTGACCGCCGTCCGCGAGTCCACCGGGCCGCGCCCCGTCGCCGTCTTAGAGGGCACCGACGGCAGCGTGCAAGAGGTCGAGACGCCGTGGCTCATCGGCGCCGACGGCGCCCACAGCACGCTGCGCAAGCTGCTCGGCATCACCTTCGAAGGCGAGCAGTTCCACGTCAGCTTCTCCATCACCGACGCCCAGCTCGCCGGCGACGCCCCCATGAACGTCGTGAGCTACTGCTACACCCCGCAGGGCAGCCTGGCGCTGGGCCCGCTGGGCCCCGACGTCTCCCGGGTCGCGGTCAGCGTGCCGCACCCCGAGGGCGACGGCCCGCACCCCCCGCCCACCCGCGAGTTCTTCCAGGGGCTGCTCGACTCCCGCGCCCCCGGACGCAACACCATCGGCGAGATGCGCTTCAGCACCACCTTCCAGGTGCACGCGCGCATCGCCGACAGCTACAAGCACGGGCACTGCCTGCTGATCGGCGACGCCGCGCACACGCTGAGCCCGGCCGGCGCGCAGGGGCTCAACACCGGCCTCCAGGACGTCGGCAACCTCGGCTGGCGGCTCGGCGGCCACCTGTCCGGGCGGCTCAGCGAGGACGCGGTCGCCGGCTACGACCGCGACCGGCGCGAGGGCGCACGCCAGGCGGCGTGGTCGACCGCCCGCCAGAGCCGCTGGGGGTTCTACACCAAGCCGCGGCAGATCGCGGTGCGCGACGTCGTGTTCCGCAGCGCCCACGCCACCGGGCTGGTGCAGCGGGCGGTCTCGCCGATCGTCGCGCAGACCACCGTGCACTACCCGCCGGCCGACACCCCGGCCGGGGGCGCCAAGCGGCGCACCGGCGGCCGGGTCGCGCCCGGTGAGCGGCTGCCGGTGCTGCTTTCGGGCCCCAAGGACGAGCCGAGCGAGCTGCCCCAGGGCGGCTGGGTCCGGGTCGCCCCCGAGGGCCTGACGGTGCTGCTGCACCCGGGCACCGCCGCGTCCGCGCTTGCGGGCTGGGACGGGCTCACCGACCGCGTCGCCGCGGCGGCGCGCGGCCGCGCCGCCGTCGTGGTGGCGGGCGTGCGCGGCCCGCTCACCGCCGCTTTGGGAGCGCGCCCGGCGATCGCGGTGGCCCGCCCCGACGGCCACCTGCTGGCCACGCTCACGCCGCAGCAGGCGGCGGAGCTGCCCAAGGTGCTCGACCTGCTGGCCGAGCGCCCCGACCCGCTCAACGACCCGGTGGCCGCTGCATCGGCGCCGGCCGCCGCGCCCGCACGCTAGCCGCCATCGAGACGAGGGAGACGATGACCACCCGGACCTTCACCGCAGCCCAGCGCGACGTCGGCGCGATCGGCCTCGGATGCATGGGCATGAGCTGGGCCTACGCCGAGTCCGAGCGCGACGACGCGGCGTCGGCGGAGCTGATCGGGGCCGCGCTGGACCTGGGCGCGGACCTGGTCGACACCGCCGACGTCTACGGCGACGGCCACAACGAGGAGCTGGTCGGCCGGGCGCTTTCGGGGCGCCGCGCCGAGGCGTTCCTCGCGACAAAGGGCGGCCTGGTCGTCGACGACCTCGCGACCAAGGCGATGCACCGCGACGGTTCGCCGGCGCACCTGCGCCGGGCGCTGGAGGCGAGCCTGCGCCGGCTCGGCACCGACCACGTCGACCTGTACTACCTGCACCGCGTGGACCCCGCGGTCCCGCTGGAGGAGAGCTGGTCGGCCATGGCGGAGCTGGTCGCCGAGGGCAAGGCCCGCCACATCGGGCTCTCGGAGGTCTCGGTCGGCGAGGCCGCGCGCGCCCACGCGGTGCACCCGGTGGCGGCGGTGCAGTCGGAGCTGTCGCTGTGGACCCGCACCGCCATGGGCGCGACCGGCGGCGGGTCCGGTCCCGGCGCGTTCGCCGGCGGCGGGGCCGAGGACACCGGCGACGTGGTGGGCTGGTGCGCCCGCAACGGGGCGGCGTTCGTGCCGTTCGCCCCGCTGGGGCGCGGCTTCCTCACCGGGGCGGTAACCGCCGGCACCACATTCGAGGCCGGCGACATGCGGACGGTCAGCCCGCGCTTCCAGAGCGCCCACCGCGCCGCGAACCTGCGCATCGTGGCGGTGCTGGAGGCCGTCGCCGAGCGGCACGGGGCGACTGTGGCACAGATCGCACTCGCCTGGGTGCTCGCCCAGGGTGACCACATCCTGCCGATTCCGGGCACGAAGCGCATTCGTTTCCTGAAGGAGAACGTGAATGCCTCGCAAATTAACCTCACCGACGCCGATTTGGCCCAATTGAACGACGCGCCGCCGCCCGCCGGAAGCCGTTACTAAACGTAGCACGACAATCACTCACAAAGCCCTGGAGTTTCCAACTCCAGGGCTTTTAGAATCCAGACGACAATAGAAGGAGGATGGGGCTCAGCGACGAAGGACACACGACCGGAAACGGCCTCTGGACACCCACGGTATGTCACGGACGGAGCGTACTATGAATCCGGATACGGCCTGCAGGGGATAATCAAATCTTCAACGAGCACAACCATCTGCGGCGGATGAACGTCTCACCGTAGGAATATCGCGAGCGTTAAACGGCGCCGCTCCCCGAAGGTCGTCACTGTCCGACACATTGGAGGTCCTGCATGGGGGAATTCGATGAGCTGGAGCGGCTGATCGGTCGCCGCCTCGAGGCGGCCATCCCCGATGTGGTCGCCCGCTACCGGGCCCGGCTGCGAGAGCGCGCCAACCCCCTCGGCACCGACCCCGGCCAGTGGACCGACACCCGCGACCACGCGCACCTCATCCTCCACGACTGCGTCCGGGCCCTGCTCCACGGCAGCGGATCGGCCGCCGACCGCACCGCCACCCTGTCGCTGTCGGCCGACCTCGGCGAGCGCCGTGCCCGCTCGGGGATGCGCCTGCGCGACTCCCTGCACGCCGCCGAGCAGCTGGTCGACATCACCTTGGAGACGCTGGGCGGCATCGCCGACGACCTCCCGCCCTCCGACGCCCACCGGCTGTTCGTCCGCGCGGCGCTGCTGGTCAACCGCTGCGCGGCGCGGCGTACCCAGGCCGCCGCCGAAACCTACGACATCCAGGTGGTCCGCCAGGTCGAGCAGGCCACGGCCGAGCAGTACGGCAAGCTCGCCGTGGAGATCCACGACCGCATCGGGGGCAGCCTCGCCCTGGCCTTCCGCCACCTGGAAATGCACCGCATGGAGAACAGGGGCGCCCCCGGCAACGGCGGCCGGGTCACCGCGATCGAGGAATCGCTCGAAGAGGCCGCCGCCTTCACCCGGCACCTGGTCTCGGGGCTCAGCTCCACCTTCCCGATGCCCGACGGCCTGCACGCCTCCATCCAGAAGTGCGCCCACGCCCTCAACCCGCACCGCATCCCCGTGGTGATCGAATTCTCCGGCGAGGAGGACCGCCTCCCCGGCCGGCACCGCGATGAGATATTCCTGATCATCCGCGAATTCCTGCGGAATTCCTTCGCCCACGGCTCCCCCACGCTCATCTCCATCCGAATCAAGATCACCGACAAGCGCGTCAGCGCCCGGCTGGCCGACAACGGCAGCGGGTTCGACACGTCGGCGCAGGGGCGAGGCTCGCCCGCGACGGCGACCGGCGGCCTCCGGGCGATGCGCGAACGCATCGAGCGGCTCGGCGGCGGCTGCCGGCTCAAGAGCGCGCCCGGCGACGGCACCCGGATGTGGCTGTGGGCACCGCTGGCCACGGCCCCCTCCACCACCGATCCCGACGACTCCGCAGTCCCCACACTGGCCGATCGACCGGCCGCAGGGACACCCCCGCGGCCTTAGGAGCGGTAGGAGACCATGCAGACCATCAGAATGCTGCTAGCCGACGACCACACCCTTTTCCGGAATGCTCTCACCGAACTTCTGCACATGGAGGACGATCTCCGCGTCGTCGGTGTTGCGAGCGATGTCAATGAGGCCCTGAAGGGGGTGGAGGAGCACCGGCCCGATGTGGCACTGCTCGACATCCACATGCCCGGCAACGATCAGCCGCGCTCCACGGTGCGCCGGGTCCGCCAGATCTCGCCGGGCACCCAAGTGCTGATCCTGACCATGTACGACGACGCCCGGCTGGCCCGGGACCTGCTCCCCCTGGGGATACGCGGGTACTTACACAAGACCGTCACCGGCCAGGTCCTGACCTCGGCGGTGCGCGAAGCGGCGGTCCCCAACGGCCGGGTGACCCTGTCGATGTCCTCCGACGTCCTGACCGAGCCCGAGGAGAAGAGCCCGCTGTCGCCGCGCGAGATGGAGGTGCTGGAGCTGGCGGCGCGGGGGCGCAGCAACCACCAGATCGCCCGGCAGCTGGGCATCACCGAGGGGACGGTCAAGCGCCACATGCGCAACATCTTCGACAAGCTCGCCGCGCAGTCACGCGTCGAGGCCGCCAACATCGCGATCGCGGCCGGCATCATCGCCTCGCCCGTGACCGTCCCCCCGGCCCGCCGCCCCATGTACACGACGTAGGGTTCCCGGGATTCAGGCCTCGGGTCAGATCCCCATCCGGTCCTCCGCCGTTCGATGCACCCGACCTGATGTCACTGCCCGGGGTGCAGGTCAGATCCCCATCCCGATGCCCCCGCCCACCGGCAGCACCGCACCCGTGATGTAACTCGCCTCCTCACTGGCGAGGAAGCGCACCGCAGCCGCCACCTCCTGGGGCGTCCCCGGACGCCCCAGGGGGGTCATCTTCATGACGCCGTCCATGCGGCGGTCGGTGAGCTTCTTGGTCATGTCGGTGTCGATGATGCCCGGCGCGACCAGGTTGACCGTGACGCCCCGGGGCCCCAGCTCCCAGGCGAGCGAGCGCGCGAGGCCGAGCAGCGCCGTCTTGGTCGCCGCATAGTTCGTCTGGCCCGGCGAGCCCAGGAAACCCAGGGCCGACGACAGCAGCACGATCCGCCCGCGGCGGGCCGCGAGCATGCCGCCCGCAGCCGTGCGCACCGTCCGGAAGACGCCCTTCAGGTTCGTCTCGACCACCTCGTCGAAGGTGGGGTCGTCCATCCGCAGCATCAGCGTGTCCCGCGTGATACCGGCGTTGGCGACCAGCACCTCCACCGGCCCCTGCTCCTTGGCGACCAGCTCGAAGGCGGCGGACACCGAGTTCGGGTCGGTCACCTCGCACTGCACGCCCAGGAACCCCTTGGGCGGCTCGCCCGACCGGTAGCCCACGGCGACGCGGTCGCCGTCCCCGGCCAGCGCCTCGGCGACCGCCAGGCCGATCCCGCGGTTGCCTCCGGTCACGAACACGGAACGGGACATGTGCTTCTCCTCATCGTCTGCATCGTCTGCTAACTCTCATGGGGTGCCTGGACCACCAGGCAGGACCAGGTGAACCCGGCGCCCGCGCTGAACACGAGCGCGTACTCGCCGGGCCTCAGGTGGCGGCGCCGGTAGAGCTCGGCCACGCCGGCCACGGCGTCGCCGGCGCCCAGGTGGCCGGTCTCCCGGCCCCAGTCCTCCAGCTCGGCGCCGATGACCTCGGTCAGGATCGGGATCCAGGAGTCCTGGAGCGTCTTCGCGCCGAACCGGGGCAGCACCGCGCAGCGGATGCGGTCGTCGCCGGGGCGCAGTCCGGCCTCGCGCAGCGCCTCGGTGGCGACCTCGCGTACGCAGCGCTCGTTGGTCGCCGCGAACCCCTCGCGGCCGTGCCGGCGCAGGTAGGCGCGCTTGGTCGCGCGCATGTCGACGGTGTCGCGGTGGGTGCGGGCGGCGTCGGCGAACGGGTCGTCGCCCCGGTGCATCTCCTCCAGCTCGGGCACGGCCACAGTGCTGACCGCGTGCAGCAGCAGCGGGTCGGCCGCCTCCGGGGAGGCGTGCAGCAGCAGGGCGGTGCCGCCGTCGCCGTAGGCCACCCCGTAGTCGGCGGTCCACCGGTTGAACCCGGGGGCCACGAACCGGTCGGCGGTGGTGACGAGCCCGTACTCCTTGGCGTCGGCGGCGGCCAGCCGGACCGCCGACAGCTCCACCGCCGTGGCGCCCCCGTTGCACACCTGCTGGATGCCGATGGGCAGCGCGTGCGCGGCGCCCAGGCGGCCGGCGATGTAGTGGGCGGGCGACCAGAGGTCGTGGCCCTGGTAGTACATCCAGGCGTGGAAGACCGACCCCACGTGCTCGGCCCCGGCGCCCGCGGCGCGCAGCGCGGCGCGGGCGGCGTGCACCGCCATGTCGGGTGCGCCGATGTCGCCGGCATCGGGCAGGGCCGGATGCGCGAGTTCGCGCGCCTGGCCCTCGCGGATGTCGCGCTGCTCGACGGCGTCGGCGGCGGCCGACCGATCCGGGGGCAGCCACACCGCGGCGGACGCGATCCCCACCGGTTGCTCGAACCTCACAGTGCCTCCTCGCCACCTTCTCCCCTGCCGGGGACGACGGTCCGGCCCGGGCACGTCGCCGCCGGCCGGAAGTGAGCATGAGTCGCCGCGATGAAGCAGGGATAAAACTCCGAAGAAATCGGCGGCGCGAATTCAGTCAAGGGCCGCGGGGTGCAAATGGTAATTCCGCTTCAGGTGCACCCGGCATGTCACTTTGGATGCCTTGTGCGGGGTGGGGCGGTCGGGTTGTATCGGTCTCGAAGTCGCACGGCACCCGCCCTGCGAACCGGCGATCAGCAGAGATGGGACACGAGTATGACCGAGATCACCATTTCCGTGGAACTGCGCGACAAGGTCCGCGAAATCATCGCCGACGTTCTGGAGGTCGATGTGGACCAGCTCACCGAGCAGAGCAGTTTCGCCGATGACTTTGAAGCCGATTCATTGATGAGCATCGAGATCTTCTCCCGGTTCGAGCGCGACCTCGGCATCACGGTTCCGCAGGACCAGCTGACCGACCTGGACGACCTGTCCACGGCCTACGACATCGTCGCCAAGCACGCCGTGCAGGAGGTCTCGGGTGTCTGACCGGCCTGCGCGCCGCGTTGTGGTCACCGGTCTCGGCGCGGTGAGCAGCCTGGGCATCGGCGCCCGGCCGCTCACCGCGGCGGTCCGCGCGGGCCGCAGCGGCATCGGTCCCATCGAGGCGTTCGACTCCGAGGGCTTCGTCCACACCCTGGCCGGCGAGGTCCGCGGCTTCGCCCCCGAAGACCACCTCCGGCGCATCGACCCGGAGCAGTGGGGGCACAGCGGCCGGTTCGCCGCAGCGGCGGCGCGGCAGGCCGTCACCGACTCCGGCTTCGACCCCGACGAGCTGTCGCGCACCCGCGCCGGCAGCAGCTTCGGCACCACCAACGGCGAATCGGCGGTCCTGGAGCGGCTGTCCGCGCAGTGGGTCGGCGACGGCCTGGCCGGGCTGGACCCGGAGCTGGTCGCCCAGGCCGACGCCGGGCGGATCGCGGCCGCGGTCAACGCCGAACTCGACCTCGGCGGCGAGGCGCAGACCTTCGGCACCGCCTGCGCCGCCAGCAACTACGCCATCGGCTACGGCTTCGAGCAGATCCGCAGCGGTGACGCCGACGTCATGCTGTGCGGCGGCGCCGACGCCTCCAACCGGGCCACCCACGCCGGGTTCCACCGGCTCGGCGCGCTGGCCGAGGACGTCCCGCGCCCCTTCGACGCCGAGCGCGACGGCATCGTCACCGCCGAGGGCGGCGTGGCCCTGCTGCTGGAGTCGCTGGAGTCGGCCCAGGCCCGCGGCGCGCACATCTACGCCGAGGTGCTGGGCTATGGGATGACCTGCGACGCCAAGCACATGACCAACCCCTACGCCGCCTCCATCGCCGAGTGCATCCGGCGCGCGCACCTCAACGCCGGGGTCAAGCCCGGCGACATCGACTACATCTGCGCGCACGGCACCGGCACCCCCGCCAACGACAGCACCGAGGTCGCGGCGGTCCGCGAGGTCTTCGGCGACACCCTGCCGCCGATCAGCTCCATCAAGTCGATGCTGGGCCACACGATGGGCGCCGCCGCCGGGTTCGGCGCGCTGGTCTGCTGCATGGCGCTCGAGGACGGCTTCCTGCCGCCCAGCGCGACGGTGCGCACAGTCGACCCGAAGCTCGGCGACGTCGACTGCGTCCCCGGCACCGGGCGCGACGCATCCCCGCGGGTGGTGCAGAACCACGGGTTCGCCTTCGGCGGCAACAACGCCATCACGGTCTTCGGAAAGGTGTCCTGAGCCATGAGCGTCACCGCGATCGACGTCGTCGGGTGCGGGGTCTTCAGCCCCGCCGGATCCGGGCTCGCGCCGCTGGCCGCGGCGCTCGCGGGCCCGGTGTCGGCGCCCCCGGCCGTGCCCGAGGGGCCCGACGCCCCTGGCGGCGAGGGGTTCCCGGGCGCGGGGGCACGGGCGGTCACCGACTTCCGCCCCGCCGAGCGGCTGGGCAACAAGGGCCTGAGCCGGCTGACCCGCACCGACCAGCTCGGCATGGTCGCCTGCGGCCAGGCGCTGGAGCAGCTCGGCCGGCCGCTGGCCGACGAGGACCGCCCGCGCACGGGCATCGTGCTGGGATCGGGAGCGGGCAGCGTGCGCCGCCTGGCCGAGTTCACCCGCGACACCTTCGTGCAGGACCGGCCCTACATGGTCAACCCGTCGCACTTCCCCGGCACCCTGATGAACTCCGCCGCCGGCCAGACCGCCATCCGCTTCGGGATCACCGGCGTCAACGCCACCCTGGCCGGCGGCCCGGTCGCCGGGCTCTCGGCGCTGCGCTATGCCCGCAACACCCTGCTCAACGACCACGCCGACCGGCTGCTGGCCGGCAGCGTCGAGGAGCTGAGCGCCCAGAGCGCCTGGGCCTGGGAGCGGACCGGCCGGCTGAGCCCGGGCATCGGCGTGGGCGAGGGCGGCGCGGTGTTCGTGCTGGAGCGCGACGCCGAACGTCCGCTGGCGCGGCTGCTCGCCTGCGAGCTGCGGTTCTCCGCCCCCGGGCAGGGTGCGGCGGGGATCGGCCGCCGGCTGGCCGACGCCGTCCGCGACGCGCTGAAGGCCAGCGACGTCGCAGCGGGCGACGTCGGCGTGGTGGCCGTCGGCGGCGCGGGCCGCCGCGGCTGGTCGGCCGTCGAGGAGCGCGCACTGCGCGAGGTGTTCGACGGCCCCGGCCCCGAGCGCCTGCGCGTCCAGCCCGTGGTCGGCGAGACCCACAGCGCCGCCGCATCCCTGCAACTGGCCGGGCTGCTCGCCCGGTGGCAGGCGGAGGCCGCCGACGCCGATGAGCGCGTCGGCCTGGTCACCGCCCTCGGCCCCGACGGCCAGGTCGGCTGCCTGGTCGTCCAGCGGGGCTGACAGGGCCGCCCCCCGTTCCACGCCCCATACGCCTTGCACTGGAGAACACGATGGAGATCCTCACCCAACCGCCGGCGGCCGGCACATCCCCGGCCGAGCCCGCGCCGATGCTCGACGTGGACTACGACCGCACCGTCTCGCGTGCCATGGTGCACCGCTGGTCGCTGTCCGAGGTCTTCCTGACCGACTCGCGCCCCGTGGACGAGACGCGGTTCGTCGCCGCGGCGCAGCTCCCGCTGTCCCACGCCTACTTCGGCGACCACCCGGGCCTGCCTGCGGCGCACGACCCGCTGCTGGTACTGGAGGCCTGCCGCCAGGCGGTCACCAACGCCGCCCACGTCCACCACGACCTCCCGGCGTCCACCACCTTCATGGTGACGTCGTGGATGCTGGACATCGCCGACCAGGACGCGATGGCCCACGGGGTGCGGCCCGGCAGCCTCTACATCGAGGGCGAGGTGACCACCCGGCAGAAGCGGGGCGGGCGGCTGCGGCGGCTGGTGTTCGAGATGGACCTGCGCCTGGACGGCCGCCCCCTGGGCCGGCTGTCCATGGACGTCAGCTGCACGCCCACCGACCAGTACCACGCGCTGCGCGGCATGCAGCGGGGCGGCGAGGTGCCCAACGCCTTCGCCCTGCCCGCCGACCCGGCGGCCGAGCCGCTGGACCCGGCCCGGGTCCACCGCCGCGACCCGGTGAACTCGGTACTCGACGGGGTCGTGCACACGGACGAAGGGGTGGAGGCGCTGCTGAGCCCCCGCTCGTTCCGCAACCGCAGCATGTACGACCACCCCTACGACCACGTGCCCGCCATGGTCTTCAGCGAGGCGGCCCGCCAGATCACCCACCTCCTCACCGCCGAGGAGACGCCCCGCCCGGTCGTCCGGCTCGACGGGGAGTTCCGCAAATTCGCCGAGCTCGACGCCCCCGTGGCACTGGCCGGCGCCCCGGCCCCCGAGCCGGACACCTACCGGCTGACGGCCGTCCAGCAGGATGATGTCGTCGCGGACATCACCGTCGTCCTGGGGTGAGGAGTGCCGGTCCCGCCGGCCCCTCCTGTCCCGCCGCCCCCTCCGCCTCTCTCCCGGTCCCTGCCCCGACACCCGCATCCCCGAACCGCCCACTTCGCCCAGGAGGCCCCCATGCCGGCCGAGACCGCGGCCCCGCGCGCCCTCGCGTTCTTCGACGTCGACGAGACGCTCATCACCATCAAGAGCATGTTCGACTTCTACGACTTCTTCCTCGCGGCCATCGGCCACAGCGAGGACGAGCAGGCCCGGCTGCGCGAGCAGGCCCGGTCCCTGCTGAAGCCCGGGATGCCCCGCAAGGAGGGCAACCGGCTGTTCTACCGGCGCTTCGCCGGGTACAGCACGGCCGAGGTCGCCAAGCACGGGCAGGCGTGGTTCGACAAGCGCCTGGCCGAGGGCGGCCTGTTCAACGGCGACGTCCTGGCGGCGCTGCGGCGGCACCGCGCGGCCGGCCTCAACACGGTGCTGGTGTCGGGCTCGTTCACCGCGTGCCTGGACCCGGTGGCCGAGCACGCCGGCGCCGACGCCGTGCTGTGCACCCGGCTGGAGGAGCAGGGCGGCGTCTACACCGGCGAGGTCCTGCGGTCGATGATCGGCGACGGCAAGGCGCGGTCGGCCCGCGAGCTGATCACCGAGCTGGGGGTGTCGGCGGCCGACTGCCACGCCTACGGCGACCACACCTCCGACCTGGAACTGCTCACCCTGGTCGGGCACCCGGTGGTCGTGGGCGACAACGCCGAGATGCGGACGGAGGCGGCCGCCAACGGCTGGCCCGTCCTTGAAGGGCTCCCCGCCGCCTGAGCAGCGGTGAACGCCGGTGACCCGCCCGCGGACAGCGGGCGGCCCTCACCGGCGTCGTCCATGTGAGAACCAGAGAGGGTGTCAGGTCGACATGCGCAGGGTACTCATCGCCAACCGCGGAGAGATCGCGGTCCGCATCGCCCGGGCGTGCCGGGACGCCGGGCTCGACAGCGTCGCCGTCTACGCCGACCCCGACCGGGACGCCCCGCACGTGCGCGCGGCCTCCGAGGCGCACGCGCTCGGGGGCGGGACGCCGGCCGACTCCTACCTGGACGGGGAGAAGGTCCTGAAGGCGGCCGAGGCCGCGGGCGCCGATGCCGTGCATCCGGGGTACGGGTTCCTCGCCGAGAACGCCGATTTCGCCCAGGCGGTGATCGACGCCGGGCTGACCTGGATCGGCCCGCCGCCCGACGCCATCCGCGCCCTCGGCGACAAGGTGCAGGCCCGCCACATCGCGCAGAAGGTCGGCGCCCCGCTGGTGGCCGGCACCGCCGACCCGGTCTCGGGCGCCGCCGAGGTCGTGGCCTTCGCCGAGGAGCACGGGCTGCCGATCGCGATCAAGGCCGCCTTCGGCGGCGGCGGCCGCGGGCTCAAGGTCGCCCGCGCCCTGGAGGAGATCCCGGAGCTGTACGAGTCGGCGGTGCGCGAGGCGGTGACGGCGTTCGGCCGGGGCGAGTGCTTCGTCGAGCGCTACCTCGACCGCCCGCGCCACGTCGAGACCCAGTGCCTGGCCGACGCCCACGGCAACGTCGTCGTGGTCTCCACCCGCGACTGCTCCCTCCAGCGCCGCCACCAGAAGCTCGTGGAGGAGGCGCCCGCGCCCTACCTCACCGAGGAGCAGACCGCGGCGCTGTACCGGGCGTCCAAGGACATCCTGCGCGAGGCGGGCTACGTGGGGGCGGGCACCTGCGAGTTCCTCGTCGGCGCCGACGGCACGGTCTCCTTCCTGGAGGTCAACACCCGGCTCCAGGTCGAGCACCCGGTCACCGAGGAGGTGACCGGCATCGACCTGGTGCGCGAGATGTTCCGCATCGCCGACGGCGAAGAGCTCGGCTACACCGACCCGGAGGTGCGCGGGCACGCACTGGAGTTCCGGATCAACGGCGAGGACCCCGGCCGGGGGTTCCTCCCGGCGCCGGGCACAGTGGCGGTGTGGCGGCCGCCGTCGGGGCCCGGGGTGCGGCTGGACTCCGGCGTCGAGGCCGGGACCGTCATCGGCGCGAACTGGGATTCGCTGCTCGCCAAGCTCATCGTCACCGGGCGCGACCGCCGCCAGGCGCTGGAGCGCGCGGCGCGCGCCCTGGCCGAGTTCGAGGTGGGCGGGATGGCGACCGCGCTGCCCTTCCACCGCGCGGTGGTCGCCGACCCCGCGTTCGCGCCCGAGACCGGCGGCGGGAGCGGCCCGTTCACGGTGCACACCCGCTGGATCGAGAGCGGCTTCGGCGGGCGGATCGACCCGTGGGAGGGCGCACCGGCCGAGGAGGGCGACCCCGCCGGCGAACGCGCCACGGCAGTGGTGGAGATCGGCGGCAAGCGCATCGAGGTGACGTTCCCCGCCGGCCTGGCCGCGGCGACCGGTCCCGGAACCCCCGCTGCGGGCCCGGCCCGCCCCCGCCCGCGCCGCTCCGCCCGAACGGGGGCGGCGGGGGGCGCGGCATCGGGGGCGGTGCTGGCCTCGCCGATGCAGGGCACCGTGGTGAAGGTCGCGGTCGCCGACGGCGACACCGTCGAAGAGGGCGACCTGATCCTGGTCATGGAGGCCATGAAGATGGAGCAGCAGATCACGGCCCACCGATCGGGCCCGGTGAGCGGGCTCGCGGCGGCACTGGGCGACACCCTGGCCTCGGGCGCGGCGATCTGCACGATCGGCGCGTGACCAGGCGGGCCCCGGAAGAACGAAGAACCGTGACCAGGCGGGCCCCTGGAGAAGCGAAGAACACTGAAGAACACCGAAGAACACCTTGGGCGGCGGCATCCGCGGGAGCGGTGCCGCCGCCCAAGGCCACCCGGACCGCGGAGCGACGCCGTGCCCCGTCCTGACTCGGCGGCGCGCACGGCCGGGTGGAGACGGCGGGCGGAGGTGCGGTGCCGCCACCGCACCTCCGCCGTCGTTCACGCGAACGCGAAGACCCGGACCTGGCCGCCCGACCCGCCGCGGTTCTTCGGCGCGCCCACCACGATGGTCGCCCCGCGCGAGGGGACGGTGTCGAGGTTGTTCAGGCACTCCACGAGGTAGAGCCCCGCGGGCAGCAGGATCTGGTGGGCGTCGGGGGCCTCGGCGATCCCCTGGTCGAGGCCGGTGGTGTCGACGCCGGCGCCCACGATGGAGCGCCTCTCCACCAGGTAGGCGGCGGCTTCTGCGGAGAACCCGGGCCAGTGGAAGAGGCCGTCGGAGCCCTCGTTGAGGAACGCGTCGGGCACGTCCACCCGCGCGGCCCACCCGGAGTCCATGGCGACGAACGCCCCGTTGGGGATCGCGCCGTACCTCCTCTCGTGCGCACGGATGTCCTCGACCGTGACGACGGTGTCGGGGTCCTCGGCGGCACGGTCGGCGATGTGCAGCACGCACAGGGGCGCGACCAGGCTCTCGACGGGCATCTCCTCGATCGTGGCGCCGCCCTCGACGTAGTGGGCGGGGGCGTCGATGTGGGTCCCGACGTGCTCGCCGAGGGTGACGTTGCGCGAGTAGAAGCCGTGTTCGCCGATGGAGTGCGTGTCCTCGAAGACCGGCCGGTCCATGGCGGGGTAGAAGTAGGGGAAGTCCGGGCTGAGCGTGTGGGTGAGGTCCTTGACCGTCCCGGAGAGCACACCGCTGGTGTCGGCGTGGGCGGCCACACCGGCGGGGAGCATGGACAGCGCGGCGGCGATCCCGGAAGCGCCGGAGAAGCGGAACATGTTGCGGCGGGAGAACGCCCGGGAGGCGAGCGAACGACGCTCGGCCTCGGGGTCGCCGGAGATCTGGACGGTGCCGTTAGGACCCGTACGCCGGACATAGGGGTTGGCGTCACCGACGGGTAGGCCCGAGGACGTTCCGTAGTCGATCTGCCGCATGACATCTGCACCGCACATGGCAGGGCCTTTCAATGGGGAGACAGTGGTGGCCTTGGAAGTGCGGCTGTAGAGCGCTCTGCCAGCACACTGATGACCCTAAGACATCTGAGACTTCCCTGTCCACTTAATCTGAGAACAAGGAGTCCGCTTAGTGGTCAGCCACCCCGGCCGCCACCCCCGCCTCCGGCCCCCGTGGACTTCCCCCGGAACGCAGAAAAGCCCCCGCCACCACGACGACCCCGCCCGGGAGGAAGGACGGGGTCGTCGCAGGGGGGCCGTCGTCGGCCGCACGCGGGCCGAAGGCCGGCGCCGCGCGGCCGGGCTCAGGTGAGGGCGAAGACCCGGGCCGGGCCGCCGAAGCCGCCGCGGTGCTTGGGGGCGCCCACGACGATGGTCGCGCCGCGGTCGGGGACGCTGCCCAGGTTGTTCAGGTTCTCGATCCCGTAGTGGCCCGTGGGCAGCAGGATCTGGTGGCACTCCGGCCCGTCGTTCACGCCCGCGTCCAGGCTCGTGGTGTCGGCGCCGATGCCCACGATGCCCCGCTGGTCGACCAGGAAGGCGGTGGCGTCCGCACCGAACCCGGGCCAGCGGAAGGTGCCGTCGGGCTGCTCGTTGAGGTACTCCCCCGGCCGGTCCACCCGCGCGCTCCACCCGGAGTCCATGGCGACGAAGGCGCCACTGGGGATCCTGCCGTAGGTGCGCTCGTGCTGACGGATGTCGTCGACGTTGAGGAGCGTGTTGTCGTCCTCGGCGGCGCGGTCGGCGATGCGGATGACGCGCAGCGGCGCGATGAGCTGGTTGGGCTCGATCTCGTCGACGTAGGGGCCCTGGCCGTCCTTGAAGTGGGCGGGGGCGTCGATGTGGGTGCCGCTGTGCTCGTCGAGCGTCATGATCAGCGTGTTGAAGCCCTCTTCGCCGATGACGTGGTGGGGCTCGTAGCTGGGCGGGTCGGCCAGCGGGTAGAAGATCGGGAAGTCGGGGCTGAGCGTGTGGGTGAGGTCGGTGACCGTGGCGTTGGCCAGGCCCCGGCTGTCCGCGTAGGCGGCTGCACCGGTGGGCAGCAGCGACAGCACAGCGGCCGCACCCCCGGCGCCGCCGAGCTTGAACATGTTGCGCCGCGAGAACATGCCCGCCGACACCCGCGGGCCGGGGGCCTCGACCTCGCCGGCGATCTGTACCCGGCCGTCCTTCCCGGCCCGGCGCACGTGCGGATTGGCATCACCGAGCGGCTTGGCACCGGCCTCGCCGTAGTCGATCTGTCGCATCACATCGGCACCGCACACGGGCCCCACCCCTTCGGTCGGAACTATTCGAATGCTGATAAGCATCTGGAGTCTGTGCAATCTCCATGACCTGATGAGCGTAAGGCATGGTTCGGTTGGATGTCGAGCCATTCGGTAGCCATGGGCGCGAAGGATAAGCGGACTCGTTAGTCCATTCGGACAAGATCGTCCGATTCGGCTGTGCAGTGCGGCGATCGACCACCGGACATGACGAAGGCCCCCACTCCCGCGGAAGGGAAGAGGAGGCCGGAGAGGGACGCAGACGCTACAGCGAGTCGAGATCAGCCAACAGCGCCCGCCACTCGGAAGGGTGAAGGCTTGGGGACCCGCCCCGCGTCTCTACTGCCAGGTCGCGGCGTCGGGGTCGATGCCATGGGTGCGCGCGCTGGCGTCGATGATCCGACGGAACCAGCCGGCGAGGCCGGCGCGGATGCCGTCGTAGTGGGCGGCGAAGCCCGGATCGGCCTCGAACATGCGGCCGAGGCAGACCTGCATCTGCCTGGTGAGGGGAAAGTACGAAGCGAAAAGCTCGCGATGCCGCTCGACGAGGTGATTGGCTTCCGGGCTGCCGGGGGTGATGCCCTCGTCCATCGCATCCCTGAGGGCGTGGTCGAGGTCGGCAACGGCGTCGGCGATGGCCTGCCATTCCTCCGGACTGCGAGAGGCCGCGCGCTCGGCGTACTGCTGCCATTGCGTCGTGTCCCCGTAGCGCCGACGGGCCTGAGCGGGCCAGTCCGGGTTCCACTGGGGGCCGAATATCGCGGCCTGCTGCTCTACGGTCAGCAGCAGGCCGCGCTCGTGGGCGTCGATCATCCGGTCCAGTCCGGTACTGAGCTGCCGGAGGCGGTCGATCCGCTCGGTCACCTGGGTGCGCTGCGCGCGCAATGCGCCGGGAACGTCCGCGGCCGAGTCGTCCAAGAGGGCCCCGATCCTGTCCAGGCCGAGTCCGAGCTCACGGTAGACGACGATGCGGTGGAGGCGTTCCAGGTCACCGGCGGTGTAGAGCCGGTACCCGGCGGCCGTGCGCAGCGACGGTCGCGCCAGACCGATCTCATCCCAGTGGTGGAGCGCGCGGACCGTCACGCCCAGGCGCGCCGAGACCTGACCGACGGTCAGGCCATCGGCGTCAGTGGGATCAGGCATGCTCCCCATTGTCGCCGCGGCCGAAGCCCGGTGGGGTGATCCCGATGGCCTCAAGGTTGCGCGCCTCCTGACTGGCCGGATCAAAGGGCTTCGCCGCGGTGAGGACGATCCGTGCGTTCTCGGGGGTGATCACCTCCACGTCGCGGGTGTTCCAGGGGGTATCCCGGGGACCGTCGACCGAGTCCGGGCGCACGGCGCGACAGGCCTCGACAATGGCGTCGACCTGTCCGAGCACGCACGCGAAACTGACGCTCATCGCCGGTGCCTGCTCCGGAACGCTCTCCGCCGAGACGAGGAGTACGTCCTGGAACGCCCACCGGCGCAGATGCACGAGGGTGCCGGGGATACCGAACAGCTCGAAGAACCCGAGCCCACGAACCCAGAAGTCCGTCGACGCAGCCAGATCGCTCGTAGGGATCGTCGCGAACGCGGGCATTCCATAGATGCCACGAAACGGCTCCGGCGGAACCGCATCCGGGCCGGGAGCGGGTACGGGGCTCACCTCAAAGGCGTTGTAGTAGTCGCTCATGGGCCCCACTCTCCGGCCTCACGCTACGTGAGGGTCAAGCCATGGCGGAGGCCACTCATACTCTCCTCCGGCCCTCACAGCTCGGGCTTAAAGCGGGCAGCGACGGCGGGTGGTGGTTCGGGGTGGCGCGGACCGGTCCGGGTGGGCGCGGGGTTGCCGTTCAAGCGGGCAGCGACGGTGAGCAGTGGGCCCCGGCCGGTGGTCGCGTGGCCCGCGTGCGTGGTGTGCGGGTCGGGGCGGCCCGGGTGGTGGTGGGCGGAGGGGCCGCAGCCGGGCGGCGGCCCCCCGGTGGGGCCTGGGTGGGGGTGCCGGGCGTGCCCGGGTTTACGCCCCACCAGCACGAACCACCCAGAGAAATCATCAAATAACTCCTTGTGTTGCGAACAGGTGTTCGATAGAATGAGGTCATGAGCACTCCCCCCACCACCGCCCTCCGCGAGGAGGTGACCCCCGACGACCCGCCGCCCGTGCTGGCCGGGGGGTTGATGCCGGAGTGGATGCTCACCCTCGACACCGCCACCCTGACCGGTGATGAGCAGCTCGACCTCATCGTGCGGGCCGAGCAGGCGAAGCGGTGGCTGGAGGCCTTCCAGCTCGACGCGATGGCCACCTTCACCCGCACCCGCAAGCGCGAAGCCCCCGCACCCCTCCAGGTCTCCGCCGAAGAGGACGCCGCAGCCGAGATCGGCTGCGAACTCGGCATCCCACCCGGCCTCGCAGGAGCCCGCCTCGCCCACGCCCAGAGGCTGGGCGAGACCTTCCCCGCCCTCCACGACGCCCTGCTCACCGGGCAGGTCGACGAGTACCGCACCCGCGTCGTCGCCGACGCCGCCCCCGAGGACTGGGACCCGGCCACCACCGCCGCCTACGCCACCCGCATGCTCGCCAAGATGGGCGACAAGTCCGGCCGCGCGCTGATGAACCTCGCCAAGAAGACCGTGGCGGAGCTCGACCCGGCCAAGGCCGAGGAGCGCAAGGCCCGCACCATCGCCAACCGCCAGCTCCGCATCTACGACGGCGGCCCCCAGCAAGCCGGAACCGGCTCGGTCGAGATCACCGACATCGACGCCACCGACGCCCTCGCCGTCGAACAGCGCATCGCCGCCATCGCCCGCGCCCTGCGCGCCGACACCCCCGGCGCTCAGAACACGGACTACTGGACCAAGACGGTCACCCAGGACCAGATCCGCGCCGACATCGCCGTGGGCCTGCTGCTGGGGCGCCTGCCCCTCACCCTGGGGCTGGAGATCCCGGCCGATGCCGCCGAGCACGGCATCACCGACACCCACGCCGAGCAGGCCGGGGATGCTCCGGCCACCGCCCGGTGCGCCGCCTGCGGCCGCACCCCCGGCCAGGCACAGGGCGAGGACCAGGACCGGGGTCGGGGGCAGGTGGTCATCCCCGGGATGGCGGCCCCCAACCCGGCACCGTTCTCGCCGGTGGGGAAGTTGCACGTGATCATCCCGCTGTCGGCGCTGCCCACGGAGATGGGCGGGAGCGAGTCGCGGAGCCTGGGGGAGATCCCGGGGCACGGGCCGATCCTGGCCGAGGCGGCCCGGGACCTGGCGAAGGGCGCGACGTCGAAGGCCACCCGCTGGTGCTACACGGTGGTCGATGAGGACGGAAACCCGGTGGCCGATGGCACCACGGCCTACCGGCCGCCCCCACTACTGAGGTCGCATATCGATTCCCGGGACCGGACCTGCCGGTTCCCCCACTGCAACCGCCCCGCGGTCGAGTGCGATGCCGACCACACCATGCCCCACCACCTGGGCGGGTCTACCAGCGCGGGCAACCTGGCCGCGTTGTGCAGGCGGCACCACCGGCTCAAGCAGACACCGGGCTGGAACCTGTCCCAGCCCTCCCCGGGAACCCTGGTCTGGCGCACCCCCCACAACCGCACCCACACCACCACCCGCGACCCCTACCCCAGCCAATGACCACCGGAAGCCGGGAAGGAGGGACCGGGGAGGGGACCGCGGGAGGCCCGGAGGGACACCGGGAAAGGGAAGGAACCCCGAAGGACCCCCAGCCCCCAGAGAACCCGGAAGGCCCCGAACCCCCGGAGAACCAGAAGAGCCCAAGGAGCCGGGAGCACAGGGGAACCACAGGGAAGCCGGGGAACACGACTCCGGGACCGGACCCCCACCACCGCAAACCCGGGACCCGCCCACGAACCCCTCCCCCACCGCCGGCCGTCGCCGCCCGCCGTAACCCAAGCCACAGCACCGGCCGGGACCGTCCGCGCCACCCCAGGCCTCACCCGCCGTCGCTGCCCGCTTGAACCCTGACCCCGCTCCCACCCGCGCACCGACCGCCCGGCCCTCCCCACCACCGGCCGTCGCTGCCCGCTTGAACCCAAGCCACCCCACAAGCCGGACCGTTACCGCCGTCCCGGGGCCCTACCCCCCGTCGCCGCCCGTTTGAACCCCGGCCCCGTGGTGACCCGGACCGTCCGAGCCACCCTGAACCCCCACCCGCCGTCGCTGCCCGCTTGAACCCCAACACCCGATCGACCGGAGGATCCGAGCCCGCCCCGACCCCTCGTCGCCGTCGCCGCCCGTCTGAACGGCCACTCTCAATCACCGGAGGAATTGGGGCCGGCCGACCCCTCACCGCCCCGCCCTATCGCCTGCGTTCAGGAACCGGGTGGTGGCCACTTAACGACGTCGTCGAGGATCGGCGGTTGGTAGCCGGGGCCTTTGAGTACCTTGCCGTCGGCTCGGCGGAGGGCTCGACCGTCCGCGTCAAGCTTGCTCATATTGGATCGGTGGACCTCGGCGAAGACGGCCGGCAAGTCGATCCCGAGCGCATCTGCGGCGCCGTAGGTGACATAGAGGACATCGGCCAGTTCCTTGGCCACCGCCTTGTACGCAGCGAGCGGATCGTCACCGGATCGCAGGGCATTAGCGAGGTCGGTGAGGGCCTCGGCGGCTTCCTGCGCCTCTTCGGTCAGTAAGGTCCGGCGGTGTTCCGCAAGTTCGGGGAGATCAGGGAGATCGGCCTTGGCCCCACCATCGAACACCTCGTGGAACTCAGCGACCCGCCGCATCGGTTCATGATCCATGCGCTCCATTGTTCAGGAGCTTGCCCAACAGCGCAGTGAGCTGGTCGAGCTCCTGACCGTCCAGGGAGCCGAAGACCTCGCCGAGGAAGCCGGGGACCTCCTGCTCGGCTTCGGCGAGACGGCGGCGGCCGGCGTCGGTGATGGTGACCGCGTAGGAGCGCCGGTCGCGGGGGTTGCGCTCGCGTCGGACGAGTCCGCTCCTTTCGAGGTCGTCACAGACTCCGACCATGACACTGCGGTCGATGCGCAGTTCTTCGCTGAGGGTCTGCTGAGAGCAGGGCCCCACGGCGTCGAGCATCTTCACCACCAAGTGCTGGCCGACGCCAAGACCCTGTGCCGCCGCGTGGGCCTCCGCCGCGCGCGCAACGACGGCCGAGGCCCGGCACAGCGCGATGTCCGGCCGTTCGGCGGCCAGCCGCGCGAAGTAGGTCTGCCCGGTGTGTTCGTCGGCCGTCGTGGTCGTGGCCGTGGTCTTGGTCTTGGTCATCGTCTCATCGTCATGGTCTCTCGGCCCTCTCCGATCTCCTGAGCTCTCCTCAGCGGTGGCGATACGGTATCAAATTCATCAGTCAGAAGATTGTTTGACAGCAGACGATCTCCCCTCATACGGTCAATCATCCGAATCAAGATCGTCTGTCGGCAGATGGAAGACCCCGGAGGAACCCCTCATGACCCTGGACCTCACCCCCGACGAGCTGCTCTCCACCACCCGCGCGGTGCGCAAGCGCCTCGACCTCACCCGCCCGGTTCCCCGGTCCCTGATCGAGGAGTGCGTGGATCTCGCCGTTCAGGCGCCGACCGGCCGCAACCGCCAGCGCTGGCACTTCCTCGTTGTCACCGAGCCCGATCAGCGGCGCGCCGTGGCCGACCTGTTCCTGCGCGCCCTGCCGCTGGCGGCCGGGCAGCCGTTGACCGAGAACGACCTGTGGCGCATGAACCACCACCGCGGCTCGACCGAGCGCGTCTTCGACGGCCTGCGGCACCTGGCCGACAACATCCACCGCGTGCCGGCCTTCGTCATCCCGGCGGTGGAAGGCCGCACCGACCGCGCCCCCGTGGCCGTCCAGGCCGGCGCGTGGGGATCCATCCTGCCCGCCGTCTGGAGCTTCATGCTCGCCGCCCGCGCCCGCGGCCTCGGCACGGTGTGGACCACCGCCCAAGGCCCATTGGAACCCGAACTGGCCCGGATCCTCGGTGTCCCCCACGACGACGTCATGCTCGCCGCGTTCATCCCGCTGGCCTACACGATCGGAACCGACTTCAAGCCCGCCCGGCGTATCCTCCGCGAACACGTCCTGCACTGGGACCGCTGGTAGGCCCCTGTGCCACCAAACGCGCCGCGCCCCCTGCTCCCGCCCCGCCTCAGACCTGGTCCAGGAAGCCCCCGTCGACACGGACGTTGACGCCCGTGATGGCGGAGGCCGCCGGGCTCGCGAGGAAGGCCACAGCGCGCGCCACCTCTTCCGGGTGGGCCAGGCGACCCAAGGGGATGCGGGAGCGGATGCCCTCATAGAAGGCCGGGTCCTCGGTGCGGCGGCGGTCCCAGCCGCCGCCCTCGAACTCCACCGGGCCCGGGGAAACCGTGTTGACCCGGATGCCCTTGGGCGGCAGGGCGCGGCCCAGCGCGGCGGCGTAGTGGTTGAGGGCTGCCTTCACCGCCCCGTAGGCCTTCGGCCCCGAGGGGGCGGTGGTGTGCAGGGCCGACGTCGAGGAGATGAGTACGACCGCGCCGCCGCGCGCGGAGGCCGCCAGGTGGGGCTCGGCGTACTCGGTCAGGTGCACGAACGGCATGAGGTCGGTGTCCACCCCGCGCTCCCACATCCCCGGGGCCGTCGAGCTGCCCGCGGAGACGTTGGAGACCAGCACGTCGATGCCGCCCATCTCCTCGGCGGCGAACGCCACGAACGCCTCCCGCTCCTCGGGGTCGGCGACGTCCAGGGGCCGGGCCACGACCACCGGGCCGCTGCGCGCCTCCACCTCGGGGTCGGGATCGGGGACGATCTCGGCGCCGTGTGCCCCCGCACCGGTCCCGCGCGCCTCGGCGAGGGTCTCGCGCAGCTCCGCTGCGGCGCGCTCCAGCGGCTCGGGAGAACGGGCGCAGAGCGCGAGGTCGGCGCCCTCCTCGGCGAAGGTCTGCGCGATGGCGCGGCCGATCCCCCGGCTCGCCCCCGTGACCACGACCTTCGCGCCCTTGAGTCCCAGATCCACGTTCTCTCCCTCTCCCCTCGGCCGGACACCCTCCCGACACGACCAGGGCGCCCCCCGCGAACGGGAGGCGCCCGGATGGCCGTGCGGACGACGGGGGGAAGTCTACGCGCCGGTCGAGTGGAAACCACCGTCGACGTGCACGACCTCGCCGGTCGTCGCCGGGAACCAGTCCGAGAGCAGCGCGACAATGGCGCGCGCGGCGGGCTCCGGGTCCTCGTTGTTCCACCCCAGCGGGGCGCGCTGCGGCCACGCCGAGGCCAGCTCGTCGAACCCGGGGATGCTGCGGGCGGCCATGGTGCGCAGCGGGCCGGCCGAGACGAGGTTCACCCGGATCTTCCGGTCGCCGAGGTAGCGGGCCAGGTAGCGCGCGGTGGAGGCGAGGGCGGACTTGGCGACGCCCATCCAGTCGTAGACCGGGTAGGTGACGCTGTTGTCGAAGTCCAGCGCCACGATAGACCCGCCGTCCTTCATCAGCGGCAGCACCGCGGTGCTGAGCGCCTTGAGGGAGAACGTGGACGTGTGCATCGCCGTGGCGACGTCCTTCCACTCGGTGTTGAGGAAGTTGCCGCCGAGCGCGTCCTGCGGGGTGAAGGCGATCGCGTGCACGACACCGTCGAGGCCGTCGACGTGCTCGCGGATGCGGTCGGGCAGGGTGCGCAGGTGCTCGTCGTCGGTGGCGTCGAGCTCCAGCACCGGAGGGGTCTCGGGGAGCCTCTTGGCGATGCGCTCGACCAGGCTCAGCCGGCCGTAGCCGGTGAGGATCACCGTGGCGCCCTGCTCCTGGCAGACCCGGGCCACGTGGTAGGCGATCGAACTGTCGGTGATCACCCCGGTCACGAGGATGCGCTTGCCTTCAAGAATTCCCATGGAGTCTTCTGTCCTGTTCTGCTTGTTCTCCGGGCGGCGGTTGCGGGAACCCGGTGGTGGTGCCGCTGGTGAGGGTGGCTCAGTGCCCCGTGCCGAGCGGTGCCCTGCTGCCAAAGAAGAGACCACGCACGGCGGTGGCTCAGTGCCCCGTGCCGAGCGGTGGCTCAGTGCCCCATGCCGAGGCCGCCGTCGACCGGGATGACCGCGCCGGTGATGTAGGCGGCGTCCGGGCTCGCCAGGAAGCGCACGGTCTTGGCGATCTCCTCGGTCGTGCCGTAGCGGCCCAGGGGGACGTTCTTCTTGATCTCGGCCTGGCGGTCCTCGGACAGGGCCGCGGTCATGTCGGTCTCGATGAAGCCCGGCGCGACGATGTTCACGGTGATGCCGCGTGACCCCAGCTCGCGCGCGAGCGAGCGGCCGAACCCGACCAGGCCGGCCTTGGACGCCGCGTAGTTGACCTGCCCGCCCGACCCCATGAGGCCGACCACCGAGGAGATCAGGACGATCCGGCCACCCTGGCGCTTGCGCATCATGCCGCGGACCGCGCGCTTGACGACGCGGAACGTACCGGTGAGGTTGGTGTCGAGGACCGCGGAGAAGTCGTCCTCGTTCATCAGGACCAGGAGCTGGTCCTTGGTGATGCCGGCGTTGGCGACCAGGACGTCGACCGCGCCCTGCTCCTCTTCGACCCGCTTGAACGCGGCGTCGACCTGGGCGGTGTCGGTGATGTCGCAGCCGACGCCGAGCAGCCCCTCCGGCGGTTCGCCGGACCGGTACGTCACGGCGACGTCGTCCCCGCTCGCGGCGAGTTCGCGGGCGATGGCCAGGCCGATCCCCCGGCTTCCGCCGGTGACCAGTGCCGATCGTGACATATCTAGGGCACCTCCGAATGCGCTCACGAGCGCGGTGATGGGCATGGACGACCATGGATGGGACGGAGAGCAGCGTATCCAGCTACCGGCCGGTACCGGAATCCGGGCCGGGCCACCTCTCCCTTCGAAGCCCCTGCGACCGGGTGTGGCAGGCTGGCGGATGGGGGCGCGGACGGCGGCGCCCCATGGGCGCTGGGAGGCCATGGTGCAGGCAGTCACGACCGCCACTCCGGTCGATTTCGCGGCGTACGGCGACTATGGCACATCGAGTACCAAGCCCAAGGGCCCGAGGTACGAGCGCCCGCCCTATCAGTTCCGCGGCCGGCTGGGCTCCGCGGAGTTCCCGGCCGAGGCCGGCCGCTACCACATCTACGCCTCCTACGCCTGCCCGTGGGCGCACCGGAGTCTCATCGTGCGCAGGCTCAAAGGGCTGGAGGACGTGGTCTCGGTGGGCATCGTCGACCCGGTGCGCGACGGCCGCGGCTGGGCGTTCCGCGAGGGCCCCGGGCACGGCCCCGACACCGTGGGACATTTCACCCTGCTCAGGGAGGCCTACGAGGCCACCGAGCCGGGCTACGACGGCAACATCACGGTGCCCGTCCTGTGGGATACGCGGACCCGGCGGATCGTGAGCAACCACTTCCCCGACATCACCATCGACCTGAACTCCGCGTTCGGCGGCCTCGCCCGCGAGGACACCGACCTCTACCCGGAGGCGCTGCGCCCCGAGATCGATGCGATCAACGAGCGCGTCTACGCCGAGGTCAACAACGGGGTGTACCGGTGCGGATTCGCGCCCTCGCAGGAGGCCTACGAGGAGGCGGTCGTCCCGCTGTTCGCCGCACTGGACGACCTGGAGGAACGGCTGTCGACGCGCCGCTACCTGCTCGGCGACCGGCTCACCGAGGCCGACGTCCGGCTGTGGGTGACGCTCATCCGGTTCGACCCGGTCTACGCCACCCATTTCAAGGCCAACGTGCGCCGCCTGGTGGACTACCCCAACCTGTGGGCGTACACGCGCGACCTCTACGCCCGGCCCGCCTTCCGCGACACGACCGACTTCGGCCACATCAAGCGGCATTACTACATCACCCACGGGGCCCTGAACCCCAAGCGCATCGTCCCTGCCGGGCCCGTTCTGGACTACACGCCGCCGCGCGATCGGTGACGGGTGTCACCACGGTGGCCGGAGCCGTGCGGTCTATTGTGTGCTCATGGCCGTTCTCCGGCCGTTTGCACACCGTCCGCCGGGGACATCCGGTCATCCCGTCAGAGACCGTCAGAGGGAGGCCGAGCTGTGGCCGTCCGAACGCGCGGGGGCGACGCGGCAGTACCGCCGGCCCCGTCCGCCATCGGCTCCGCCGAGGGGTCGGTGCCGCGGCGGCTGCTGGCCGAGGCCACCCGGCTCTTCGCCGAGAAGGGGTTCGACCGCGCCTCGGTCCAGGAGATCGTCGACGCCGCCGGGGTCACCAAGGGGGCGATGTACCACTACTTCGACTCCAAGGACGACCTGCTGGCGCAGATCTACGCCCGGGTGCTGAGGTTGCAGATGACCCGGCTGGAGGAGATCGCCGGGCAGGGCGGCCCCGTGGCCGAGCGGGTCTATGAGGCGGCGGCCGACGTCGTCGTCACCACGATCGCCAACCTGGACGACGCGAGCATCGCCCTGCGCTCGATGCACCAGCTCAGCGCGGCCAAGCAGCGCGAGGTGCGCGCGGAGCGCCGCCGCTACCACGAGCTGTTCCGCTCGCTGATCACCGAGGGCCAGGCCGAGGGCGCCTTCACCGCGGGGGTGCCGGCCGACATCGTCGTGGACTTCTACTTCGGGTCGGTCCACCACCTGAGCACCTGGTACCGCGCCGACGGCCGGCTGTCCCCGGAGGAGATCGGCGGCCACTACGCCCGGCTCCTTCTGGATGCGCTGCGGCCGGATCCCCGTGAGCCTGGACCGCTGCGCGGGTGAGACGGTCGTCCCCGCTGCCCCTCTGCCTGACCGACCGGGTGGTATGTTCGCTCCCATGGGCGAGTCGGACCCCCCGGGCATGGACCTGCGCAAGCTGCGCGCCCACCTCGATTCCGCGCTCCCGGGCCTGGTCCGGGCCGATCTGCACGGCGAGCTGATCGCGGGCGGCCGCTCCAACCTCACCTACCTGGTCACCGACGACCACCACCGCTGGGTGGTCCGCCGGCCGCCACTGGGCCACGTGCTGCCGACCGCACACGACATGGGCCGTGAGCACCGGGTCATCAGCGCGCTGGAGGGGACCCCGGTCCCCGTTCCGGGCACCGTCCTGTCGTGCCCCGACTCCGATGTCATCGGGGCGCCGTTCTACGTGATGGAGTACGTGGCGGGGACGCCGTTCCGGCGGGCCGGCGAGCTCGACGCCCTGGGCGCCACGCGTACCCGCGCCATCGTGCTGTCGATGGTGGACACTCTCGTGGCCCTGCACGCGGTCGACCCCGTCGGCGCCGGACTCGCCGACTTCGGCCGCCCTGAGGGGTTCACGGCCCGTCAGCTCCGCCGGTGGGGCAAGCAGCTCGACGCGTCGCGCAGCCGCGAGCTGCCCGGCGTCGACGAGCTGCACCGGCGGCTGGCCGCCCGGCTCCCGGACCCGCCGGCCCCGGCGGTCGTCCACGGCGACTACCGGCTCGACAACATGCTGGTCGACGGCGCCGACCGCATCACCGCCGTGCTCGACTGGGAGATGTCCACGCTCGGCGACCCGCTGACCGACCTCGGGCTGCTCCTGGCCTACGGCAGCCCGGCGATGCCCGTCGGCTCGGGTGTGAGCGACGCCCACCTGGCGGCGGGCTACCCCGCGGCCGACGAGATCACCGAGCGCTACGCCCGCGGTTCCGGCCTCGATGTCGCCGACCTCGACTGGTACGTCGGGTTCGCCTTCTTCAAGATCGCCGTGATCCTGGAGGGCATCCACTACCGGTTCGCCCAGGGCCGGACCGTCGGCGCGGACTTCGACCGGATCGGGGAGGTCGTGCCCGGGCTCATCGAGGGCGGGCTGGCGCGGATGGAGGGGCGGGGTTAGGCGGATCCGTGCCTGAGGACGCTACGTCCACCCGGCGTCGTGCGCGAGAATGGCCGCCTGCACCCGGTTGGTCGTTGGTCATGCAGTACCGCCCCGACTACGTCCACCCCGCGTCGTGCGCCAGAATGGCCGCCTGCACACGGTTGGTCATGCCCAGTTTGGCGAGGATGCGGCTGACGTGGGCCTTCACCGTCGCCTCGCGCATGCCGAGGGCGCGGCCCGCCTCTGCGTTGGACATCCCGCGGGCGACGGCGGTGAGGACGTCGCGCTCACGGCCGCTGAGCACGGCCAGCCGGTCGGCCGCCTGCGCGGCGCCGGGCCGTGCCGGGGCGGCGAAGCGCTCCAGCATGCGCTTGGTGATGGTGGGCGCGAGCATCGCGTTGCCGTCGGCGACGGTGCGCACGGCGGCGATGAGGTCGCGGGGCGGGGTGTCCTTGAGCAGGAACCCGACCGCGCCCGCGCGCAGCGCCTGGTGCACGTATTCGTCGAGGTCGAAGGTCGTCAGCAGGACCACCTTCGGCGGCTCGGGGAGGGCGGCGAGCTCGGCCGCGGCGGTCAGGCCGTCGGTGTTGGGCATCCGGATGTCGAGCAGCATGATGTCGGGGGCCAGCCGCCGCGCCAGGTCGACGGCCTCGGATCCGTCGGTGCCTTCGGCGACCACCTCGATGTCGTCGGCGGCGTCGAGGATCATCCGCAGCCCCGACCGCACCAGTTGTTCGTCGTCCACCACGACCGTGCGGATCACTGTGCCGCTCCCCCGTCCTCGTCCTCGTCGGCCGCCCCGTCGATCGGAACGATAGCGCGGACCTGCCATCCGCCGTCGGGGAAGGGACCCGCCGACAGTGTTCCGCCCGCCAGGGCGATCCGCTCGCGCAGCCCGGCCAGCCCGTAGCCGCTGGCGGGCGGGGGCTCGGTGATGGGCCCGATGTCGGGGAGTGGCTCGTTGGCGACCACGATCTCCAGGTCGCGGTCGCCGTAGCCCAGCCGTACGGTGACGGGGCAGCCCGGCGCGTGCTTGCCCGCGTTGGTCAGCGCCTCCTGGACCATCCGGTAGCCGGTGCGCTCCAGCCTGGGCGGCAGCGCACGCGGGGTCCCGGTCGTCTCCCACTCCACCGGCATGCCGGCCGTCCGCCACTGCCCTATCAACCGCGCCAGGTCGGCCAGCACCGGCTGCGGCGCAGTGGGGGCGGCGTCGTCGCCGCTGCGCAGGACCCCCAGGATCTCCCGCAGCTCGGCGAGCGCTTCGCGGCCGGTGGTGCGGATGAGCCCGGCCGTGTCGGCGGTCTTGGGCTCCGCCGCCGACACCTCCAGCCCGCCGGCGTGCAGCACCATCAGGCTGACCCGGTGGGCGACGATGTCGTGCATCTCGCGGGCGATGCGGGTGCGCTCGCCGTTGATGGCCTGCTCGGCCAGGAGGTGCTGTTCGCGTTCGAGCCGTTCAGCGCGTTCGTGCAGGTTCGCGACGAGCTGGCGCCGGGTGCCCACCCACAGGCCGGCCGTCAGGGGGAACGCGATCACCAGGATGGTCACCATGATCGTCGGCGGTGCCATGCCCCATCCCCCGCCCCCGGGGACATAGGTGTAGATCCAGATCACGCACAACACCATGACCGCGGTCCAGACGGCCAGCGACCGGCGCCGGTGGATGAACCAGGACGCGTAGGAGTAGAGCGCCAGCGCGATCGGGAAACTGTTACCGAAGCCGCAGGCCAGCGCCGCGGCGACGGTGAGCAGGACGGCGGGGCGGGATCGGCGGAACAGGGTCGCCACGGACACCGCGGTCGCGCCGGTGAACATGATCGCCATCCAGACGAGCGTCGCCTCGACCGAGGAGCCTGTCGGCCCCACCTTGTTGGCGAGGGTGTCGAGCGGGCCGTCCGGCAGCCCGGCCGTGGAGACCGCCCAGAGGGGGAAGAGGCCGATGGCAAGGGCCCAATCGGCGATCCCGTGGCGCCGGTCCCACAGCCATCCCCCGATGCGCGGCGGCCACTCTTCCCGCCAGAAGGGACGGCGTTGCACAGTGTCGTCACCCATGCGCCGGAGTGTATGTGGCCTGCGGGGCCGGACGTCACCGCAGGCCGGAGCGGCACAGCGGGGCGACGAAAGTCGGTGTGTCCGCGTTGTCGCAGTTCACGGCCGCGCTGGGGGGAGGCCGGTGGCGCCGCCTCCGGTAGCGCACCCACGACGAAAGTCGGGGGTGGGGCACTGCTTAAGGCCGCTGGGCGGCCTCGCCGACCGCCTGTCCGTCCCGTACCGGAAATCGGGTGCGCGGGCGACGACCCGCCGCACCGCGCCGACCTGGCATCAGCCGTGACCGCCCCGGCTTTCGTCGCCCACCACGACCGTGCGAATCACCGTGCCACTCGCTCGTCCTCGTCCTCGTTCTCGCTCTCTTCGGCCGCCCCGTCGATCGGAACGACGGCGCGGACCTGCCATCCGCCGTCGGGGAAGGGACCCGCCGACAGTGTTCCGCCGGCAAGGGCGATCCGCTCGCGCAGCCCGGCCAGCCCGTAGCCGCTCGTGGGCGGCGGCTCGGCGGCGGGCCCGGTGTCAGGCCCCATGTCGGGGGGGAGTGGCTCGTTGGCGACCACGATCTCCAGGTCGTGATCGCCGTAGCCCAGCCGTACGGTGACGGGGCAGCCCGGTGCATGCTTGCCCGCGTTGGTCAGCGCCTCCTGGACCATCCGGTAGCCGGTGCGCTCCAGCCTGGGTGGTAGGGCGCGCGGCGTCCCGGTCGTCACCCACTCCACCGATGTGCCGGCCGTGCGCCACTGCCCGATGAGCCGCGCCAGGTCGGCCAGCACCGGCTGCGGCGCGGTGGGGGCGGCGTCGTCGCTGCTGCGCAGGACGCCCAGGATCTCGCGCAGCTCCGCGAGCGCTTCGCGGCCGGTGGTGCGGATGAGCCCGGCGGTATCGGCGGTCTTCGACTCTGCCGTCGACACCTCCAGCCCGCCGGCGTGCAGCACGATGAGGCTGACCCGGTGGGCGACGATGTCGTGCATCTCGCGGGCGATGCGGGTGCGCTCGCCGTTGATGGCCTGCTCGGCCAGGAGGTGCTGCTCGCGTTCGAGCCGTTCGGCGCGTTCATGCAGGTTGTCGATGAGCTGGCGCCGGGTGCCCACCCACAGGCCCGCGGTCAGGGGCAACACGACCACCAGCGTGGTCACGAAGAGCGCCGACCCGATCAGGTCCTCGCCGCCGTTGAAGACGTTGGCGTAGACGTCGTTCCAGATCACACCGAGCACCATGACCGCGGTCCAGATGGCCAGCGACCGCCGCCGGTGGATGAACCAGGACGCGTAGGAGTAGAGCGCCAGCGCGATCGGGAAGCCGTTGCCGAAGATGAAGACCAGGACCGCGGCGACGGCGAGCAGGATGGCCGGCCGGGAGCGGCGTAACAGGGTCGCCAGCGACACCGTCGTCGCCCCGCCGAGCATGATGGCGATCCAGGCGAAGTCCTCCGGGACCAAGGTGCCCGGAAGGGCCCGGTCGGAGAGGGTGCGGAAGGGGCCGCTGAGCAGCATCATGGCGGACACCCAGATCGGGAAGGGACCGATGGCAAGGGCCCAATCGGCAAGCCAGTGGCGCCGGTCCCACAGCCACCCCACGATCCACGGCGGCCACGCCCCTGACGGGAAGGCGCCGCGTTGCCCGGTGATGCGGGTGCGCTCGCCGTTGACGGCCTGCTCGGCCAGGAGGTGCTGTTCGCGTTCGAGCCGCTCGGCGCGTTCGGGCGGGTCCTCGCCGAGCCGGCGCCGGGTGCCCGCCAACAGGCCGGCGGTCAGGGGGAACGCGACCACCAGGATGGTCGCGAAGACCACCGCTTCGACCAAGCCTCCGCCGCCGTCGTAGGCGTAGAAGTAGGTGCAGATCCCGATCACGCCGACCATGACCGCGGTCCAGATGGCCAGCGACCGCCGCCGGTGGCTGAACCAGGACGCGTAGGAGAAGAGCGCGAGCGCGATCGGGAAGCCGTCGCCGAAGCCGAAGGCCATGGCCACGGCGACGGTGAGCAGAAGGGCGGGCCGGGAGCGGCGGAACAGCGTCGCCAGCGACACCGCCGTTACTGCGCCCAGCGCGATGGCGCTGAGGGCGCTCCAGGCGATATCCGCCTCCAGCTGGCGGCCCTGCGCATCCGTAGAGATCCGTTCGACGAGGACGTGGAAGGGGCCGTGTGGCAGCGCGATCACGTTGAACAGCAAGATCGGGAAGGGACCGATGGCAAGGGCCCAGTCGGCGATCCTGTGGCGCCGGTCCCACAGCCACCCCCCGATCCGCAGCGGCCATTCCCCTGACCGGAAGGCACGGCGTTGCACAGTGTCGTCACCCATGCGCCGGAGTGTATGGGGCCCGCAGGCCGAAGATCATCGTGTGCCGCAGCGGCATAGCGGGACGACGAAAGTCGGCGCACCGCTTCGTCGCAGGTCACTTCAGAACCCGGCGGTGATCGCGAGCGAGGGCACCTGGCGGGGGTTACGACGAAAGTCGATGGGCGGCACGGTGCTTAAGCCCTTGGACGGCCCCGGCCCCCTCCTTAACGCCCTCCCGGAAATCGGCTGCGCGGCCGACGACCCGCCCCGCCGAGCGGGCCTAGCGTCTCCGGTGTCACCAACCGGGAAGAAAGAGGGAGACGTGAGCGAGACCGCCGCGTTGGCCGGAGCGCAGTACACCCAGGCGCCACCCGCTGCCTACACACGAGATCTGACCAAGGTCTATGGGACGTCCGGATCCGCCGTGCACGCGCTGGACGGCGTGAGCGTGGAGTTCGCCCGCGGCGCCTTCACCGCGATCATGGGGCCGTCCGGGTCGGGCAAGTCCACCCTGATGCACTGCCTCGCGGGCCTGGACACCGCCACCTCGGGCACCGTGCACCTGGGCCGCACCGACATCACCCGGCTCAAGGACAAGGAGCTCACCCGGCTGCGCCGGGACCGCATCGGGTTCATCTTCCAGTCGTTCAACCTGCTGCCGATGCTGACCGCCGAGCAGAACATCCTGCTTCCGGCGCAGATCGCCAAGCGCACGATGGACCGCGAGCGCTTCGACCGCATCGTCGATGTGGTGGGCCTGCGCGATCGCCTGGACCACCTGCCGTCCAAGCTCTCCGGCGGCCAGCAGCAGCGGGTCGCGGTCGCCCGCGCCCTGCTCGGCGCGCCGGAGGTGGTCTACGCCGACGAGCCCACCGGCAACCTCGATTCCCGGTCGGGCGCCGAGGTGCTGGCGTTCCTCCGCGATTCCGCCGCGAACATGGGCCAGACGATCGTCATGGTCACCCACGACCCCGTCGCCGCCGCCTACGCCGACCGCGTCGTCTTCCTGCGCGACGGCCGCCTGGTGGACGAGGTACACGCCCCCACCGCCGAGATCGTCCTCGACCGCCTCGTGAAGCTGGAGTCCTAGGCCGCCATGTTCCGAACCACGATGGCCGGCCTGCGCCTGCACAAGGGCCGGCTGGTCACCACCGCACTCGCCATCGCCCTGGGGGTCATGTTCGTCGCCGGGACGCTGGTGTTCAGCGACACGCTCAGCGCGGCCTACAGCGCCCGGGTCATGGGCTCGGCCGACTCGCTGGAAGCCGTGGCCCGGCCCGCGTACGACGGGACACAGGACGGCGAGGAGGACCTGCCGGCCGGCGTGCTCGACGACATCCGCGCCCTGCCCGAGGTGGACGGTGCCGACGGCATCATCAAGGGCAACGCCGGACTGCTGGACAAGGACGGCCGGGCCGTCGGCACCATCCCGACCGCCGGCATCTCCGTGGGCGGGGTGATCCGCCACCGGGCGGACGAGGGCGCGCTGCCCAAGGCCGACGACGAGGCCGCCCTGGCCACCGTCACCGCCGACGCCACCGGGTACGGGATCGGCGATACCATCACCGTCCTCGACGCCGAAGGCGAACGGCACGAATTCGAAGTCACCGGGCTGATCGACGTCGGCGTCGACGCCGAGCTGGCCTACCGCGGCGCCGTCGCGTTCACCCACGAGACCGCCGCCGCCATGACGGGCCGCGACGACTTCTCCGAGATCGACGTGGTGGGGACCGAAGGCACCCCCGATCAGCAGGTGGCCGACGCGGTCGCCGGCGCGGCCGGGGACCGGGCCGAGGTCGTGACCGGCCAGGTGATGGGCGAGGAACTGGCGCGCGACTCCGGGGGCCAGGTCGGGTTGCTGGGCACGGCGCTGCTGTTGTTCGCCCTGATCTCGGTGCTCGTGGCGTCGATCGTCATCTACAACACGTTCGCGATCCTGCTCGCCCAGCGGCAGCGGGAGCTGGCGCTGCTACGCTGCGTGGGCGCCTCGCGGGGGCAGGTGTTCCGCAGTGTCCTGCTGGAGGCGCTGATCGTGGGCCTGGTGGCGTCGGCGCTGGGGGTGCTGGCGGGGATCGGCGTCGGCGCTGCCGGCGCATGGTTCGGCGGCGAAGCCG
>NZ_JBHSBH010000005.1:244730-271798 GCF_042650565.1 Nocardiopsis sediminis
CGGCGGCCCGGCGACACCGGTCGTGGGCCTCACGCCGGTGGCGGTCGGGCTGCTGGTCGGCACCGTCGTGACCCTGTTCGCCGCCGTGCTCCCGGCGCGCCGGGCGACCCACGTCCCGCCGCTGGCCGCGCTGCGCACCAGCGCGGTGGCCGCGGGCCTGGAGAAGGGCATCGGCTGGAAGCGGATCTCCATCGGCGTCGTGTTCTTCCTGGCCTCGGCGGGGCTGCTGGCGGTGGCGATGGGCGGGCAGAGCCCGGACACGGGGCTGTACCTGGTGGTGGCCGCGGGGATGCTCACCTTCATCGGCGTGGTGGTCATCAGCCCCCTCCTGGTGCGCGCCGTCGTCGCGGTCGTGGGCGTGCCGATGCGCCGCACGGGTGTCGCGAGCATGCTGGCCGCCGACAACGCCCGGCGCAGCCCGAAACGCGCGGCTGCGGCGATGATCGCGCTGGCGGTCGGCGCGACGCTCATCACCGGCTACTCGGTGGTCGACGCCTCCCTGCGCACCACCCTGAACGCGCAGCTGGACGAGCAGTACCCGGCCGACTACCAGCTGCTCTCCCAATTCACCGACGACGAGTACACCGGTATTCCCGCCGACGTCGCCGCGAACCTGGAGTCCTCCCCCGAGATCGAACAGGCCGTCTCGGAGCGCCAGGCCGATGTCGAGGGGGCCGACGGCGAGACGCTCACGGTCGCCACCTTCTTGGGCGGCCGTGTCGGCACCGACATCGACAGCGAGGTCGAGGAGGGCGACCTCGCCGACGTGGGGCCGGGCACCGTCGCGGTACCGGAAGACCTCGCCGGAGGGGGCGGGGTGGGCACCACCCTGTCCATCGAGACCGAAGAAGGTCCCCGGGACTACGAGATCGTCGCGGTGGTCTCGGAGGGGCAGCAGCTGTGGGGGGTGACGATGGACCCCGCCGATTTCGCGTCGGCGTTCCCCGGGACCACCACCGACTTCAGAGTGATGGTGCAGGCGGCCGAGGGTGCCGACCCGGCCGATGTGCGCGACGCGGTCTACGATGCCGTCGCCGACCACCCGACGGTCCAGGTCGAGTCGATGACCCAGATGCGCCAGCAGTACGACGAGATGCTGGGTATCGCGTTCCTGACCATCGCGGCCATGCTCGGCCTGGCGATCCTCATCGCGGTCGTCGGTATCGCCAACACCATGGCGCTGTCGGTGCTGGAGCGGAGGCGGGAATCGGCGCTGCTGCGGGCCCTGGGCGTGTCCGGCCGCCAGCTGCGCACGATGCTCGGCCTGGAGGCGGTGCTGCTGAGCCTGACCGGCGCGGCGGTGGGCATCGGGCTCGGCGTGCTGTTCGGCTGGGCGGCGAGCTCCACCGCCATGGAGGACATGGACATGCTGTTCACCCTGCCGGCCGGGCAGATCTCCGTGTTCATTGCGGTGGCGGTGGCCGCCGGCCTCCTGTCGTCGGCGCTGCCGGCACGCCGGGCGGCGCGCACCTCGATCAGCGGGACGCTCGCCGGCGAGTGACCGCGACACACCCGCAGGCGCGGACGGCCGGTTACGGCCGTCCGCGCCGTACTGTTGCCGCAGGGGGTGAGCGCCATGCGCGCGAAACGGTCCGTGCCCGTACCCGCCGGCCAGGTGGAATGGGGGACCCCGGCGGGGCGGTGGATGCTGGGGGCCACCGTCCTGGGCTCGGGGATGGCGTTCCTGGACTCCACCGTGGTCAACGTGGCGCTACCGGAGATCGGCAAGGAGCTGCACACCCAGGTCGCCGGGCTCCAGTGGATCGCCAACGGGTACATGGTGACCCTGTCGTCGCTCATCCTGCTCAGCGGATCGCTGAGCGACCGCTTCGGGCGGGCGCGCATGTTCTCCGTGGGCGTGGTGTGGTTCGCGCTGGCATCGGCGCTGTGCACGGCCGCCCCCGATATCTCGTGGCTGATCGCGGGCCGGGTGCTCCAGGGCATGGGCGGCGCGCTGCTGACGCCGGGCAGCCTGGCCATCCTCCAGGCCGGGTTCCGTGAGGGGGACCGGGCGCGCGCCATCGGCGCGTGGTCGGGGCTGACCGGGGTCGCGGCGGCGGTCGGCCCGTTCGTCGGCGGGTACCTGGTCGACACCGGGTCGTGGCGGCTGATCTTCCTGATCAACCTGCCGCTGGCGGTGATCGTCCTGCTGATCACCTGGTGGCACGTGCCGGAGTCCCTCGACGAGAACGCGCCGCGGCGCATGGACTACACCGGGGCGCTGCTGGGCATGGTGGGCCTGGCGGGGCTGACCTACGCCCTGATCGAGTCGGGGTCGACATCGGGCGCGCCGCTGTCGAGCGTCGTGGGGATCGGCGCGGTGGGCGGCGCGGCGCTGGTGGGCTTCGTGATCGTGGAGCTCCGCAGCGGGCGGCCGATGCTGCCGCTGGACATCTTCCGGTCGACGCGCTTCTCGGTGACCAACCTGGTCACCATCGCGCTCTACGGCGCCTTAGGCCCGCTGCTGTTCCTGCTGGTGATCTACCTCCAGGAGGGGCTGGGCTACTCCGCGATCGAGGCCGGGGCGGCGTCGCTGCCGGTCACGATCCTGATGCTGCTGCTGTCGGGGCAGTCCGGCAAGCTCGGGGTGCGGCTGGGCCCGCGCCCGCAGCTCACGGTGGGGCCGCTGCTGGTGGCCGCCGGGCTGGTGCTGCTCGCCCGCCTCCAGCCGGGCATGCCCTACCTGGTGGGCGTCTTCCCCGGGGTGCTGCTCGTGGGGCTGGGCCTGGCCACGGCGGTGGCGCCGTTGACGGCGACCGTGCTCGCCTCGGCGCCGCAGCGCCACGCGGGCCTGGCGTCGGGCGTCAACAACACGCTGGCCCGGACCGCCCAGCTGATCGGGGTCGCGGCGGTACCGGTGGCCGCAGGGGTGGCGGGCCCGGCGGGGATCAAGGGCGGCTTCGGCCCGGCGATGCTCATCCTCGCCGGCCTGGCGGTCCTGGCGGGGCTGGCGGCCCTGGCCTTCCTGCGCAAGGACGTCTCCAAGCCCGCACCGCCCCCCGGCCAGGCGGGGTCGGGCCGGATGTTCTGCGGGGTGGCCGACCCGCCGCTCGGAGCCTGCCCGGGGTCGACAGCGGGGAGACGGGTCTCGGGGAAGGGGTGAGAGCCCTCCCCCGGCCCGCCCCCGGGAACGGCCGAGGGCCGCTCGCTCTACATGTTGCGTCCTGACGGAAACCGGCGTGCAGAGGCGCCCGGCGCGCGCACGAGCCGCTACACCTGTCGCGTCCGGCCGAAAGCTCTATGGTGGTGCCCATGGGACAAGGGGCGGACCCCGCCGGCCGGCCGCCGCCGACCATCGTGTGCGCGGGCGGCGGGCCGAGCGCCGCCGTGGCGGCGATCGCCCTGCTGCGCGCCACCACCTGGCTGCGGCTGGGCTACCGGATCGTCCTGGTCGACGAGCACGGGCACCACGCACGCGGCCCGGGGTACGCGCCCGGTGATGCCCGCCTGCTGGAGACACCGGTCAAGGCCGGGTCGGTGCTGCCGGATCAGCCCTGCCACCTGATGGACTGGGCGCGCGGCGCCGGCCTGGCCTGCGGGCCCGAGACCCGGCTGCCGCGCGGGGTCTACGGCGACTACCTGGCCGGGACGCTCGCCGCGACCGCACAATGGGCGGCGCCCCATGCCGGGGTCCGCATGCTCACGGGCAGGGTCGTGCGGGTCGCGGCAGCGTCCGCCGACGTGGTGGTTGACCTGGCCGGAGGGGGGCGGATCGATGCGGTGGCCGCGATCGTGGCCACCGGCGACCCCCGGGTGGCGCCCCCGCCCGCGATCCCCGGCTTCCCGGAGGCCGGAACGGACGGGATCACGACGTGCTCCCGCGGCGCGCTCCTCACGCCCGGCGGCGGCGTGGCGCGCCGCGTCTTCGCAGTGGGCCCGGTGCGCCGCGGCCACGCCGGTACCACCATCGACCTCATCGGCGCGCAGTGCGAGCGCCTGGCCGAACGGATCGCGGACACGGTCCTGCGCGACCGAGCGGTGGTGCTGGAGGGGCCGTGAAGGTGTCCGCACCGGTCGGCGGCCCGCTGGTCACGGACGGTAGGGAAGCCCTCCGCACCCCGGCCCGCGGATCACGGACGGTGGGCACCCCGCTCATCACGCCGGAGCCGGAAGGGCCTCAGCGCGGACTCCACCTGTTCGGCGAGGTCCATCTTGCTGGTGCCCTCCTGCCGGTCCTCGAAGTGAATGGGGATCTCCACGATCTTCTGGCCGCGGCGGTAGGCGCGGAAGTGCATCTCGACCTGGAAGCTGTAGCCGGTGCTGCGCACGTCGGCGAGGTCGAGCACTTCGAGGGCCGAACGGCGCCAGATCTTGAACCCCGCGGTGACGTCGCGCACCGGCATCGACAGGATCGTCTTGACGTAGGCGTTGGCCCAGCCGCTGAGCAGCCGGCGGCGCAGCCCCCACTGGTCGGAGAGGCTGCCACCGGGAACGTAGCGGCTGCCGATCACCACGCCCGCGCCCGTGGCCAGCATGGTGCCCAGAAGCTGGGGGATGTAGCCGGGCGGGTGGCTGAGGTCGGCGTCCATCTGCACGACGTAGTCGGCGCCGTCGTCGAGGGCGCGGGTCATCCCCGCGATGTAGGCGCGGCCCAGGCCGTCCTTGGCCGTGCGGTGGACGACCGACACGCGGCCGCCCTCTCCGCCGTTGTCCGCGGCGAGCTTGTCGGCGATGTCACCGGTGCCGTCGGGGGAGTTGTCGTCCACGATGACCACGCGCAGCCCGGGCAGCCCCAGCGCCAAGACCTGACCGACGACGACGGGCAGGTTCTCCGCCTCGTTGTAGGTCGGGATGACGACGCTCACCTTCGACCTCGACCAGGGGTCGGGCAGGGTCACCGGGGTCGGCATGAAGGCGGCCTCCAGAGGGATCTTCTCGGCATTCGGGACGATCCACGTAGCGTACTGTGCGCCCACGCGCCCCGGCCAGGGCCGGATGTCACTCCCCGCGATCGACCTCCAGCACCGCCACGTGCACCAGTGTCCCCATGTCCTCCAGGGTCATCAGCACCTCGGGGTCGGCGTGGTTGTCGGTGATCAGGTGGGCGATGTGCTCCGGCGGGACCGTCTGCACCATGGTGTCGGCCCCCACCTTGGTGTGGTCGGCGAGCACGATCACCTCCTCGGCGCAGGCGACGAGCGCGCGGTCGACGCTGGCGACCGCCGGGTTGGGGGTGCTCAGCCCGCGCTCGGCGGTGACACCGTTGCCCGAGACGAACGCCTGGCGGACCCGCAGCCCGGACAGCGCCTGCTCGGCGGCGGTGCCCACGAGCGCCCGGATGGTCCCGCGCAGGGTTCCCCCGGTCATGACGACCTCAACCCCCGGCGCCGAGGCGAGGACATCGGCGACCGGCAGCGAGTTGGTCACCACGGTGAGGTTCTGCCGGCCGGTCAGCTCGCGGGCCAGGGCCTCGGTGGTGCTGCCCGGCCCTAGGACGATGGCGTCGCCGTCGACGACCAGCCGGGCCGCCGCCGCGGCGATGGCCAGCTTCTCGGGGGCGGCCTGCCCGCTCTTCTGCGAGTAGCTCTGCTCGTGACCCAGGTGGCCCGGGAGCGCCGCACCGCCGCGCCGCCGGTCGATGAGTCCGTCGGCCTCCAGCGCGCGGACATCGCGACGCACGGTGACCTCCGAGGCGCGGACCCGGGAGGCGATGTCGCGCAGCGCCATGGCACCGTTGGTGCGCACCAGTTCCAGGATCCGCTCTCTGCGCTCGGCCGCGAACGCCGGCCTGGTGTCGTCTGCTGTCATGCGAGAACTCCATCTCGGTGCGGGCCGCTGCGCTCCGATGATAGAGCGGAGAGCGTCAGCCGAAATGCACTCCGTGTGCCTGGAAAGCGGCATCGATCGCGGCGTCATCGGCGGGTTCCTCGCCCGGATCGGGGGCCGACCCCGTGACCAGTGCCGCGATGAACACGGCGACCAACAGGGCGAAGAGGATCACTGCTGCGGTTCCGAACATCATCATGACCGACATGGGGGGCCTCCCTGATGAGCGGGCGGACCTGCACCGGCGCTGCGGGCCGCCGGGCGTCCCGTGCGATGAGGTCTCTAGACGAATGCCCCGCGGCGGCGCGGATTATGCCTGCGCGCGCCCATGTGTTCTGCGGGAACGCGGCGGGCGCCGGGGGCGGCCTGGTGGTCGCGTCCCCGCGCGGGCCACAATGTGACGGTGACCCCCGTGAACTGTGATGTGTGGTGGGCCGGGCCCGGCCAGGCGATCGACGCCCTGCTGGGCCTCCTCGACGACCGCGAACGCGAGCGGCACGGCCGCTTCCGGGTGCAGGCCGACCGCGACCGCTACGTCGTGGCCCACGCCCTGGCCCGGCTCACCGTGGCCCGCGCCGCCGGGTGCGACCCCCGCGACGTGGCCTTCACGCTGCGCTGCCGCGGCTGTGAACGGCGGCCCGATCCGCGTCCGGAGCCCCACGGCAAGCCCCGGCCTGCCGGGACGGCCGAAGGGCTGGAGATCTCCATCAGCCACTCCGGCGCCCGCGTCGTCGTCGCGCTGGCGCGCGGTGTGGAGATCGGCGTCGACGTGGAGGAGGTCTCCGGCTCCCGCGACATCGACGGCCTGGCCGAGTACGCGCTGACGGACCCCGAGCGCGCGGACCTCGCGGCGCTGCCCGAGGCCGACCGCGCCGCCGGGTTCTTCGGGTACTGGGCGCGCAAGGAGGCCCTGCTCAAATCGACGGGCGACGGCCTGTCCGGCGGGCTGGCCAACGTGGCGGTGAACGCCCCCACCGAGCCCGCCGAGGTCACCGCCTGGAACCTCCCCGATGCCCCCGAGCACGTATGGCTCACCGACCTCGACGCCGGCCCCGCCTACCGCGCGGCCCTCGCGGCCCTGACACCGGGGCCGGTGGCGGTCACCTCGCACGACGGGGCGCAGCTGCTGGCTCTGTGAGGATCGGCGGCAGCCCCGTGGGCTGCGGTGCGCCCTCGGCGGTCGCCCGGGGTGCTCCGAGGAGACCGGTGCCCGTTCGCCGAAAGCCGCACATGCCGCCCCCTCCCGCCAACGGGCCGCCCGGGACCGGGGATCGCGCCTGTGATCCATGCCGCAACGGCCGGTCTTGGCCAGGTCGGGTGGCGGCGGGGCGGGCGGTGTTTCCGGGGTGGTGGAATTCCCGCCCCTGATGGCGTCGGTGTTCCTGCGGCCGGGCAATTGCGGAATTGTGTGGGAGGGCGGCCGAGACCCTGCCGCTACGGCACTCTCAGGCCGGTGAAGGTGTCCGCTGCGTCCGGTGATTCCGGTTCCGCCGGGCCGGTGATTCCACGGGCGGGCGGCCGGTGGACCGGGGGCGGTTCACCGTTCGGTGGGCCCACGGTGAGCTGCGGATCTTCGGGACCCCGAATCCGGATGGGGGCACCGGCCGCGGTCCGCCGGGCAGGGCTGCGGCGCGTGCCATCGACGGTGCCGGATCGCGGGGCGGTCCGAGGCTCGCGGCCGCCGTACGGTGATCCCTTTTCCGGGGTCGTGGAAGGCGCGGAGAATACGCGCGGATTCGCCTTTCGCCAGGTGTCACGGAATTCTTGCGTGCGGATCGGCGACCCGTCCGGTGGCTCCGTGGGCCCGGGCGGAAACCTCACCGTCGGGTCATACTCGCGGCCGGGCCGGTAAGTCAGGAGTTACTTGACCGCCGGTAACACGCACTTCGAGGATGTGACCGTGCCTCAAGGAATGCCAGGTCCCGCCCCTGTCCCCCTCAGCCGACGGCCCGACCCGAGGTGAGTCCGGCGTCGGGACACGTGGTGGTGGACACCCTGCACGGCAGGGATGTGGCCGACCCCTTCCGCTGGCTGGAGGCCCCCGATTCCGCCGCCACCCGTGGCTGGCTGGACGACCGGTCGCGGGAGTTCGCGCAGGCGGCAGCGGGGTGGCCACTCCGGGAGGCCCTTGCATCGGACATCCGCCGCCTGGTGGGCGCCGACCTCTGGTCGCCGCCGGTATGGCGCGGCGGCACCGCCTTCGCCACGCGCCGACCCGCCAGGGCCGACCATCCCGCTCTGGTGGCCGTCGTAGCCGACCACCCGGCTCCGGCGACCGCCGGCGGCACACAGGCGCACAGCGCTACCCCCACCTCGCAGAACCTCCCAGTAGCCGCCCGGCCGGCAGCGGTGACCGCCGACAGCACACAGGCGCACATCATCAGCGCCCCCACCACCCACGGCCCCCCAGGAGCCGGCCACCCAGCGGCGATGACCACCGTCAGCGCCCATGTGCGCATCATCTTCGACCCGGCGGTGTTCGACCCCACCGGCCGCACCACGCTCGACGCCTGGGAGCCCAGCCCCGATGGCCGATTCGTGGCGGTGCAGACGTCCACCGGCGGCACCGAGCGCGGTTCCCTGCGGGTGCTCGCCACCGATTCGGGGCTGCCGGTCGAGGAGCCGATCCCCGGGGTGCGCTACTCCCACGTGGCCTGGCTCCCCGGCGACGCCGCCGCGTTCTACTACGTGCGGCGCGACGACGGCGACGGCCGCCGCGGCGTGTGGCTGCACCGGGTCGCACGCGACCGGCAACCGGGCCCCGACGTCCTCGTCCGCGCGTGCCGGGGCCGGGGCACGGTGCCGGGGGTACGGGTGCTGCGCGACCGGTGGCTGCTGGTGTCGGAGAGCCATGGCACCGGCCACCGCAACGACCTGTGGATCTCCGACCTGCGGGCCGGAGCCGCGGCCGCCCCGTCCTGGCGCACCGTGCAGGAGGGCACCGATACCGAGACCGACGCCGACATCGGTCCCGACGGCGTCCTGTACCTGCGCACCACCCTCGGCGCACCGCGCCGCCGGATCTGCGCCGCCGACCCCGCGGTCCCCTCCCCCGACCGGTGGCGCGAAGTGGTGGCCGAGGACCCCGGAGCGACGCTCGACGGCTTCGCCGCCGCCGGGCGCCCCGGTTCCCCGGAGCTGCTGGTGGTCCGCACCCGGCTGGGGATCAGCGAGCTGACCGCCCACGATCCCGCCGACGGATCAGTGCTGCGCCGCATCGCGCTGCCCGGCGAGGGCATGGTCACCCGCCTGGAGCCGGGGGCCGACGGCACCGCGCATTTCTGCTACGCCGACGTCGCCACCCAGCAGACGGTCCACGTGCTCGCCCCCGGCGGCGACCGCCCCCGCCCCTGGCCCGGCCGTGACGCCGTCCCGGCTGCGCGAACCGAGCCCCGGCGCGGCACCGCACGCCGCTCCCCCGACGGTACCCAGGGGCCCATGACCCGCCCCCAGCCCGACGATGAGGACGGCTCATCCCCTGCCGACCCGACCGTGCACCGCCACACCACCACCTGCACCTCCCCCGACGGCACCCGGGTGCCCGTCACCGTGTTCGGCGCCGCGGGCGCCGGCGGTCCCGGGCCGACCATCCTGCACGCCTACGGCGGGTTCGGCCGCCCCCGCCAATTCGGATTCAGCGCCACCGTGCTCGCCTGGCTGCGGGCAGGGGGCCGCTACGCGGTCGCCCACGTGCGCGGCGGCGGCGACGCCGGGCGCGACTGGCACCTGCGCGGCGCCCGCCGCAACAAGATCCGCGCGGTGCAGGACCTCGTGGCGGCGGCCGACGCGCTGGTGGCCGAGGGTGCGTGCTCGCGCGCGCAGCTGTGCCTGTCGGGCGGCTCCGCGGGAGGGCTCCTGGTCCTGGCCGCGGCGGTGCTGCGCCCCGACGTGGCCGGGTCGGTCATCGCGTCGGCGCCGCTGGCGGACATGGCGCGGTTCGAGCGGCTGGGTCTGGGGGCGATGTGGACCCGGGAGTTCGGCACGGCCACCGACCCCGGCGACTTCGCCGCGCTCATGGCGTACTCGCCCTACCACGTCGCACTGGCGGGCCGGGGCCGGCGCTACCCCGCGGTGCTGCTCACCGGGTTCCACGGCGATACCCGCACCGATGCCGCCCACCCGCGCAAGATGTGCGCGGCGCTCCAGGACGCCACGGCACCGGACGGCGGGCCCATCCTGTTGCGCTACGAGCGCGACGTGGGGCACGGGCCGCGCGCCGTGACCAAGGCGATCGATCTCGCGGCCGACGCGCACGCGTTCGCGGCCGCGCGAACGGGGCTGTCCCCGGGGCGGTGAGCCCGTGCGGGCCGGTCCACTTCCCACAGAGAGAGAGGTGATCACTCATGGACCCGATCGAGGTCGAGGTCGAGGACCTCGCCGCAGTGACGTCGCGGGACACCACCGCGGGCGGCGACAACGACGGCACGGACTCCAGCTCCGACTTCATCTGATTCCGACCCACCACCCCAGTCGACCGCGGGTCGACGGTCGCCGGAGGGGGCACCGCGCCTCCGGCGGCCCTTCGCCGTTGTGGAGGCCCCTGTGACCGACCGCCTGTTCACCGAGACGCTGCGCGCGGCCATCGGCGCCGACCGGCTCGACGCGCGCCTGTCCTCGGAGGTGCTGTTCGCCGACCTCGGCGCCGACGCAGTGAGCCGGCTGCTGACATTCGACGCCCTCGACGACATCCTGGCCACGCGCCCGCTGGAGCCGCCACGGATCCGGCTGCACCGCAAGGGCGCCCCCGTTCCGGCTGCGCGCTACACCGAGCCGGGCGAGACGTCGGGCGCGGCCCGCCGGCTCCTGCGCCCCGATGCGCTCTACCGGGAGCTGCGCGACGGCGCGAGCCTGGTGCTCGACGGGATCGACCGCCTGCACCCCCCGATCCGCGACGCCGCCGACGACCTAATGCGCCTGGTGCGCGAGCGGGCGCAGGTGAACCTCTACCTGATCTGGGGCGACTCCCACGGCTTCGACACCCACTGGGACGACCACGACACCTTCATCGTGCAGGTCCAGGGGACCAAGGCCTGGCAGGTGCACGGGCAGGGCAGCCGCCCCTACCCGATGAAGGTCGACGCCGACCACGGCCACACAGCGCCCGAGGGCACGGTGTGGGAGGGGGTGCTGCGCCCGGGCCAGGTGCTGCACGTGCCCCGTGGGTGGTGGCACACGGTCACCGGGACCGGCGACGTCAGCATGCACCTCACCTTCGGGTTCACGCGCGCGACCGGCATCGACTGGGCGCGGTCGCTGCTGGACCGGCTGCACGAGGTGGAGTTCCTCCGCCGCGACCTGCCGAGCACCGCCTCCGCCGAGGAGCGCCGCGCCCACCACAGCGAGCTGGTCCGGCACCTGGTGGACCTGGCGGGGCGGCACGGCGTGGACGACGCGCTGGCCGAGCGGGCGGCCCGCTTCCCGCGGCGGCAGTCGTTCTCCTTGGAGTGGGCGGTGGGCGACGCCGAGCCCGGCCCCGGTACCCGCGCCGAGTTCGTGCCGATCCTCACGCCGCCGCTGGAGCCGGAGGGCGACCAGGTCGCGATCACGGTCGCGGGCAGTCGCTACCGGTTCCCGGCCGCGGCCGGTCCGGTCATCTCCGAGCTGGCCCGGCTCCGCTCGGCGACGGCCGCCGAACTGGCCGAGGCGTCGGGGACGCCACCGGAGACCGTGGCGGCGGTGCTGCGCGCGCTGGTCCGCCACCATCTGGTGCTGCTGAGCTGAGTCTCAGCGCGGGGGCAGCCCCGCCGCGCGACGGCGGGTGTGGACGTGGATGCCGTCGAGGAGGCGCTGGAGGCCGAATTCGACCTCGGTGCCCATGTCCACGCCCTCCTCCGCGCCTTCTTCCACGGCGCCGGGGGGCGGGTCGAACAGCCCGTCGCGCACCAGGCCGGCCAGCATGGGGAACGCGTCGTCGGTGACCACACCGCGCAGGGTGTCGGCGTAGTCGCGCGCGGCCTGGACCGCGCTGACGCCGGCCCGCCCCCGGGTGCGGTTCATATCGGCGCCCAGGCGGCCCAGTCCCCGCAGCGCCCCGTCGAGGAAGGTCACGGCGCTGATCGCCTCGCCGGGGTCCAGGCCGGCCCGGGTGAGCGGGCCCAGGAAGGCCTCCAGCCAGCTCAGTCCGCCGGGGCCGACCGGCGGCCCCGGAGAGTGCGCCTCCAGGACCCAGGGGCGCCGCTGGTAGGTGGCGAGCAGGGCGCGGGCGACGGCTTCCAGTTGCTCCCGCCAGCCTTCGATGCGGCCGACCTCGGGGGCGCGGCCGACAGCGGTGTCGACCATGACAAGGACCAGCTGTTCCTTGGCCGGAACGTGGCGGTAGAGCGACATGGTGGTGTAGCCGAGCTCTTTGGCGACGCGCTGCATGGAGACGGCGTCGAGCCCTTCGATGTCGGCGATCCCGATGGCGGTCCGCACGATCCGGTCGAGGCTGAGCTTGGGCCGCGGCCCGCGGGAGGCGCGCGGGGGGCCGCCCCAGAGCAGGTCGACGATGCGCGCCCGCCCGCCGGTGCCGTCGTTTCCGCTCGCCATCGCCCCCCCGTCACGCCGTGCTTGACGCCCATCCTAAAACTGTGTATCACTTACACAGAAAAGTGTATGGCATACACAGATATGCCGCGGCGGATGCACCCACCACCATCATCCGCCCCGACCCCCAGGAGCCGTCCATGCAACCGACCCCCGAGGAGACCACCGAGACCGCCGGCTCCCCCACGCCCACCGCCGGGACCGCCCGCGCACCGCGCCGCCGCGCCACCGCACCCTGGTGGCGCCGACCCTGGGTGCTGCCCCTGGCGGTGGTGTGCGCGGCGTTCCTCGCCTTCTCGCTGCCGCCGTACCTGACCTTCGACCCCGCCCAGTCCCGGGTCGCCCCCCGCGCCGACGTCGCCTGGCACTACCCGGTGCTCGTCGGCCACATCCTGCTGGGCTCGGTGGTCCTGGCCGCCTCGTGCCTCCAGGTGTGGCCGTGGCTGCGCCGGCGCCGCCCGGCCGTGCACCGGTGGAGCGGGCGCGTCTACGTCGCGGCCGCGCTGCCCACCGCGCTCATGGCCCTGGCGATCGCCCCGCTCGGCGCCATGGGCCTGGCGCAGCAGACCGGAAACGCCTTTTCGGCCCTCCTGTGGTTCGGGTGCACGCTCGCCGGATACCGGGCGGCGCGCGGCCGCCGCTTCGCCGACCACCGGGAGTGGATGGTGCGCAGCTTCGCCCTGGCCTGGTCGATCGTCACCAACCGGGTATGGCTCGTGGCCTGCCTGGCCATGGCGGCCCCCGCCCTGGACACGGTCTACGGCGGCGACGAGGACCTGATGCTCCAGGCGGCCGCGGGGGCCTCGGTATGGCTGAGCTGGGTCGCGAACCTGCTCATCGCCGAGTGGTGGCTGCGCCGCACCCGCACGGGCGGCAGGACCCGAGGACCGGTGGGCGGATACCGGACAGGACGGACGGTCAATTGGCCGTGATCCGCAACCCGCCCATCACCCCCGTCCCGGACCCCCGGGGCGGGGGATTCCCGTATTCCGGAACCGCCGGGGCGGATGCGGAGCGTGGCGGAGCGCGTTGCCGCAGCGAGAGGCATTAGGGTAGCCTCATCTAACGGGATGGCGATCTTGTGGCGATGCCCCGCGGGGCCGCACGAGGCCGGCGGGACACTACGCTGCGCACGCCCCCTCCACGACACCTGGCGGCCCGCGCGGCCCGGGAAGGCTGGCTGAAGCAGACATGGCAGTGGCTCAGGCACCGTTGCAGGCCGTCGTCGACGCCTGCGCGCCGCTGAAGTTCGCCCCCCTGCCCGACATCCAGGCCGGCGAGCTCACCGTGCGCCGCGAGCACCCGGGAACCGAGCACTACTACCGCGCCGACCTCATGGTCGCCGAGGACACCGTCGGTGCCCTGTTCGACCAGATCACGGCGCACCACGGCCCCGGGCACCGGCTGCCCGCCGCCACCCACTTCCTCCGGGCGCTGCTGCGCGAGCCCATCTTCATGGTCTCCGCGGGCATCTACCTCACCGGCCGCGCGCCGCTCCTGGAGCGGCGGCACCTGTGGTTCCCGTGGCTGTCCAACATCGGCTTCGGCACCCCCATGGTCACCAGCCCGCGGGTGGCCGTCCTGCCCGACGACCCCGCGGCCGGCCACCCCGACTCCGTCGTGGTCGCCGACGACGCCGCCCTCGACCGGATCGCCGCCGAGCACCTGGTCGCGGCCTTCACCCCCGTCATCGAGGCCGTGCACGCCCACACGCGGGTGGGCCTGCGCACCCTGTGGGGCTGGGTGCTCGACACCCTGCACTTCTACATGCTCAACCCCGCGCGGTTCCTGGGCCGCGACGCCGAGGCCGCGTGGGACCGCGCCGACCGCCTGGGCGATGCCCTGGTGCGCGCCGGCGCGATCACCCGGGCCAGACCGCGGCTGTTCCCCTTCTGCGCCGGCCACCCGCGCGGCACCTGGGCGGTCCGCGGCACCTGCTGCTTCGACTACAAGGGCGACCCCGAGCACGGGTACTGCACCACGTGCCCGCTCAAGAGCGACGCCGACCGCCGCAGCGAACTCCAGGAGTGGCTGCGCAACCCGGCGCTGGCGCCCTGAGCTGAGCGGAACGGGGGTCACCCGCCGCTCCCGTAGCGCCACCTGAGGAACCCGTGCTCGCGTTCGACCCTGCGCATCTCGGTGTACAGGGCGTCGGCGTCGTGCGCGGAGACCACCGCGCCGCCGGGCGGGAGCGGCCAGCGGGCGAACGCCCAGTAGCGGCGCGTGTAGCAGCCCCACAGGACGAGCCACATGTCCTGTTTCTGCCACTCGATGTGGGCCGCGACGCGACGCCGCTCGTGGTCGTCACCATCCATTGCGAGTGGTGCATACCCCGGTGGCTCACTGGGCGATCGGGCCGGATGTGGTCAGCGTGCCCCGCTGGACACGGGCGCGGTGGTGCGCCCGGAGTCCAGTCCGGAGCCGGGTACCGGCTCCGCGGGGTCGTCCCCCAGGTGCACGATGCGGTTGGCCGCGTCGACGTGCACCACCTTGGGCGTGTGCGCGGCCCGCTCGGCGTCGTCGACCTCGACGTAGGACATGATGATCACCAGGTCGCCGGGGCTGACCAGGTGGGCGGCGGCGCCGTTGACGCCGATGACCCCGCTGCCCCGCTCGCCGGTGATCGTGTAGGTGACCAGCCGGTTGCCGTTGTCGATGTCGACGACGTGGACCTGCTCCCCCTCGACCAGGTCCGCCGCCTCCATGAGGTCGGCGTCGATCGTGATGGAGCCGACGTAGTGCAGGTCGGCGTGGGTGACCGTGGCGCGGTGGATCTTGCCGTTGAACAGTGTGCGACGCACGTTCTTCATCCTCGGTGTGTGCTGGGACGTGTCTACAGACCCCGTCAGGGGTTCCGTGCACCTCCATCATGGCCCCGGCCCGCAGGCCGGGTGCTCAGCGGGGTGGCCCGGCCGGGCCACCCCGCCACACGTCGAACGCCGCCGCCGGGCGCGGTGTTCCGCGCCGGTGTTCAGGCGCCGCCGGCGCCCGCGGCCTGGCGCAGGCTCGCCGGGCGGAGGTCGGTCCAGTGGGTCTCGACGTATTCCAAGGCCTCGGCGCGGGCGGCGGGACCGTAGACGGTCTGCCAGCCCTCGGGGACGACGGCGAACTCCGGCCACAGCGAGTACTGCTCTTCGTCGTTGACCAGGACCAGGAAGGTGCCCTCGGCGTCGTCGAACGGATTGGTCATGCGGCACTCCGAAATCTGAGTCTGCGGGGTCGGCCGTACTTTAGCGGCCGGGGTCCCCGCCGGGAGGGGAAACGCAGGTCCTGTGGACGGGCTCAGCGCTGCGCCGGGACGGCGGGGGCGTGCGGGAGGCGGGCGGCCACCGCGTCGAGGATGCGGCCGACGCGCACCGCGACGTTGGACAGCAGCGAGGACGAGATGCCGTGGGTGTGCTCGGTCCCGCCCTGGAGGTAGATGCCGCAGGTGAGCTCGTCGCTGGTGGCCAGCCGGTAATCGCGTTCGACGGCGGGGCGCCCCTGGGGGTCGGTGACGACGTGGCCGGCGAGGTCGCCGAGGAGGTCGCGGGGGTCGCCCGGGCGGTAGCCGGTGGCGAAGACGACGTAGTCGGCGTCGATGGGGGTCTGCTTGCCGCTGGGCAGGTGCTCGACGGTGACGGTCACGCCGTCGGGGCGCTCGTTCACCCCGGCGACCCGGGAGGTGTTGTGCAGCCGCAGCCGCTCCACCCCGTTGACCTTGTCCTGGTAGGAGGCCCGGTACAGGGCGTCGATGAGGTCGGGGTCGACCACCGAGTAGTTGGTGTTGCGGTGGTAGTCCATGATCTCGGCCCGGACCTCGGGCGAGGAGTCGAAGTAGGTGTCGGCGGCCTCGGGGTCGAAGATGCGGTTGGCGAAGGGGCTGTCGTCGGAGGGGCTGTAGCCGTAGCGGGAGAACACGGCGTTGACCTCGGCTCCGGGGAAGCGCCGGTAGAGGTGGTCGGCGGCCTCGGCGGCGCTCTGGCCGGCGCCCACGACCACGAACCGGCGCGGCGCGGCGCCCGGGTCCAGCTCCCCTAGGCGGTGCAGGAGGTACTCGCTGTGCCAGACCCGCGCGCCCTCGGCCACGCCGTCGGGCAGGCGCGGGGACAGCCCGGGGGCGAACACGAGGTTGCGTCCGCGGCTGCGCTCCAGGGAGCCGTCCGCGGAGCGGGCGACGACGTCGAGCTGGGCGACCCGGCCCGCGGAGTCGCGGACGGGTTCGACCGCGACCACCTCGGAGGAGTAGCGGACCTGGTCGGCGACCCGGCCGGCGCACCAGGCGAGGTAGTCGTGGAACTCGGTGCGCAGGGGGAACAGGGTCTTGTGGTTGATGAAGTCGTGCAGCCGGCCCACCGAGCTCAGGTAGCACAGGAAGCTGAAGTCGCTGGCCGGGTTGCGCGTGGTGACCAGGTCCTTGAGGAACGACACCTGCATGGTGGCGTCGTCCAGCAGCATCCCGCGGTGCCAGCCGAACCGCTCCTGGCGCTCGTGGAACACCCCGCTGATGGCGGGCACGGCGGGGTCGGCCGCGGCGCGCTCCCGCTGTTCGCGCAGGCCGATGGCCAGGGAGACGTTGGAGGGCCCGAATCCGATCCCGACGATGTCGTGGGCGGGCGGAGGCTGCGGCGTGGAGGTCACGGTCGTCCTGCCTTTCAGGGCGGGGGCGGGTCTGGTCGTTCGCGGGATCGGCGGGCAGGGGTCCGGGCGGTCAGAAGGGCTGGTTGATGCCGAGCGCGAGCAGCAGGGTGCGCAGCTTGGCCGAGGTCTCGGCGAGTTCCGCCTCGGGGTCGGACCCGGTGACGATGCCGCCGCCCGCGAAGAGGTCGAGGGTGTCGCCGGCGATGTCGGCGCACCGGATGGTGACCACCCACTCGCCGTCGCCGCGGGCGTCGGTGTGGCCCACGGCCCCGGTGTAGAAGCCGCGGTCGAAGGGCTCGGTGGCGGCGATGGCGGCGCGCGCGTCGGCGGTGGGGGTGCCGCAGACGGCCGGTGTGGGGTGCAGGGCGCGCACCAGCCGCGCCGACGGCGTTGCGGGGTCGCGCAGCTCCCCCGAGATCCGGGTGGACAGGTGCCACATGGTGGCGGTGCGGACGAGCTCGGGTTCGGGCGGGACGCGCAGCGACCGGCAGAAGGGGCGCAGGCCGTCGGCCACGGCGTCGACCACGACGGCGTGCTCGTAGCGGTCCTTGTCCGAGGCGAGGAGGGCGACGGCGCGCTGCTGGTCCTTGGTGGGATCGGCGCTGCGCTGCGCGGAGCCGGCCAGCGGGTTGGCGGTGACGGCGGCCCCGCTCTTGGCGACGAGCAGTTCGGGGCTGGCGCCGACGAGGGTGCGGGCCGCCGGGCCGGCCGCGGGCAGGTCCAGGGCGAAGGTGAAGCCGGAGGGGTCGCGCCAGGCGAGGTTGCGCAGCAGCTGCGGCACGTCGACGGGGCCGGGCCCGGTCAGCCGCAGGGACCGGGCCAGCACCACCTTGCGCAGGCCGCCGCCCGGTTCGCCGCCGTCGCCCGCATCGGCGTCGGCGAGGAGCTTGAGGATCTGCTCGACGCCGGCGATGTGGTCGGCGGGATCGGGCAGGGGCCGGGCCGACCAGGGTCCGGGCAGGGGGCGCTGCCCGCGGCCGGATGTGCGGCCGGAGGCGAGGGCGGGCGCGCGGCGCAGGACCTCGGGGACCACGACGCGGGCGGGCGCGGCGTCGTCGAAGGGGATGGCGCCGATGGCGACGGGGGGTGCGCCGCCGTCGGTCGTGGTCTCGCCCAGCACGGCCAGGGCGTCGTCGAGGTCGTCGACGGCGGTGACGACGCCGTCGCCGAGGAGAGTGCCGTTGGGGGAGGCGAAGAAGGATGCCCCGGGCCGGTAGGCGGCGAGCAGGTCCGCCGCGTCCGGGTCGGGGGTCGCGGCGCGCTGATGGAACACCGGTCGGCCTCTTTTCCGCGCTGTGGGGTGGTCGTGGAGGGATGGGGGTTCGGCCGCGCGGGGGTGCCGGACGCAGCACGGGCGCCGTGGATAGGACAAGCAAACCTTACCAAGGTTAACCTTACCTAAGCCGACGCCCGTAGAAGTTTCGGTCGGCACGGCGCACCGTGTCAACCCGCAACAGGAAGACAAATCGCACAGGCGCCGGGGGCGCTGTCCCTCAGCGCTCTTCGAGGCGCGGGAAGACGACCTGCTTGAGCACGAGGGTCACCGCCGCCGCGACCGGGATCGCGATGAGCGCCCCCACCAGCCCCAGCAGCGCACCGCCGAGCAGCGCCGCGGTGATCGTCACCGTGGGGGCGACATCGACCGAGCGGCGCATTACGCGCGGCGCGATGACGTAGCTCTCGATCTGCTGGTAGACGATGAAGAACACCAGGGTCACCGCACCGAGGCGGAGGTCCCCCACCGCCACCACCAGGGTGGCCGCGAGCGCGCCGATGGTGGTCCCGATCAGCGGGATGAGCGCGGTCACCGCCACGACCAGCGCCAGGGTCAGGGCGTATCCCGAGCCGATCACGGTCAGGAACACCAGCGCCACGACCCCGCCGATGAGCGCCACCAGCAGCTGCCCGCCGATGTAGCCGCCCACCCGGGCGATGATCTCGTCGCCCAGCTCGCGCACGCCCGCCCGCCGCGAGCGCGGCACCAGCCGGTAGCCCACCTCGGTGATCCCGGGCAGCGAGGCCATGAAGAACAGGGTCAGGACGAGCACGGTGAAGGTCGCGATGAGCGAGTTCAGCACGGCCTGGCCGACACCGAAGACCCCGCCGAACACGCGCTGCCCGAAGTCGGCGCTGGTGACGAAGTGCTGGACCTGTCCGAGCACGTTGAAGCGGCGGTCCAGGTCGGCGAAGAGCCGGTTGTCGCCCAGCTGCCGGACGAGGTCGGGGGCGTTGGCGATGAACTCGCCGGCCTGCTGGGTCAGCGGCGGCACGAGGGTCCACACGAACGCGGTGACGAACGCGATCAGCGCCAGGCAGACGGTGAGGATGGCCGCCCAGCGGGGCAGCCCGCGCCGGTGCAGGAACTCGATCAACGGGTTGAGGCCCACGGCCAGGAAGAGCGCGACGAGGATGTTGATGAACAGGCCGTGGACCCCGATGAGCGCCTGCACCAGCAGCCAGGCGGTCAGCACGCCCAGCGCGCCGGTGAACCCGAGGGTGAAGTAGTTCAGCCGGCCGGAACCCAGGGGCGAGGTCCGATGGGCCCGGTTCTCGGCCTCGGCCATGACCGACGCGGCGGGCGCCCCTGCGTGCTCCTGCCCCTCGGCAGGGGCGTGCGCCCCGGTGCCCGGGACCGGCTCCGCACCGCCGCGGCCGCCTTCACCGGTCCCCTGCCTGTTCTCCTCCGACCCCTGGGCCATGTGGCATCTCCGCACGTGGATGGTGCGCTTCACGCTAGCGGAATCGGCGCGGCAACGGGCGGCGCCGCACGAGGGTGTCCCGCAGCCGCCGACCCGCTGGCGATATGAAAATGATTATCATTTTGGATAGGCTGCTGCCCCGACCGATCCATCCAGGCCGCCCCGCTCCGCCGGGCGGCGAGCACGGCAGGAGAACACCATGTCCCGCGTCTGCCAGGTGACCGGCAAGCGGCCCGCCACCGGCAACAACGTCTCCCACTCCCACCGGCGCACCAAGCGGCGCTTCGAGCCCAACCTCCAGACCAGGCGCTACTGGCTGCCGTCCGAGAACCGGCACGTGCGGCTGCGGATCAGCGCCAAGGGGATGAAGGTGGTCGACCGGCGCGGCATCGAGCGCGTCGTCGCCGACATCCGCGCGCGCGGCGGGAAGGTCTGAACCGTGGCCAAGAAGAGCAAGATCGCGCGCAACGAGCAGCGCGCCCGCGTCGTCGCCCTCTACGCCGAGCGCCGCGCGGCGCTCAAGCGGATCATCGCCCACCCCGATACCCCGCCGCAGGAGCGGGCGCAGGCGGTGACCGCGCTGAACCGCCAGCCGCGCGACGCCTCCCGGGTGCGGCTGCGCAACCGCGACTCCGTCGACGGCCGGCCGCGCGGCTACATCCGCAAGGCCGGGGTCTCCCGCATCCGCTTCCGTGAGATGGCCCACCGGGGCGAGCTCCCGGGAATCACCAAGTCCAGCTGGTAGGGCCCGCCGCGGCGGCGCCCGCCGGTCAGCCCCTGTCCCGGCCCGGAGCGGACGGGAGGGTCAGGGTCATCAGGGCGCCGCCGAGGGCGGGGCTCTCCCCCGCCGTGAGCGTGCCGCCGTGCGCGACCGCGATCTCGCGGCAGATGGCCAGCCCCAGCCCGCTGCCGCCCGGATCGCGCTCGCGCGACTCCTCCAGCCGGGCGAACCGCTCGAACACCCGCTCGCGGTCCCCGGGCGCGATCCCGTTGCCGTCGTCGTGGACCTCCAGCACGGCCTCGCCCTCCCGCGACCGCACCACCACCGTGATCCGTGAGCGGGCGTGTCGGCGGGCGTTGGCCAAGAGGTTGTCGAGCAGCCGGGCCAGCCGCAGCCGGTTGCCCCGCGCGACGACCCCCGCTTCGGCGTCCACACCGGCCTCGATCCCCTCGGTGGGCCGGGCGGCCTCGTCGGCGGCCAGCACGCCGAGGTCCACCGGCCGCCACTCGGTGGCGACGTCGGCGTCGATCCGGGCCAGTTCCAGCAGGTCGCCGACGATGCGCTGGAGGCGCTCCACGTCGGCCAGCACGGCCGCCAGCGCCCCCCGCGGATCGCCGCCGGTGGGGTCGTCCAGCTCCACCTCCAGCCGGGTGCGCAGCCCGGCGATGGGGTTGCGCAGCTCGTGGGAGGCGTCGGAGACGAAGCTGCGCTGGCGGGCGAGGGCGCCCTCCAGCCGGTCCAAGGTCTCGTTTCCGGTGCGTGCGAGGTCGGCCAGCTCGTCGCCCGACTCGGGCACCCGCAGCCGGTGGCCCGGCTCGGAGGCGCTGAAGCGTTCGAGGTCGGCGCGGATGCGCTCGACCGGGCGCAGGGTGCGCCCCACCCCCACCCAGGTCAGCAGAGCCGCCACCGCCACCAGGCCGATGGTGAAGGAACCGAGCAGGATCTCCAGGGTGTAGCCGGTGAGGAGGGAGGGCTGGGGGGTGGCGCCATAGACGATGACGTCGCCGTAGGCGGTCGCGCGGGTGTGGATACCGACGACCGTGTAGCAGCGCTGCCGGTGGCCGGTGCAGTAGGAGCTCTCCACCTGGAGGTCCGCGCCCCTGGGGCGGACTGTGCTCAACGGCTTCGATGTGCTCACGACGGCGCTGGCCGCGACGACGCGGCCGTGTGTGTCCACGATCTGGAGCCGCACGATGCCCGCCTGCGGCGGAATGGGGCCGGGGAAGCGCTTGTCGTGCGTCTGGGCGATGACGGCGCGCGCGCCTCCGGAGGCAAGGTCGATCAGCTCGCGTTCGATCGTGTTCCGGCCCACGACGGAGGTGGTCGTGAAGGCCAGCACGACGAAGACGGTGATCATGACCATCGATCCCGTCGTCACGCGTGCACGGATCGACCGGGGCCGTAACCGCCTCCCCTGCGCCATGGGCCTCCAGATCCCCGGGGTGCGACTGATCCCCGGCATCCTTCCCCCGAACCGGGAAGGGCAAGGTCAGGTGCGGCCCAAGAAAGGGTCGGCCGAGGGCGCAGGGGGGCGGCGGGGTCAGCGCTTCCTGCTGTTGTCGGGGTAGGGCAGCAGCGCCATCTCGCGCGCGTTCTTGATCGCCGCGGCGATCTTCCGCTGCTGGGGCGCCGTCACGCGCGTGACCCGTCGGCTGCGGATCTTGCCCTTGTCGGAGATGAATCTGCGCAGCAGGTCGGTGTCCTTGTAGTCGATGTGGTCGACGCCGTGCAGCGGATTGGCGAACCGGCGCTGCTGCGCCCGGGGTCGTGCCGGCATGTGTGCTCCTCGCGGGGTCGGTGGGGTCGGTGGGGTCGGCGGGGGTGCGGTGGGCAGGCGGTGGTCACGCGGTGGGGTCGAGGACGTCGGCGAAGGGGTCGTCGGCGCGGTCCACGGCGGCGCCGACGGCCATCTCCTCCTCGGTCAGCAGGCAGGAGTCGAGCACGTCGACCAGCCGGTCGGTGTCGAGGCCCACCCCGGTGAAGGAGATGCACTGGCAGCGGTCGCCGCACACCTCGGACCAGTCCAGCGACGCGGCGGCGCGGCGGTGGTCGGAGACCATCTCCCAGGCGGCGTCGGGCAGCGCGGCCAGCCAGGGACCGGCGGGCTGCATGGCCAGCGAGGCGCCCGCAGCGTCCCACACCAGCAGCGTGTCGGGGTGGCTGGCCAGCCAGAAGCGGCCGCGGCTGCGCAGGGAGGCCGCCACGACGTCGTCGAGCGCCGCGTGCAGCCGGGCGGGGTGCATCGGCCGGGACCGGCGCCAGGTGACGGTGCGGACGTCGCCCATCTCGCAGTGGTCGGGCGGCTGGGCGGTGGCGGGGTCCATGCGGGCCGCCGCCGCTTCGGTGTCGAAGCTTCCGTCGGTGAGGTCGATGAGCGAGGCGCGCTCGACGGACACGACGGCGGCCGCCGGGTTGAGCTGGGCGAGCACGGCGGCGCACCGTGCGCCCGCCTCCGGGTCGCGGCCGGCGCCGTAGAGGGCGAGCGCGGTGGGGTACTCGATCTGCTGGGCCAGGACCTCGGCCACCGTGCGCTCGTCCTCGGTGGCGATGTCGAGCCGCCGGTCGGCCATGTCCTCGGTGCTGGAGAGGTCGGCCACCAGCCGGTCGGCGGCCACGGCGGTGAGGACCGAGGTCAGGTGGAGCCAGTGCGTGACGGGGCGGCCGTTGACGACGGTGTGGGTGAGCGCCTCGGCGATCGGCCGGGGCTCCACGCCGTCCCAGGCCTCGACGATGTGGAGGCCGTGCTCGCCGCGTTCGGCGAGGTCGCACAGCAGGGGGACGAGGTCCTCGCGCAGGGTGCAGGAGACGCAGGCGTGCACGAGGTCGACGGGGCTGCGGTCGATCTCGCCCCAGCGGTCGCGGACGACCCGTTCGACGCGGCCTTCGGCGATCCGGCTGAGGTCGTGGTGGACGGCGATGGCGCCGGGGTCGGCGAGCAGCAGGCGGTCGACGGCGCGGGTCCGGGCTTCGGGATGCAGCCCGGCGACCAGCGCCACCCGCGCGGGGAGGGCCGTGGTCATCGGCGGAACCTCCTTGGAGGGAGATCGATGGACGATTGAAAATGATTATCATTATCTTACCGCCCAAGCGACCGCCGGCCGACACCACCCGCCGGGAATTCTGCCGAAACCAGCGCACACGACGCTCCGTCACGATTTAATGACTCCTGGTATTGCATCATCGCCCATGACACACCGGGAGAGAACATGTGCAAGCGGCGGACATCGGCCATGGTCGCGACCCTGCTGGCGGTGGGCGCCGGCACGCTGGTCACAGCCCCTGCCACGCACGCGGGCGAGAGCCCCGGGGCCACGCTCCAACTGTCGATGGAGGTCGGCCCGGAGTCCGGGGGCGAGCGGTCGGACGTGACACTCGACTGCAACCCCAGCGGCGGCTCGCATCCGAAGGCCGACTCCTCGTGCGCCTCACTCGAAGCCGTCGGCGGCAAGTTCGCCGACCTTCCCGAGCGCGGGTCCATGTGCACCAGGGAGTACGACCCCGTGACGGTCCGCGCCACGGGCCGGTGGAACGGCGAGCCCGTCGACTACACCGAGGAGTTCGGCAACCGTTGCGCCGCGGCCGACGGCACCGACGGGGTGTTCGGGTTCTGAACGACGGCGGCTGATGCGCCCACCCCGTGGATCGCGCAATACTGGAAAGGAACCTTTCAGTAGATCCGGGCGGGGCGGTGAGACGGTGAACGCGGCGGATCCGGCCGAGGGGACCCTGGAGCCCCGGCGCAATGCGTCGATCTCGCTGCGCCGCGCCCTGGCGATCCTGGAGTACGTGCGCGCGCGGCCGGCCGGCGACGGCGAGGTCACGCTGAGCCTGCTGGCCGACGCCGTCGGCGTGAACAAGAGCTCGGTGCTGCGGCTGGCCGCCCCGCTGCTGGAGTCCGGGCTGCTGGTCCGCGACCGGCGCACCGGCCGGTTCCGGCTGGGGCCCGCGGCGCTCGCGCTCGGGCAGGCCTACCTCGACCAGCTCGACCTGCGCTCGGTGGCGGCGCGCCACCTGCGCGACCTGGTGCGCTGCACCGGCCACGCCTGCCACCTGGGGGTCCTGGAGGGCCGCGACGCCGTGGTGGTCGTGGCCGCCGGCACCGCCGCGACCGTACGCACCCCGGCCGGGCTGCGGGTGCCCGCCCACCGCTCCGCAGCGGGGAAGGCGATCCTGGCGTTCGGCCCGCCCGACCTCGTGGACGACGTGCTCGGAGCGGGCCTGGCCGCCGCGACCGCGAAGACGATCACCGACCCCGAGGCGCTACGGGCCGAGCTGCGGCGGGTGCGCAGGCGCGGCTACGCCGTCGAGGACCGCGAGAACGACCCCGGGGTGCGGTGCGTGGCGGCCCCGGTGTTCGACCACGACCGCGAGCCCGTGGCGGCGGTCGGCGCGGCGGCACCGCCGCGCGGGCTTCCGGTGGCGCGGGTGCGGGAGCTGGGCCCCCGGGTGGCGGCGGTGGCGGCGCGGATAACGGCCGACCTGGGGACCCGCCCCGGTGCCCACTCGTAGGTGCGGGCGGGTCGCCGGGTCCCGGTGCTCACTCGTAAGGATCCGGCGGGTTCTCGACCGCGGTCATGTCCTCGACGCTGAAGCGGTGGTCGCGCACGCTCTGGAGGTCGCCGTCGGGGTCCTGCCAGGTGCCCTGGACGGTCCACCAGGTGTCCTTCTCGGGCGGCTCGGTGCCGGGGAACTCGGTGACGAGCACGCGGTTGACGATGGCGTCGGCCGCGCAGCACGCCATCTGGAGCCGGGCGAGGTACCAGCCGTTGTCGGGGCCGTCGGGGTGGGGGACCACGAACCCGGTGAGCTTGATGGTGCGATCGGCCATGGCGCGGTCCTCATCGGTCCAGGCGCGCATGACGAACTCCTGGAGCTTGAGCTCGACCGGGGCGGAGGAGGCGGGGTCGCCCAGGTCGCCGAAGTCGCCGGACGAGGAAGAGGAGGAGCTCGGCGGGGCGGAGGAGGCGGCGTTCTCGGCGGTGTAGGCGCCCAGAGCGGGCGGCGCGATGACGAACACCGACACGACGGGCAGGAGCAGCAGCCAGGCGACGCGGGGGGCGGTGGCGTGGTCGTGGCCGCCGTGGTCGCCGTCCGCCGGGGCGCCGTGGCCGCCTTCGGCCCCGGGCTCGCCCCGGACCGCCAGCCGCAGCTCCGACACGATCACCGCCAGGCCAAGGGCCACGAGCACGACGCCTGAGGCGATCAGGAACGGCCGGAACCACGCCTGCACGTAGTTGAGGTAGAGGTCGGTGAACACGGTGCTGGTGAGGGCGGCCGTGCCCAGCAGCACGAGCACCATGCCCTGCGCGATGCGGTTCACAGGAGCAGTCCTCCGATCAGGAAGCTGAAGGCCAGGGTGGCCGCGAGGGTCAGCGGGACGAAGCGGCGGACGAAGCCCCAGCCGAACGTGCCGGCCTGCAACGCGATGAGCTTGAGGTCGACCATGGGCCCGACCACCAGGAACGCGAGCTTGGCGGTGGGCGAGAACTCGGTGAGGCTGATGGCGACGAACGCGTCGGCCTCGGAGCAGATGGACAGCAGGATCGCCAGCAGCGCCAGCACCAGCACCGACACCACGGGGCGATCGGCGACCGCGGCCACCCACTCGCGCGGCACGATGACGTTGAGCGTGGCGGCGGCCAGCCCGCCCACGATCAGGAAGCCGCCCGCGTGCATGAGGTCGTGCACCATCGACTCCTGGAAGACCCGCCACTTGGAGGCCGAGGGATCGTGGTGGGTGCGGGGCGGGCGCAGCCAGTCGGTGCGGCCGAAGCGCGCCCAGACCCAGCCGACCACCACCGCCGCGCCCAGCGAGGCCGCGAAGCGGGCGGCCACCATCTCGGGCTGCCCGGCGAAGGCGACGGCGGTGGCCACCAGCACCACCGGGTTGATCGCGGGCGCGGCCAGCAGGAAGGTCAGCGCCGCCGCCGGCGCCACCCCGCGCTTGATCAGCCCCCCGGCGACCGGGACCGAGGCGCATTCGCAGCCGGGCAGGACGGCTCCGGCCAGGCCGGCCACCGGCACCGCTGCGGCCGTGTTGCGCGGGAACACCCGCTGGTAGAAGGACGCCGGGACGAACGCGGTGAGCGCGGCCGACAGGGCCACCCCGAAGACCAGGAACGGCAGCGCCTGGAGGCTGATCGCGGTGAAGATGGTGGCCCAGGCGAGAAAGGCCTCGCCGGTGAGGGTGTCGGAGATCCAGGCGTTGCCGAAGGCGAGCAACATGAGGAACACCGCGAAGCCCCACACCGTGGCGACGCGCCGCGGGCCGCGCGGGCGCCCCCAATCGGCGGGCGGGAGGTCGTCGCGGGCTTCCCAGTCGCTGACCAGGGAATCACCCAGTGAGGCGGTCGCGGGGGGCACCGGTCCCGCGGGCTTGTCGGGCACGCTTGTTCTCCGTCGTCGTGGTGGGTTACCACGCATAGTACCGAGAACCGTTTTCATTGCGTCCTTTTCCCCACAGGCCCCAACCGGCGCGTCGCGGCCCGCCCCCGCGGGGGCCGCGCTTCCCCACGGGGATATGTGGGAGTGCCACACCCGGTCGACGGACCACATGGGGTCATCACATATGGCGTGGATCACACCATGCGTTTAGCGTTCCGGGCATGGACACCCTGGACCTGCGGGGCCGCACGGCCCTGGTGACCGGAGCCGCCGGCGGGATCGGCCGCGCGTGCGCGCGGCGGCTGGCCGCCGCCGGCGCCCGGCTCCACCTGACCGACATCGACGCCGCGGCC
>NZ_JBHSBH010000005.1:271814-276451 GCF_042650565.1 Nocardiopsis sediminis
AGACCGGCGGCGACGCCCACCCCGCCGACCTCACCGACGAGGCGGCGGTGCACGCGCTCCCCGCCGACGTGGACGTGCTCGTCAACAACGCCGGGGTGCAGCACGTCGCCCCCATCGCGGAGTTCCCGCCCGATGTGTTCCGCCGGATGCACGCCCTCATGGTCCACGCACCCTTCCTGCTGATCCGCCACTGCCTGCCGCACATGAACGCGGCCGGATGGGGCCGGATCGTCAACATCTCCTCAGTGCACGGCCTGCGCGCCAGCGCCTACAAGTCCGCCTACGTCTCCGCCAAGCACGCCCTCGAAGGCCTGAGCAAGGTGGCCGCGGTCGAGGCCGCCGCCCACGGGGTCACCAGCAACTGCGTCTGCCCCGGCTATGTGCGCACCCCGCTCGTGGAGCGCCAGATCACCGACCAGGCGCGGGCGCACGGCCTGTCCGAGTCCGAGGTGATCGGCCGGGTGCTGCTGGAGCGCCCGGCCGTCAAGCGGCTCGTCGACGCGGAGGAGGTGGCCGAGGCAACGGCGTGGCTGTGCACCCCGCACGCCCGCGGCATCACCGGTTCGAGCCTCACCATCGACGGCGGCTGGACCGCCACCTGACCGGCCCCGCGCGCCGGATACACCCCCGCCCACCCCCTCACGGAAACGGTGCCCCCATGCCCGATGTCCCCCCGCCTCCCCCGTCCGCCGGCCCGTCCGCGGCCCCGGCGCGCGCGACGCCGTTCCACCGGGTCGTCGCCGCCAGCCTGATCGGCACCACCATCGAGTGGTACGACTTCTTCCTCTACGGCTCCGCCGCCGCCCTCGTCTTCAACCACGTGTTCTTCCCGGAGTCCGAGCCGCTGATCGGCACCCTGCTGGCGTTCACCACCTACGCGGTGGGCTTCGTCGCGCGCCCACTCGGCGGGCTGGTGTTCGGCCACTACGGCGACCGCATCGGGCGCAAGCGGCTCCTGGTGGTGAGCCTGCTGATGATGGGCGGCGCCACCTTCGCCATCGGGCTGCTGCCCACCCATGCCACGTTGGGCCTGGCGGCCCCGCTGCTGCTCACCCTGCTGCGGGTGGTCCAGGGGTTCGCGCTGGGCGGTGAATGGGGCGGCGCGGTGCTGCTGGTCTCCGAGCACGGCTCCCCGCGCCACCGCGGGTTCTGGGCGTCGTGGCCGCAGGCCGGGGTGCCGTGCGGGAACCTGCTGGCGACCGCGGTGCTGGCGGTCCTGGCCGTGGCCATGTCCGACGCCGCCTTCCTGGCCTGGGGGTGGCGGATCCCGTTCCTGCTCTCGGGCGTGCTGGTCCTGATCGGCCTGTGGATCCGCCTCGCGGTGAGCGAGTCGCGGGTGTTCCGGGAGGCGGTACGGCGCAGTGAGGACGGCGGGCACACCGCCGAGCGCGCGCCCATCCTCGGCGTGCTCGTGCACCACCGCCGCGAGGTGCTGGTGGCCATGGGCGTGCGCATGGCGGAGAACATCTCCTACTACGTCATCACGGCCTTCATCCTCGTCTACGCGACCCAGGAGGCCGGGGTACCCAACGGGCAGGTGCTCAACGCGGTGCTGGTCGCCTCGGCGGTGCACCTGGTGACCATCCCGGCCTGGGGTGCGCTGTCGGATGCGTGGGGGCGGCGGCCGGTCATCGCCATCGGCGCCGTGGGGGTCTCGGTCTGGGGCTTCGCGTTCTTCCCGCTGATCGACCTCGGTACCTTCGGGGCGGTCACCCTGGCCGCCACCGTCGGCCTGGTGCTGCACGGGGCGATGTACGGCCCGCAGGCGGCGCTGTTCTCCGAGCTGTTCGGCACCCGCGTCCGCTACTCGGGCGCGTCGATCGGCTACCAGCTCGCCTCCATCGCGGCGGGCGGGGTCGCACCGCTCATCGCGACCGCGCTGCTCGCCTCCTTCGGGTCGAGCCTGCCCATCGCCCTCTACGTCGCCGCAGCGGGGGTCCTGACGCTCGCCGCGGTGCTCGCCTCGCGGGAGACCAACGGAACCGACCTGGCCGCCGTCGGCGAGGGGCCCCGGCCGGCATCGGCCGGGTGAGCACCGGCGGCGGGCGTGCGACCATCGGCGGCATGGACACCTCCGCCCTGGCCGCGATGCGCCGGCTCCTCGACCTCCTCGACGGCAGCGCGCCGGCAGAGGGGTTCGGGGAGCCGGCCGCCCGGCTGCGGGCCGGAGGTGCCGCGCCCGAGGAGGTCGCCGAGGTGGAGGCGGCGACCCTCGTGGCCCTGCGGCTGCACGGCCGGCTGGCCCAGCACCGCCGCCGCGAGGCCCAGCTGACGGCCCTGTTCGAGACCTCCGGCGACCTCGCCGCCTCCCGCGACCTCGACGCCCTGCTGCACGCGATCGTGCACCGGGCCCGCCACCTGCTGGGCACCGACACCGCCTACCTCACGCTGGACGACGCGGAGCGCGGCGACACCTTCATGCGGGTGACCGACGGCTCGGTGTCCCCGCTCTTCCAGCGGCTGCGCCTGGACTACGGGGCGGGGCTGGGCGGGCTGGTCGCCGAGACCGCCGCCCCCTACGCCAGCGCCGACTACCTCAGCGACGAGCGGTTCGCCCACACGCCGACCATCGACGCGGGCGTGGCCGACGAGGGGCTGGTCGCGATCCTCGGTGTACCGCTGCTGCTGTCCGGCGAGCGCGTGATCGGCGTGCTGTTCGCCGCCGACCGGGCCCCTCGGACGTTCACCCCCGACGAGGTGGCGCTGCTGGGGTCGCTGGCGGCGCACGCCGCCATCGCCCTCGACAACACCGAGCTCCTCGCGGGGACCCGCGCCGCGCTGGACGAGCGCAACCGGGCCCACGCCGGGCTGCGGGCCACCCACGCGGCGATCCAGCGCGCCGAGGCCGCCCACGACCGCCTCACCGGCCTGGTGCTGCGCGGGGCCGACCCCATCGACGTGGCGGCCGATGTGCGGGCGGTGCTGGGCGGCGGGGTGACCGTCACCGACCCCGACGGCCGCGTCCTGGCGTGCGCGGGCCGCGCCCCGTCGGCGCCGATGGCCGACGCCGTGCGCCGCTCGCGCGACGAGGGCCGGGCCGTGGCCCAGGACGGCACGTGGGTGTGCGCGCTGTCGGCGGGGCCGCAGCCGCTGGGCGGGCTGCTGCTGACGGGGCGACCCGGCCTGGACGACGCCGACCGCCGGCTGTTCGAGCGCGCGGGGGTGGTCACGGCGCTGCTCCTGCTGCTGCGGGCCTCCGCGGCCGAGGCCGAGGACCGGGTCCGCGGCGAGCTCGTCGGCGACCTCCTGCTGGGCACCGGGCGCGACCCCGGCGCGCTGGCGGCGCGCGCCCGCCGCCTGGGCGTCGACCTCGACACCGGCCATTGCGTGCTGCTGGCGCACGCCCCCGGTCTGCCCCGGGGCCGGCTGGCCGAGTGCGCCCGGCGGGTGGCCTCCGCCGAGGGCGGGCTCAGCGGGCAGGACCGCGACCACGTCGTGCTGGTCGTCCCCGGATCCGACGCCTCGGCCGCGGCGCACCGCGTCCGCGGTGAGCTGGCCGCGCACGCCGGCGGGCGGGTGACCGTCGCGGGCGGCGGGCCGGTGCGGGGGCCGCTGGCGGTCCCCGGCGCCCACGCCGACGCCGACCGGTGCATGCGGGCGATGCGCGCGCTGGGCCTGGAGGGGCGCGGCGCGGCAATGCCGGACCTGGGGTTCGCCGGCCTGCTGCTGGGCGAGGGGCGCGACCTGGAGGGCTATGTCCGGCGCACGCTGGGCCCGGTGCTGGACTACGATGCCCGGCGCTCCACGGAGCTGCGCCGCACTCTGGAGGAGTTCTTCGCCAACGGCCGCAACCTCGGGCGCGCCGCGGCGGCCCTGCACGTCCACGTGAACACGGTGTCGCAGCGCCTGGACCGCATCGCCGACCTCCTCGGAGCGGAGTGGAACTCCCCCGGCGGCGAACTGGAGGTGCGGATCGCCCTGCACCTGCACACCCTGCGCGAGGCGGGCCGGTGAGCGGCAACGCCGCCCCGCCGGTCCCGGTCACCCCCGGGCGAGGTCGCTGCGCAGCAGGTCGAGGAGGAGGCCGTCGCGCCAGGCGCCGTCGACGGGGTCGCGCCAGTACTCGCGCATGACGCCGACCCGGCGGAAGCCGGCCTTCTCATAGGCGCGCACGGCCGGATCGTTGCCCAGAGCGGGGTCGATGACCAGGCGGTGGTGGCCGCGCGCGGTGAACAGCCAGCCGGCGAGCAGCCGGATCGCCTCGACCCCCAGGCCGCGCCCGCGCAGTTCGGGGTCGATGAAGATGTCGAGCCCCGCGTGCCGGAAGTCGGGCTCGTTCTCCTCCCAGTACTGGATCATCCCCCGCACGGCGGAGTCGACCAGCACCACGTAGCGCTGGACGCCGTCGTCGGCCTCGGTGAAGTCCTCCTCGTTCCACCAGCGCCAGACGTCGGGCAGGGCGACGATCCGGTTGAGCTCGGGGCCGTCGGCGGGCTCCCAGGGGCGCAGGGACAGGCGCTCGCCGGTGAGCGGGACGGGCTCCGCGCGGGCGCCGGGGTCCTGCTCTGCGCGGCGGTCCACGTCTACCTCCTCGTGTGGGGACGCCCCGTGGGGCGGGGCCCAACCTATCGGAGAAACCGGTGCTCCCGCCGGTGCGGGCCGGACGGCTCCGGGCACCCCGGTACAACGCCGCCGGG
>NZ_JBHSBH010000006.1:0-27317 GCF_042650565.1 Nocardiopsis sediminis
CCCGACACCCCCCTCACAGCCATGGCCCCGGCCAGTCTCGGAGACGACACCACCGCCACCGTCACCGCCACCATGAAGCCCGGCAAACCCGAACCCCACACCCTCCTCCAAGCCCTCGCCACCGCCCACACCCACGGAACAACCACCACCTGGGCACAGGTCTTCGCCCCCACCAACGCCACCCCCACCCCCCTGCCGACCACCCCCTTCACCCACCACCACTACTGGCTCCCCACAACGGCCGCGACAACGGACGCCGGGGGACTCGGGCAGATGCCGGCGGACCACCCCCTCGTGGGGGCCGCGGTGGAGCTGCCGGAGGACGGTGGCGTGGTGCTGACGGGCCGGGTCTCGGTGGCGACGCATCCGTGGCTGGCCGACCACGCTGTGGACGGCCGGGTGCTCTTCCCGGGGACCGGTTTCGTGGAGCTGGCGGTCCGCGGCGGCGACGAGGTCGGCTGCCCCGTCGTGGAGGAGCTGACGCTCGCCGCCCCGCTGGTGCTCGATGACGGGCAGTCGGTGTTCCTCCAGGTCGCGGTCGGTGCCGCGGACGAGGACGGCCGGCGTACGGTCGCCGTGCATTCGCGCACGGACTCGCGGGACTGGACGCGCCACGCGAGCGGCACCCTGGCCGACACCGCCGACGGTGCGCGCGGCACGGGGGCCGACCTGACGGAATGGCCTCCCGCGGGCGCGAGCGAGGCCGACGTGACCGACCACTACGCCGCCCTCGCCGCCCGCGGATACGGGTACGGCCCGGCGTTCCAGGGGCTCAAGCGCGCCTGGGTGCGCGGCGCCGACGTGTTCGCCGAGGTGGCCCTCGGCGAGCAGGAAGCCGCGCAGGCGGGGGGCTACGGGCTCCACCCGGCGCTCCTGGACGCCGCGCTGCACGCCCTCGGCGCCGTCGAGAGCCAGGAGGACGCGGACGGACGCGTGTCCCTGCCGTTCTCCTGGACCGGCGTGCGGCTGCACGCGTCCGCCGCCGGCCGGCTGCGGGTGCGGCTGACGTCCGCCGAGGACGGCTCGGTGGCCATCGAGGCGGCCGACTCCGACGGGCGGCCGGTGGCCTCCATCAGCGCCCTGGTCATGCGCGAGCTCACCGACCGGGCGGGCGCGGGCGCGCCCGGCTCCGCGTCGTCGCTCCTGCGTATGGACTGGGTGCCGCTCACCGACGAGATCCCCGCACGCGACGGAACCTTCACCGTCGTCGGCGAGGCCGTGGACTTCGGTGTCGCCGAGGCGCTGGACCGTGCCGGGCTGCGTGTTCGCGCGGTCGCGGATCTGGAGTCGGCCGCCGCGGTCGAGGGCGTGTCCACGGTCGTGCTCCCTGTCCCGGTCCCGGAGACCGGGGACGACGACGTCCCCGGCGGCGTGCGCCGGGGCCTCGGCGGCGTGCTGAAGGCGGTGCAGGCCTGGCTCGCCGACGACCGGCAGGCGGACGCGCGGCTGGTCGTGGTGACCCGGGGCGCCGTCGCAGCGGGCCGGGACGATGCGGCACCCGGGCTGGTGGGTGCCGCGGTGTCGGGCCTGGTGCGCTCGGCGCAGGCCGAGTCGCCCGGCCGCGTGCTCCTCATCGACGTGGACACCGCGGCGGAGTCGCTGGCCGAGCTCCCGTCCCTGCTGGGCCTGGCGGACGAGCCGCAGGTGGCCGTGCGCGGCGGCGAGGTGCTGGTGCCGCGCCTGGCCCGGACCGACGCCGCCCGTGACCTCGTGGTCCCCGGCGACGGCGCGTGGCGCCTGGACGCGGAGGCGAAGGGGTCCATCGACGGCCTCCGCCTGCTGGAGGCCCCCGCGGCCGACCGCGCACTCTCCGCGGGCGAGGTGCGGGTGGACGTCCGCGCAGCGGGCGTGAACTTCCGCGATGTGCTCAACGCCCTGGGCATGTACCCGGGCGAGGCCGGGGCGATGGGCGTCGAACTCGCGGGCGTGGTCCGCGAGGTCGGCCCGAAGGTGACGGGCCTGGCGCCGGGCGACCGCGTGATGGGCCTGAGCGACGAGGGGGCGTTCGGCCCGCGCGTCGTGGCCGACCCGCGGATGCTGACCGCGATCCCCGAGGGCTGGACCTTCGCCCGCGCCGCCTCCGTCCCGAGTGTGTTCGCCACCGCCTGGTACGGGCTCGTGGACCTCGCGGGCGTGGGCGAGGGCGACCGGGTGCTGGTGCACTCGGGTGCGGGCGGTGTCGGTATGGCCGCGATCCAGATCGCCCGCAGCCTGGGCGCGGAGGTGTTCGCGACCGCCTCCCCGGGCAAGTGGGACGTGCTGCGCGCCCTGGGGCTGGCCGATGATCACATCTCCTCCTCCCGCGACCTCGGCTTCGCCGAGAAGTTCGGCGCCGTGGACGTGGTGCTGAACTCCCTGGCCGGGGAGTTCACCGACGCGTCCCTCGGCCTGCTGGGCGCGGGCGGCCGGTTCATCGAGATGGGCAAGACCGACCTCCGCACCCCCGAGCAGATCGGCCAAACCCATCCCGGTGTCGTGTACCGGTCCTTCGACCTGATGGACGCCGGCCCGAAGCGGATCGGGCGGATGCTGGGCGAGGTCGTCGGCGGGTTCGAGAAGGGCGCGCTGCGGCCGATCCCGGTCCGGAGCTGGGACGTGCGCCGCGCCCCGGAGGCGTTCCGGTTCATGGCGCAGGCCCGCCACCGCGGCAAGATCGTCCTGACGATCCCCCGCGCCCTCGACCCCGAGGGCACGGTCCTGGTCACCGGCGGCACCGGCGGCCTGGGCACGGTACTCGCCCGCCACCTCGTCACCGAGCGGGGGGTCCGCCACCTGGTGCTGGCCTCGCGCCGCGGCCCCGGCGCAGAAGGCGCGGCCGAGCTGGTCGCCGACCTGGAAGCCGCGGGCGCCGCGGTGGAGGTCGTTGCCGCGGACGTCTCCACCCGCGAGGGGGTCGACCGCGCGCTGGCGGCCGTCCCGGGCGGCCACCCGCTGACGGGCGTCTTCCACACGGCGGGCGTGGTGGCCGACGGCGTGCTGTCGTCGCTGGACGCCGACGCCTTCGACCGGGTCCTGGCGCCGAAGGCCGACGCCGCCTGGTGGCTGCACCGGGCCACCGCCGGCATGGACCTGGCGGCCTTCGCGCTGTACTCGTCCTCCGCGGGGTCGTTGGACAGCGCCGGACAGGGCAACTACTCCGCCGCCAACGCCTTCCTCGACGCGTTGGCCGCGGTGCGGAGCGCGGCCGGCCTGCCCGGGCTCTCCCTCGCATGGGGCGTATGGGACCCCGAGATCGGGGGCATGACCCGGCGGCTCTCGGACGGCGACCTGGGCCGGCTGTCGCGCTCGGGCTTCACCCCGCTGACCGCGCGTCACGGCATGGAGCTGCTGGACGCCGCCATGGCCCAGGCGGAGCCCTTCGTCCTCCCGCTGCCCATCGATGCGCGCGCCCTCGCCGCCCGCGACGAGGGGGTCCCCGCCCCGCTGCGCGGGCTGGTGACCCCGGCCCGCCGCACGGTGCAGGCGGCCGCGGTCCCTGACACCGAGAAGGCGGCGGAGGCCTCGCTCGAAGTCCGGCTGGCGAGCCTGCCGCCGGCCGAGCGGCGGCAGGTCGTGGTGTCGCTGGTGCGGTCGGAGGCGGCGGCGGTGCTCGGGCACGCCTCCACCGACCAGGTGGATCCGGACCGGAGCCTCTCCGACCTCGGGTTCGACTCCCTGACCTCGGTGGAGCTGCGCAACCGGCTGAGCCGCGCCACCGGGCTGCGGCTCCCGGCGACGCTGGTCTTCGACTACCCGACGGCGGCGGCCATCGCCGACTACGTCGCGGGCCAGCTCCTCCCGGCGGAGGAGTCGGTCGAGGAGCAGGTCGCCCACGGCCTGGACGAGCTGCGCAGGCTGCTCGACCGGGTCTCCGCCGACGACGAGGCGCGGTCCTCCATCACCGTCCGCCTCCAGAAGTTCATGGAGGAGTGGCGCGGAGCCCGGCCCGGCAAGGGCGAGGAGAGCAGTGTGCGCACGGCGCAGGCGGACGAACTGTTCGCGCTGATCGATGAAGGGCTCTAGCCCCCCATCCCGGCTGTCCGATCGGTGACGCAGGCTCGAAGACCCCAAGGAGAAGGTGACGGCGTGGCGGACGAAGAGAAGCTCCTCGAATACCTGCGACGGGTGACCGAAGACCTCCAGCAGGCCAACCGGCGGTTGCGCGAGGCGGAGGCCAAGGAGCGCGAGCCGATCGCGATCGTGTCGATGAGCTGCCGCTACCCCGGCGGGGTCGAATCACCGGAAGGGCTGTGGCGGCTGCTGGAGGAAGGGCGGCAGGGGGTCGTCCCGTTCCCGAAGGACCGGGGGTGGGACCTGGAGGCCCTCTACGACCCGGACCCCGCGACCCCCGGGACCACGTACGTGCGTGAGGGCGGGTTCCTGGAGGCCGCAGGCGAGTTCGACCCGGCGTTCTTCGGGATCACCCCGCGCGAAGCCGTGGCGATGGACCCGCAGCAGCGGTTGCTGCTGGAGGTGTCGTGGGAGGTGCTGGAACGGGCCGGGATCGACCCCGGCACCCTGAAGGGGACCTCCACCGGCGTCTTCATCGGCGCCTTCGCCGACGACTACGAGGTGGGTGCGGGCCCGCTGCCCCCCGGCAGCGAGGGGTACCTGGGCACGGGCAACTCCAGCTCCGTCATCTCCGGCCGGGTGGCCTACACCCTTGGGCTGGAGGGCCCGGCGGTCACCGTCGACACCGCGTGCTCCTCCTCGCTGGTGGGCATCCACCTGGCGTGCGAGTCGCTGCGCCGCGGCGAGAGCACCCTCGCCCTCGCCGGCGGCGTGACGGTCCTTGCGACGCCCGAGCTGCTGGTCGACTTCAGCCACCAGCGCGGCCTGGCCCACGACGGGCGGTGCAAGGCGTTCTCCGACGAGGCCGACGGCACGATCCTGTCCGAGGGCGCCGGTGTCCTGCTGCTGGAGCGGCTGTCGGACGCCCAGGCCAACGGGCACCGGATCCTCGGGGTGATCCGCGGCAGCGCGGTCAACCAGGACGGCGCCAGCAACGGGCTGTCCGCCCCGAACGGGCCCTCGCAGGAGCGGGTGATCCGCCAGGCGCTCGCCAACGCGGGCCTGGAGCCGGGCGACGTCGACGCGGTCGAGGCGCACGGCACCGGCACCACCCTCGGCGACCCCATCGAGGCGCAGGCGCTGCTGGCGACGTATGGGCGCGGCCGCGACGCCGCCGACCCGTTGTGGCTGGGGTCGGTGAAGTCCAACTTCGGGCACGCGCAGGCGGCGGCGGGAGTGGCCGGCGTGATCAAGATGGTGCTCGCGCTGCGCCATGGCACGCTGCCGAAGACGCTGCACGTCTCGCCCCCCTCCACGCATGTGGACTGGGACAGCGGACAGGTCCGCCTCCTCGACGAGGCGCGCCCCTGGCCCGAGCGTGATGAGCGGCCCCGCCGGGCCGGTGTGTCCTCCTTCGGCATCAGCGGCACCAACGCGCACGTGATCATCGAGGACGCCCCCGAGCCGGCCGCGCCGTCCGGCGACGACGCGGCCGCCCCCGAGGTGGGGGACGCCCGGCCGGTGCCGTTCACCGGCGACGTGACGCCGTGGGTGCTCTCGGGCCGCGGCGAACCGGGCCTGCGGGGTCAGGCGGGACGGCTGGCGTCGTTCATCCGGTCGGCCCAGGAGGCGGCCCCCGGCCGGGAGGACCCGGCCGGCCTTCCGGGCGCGGCGGACGTGGCGCGCGGGCTGGTGGCGCGCGCCGTGTTCGAGGACCGCGCGGTGGTCGTCGGCGCGGACACCGCCGGGCTGCTGGCCGGGCTGGACGCGCTGGCGGTCGGCGACGCCGCACCGGACGTCGTGAAGGGCTCGGTGCGGGCACGCCGTGAGGCGGTGTTCGTGTTCCCCGGGCAGGGGGCGCAGTGGGCGGGGATGGGCGCCGAGCTGGCGCGGACGTCCCCGGTGTTCGCGCAGCGGCTGGGCGAGTGTGCCCGCGCGCTCGACGGGCTGGTGGACTGGGACCTCTTCGACGTCCTCCACCAGCGCCCCGGAGCCCCCACGCTCGAATCCATCGAGGTGTTGCAGCCGGTCACGTTCTCGGTCATGGTGTCGCTGGCGGCGCTGTGGGAGTCGGTGGGGGTGAGCCCTTCCGCGGTCGTCGGCCACTCCCAGGGCGAGGTCGCCGCCGCGTGCGTGGCGGGTGTGCTGTCGCTGGAGGACGCGGTGCGGGCGGTCGTCCTGCGCTCGCGCCTGTTCGCCCAGGAGCTGACCGGGCACGGGGCGATCGCGGCGGTCGCGCTGTCGCGGGCCGACGCGCAGGCGCGCGTGGACGCCGTGGGCGGCGGGCTGTGGGTGGCCGTGCACAACGGCCCCACCTCCTGCGCGGTCTCCGGTGAACTGCGGGCCCTGGAGGGGTTCGTGGCCGGGCTCCGGGCAGAGGGCGTGCGGGCGCGGGTCGTGCCGACCACGGTGCCGACGCACTCCCCGCTCGTCGACCCCCTGCGCGACCGGCTGCTGGAGCTGTTCGCGTCGGTGTCGCCGACCCAGGGGCGCGTCCCGTTCTACTCGGCGGTGCGCGGCGCGGTGGTCGACGGGCGCGAGCTGGACGCGTCCTACTGGTACTCCAACGTGCGCGAGCCGGTGGAGTTCGCGGGGGCCGTGGAGGCGCTGATCGGCGACGGCCGGACCGCGTTCGTGGAGGTGTCCCCCCACCCGGTGCTGGGGATGGGGGTGCAGGACGTGCTGGACGCGCGCGGCGCCGCCGGGCTCGTGGTCGGATCGCTGCGGCGCGACGAGGGGGACGCGCGGCGGTTCCTGCTGTCGGCCGGAGAGGCGTTCGCGGGCGGCGTGGGGGTCGACTGGGGCGCGGTGGTGTCGGGCCTCGGCTCCGGGACCGCACCGGCGCCGCTGGAGCTGCCGACCTACGCCTTCCAGCGGGAGCAGTACTGGCTGGAGCCGCTGTCGGTGATCGCCGACGCGGGCGGGCTGGGCCAGGCCCCGGCCGGCCACCCCCTGGTGGGGGCCGCGGTGGAGCTGCCGGAGGACGGCGGCGTGGTGCTGACGGGCCGGATGTCGGTCTCCTCGCACCCATGGCTGGCCGACCACGCGGTCGGCGAGACCGTGGTGTTCCCGGGGGCGGGCTTCGTGGAGCTGGCGGTCCGCGGCGGCGACGAGGTCGGCTGCCCGGTGGTGGAGGAGCTGACGCTGGAGGCCCCCCTTGTGGTGTCGGGGGACGAGCAGGTGGTCCTCCAGGTCGCCGTGGGCGCCGCCGACGAGAGCGGCCACCGCACCGTTGCGGTGCATTCGCGCACGGGCTCGCGCGACTGGACGCGTCACGCGGGTGGCACCCTCGCCCGCGCCGACGGCTCCGGTGCGGGCTGGGACCTGGCGCAGTGGCCCCCGGCGGGCGCGCGCGAGGTGGACGTGGCCGGCCACTACGAAGGACTGGCGGCCCGGGGATACGGGTACGGTCCGGCGTTCCAGGGGCTGCGCCGTGCGTGGACGCGTGATGGTGAGGTGTTCGCCGAGGTGGGCCTCGGTGAGCAGGAGGCGGCACAGGCCGCGGGCTACGGGATCCACCCCGCTCTCCTGGACGCCTGCCTGCACGCCATCGGCCTGAACGCCGGCGCCGGCACCGGTGATGGCGTGGAGCTGCCCTTCGCCTGGTCGGGCGTTGAGCTGTGGGCGACGGGCGCGGCGCAGGTGCGCGTCCAGGTGCTGCCCGACGGCGGCGTGCGGCTGGCGGACGGTTCGGGCGCCCCGGTCGCGGCGGTCGGCGGCCTGGTGACGCGGCCGGTCCCCGCGGGCGGGCTGGCGGCGGGCGGCGGTGGCGGCGACGGCCTCGCGGGCGTCCACCACCTGAACTGGGTGGTCCCCTCATCCTGGAACCCGCCGCGCGTCGACGGGGTGGTCGCCGTCGCCGATGTGGCGGGCGGGGACTTCGGCGTGGCCGAGGCACTGGCGCGTAGCGGCGTGCAGGTCCGGGGGGTCGCGGACCTGGAATCGGCCGCCGCGGTCGAGGGCGTGTCCACGATCGTCATCCCTGTCGCGACCCCGGAGACCGGGGACGACGACGTCACCGGCGACGTGCGCCGGGCCCTCGGCACCGTGCTGGCGGCGGTGCAGGGGTGGCTGGCCGATGACCGGTTGGCCGAGGTGCGGTTGGCGGTGGTGACCCGGGGTGGGGTGGGTGCGCGTGCCGGGGACGGTGGTCCGGGGCTGGTGGGGGCGGCCGTTTCGGGGTTGGTGCGTTCTGCGCAGGCGGAGTCGCCGGGCCGGGTGCTCTTGGCGGATGTGGACACCACGGCGAAGTCGTGGGCGGCCCTGCCGTCGGTGCTGGGCGTGGTCGATGAGCCGCAGGTGGCGGTGCGCGGCGGCGAGGTGCTGGTGCCGCGTCTGTCCCGCGCCGATGCCACGCGCGACCTCCGGATCCCGGACGGTGGCGCGGGCGGTGCCGACAGGCGTTCCGGCCCGTGGCGGCTGGATGCGACGCTGAAGGGGTCGATCGACGGCCTCCGCCTGGTCGAGGCGCCCGAGGCCGACCGAGCCCTGGCAGCGGGGGAGGTGCGGGTCGAGGTCCGTGCGGCCGGGGTGAACTTCCGCGATGTCGTGGTCGCCCTCGGCATGGTCCCCGAGCAGGGCGCGCCTATCGGCGGCGAGTTCGCCGGCGTGGTCAGCGAGGTCGGCCCGGGCGTCGACGGCTTGGCCCCGGGCGACCGGGTGATGGGCCTGAGCGACGAGGGGACGTTCGGTCCGCGGGTCGTCGCCGACGGGCGGATGCTCGCCGCTGTGCCCGATGGCTGGACGTTCGCTCGTGCGGCATCGGTCCCGGGCGTGTTCGCGACGGCCTGGTATGGGCTGGTGGATCTGGCGGGTGTGGGCGCGGGTGACCGGGTGCTGGTGCATTCGGGTGCCGGTGGTGTCGGTATGGCCGCGATCCAGATCGCCCGTGCCCGGGGCGCGGAGGTGTTCGCGACCGCGTCCCCGGGAAAGTGGGACGTGTTGCGGGGATTGGGGCTGGCCGATGACCACATCTCCTCGTCCCGTGATCTGGGCTTCGCCGAGAAGTTCGGCGCGGTCGACGTGGTGCTGAACTCGCTTGCGGGCGAGTTCACGGATGCGTCCCTTGCCCTTCTGGGTGAGGGCGGCCGGTTCATCGAGATGGGCAAGACCGACCGCCGTGAGCCCGTAGCGGTGCAGGAGGCGTATCCGGGTGTGGTGTACCGGTCCTTCGACCTGATGGACGCCGGTCCGGAGCGCGTCGGCGGGATGCTGGGCGAGGCCTTGGGTGAGTTCGGGCGCGGTTCGCTCGGGCCCATCCCGGTGCAGTGCTGGGATGTGCGGCGGGCCGGGGAGGCGTTCCGGTTCATGGCCCAAGCCCGCCACCGCGGAAAGATCATCCTCACCATTCCCCGCGCCCTGGACCCCGAGGGAACGGTCCTGGTCACCGGCGGGACCGGCGGGCTGGGCGCGATGCTCGCCCGCCACCTCGTCACCCGACACGGTGCCCGCCACCTGCTCCTGGCCTCCCGCCGCGGGCCCGATGCCGAAGGCGCGGCAGACCTGGTCGCCGACCTTGAGGGCGCGGGCGCGACGGTCGATGTGGTGGCCGCGGACGTCTCCACCCGCGACGGGGTCGACCGGCTACTGGAGACCGTCCCCGAACAGCATCCGCTGACCGGGGTGTTCCACACCGCCGGCGTGCTCGCCGACGGCGTGGTCTCCTCCCTCGACACCGACGCCTTCGACCGGGTCCTGGCCCCCAAGGCCGATGCCGCCTGGTGGCTGCACCAGGCCACCGCCGGAATGGACCTGGCGACGTTCACCCTCTACTCCTCCTCGGCCGGGTCGCTGGACAGTGCCGGCCAGGGCAACTACTCCGCCGCCAACGCCTTCCTCGACGCCCTCGCCCTCACCCGCACCCGCCAAGGCCTTCCGGGCCTGTCATTGGCGTGGGGGCTGTGGGAACAGGCCAGCGGCATGAGCGCCCACCTCACCGGATCCGACATCTCCCGCATCGAACGCTCCGGATACCGCCGCATCACCAACGACCACGGCATGCGCATGCTCGACGCCGCCACAGCACACGCCGAACCCTTCGTCCTCCCCCTCCCCATCGACCCCCGCACCCTCGCCACCAGTGGCGGCGTGATCCCCGCCCCGCTGCGCGGGATCGTGGCCCCCGCGCGCCGCGCCGTTGCGGCCGCGTCCGCCGCCCCGGCCACGGGGTCCGCTCTGGAAGAGCGCCTCGCGGGGCTGACGGAGGCCGAGCAGGTGGCCGAGCTCACGACTCTGGTGCGGGGGTGTGCGGCGCGGGTGATCGGCTACTCCGATCCGGACGCGATCGCGCCGGACCAGAACTTCCTGGAGACCGGCTTCGACTCGCTGACCGCGATGGAGCTGCGCAACATCCTGAACAAGGCGACGGGGCTGCGGATGCCGGCGACCGCGGTCTTCGACTCCGGTACCGCGGCCGACCTCGCGCGCTACATCGCCGGCGAGATGTCCCTCTCCACCGGGTCCGGGTCCGGGGACACCGCGCCGTCGCGCGCCGCGGCGTTCGGTGGGGGCGGCTCGCTCGCCTCGCTCGTGCACGACGCCGCGCCCGCCGGGAAGCTCTACGAAGGGCTGGAGATGCTGGAGGCGGCGGCGCGGCTGCGCCCGTCGTTCGCGTCGCTGGACGACGTGAACAAGGCCTACCCGCCGCTGTCCCTCGCCAGCGGGCCGGCGGGGCCGAAGCTGTTCTGCTTCAGCACGCCGATGGCGCTGGGCGGCGCGGCGCAGTTCGCCCGGCTGGCGGCGCACTTCCAGGGGGTGCGCGACCTCTACGCCCTCCAGGTCCCCGGTTACGCGCCCGATGACGCCCTCCCCGAGACCGTCGACGTCATCGTGCGGATGTGGGCGGAGTCCATCAGGGAGGCGGCCGGGTCCGAGCCGTTCGTGCTGCTCGGCTACTGCGGCGGGGGCAACTTCGCGCACGCCGCCGTCGCCTACCTGGAACAGCAGGGGGTGCGCCCCGAGGGCCTGATCCTGCTCGACACCTTCCTGCCGGACAGCGACGTCATCGGCGACCTGGGCGGGCAGATGCTCGACGGGATGTTCGAGCGAGAGGCGACCTTCGGCCCCTTCAGCGACACGCGGATGACCGCGATGGGCCGCTACTACCGGCTCTTCCGGGAGACCGAGGTCGCCGACATCAAGACGCCGGTGCTCTTCCTCCACCCCGACACCCCGCTGCCCGGGCCGGACGGGACGAGGTCGCGGACCGGGGACTGGCGTGCGTCGTGGCACATGGACCACGAGCTCGGGGAGGTGCGGGGCGACCACCTCACCATGCTGGAGGGCGAGTCGGCGTCCATGGCGGGCGCGATCGAGGGCTGGCTGAAGGGCCTCGGGGCGCCCGCGGAGGGCGGCGCCTGACCGTGGCGGCGCCGTCCGGGGCGGGCAGGCGGAGCAGGGGCCGCGTGCCCGCCCCGGTGCGCGTCACCGGCGGTCGAGGCCGAGGGCCGGGCCCGGGCCGCCCGGGAGCGGCCGCGAGGTGCGTGCCCCCCGCTCCTCGACGAAGACCGCGAACCCGTCGAGGAGCCGGCGCAGGCCGAACTCGAAGATCTCCTCCAGGTCGGCGATCTCCTCCGGGTTGTTGCGCAGCGCGGCCTGCCGCGGGTAGTTCTCGGTCCCCAGCTCCTCCAGGACGGCCGGGACCTTGACCGCGCGCCACTGGCTCAGGGGCACGCCGCCGCGGCGCTCCGTCGCGATCTCGCTCACCCGCAGCAGTGCCAGCCCCTGGATCAGGCCGCTCAGGCTCAGGTACACCCGGTGCGCCGTTGCCGGGTCCAGCCCCAGGCCGTCCAGCGCCCCCAGCCCCCGTTCGACCCCGGCGAGGACCCCGGGGACCAGCGGGGGCTGCACCGTGGCGATGACCTCCAGCACCCACGGGTGGGTCGAGTAGAGCGACCACTCCCAGCGGGCCGTGGCCTCCAGCTCCGCCCGCCAGCTGCGGGGGGCCGTGGTCTCCGCCCCCTGGGCGTCCTCGCTGAACACGGCCTCGACCATCAGGTCGATCAGCTCGTCCTTGCCGTCGATGTAGTGGTACAGCGACATCACGTTGGCGTCGAGCTCGCGCGCGATGTGGCGCATGGACAGCGCCTCAAGGCCCTCGGTGTCGGCGATCCGGACCGCGGCGCGCACGATCACCTCCCGCGACAGTGTGCTCCCCGGCCGCGGTGCGTCCGCGGGAACGCCGTCGCCCGCCTCCTGGTGGCCGGGAAGCGGTGCGCCGGAGTCGGCCGCGGCCGACTCCGGCGCACCGCCCGGACCCGTGCCCGCGTCGTCGCGCGCCTTGACGCGCTCGCGGTGCGCGCGTGCCTGGCAGGCGCGGGAGCAGTAGAGGGGCTTTCGCCCGCGGGGCGGGATCGTGAGCTCCCTCCCGCACTGGACGCACTTCGGCATGCGGCGACTCTCTTTTCGTCACGGTCGACTGACTGTGATGAAATGCTATCACGCCCGTTTCGTGATGAAAACACGGGCGAGTCGGCCGTGATGAAATTTTTCTTCACGGCGGATTCGGATCATGTGGTCGCGTATAAATACCAGCTCATAAGCGATGCATGGCCTAAGTGGACGCTTGCTCTCCGTGAGGGTGATCAATCATCACGCGATTCGTATGGTGTAATGGAGATGAGTCGAATACATCGTACGAAGGAGGACGTGTCCGATGACTGTCGCCCCAAGCGACGCCAAAGCGGGCTGGAAGGAATGGGTCGGCCTCGCCGTCCTGATGCTGCCGGTCCTGTTGATCTCCATTACGGTGACGGTGCTGTTCTTCGCGCTCCCCTCGCTCACCGCCGAGCTGGAGCCGACAGCAGCCGAGCAGTTGTGGATCGTTGACATCTACGCTTTCCTGCTGGCCGGATTGCTGATCCCCATGGGCAACCTCGGCGACCGGATCGGGCGGCGGAAGCTGCTGCTCATGGGCGCGGTCGCGTTCGCGATCACCTCTGCGGTGGCGGCCTATGCGCCCAACGCCGAACTGCTCATCGCCGCCCGCGGCCTCCAGGGCGCCGCGGCGGCGACCCTGATGCCCCCCACGCTCGCCCTCATCCGGGCCATGTTCACCAACGCGCGGCAGTTGCAGATGGCCATCGCGCTGTGGGCCGCGGTGTTCACCGTCGGCAGCGTGATCGGGCCGATCATCGGCGGCTGGATGCTCGAGTACTTCTGGTGGGGATCGGTCTTCCTGATCAACGTGCCGATCATGGTCCTGCTGCTCGCGCTCGGCCCGTTCCTGCTCCCGGAGTACCGCGACCCCGAACCCGGGAACTTCGACATCCTCAGCGCCGCGCTCATCCTCCTCGCCGCCCTCCCGCTGGTCTTCGCCGTCAAGCAGGGCGCGGCGCAGGACTTCTCCGCGCCGATGTGGATCGCTGCCGTCCTGGGCGCCGCCTTCCTGGTCATGTTCCTGCGCCGGCAGAAGCGCCTGGCCGACCCCATGCTCGATCTGGCGCTCTTTCGCGACCGGGCCTTCAGCGTCGCCCTGATCACCGCGACGCTCGCGGTGTTCGCCCTGGTCGGGACCTTCTACTTCATCACCCAGTACCTGATGTCGGTGCTGGACATGCGGCCGCTGCTGGCGGGGTTGATGACCCTGCCGACCGCCGTGAGCTCGGTGGCCGGCTCGCTGCTCGGCGCGGCCCTGACCCGGTGGTTCCGGCCCGGCAACATCATGGGTTTCGGCATGATCAGTGGGGCCGTCGGCTTCGGCGTGATCTCGCTGCTGGGCACCACCGCGAACCTCCCGCTGCTCTTCCTCGGGCTGTTCCTGCTGGGGTGGGGGATCGGGTCGGTCAATGCGCTGGCGTCGAACCTGGTGGTCGCCGCGGCGCCGCCCGAGAAGGCCGGCTCGGCCTCAGGGCTGTTCGAGTCCTCCACCGAGTTCGGCCAGGCCCTCGGGGCGGCCATCCTCGGCAGCATCGGGGTGGCCGTGTTCCGCCTGACGCTCGCCGAGGACCTGCCGTCCGGCCTGACCGGCGAACAGGCGGCCGCGGCGAACGAGACGCTCGGCGGCGCCCTGGCCATCGCGGGCGAGCTGCCCGGCCCGGTCGGCGGGGCGCTGGCCACCGCGGCGCGCGAGGCCTACGTCGGCGGGATGCAGACCGCGGCCATCGCGGGCGCCGCCGTCATGGTGGTCATGGGGATCCTGGCCTTCATCAACCTCCGCAACGCGAAGGTCGAGGAGGAGCCGGCCGACGGCCCCGAGCCCGCCCCCGAACCGGTGAAGTGACCGGCGGCCCCGTGATCGCCTAAGGGGGGTGGAATGCGCACCCCCCTAGCCCGGGGTCGCACACCATTGCTCCGGAGAAGAGGCCCGAGGGACCCTGTAATAGGGCCTTCGGGCCTTGGGAAGGTGAGTTCGGGAATAACGGCACACGACGGCTCCACGGCTGAAAAAATGTCGGGTGCGCGGACCCCCGGCGCCGATTCCGCGTTCAAGATCTGAAGGGAAGTCGCAGAACATGCACGACAATAGCCTTCACGCCGTCGTGAGCGCCCCGGCCGATGGTGCGATCTCAGGAGGCGGCACCCTCGAAGCGCACAGGACCGCATCCGCGGCCGGGCCCGACGACGACTACACCACCAACGACGAACAGCTCTCCGTCCTGCTGGCGGCCGAGGCCAGCATCTGCGGTGCGTCGAGGATCCTCGAGGTCGGGGGCTCCTGCGGGAGCCTACTGACCACCATCGCCAAGAGGTTCGGCTGCCATGGCGAGGCGGTGTTCACCAATGGGGGGTACGTGAAGTTCGCACAAGAGGCGAACACCCACCACCGGAACCGGCTCAATATCGATTTCCGCCAGGCGTCGGTGATGCGGCTGCCTTATGAGGCGGCGAGTTTCACCCATGTGGTCAGCCGCGACGCCATGCACAATGTTCCCGATAAGCGCCGCAGCCACGCCGAGATCCACCGGGTCCTCAAGCCCGGGGGCGTATTCGCCTTCACCGACTTCGTCCAGGGCAGCGGCGAGATCAGCGAATCCACGCGGAAAAACGTCCACGAACGGCTCGGCTGGTGCGCCGGGTATTCGCTCGACGACTACCGCGCCGTTCTGGAGCGCGCCGGCTTCGAGGTCGTCCAGGTGCGCAGCCTGAACGGCCGGCTGACCCGGATGCTGCGGGAGAACGCGCAGGCGGCGCGCGATCGCGCGGAGCAGACCGGGGACGACGCCGCCCGGACCACGATGCTGGGCTTTGCAGCCTCATGCGATGCGGTCCGGGCGGCCGTCGGCGCCGGGGAGTTCGGCTGGGCGAGCTTCGTCACCCACAGGGCGGACACGGCCACGAGCGCCACCGCGTGACCGGTTCCCCGGTCAGCCGGCCACGGATGCCGACCCGGGGATGCGCCGGGGGGCTTCGGTCCCCGAGATCGCCCTGCTCGCCGCCCTGAGCTCTTTCGCCGAGTACAGGAGCGGGAGGTCGTCCCTGCCGTTGACGTTGAGCTTGCGGTAGATCCGGGTGAGGTGCTGCTCGACCGTGCTGACCGTGATGTGCGCCTTCTTGGAGATCTCCCGGTTGGTGTAGCCGAGCGCCGCCATCGACGCCACCCGGTACTCGGCCGGGCTCAGTGTGCTGCGGGCGTTGGGGCCCGTGGGCGCCGTGAACCCCTTCTCGAAGGCGTCGGCGATCTCCTTGCGCAGCGGCTCGGCGTGGAACTGCTCGCTGAGGCTGTCGGCCTGCTGGCCGATGAGCCGCGCCTTGACGGTCTCGCCCAGGGTCGCCAGGGAATTGCTCAACCGGGCCAGCGCGTGTGCAAGCTCCAGGCTGTGGCCGCCCTCCTGGAAGAGGTCGATCGCCTCGCGCAGCAGCGCGGGACGGTGGCGCAGCTCCTTGGTGGACGCGAGCACCATGAGCGCGAACCCGCGGATCCGGGGGGAGTCGCCATGGGGATGGGCGTAGTGCATGTCCAGGAGCTTGCGCGCCCGGGCGTCCTCCTTCAGCACGACCGACACCCCGGCGGCGCCGAGGCGCCAGGGGACCAGGAGCGGGGTGTCGACCTCCCAGGAGCGCATCAGCGATCCGCACTTCATGAAGTCGGCCAGCCCGGTGTGCGGCTGGCCGACGCTGACGTGGTAGCGGCCCCGCGCCGCGAGGTAGTGGAGACCGTAACGCGTGTGGAGAGCGCTCTCCGGCAAAGGATGCCGAAGATACTGCTCGGCTTCGTCGAACTCGCCCATCTCGGTGTGCGCTTCGATCAGGGTGGCCAGCGGCAGCGCCGCGAGCACCCCGAGGCTCCGCTGCGGCAGGGTCTCCAGCGCGATCCGCGCGTACTTGACGGCCTCCAGCAGTTCGCCCCTGCGTTCGGCGATGTGCGCGCGGAAGGCCGCCAGCGCGCTGACCCAGGTGGGGGAGCCGCGGCGCTGCGCCAGGGTGAACAGCGCCTCGGCGAGTTCCGCCGCCTGGTCGGTGCGGTCGGAGTAGACCAGGCAGAACAGGGCCGCTTCGACCGGCTCGATGTTGCAGCCTTCGAGCTGGACCGACCGCAGCACCTTCTCGGCGGTCTTCAGCGCGCCCTCGTTCACGGTGTCCTGGAGGGTGGTGGTGAGCGTCATGACCGCTTTGCCGTACAGGCCCGTCAGCAGGAAATCGTTGCCGTCGCCCATGGGGGAGGGACGGTAGCTGCCGCGCAGCCGGTGCAGGACCGGGGGGTGGGTCGCGGCCAGCCAGTGCTCGGCCGCCAGCCGCCACACGGCGGCGTCGCCGCCTTCGCGCGCCTGGCCCGTCGCGGCCTGCTGGAGCAGTGCGTGCAGGTCCATCGCCTCGTCGTTCTGGCCGTGCCAGAGCATGCACATGAGCAGCCAGTGGATGTCGCCGCCGTGCAGCCGGCCGTCGCGGGCGGCTCGCAGCAGCATCGGGGTGTAGGGGACGGCCGACGCGGGGTTGATCCGCCATTCGGCCTTGGCCAGCGCCAAGGTGAGCGAGACGCGCTCGTCGCCCGAGCTCAGCAGGACGGCGTGGCGCAGGTAGCGCACCGCGAGCTCGTACTCGCTGGTGCTCAGCGCCTGGTCGGCCGCCTCGCGCAGGACGTCGATCGTCCAGGGGGCGTTGAGCGTGGAGTCGTCGACGATGTGGCCGGCGACCACCGTGGCCTGTATGCCCCGCGTGTACAGCACCTGCGCGGCGCGTCCGTTCAGTTCGCGGTGGAGTTCGGGTTCGATGGAGTCGAGGACCGCGGCCTTCGCGGCGGGGTGGCGGAAGCCGTCCGGCCCGAACAGCCCGATGGCGGTCAGCCAATCCAGGGTTCCGGAGACCGTTTCCCGCTTGATGTAGAGCATGTCGGCCAGCAGCGAGGGCGACGCGAAGGTGTCGAGCACCGCACTGGCGTGCACGATGCGCAGTGTGGTGGGCCCGATACGGCGGAGAAGCGTCCGTATGGAGCCGGAAAAGCCATCGGCCGCCACCAGGCCGCCGGGGGCGCCGGCGGCATTGCGCTGGTCGTCGATCAGTGAGTGGGCGAGGAGGGCGTTTCCTCCGCTGACCCGGTGGATCTGCTCGGAGATGGGGGAGTCGGGGGCGGTGCCGAGGTGCCGCTGGGCGATGCGGGAGACGGCATCCCGGGAATACGGGGAAATCCGTAGGCGATGGCAGTTGGGGTGGTACATCAGGTCCGTTTGAATACGGAACGGAACTCCGTTGGGTCCTTCATTTGAGGTGAACACCATGAGGATGTTCTCGGTGTGGATTCGGTTGATGAAATGTAAGATTATTTCAAATGAAATCGAGTCGGCGTAATGGATGTCATCGATGGTCAGGAGGACCGTCCCTTGCCTGGCGCGGCTCGTGATGAGCTCCCATAGTCCCTGTGTGACTCCGATCCAGTTGAGGTCGTCGGGCTTGATCCCTTCGGGGGTCGCGCTGAACGCGGCCTCATGCAGGCGTTTCAACGAACTCGGGATCTCACCGAGGACGCCGCCGAGGGCCTGGAGGATCTGATGGACGACGCCCAGCGAAATGTTCTGCTCATTGCGGAGGCATGTGGCGCTCAGGTGGGTGACCCCCGATTTCGCGGCGGTGCCCGCGAAGGAGTGGAGCGTCTGGGTCTTGCCGAACCCCGCTGGCCCGGTTATCAGCGCGGCTCCGCCCCTCCCCTGCCCGCTTGTGGCGAGCATGGAGGAGAGGACCTTGATCTCGGATTCGCGTTCGGCGAACTGCATTGACTTCCCTTCGCCTTTGTGACCGTGGAGGAAGATCTGCAAGGAAGCAGGCGGGGGAGAACAGTTCCGTGTCGTCCCCAGGATCGATCGCGAACAAGGATGGGGGCGGCCGGTGCGTATCCGAAACGGACCTCGTGGGTCCGGGATATTCGGCGCACGCCGATCTGTCCCTTCCTTGCCTTATGATATTGACTCCTCTTCGCGCCAATGTGGACCGGGTGGGCCCACAAAGTGACCTGATTCATTTCGACTTCGCCCGGCGGGTCTGCTCGGGAGGGCGGGTTGTGGGGATCCCGCCTATCACAGGATGGTAACCAGGGGGTCGGATGGCCCTGGGTGCCGCGTGCCCCTGGGAGGGGTCCCGGAGGTGGTGCACTCGGCATTCGCCCTGGCCGCCCTGGTGGTCTCAGTGGTGGGGATGGGTGGCGCTACGGATGTCGGACCGCCGCGTGCGGCCGTGTTCGCCTGAGCGCACTCGAGGTGGCCACCGCATCATCCAGGCGTGAGATGGCGCGGTAGCTTTCGGTAATCTTCCGGCTCGGAATCACCTGAATGTGACTCATGTCGCCAACCTTACTCAGATGATCAAGGGCCGGAAATAGGATAACGGATCCGGAAAGATTTGGAAGCCGTGGAGGTCGGCCTCGTGCGCGGGTTGGTTGAAGGTTGTTCTGTCAGGGAAGTTTCCCGTGGTGGCCGATGTGATGGTGGTTCCTTCCTCCCTCCGGCGGGCGCCGGGTGCGTTTTTGCCGGTTGTGGCGCTCGTCGGCTGATGTTCACGGTGTTTTCAACGCCCACGATAAGCGCCCGGCGGCCGCACGCGGCAGGCCCGTAATCCGGATCCGCGGGATCGCGCCGCGGAGTGCCCCGGGAGAACTCGTCTGCGAAGTTCCTTCGGAGAAGATGGTGTTCTCGCTGGTCAACCCGGCGATTCGCACGGTGGGGCATTCTTCGTCCGGACATGGTGGCGCCGATGCCCCTGGTACGCGAGTGGACGGTAGTGGTGTACCTCGGGCCGTAGGGGTCGTTTAGGGGTACCCCGGATCTGGTGTCCCGCCTTACCGTCCCTGGGGGAATGCGGCGAATACAACGGGGGCAGTCGGTGATATCAGCAGTGGACTATCAGTGTGAACACGGTATTGACAGCGGGGCGAGACCGTGACGTCGCCACCGGAATTGACGGATCCGGATCTCGTCCGGGCGGGGGCGCTCGAACAGGTGCTGGTCGAGGTTCCCTACAACAGCGCCGCCCAATTCCACGAGTACTTCGGCGCGGGGGAGCTTCCGCGGCGCCTCGGCGCCTCGTGCGCATTCCAGTCCTTCGAGGTCGGACGGCTCGTCGGCGACCGGAGCGGGGCGCAGGCCGACTATCTCGTGGACGGCCGCCACGTCGCGGCCGTCTACGCCGAGGGTGCGCGGATCACCGTGCTCGATCCCTACCTGCTGCACCGCGTCCCCCTCGTCTTGAACCGGGCCGACGCCGACGACGACGGCGCGGTGCGCACCGTGGCCGAGGCCTTCCCGGTGCGCGTGCGCGCCGACGGCACCCCGGCGCCCGCGCGCGTCCGCGCCACCTGGCGGCTCGAGCGCGCGGAGATCGTGCTGGAGTACGTCAGGTTCAGCCCCCGGCGCGGGCACAACGCCGTGTCCCGGGCCTTCACCCTGCGCATGGGCGGCGGGCTGGCCGAAGTGCCGCCGCCCGAGGAGACGGTCCGCCCGCTGCTGACGCACCCGGAGCAGAACAACGTCTCCATCCGGGTGGTCCACCCCGGCGACCTCCACCTGCGCGAGGTCGTGTTCCCGCTCACCGGCCGCTCGGACGGCGCCGCACCCTCCGCCGACGGGCTGCTGACCAAGGACAACCAGGGGGTGGTGAGCCGTCCCGGGACCCGCGGGTTCGACACCGGCCTCGCCCTGGTCGCGGAGGCGGTCGGGGAGACGCCGGAGCGCGTGGCCGAGATCCTGCTCGAGGCGGCGGCGATCCACGCCCGCGTCGCCCCGGCGGACGGCCCCGCCATGCCCGAGTACGCGGCGGTGGACGAGTGAGACCGCGATCCTTCTTCCTGGCGGGCGTGATGCAGGGGTCGCGGCAGGGCGCCGAGCTGGCCGACCAGGGCTACCGCGCCCGGCTGGGCGGCCTGATCCGGCACCGCCACCCCGACGCCGTCGTCAACGATCCGGGCGAGCTGATGGACGGCTGGCTGGGCGACCGCACCGACGCCATCCGCGCCTCACACGGGGCGCTGGCCGGGCGGGCGGTCGTGCGCCGCGAGGACCTCGACGACGGGCTCACCGAGCTGGTCGCGGTCTTCCACCGGCTCACCGACCTCGCCGCGGCCAGCGACGTGTGCGTGGCCTGGCTGCCCGGGCACCAGGCCAGCATGGGCACCGCGGCGGAGATGTACAGCGCCCACCGGGCGGGGCGGACGGTGGTGGCGATCACCCCGATGCGCCAGAACCTCGCCGTTCTGGCCTGCTCGAGCGTCGTCCTGCCCGACGAGGACGCGTTCGCCCGATGGCTGGCCGGCGACGACGGACGGGTGTGATGGGCGAGACCACGATGAGCGCCTCCGGGCCCACGCGGGAGCGCGCGGCGACGATCGTCGCCGCCCTGAGCTCGGCCGCCTCCGGTCCCGAAGCGGACCGGACACTGATGACCGCGCTCGGCAGGGGCGGCGCCGCCGCCGAGCGGCTGACGGCCGCCGAACTGGACCTGAGGGCCCGGACCGTCGCGGCGCGGCTGCGCGCCCACGGGCGGCGCGGCGACCGCGTGCTGCTGCCCGCGGCGCCCGGCCTCGCCTTCCACATCGGCTTCCTTGCGTGCCTGTACGCGGGCATGATCGCGGTACCGGTGCCGGAGACGCGCCCCGGCGCGGCCGCCGGCCGCCTGGAGTCGATCCACCGCGACTGCGCCCCGCGCGCGGCCGTGCTCCCCGAAGCCGGGCCGGACGTCCTGCCCGGCGTGCCCGTGGTCCCCGTGGCCGCCGACGACGGAGCCGCCCCGGCCGACCCCGACACCGCCGCCTTCGCGCCGGAGACCACCGCCCTGCTCCAGTACACGTCCGGATCCACCGGCGACCCGCGCGGCGTCGTGATCAGCCACGGCAACCTGGTCGCCAACCAGGCCGCCCTGGCCGACCGGCTCGGCGTGGCCCGCCGCACCACGGTGGTGAGCTGGCTGCCGCTCTTCCACGACATGGGGCTGTGCACCGGGCTGGCGCTGCCGCTGATCTCCGGCGCCGACCTGGTCCGCATGGAGCCGACGGCGTTCGTGCGCGACCCGTCGTCCTGGCTGCGGGCGATCTCCGCGCAGGAGGACGTCTTCAGCGCCGCGCCCGACTTCGCCTACAACCTGTGCGTGAGCCGCACGAGCGCGGCCGACCGCGCATCGCTTGACCTGTCGCCGTGGCGGCTGGCGGGCAACGGGTCCGAACCGGTCCAGGCCGAGACCCTCGACCGGTTCGCCGGCGCGTTCGCCGCGGCGGGGTTCCGCAGGGACGCCTTCCGCCCCGGCTACGGCATGGCCGAGACCACCCTCGTGGTGACGATCGGTGCGTCACGGGACCCGGTCCCGGTCCTGCGGGCGGACCGGGCCCTGCTCGCCGAGGGCAGGGTCGTGGAGACCGGCGACCCGGGCGCCGGGGTCGACCTCGTCGGCAACGGGGGCCCGACGGCGGGGACCACCCTGCGGATCGTCGACCCGCGGACGCGCACGGCGCTGGCCGACCGCACGGTGGGGGAGGTCTGGGTGCGCTCGCCCAGCAACGGGCACGGCTACTGGCGGCGGCCCGAGGCGTCGGCCGAGACCTTCGGGGCGCGCCTGGCGGGGGCCGGCGGCATCGGCGGCGACGGGCCCTACGTCCGCACCGGCGACCTCGGGTTCCTCTCCGGCGGGGAGCTGTTCGTGACCGGGCGCATCAAGGACGTCCTGATCATCGGCGGCATCAACTACTACCCGCAGGACGCCGAGGCCGTGGCCGCCGCCGCGCACCCCGCCTTCGCCGATCAGCCGGCCGCGGCCTGGACGCTGACCGAGGACGGGCCGGAGGTGGTCGTCGTCCTCGGGACCGCGGAACGGGACCCCGGGACGCTGCGCGCGGCGGTCCGCGCAGCGGGGATCGCGGCCGCCCGGGTGCTGCCCGCCCCCGTCACGGTGCTGGCCGTGCGCAAGGGCGCGGTCCCGCGGACCACCAGCGGCAAGATCCAGCGCAGGGAGTGCGCCGCGCGGGCGCGCTCGGGGTCCCTCCCCGTCCTGGAAAGCTGGTCGAGCCGGTGACCCGGGCACGGCCGGAGCGCGTCACCGTCGACGCGGTCGTGGAGGTGATCCGCCGCCACCTCGCGGACCTGCTCGTGATGGAGCCCGGCGAGATCGACCCGGACCTGCCGCTGAGCGCCTACGGCCTGGACTCCCAGAGCGCCGTCTCCCTCGTGGCGGTCCTGGAGGACTGGTCCGGCGCCGCGATCGACGCCGCCATCGTCTTCGACCGCCCCTCGGCCACCGAACTCGCCGAGGCCGCCGTCGCCGCCGTCGACGGGCGTCCGGCCTGACCCTGCCGGTGGGGAACCGTGGATCAGCCGTGCACCGCCGGTGCCGGCGCCGTCCCGGTGCCCGGGGCGGAGGTGGCGGTGGCGGTGCCGCGGCGGTCGAGGGAGGCGGCGACGACGGCGAGGACGAGAGCGCCTGCGGGCAGGAGGGCGCCGACCCAGTTGGGGGAGGTCAGCCCCCACCCCAGGGAGATCGCGAACCCGCCGAGCCAGGCGCCGATGGCGTTGCCGAGGTTGAAGAACCCGATGTTGAGGGCCGACGCGAGCGTCGGCGCCGAGGCGGCCTTGTCCATGACCCGCATTTGCAGCGGGGCAACGGTCGCGAACGCCGAGGCGCCGATCAGGAACAGCAGGACGGCCGAGGCGACCATGCTGTGCGCGCCCCAGGTGAAGGCGAGCAGGCTGAGGGAGAGGGCGCTCAGCGCGATGTAGAGCGTGGGCACGGGGGCGGTGTCGGTGAGCCTGCCGCCCACGGCGTTGCCGGCGACCATGCCCAGGCCGAACAGCACCAGCAGCCAGGTGACGCCGGACGCCGGGAACCCGGCGACGTCCGTCATCATCGGCGCGACGTAGGTGATGGACACGAACAGGCCGCCGAACCCGAGAACGGTCATCGCCATCGCGAGCAGCACCTGGGGGTTGCGCAGCGCCGCCAGCTCGGGGCGGATGCTCGCTCCCTCCGGCCTGGGGCCTCGCGGGACCAGGGCGAGGATGCCGGCCAGGCCCAGCACACCGAGGAGGGCGACGGCGGTGAACGTCGCGCGCCAGCCCACGTGCTGACCGAGCAGTGTGCCCGCGGGGACCCCGATGACGTTGGCGACGGTCAGCCCGGTGAACATGGCCGCGATCGCGCCCGCCCTCCGGTGGGGTGCGACCAGGCCGGCGGCGACGACGGCGCCGATCCCGAAGAACGCGCCGTGGGCGAACGAGGCCACCACCCGCCCGGTGAGCAGCAGGCCATAGGCGGGCGCGGCGGCGGTGACCGCGTTGCCGATGACGAAGAGGACCATCAGGGCCGCGAGCATGCGCTTGCGCTCGACGCGCGTGCCCAGCGCGGTCATCAGCGGGGCGCCGATGAACACGCCCGCTGCGTACACGGTGGCCATGTGGCCGGCGGCGGACAGGGAGACGCCGAAGTGGTCGGCGACCTCGGGGAGGACACCGGTGACGACGAACTCCGTCGTCCCGATGGCGAAGGCGCCGATGGCCAGCGCCCAGAGTGCGAGTGGCATAGGGGATCCATATCGTTGTCTGCGCCGGATACCTCGCAGGACAATATATGCACAAGCATGTAGTTGCAAACGCCTTATATTGCAAACGGGGGTAGTCTGGGGGCGCGGACCGCTGGAAGCGCGGCGGTGCGGCATCCGGAACGCGGGCAGGAGGCGCGACATGAACGGCACGGCCGTCGACGACACCCCCCGGTCGGTCCTCGCCCAGGGGTGGTGTGCGCTGTCCCTGCTGCACAACACCATCGAGGCGCACCTCGAACGGGATCTCCAGGCCGGGCACGGGCTGAGCGTCCGCGAGTTCTCGGTCCTCGCGGCACTGAGCGATCAGCCCGAGGCGAAGATGCGCATGAACGAACTCTCCGACGCGGTGGTCCTCAGCCAGAGCGCCACCACCCGGCTCGTCGGCCGCCTGGAGAAACGCGGCCTCCTGCAACGGGTCATCTGCGACACCGACCGGCGCGGCATCCACACCGCCGTCACCGAGGCCGGCCACCGGCTGCTGGCCGAAGCCCGGCCCACCAACGAGGCGTCCCTCGCCGAGGTGCTGGACACGGCCCAGCGCAACCCCGAACTGGCCCCCTTGGTCGAGGCGCTCCGCCGGCACCGCAGCGGGGTGTGAAGGCGCCCGCGCCTGTGGGGGCGGCGACCCAGGTCGCCGCCGTGCACGCCGCGGCCGTGGTGCGCGGCGCGCGCCACCGGCGGGTGGCTCACGAACCGGCGGGACGCTCCAGCTCGGCCGCCAAGGAGTCGAGCAGGACCAGCGTGCCCCGCTCGCGCAGGCCGGGGTCGTCGTGGCCGTCGAGGTAGGCGCCCTGTTCGGTCAGCACGAGCCGCGTCCCCGTCCCCTCGGGGTGGAACTCGAGGGTGGCGAGGGAGACCGAGAGCCGCGTGTCGTCGGCGCGCATGTCATAGCTGTACACGATCCGCTGGTCGGGGACGATGTCCTGGAAGACGGCCTCGAAGGTGTGGACCGGCCCCTCCTTGGGGCCGCCGCGGTTGAACTCGCGCCCGCCCACCCGGAAGTCGAGCTCGAACGCCGAGTTGCCCCACTCATCGGGCCCGGCGAACCAGCGCGCCTTGGTCGCCGGAACGGAGAACGCGGCGAACACGCGCTGCGGCGTGGCCGGGAAGTCGCGCTCGATGGTGAACGTGGCGTGGGTGACGGATCGTCCGCTCATGGTGTGTGCCCCTCGTCGTCCTTCGTCGCTGCTGCATCCGGCGGCGGCGCACCGGATCTCGTGGCTGTACCGCAATCGGACGCGGCCGGCGGTACCGGGATCCGACCGGCGGTATCCCGGCCCGGCCCTCGCCCGGCGGCACCGCGGCCCGGCCCTCGCCCGGCGGCACCGCGGCCCGGCCCTCGCTCGCCCGGCGGCGCCGCGCCGACCAGGCCCCCTTGAGCAATTCTGCGGCCGGAGGGGCGGATCGTCCGTCCAGGCCACGCCCCGCTGCGTCAGACTTGGGACATGCGCCTCGACCCGCTCGACGAACAGATCATCCGGATCCTGCGTCAGGACGGCCGGCGCAGCTTCGCCGCCATCGGCTCCGTGATCGGCCTATCGGCCCCCGCGACCCAGCGGCGGGTCGCGCGGCTCGTGGCCAACGGGGCCATCACCGGGTTCACCGCGGTGGTCGACCCGGCCGCCCTCGGGTGGGGCACCGAGGCCTACGTGGAACTGCATTGCAGCGGCCAGCCCCGCCCCGACCTCCTCGCCGCCGACCTCGAACGCATCGCCGAGGTCGTCGCGGCCTGCACCATCACCGGCGACGCCGACGCCCTCCTCCGCATCCGCGCCGCCGACGTCCGCCACTTCGAGAACGTCCTGGAACGCCTGACGGCGCTCCCCTACGTCTCCCACACCAAGACCGCCCTCGTCCTCTCCCCCCTCTTCGAACGCGACGGCCAGGTCGCGGATACCCCCAGCCCTCAGCCGGCCCCATCGGACACGGATCCGGGGGTGGTCGACCACCCGGGATGAGGTCCGGCGCATCGCCGAGGGGCCCTACCCGTCCGTGATGTAGGCGTGCAGGAGGGCGGAGGCCTCGAGCATTGCGGTGGCCTGGTGGGTGAGGGCTTCGCGGCGGCGGGTGATGGCGGCGCGGAGGGCGTCGCTGCTGCCGGTGCGGCGCAGGCCGTCGAGGACGGGGCGGATCTGCGGGAGCGGGTAGCGGCTCTGGCGGAGCATGCGGACCATGCGCGCGTCGCGGACGTCGGCCGGGCCGTAGGTGCGGTAGCCGGTGGCGGGGTCGCGCTTGGGGATCACGAGGCCGGCCGACTCCCACACGCGCAGCGCCGATGTGCGCACGCCCAGGTAGGCGGCGACCTCACCGATCCGCAGGCCCGGCCGCGGCGCCGCGGCGGGGTCGGGCGCCTCCTCCGCGACCGCTTCGAGGGCCTCCCCGGTGGCCTTGAGCGAAGCCCGCTGCTCGTGCAGCGAGGCGTGGCAGGCGTCGATCAGGGAGAGCGCCAGCGGGAGGTCGCCGTCGTGGACGGCCTGCATGATCTCCCGGGCCTGGATCCACCCGTAGCCCTGCCCGGCCGCCCGGTAGGCGAGCAGAGCGCGCCGGTGGCGCGCGTCGAGCTTGCGGTACCCGGCCGGGGTACGCGGAGCCTGGGGCAGGACCCCGCTGTCGAGGTAATTGCGGATCTGCTGGGTGGAGACGCCGACCATCCGCGCCAGGTCGACGGGCCGGACCCGTTCATCGGCACCGCTCATGCGCCGGCCCCTCCCTGGTGGTCGCGCCGCGCAGTGGAAGGCGACTCGGCCGCGTGCCGGCGGCGCGGCGGCGGATCATCGGTGGATCAACAGAGAGCTTAGAGGACGCCGACGAGGGCGTACGTGTGCGTCCGCGGACGCTTCGGCGGTGGACGCCCGGTCCCGCGGCACGCGCCGCGGGACCGGGTTCCTTGGTCACGCTCGCCTCCTCGCTCCGCTCCAACGGCCCCGCGGAGGGGGCCTTCGGCCGTGGGCGGCGCCGCCTCCGCACGCTCGCCGGCTCGCCGTGACGAGTAGTGCGCTGCTATGCCGGTACGGCGGGGGAACCGGCCCTGACGGCGCTTCCTTCAAGGCGGAGCGGTGACGTCGTCTCGACCGTCGCCCTTCCGTGCGCGTCGACCTCGATGTGCAGCGGGTGGCCGCCGATCCGCAGGTCGCGGACGCTCAGCGGGAACCAGTGGGCGAAGGCCGGGTCGGGGTCGACCCGCAGGACGCCCGCCGGTACGTCGGCGCTCAGCCGCAGTGCCGACGTGAGCAGCGCGATCACCGCCGCGGCCGACCACGCCTGAGGGCGGCACGACGCCGGGTAGGCGAGTACCGGTGCGCCCGCTCGCGCGTCGGTCCCGCCGAAAAGCTCGGGCATCCGGTGGCCGAACGCTGGCGCCGCGGCGAGCAGGCCGTCGGCCAGC
>NZ_JBHSBH010000006.1:27354-88047 GCF_042650565.1 Nocardiopsis sediminis
GGCGCCGGACAGGCCCAGGACCGCGATGGCGGTGTCGTGCGGCCAGATGGCGCCCGCGTGGTAGCCGAGCGGGTTGAAACCGGCCGCGGTGGCGGTCATGGTGCGCAGCCCGTACCCCGAGTCCAGGTCGTGGCCTGCGAGGCGGCGGGCGACGAGTCCGGTCTCGCGGTCGTCGAGCAGCCCCGTTCCGAGCAGGTGCCCGAGGTTGGAGGTGGCCGTGGCCACCGGCCGCTTGGCGCCGTCGAGCGCCAGAGCGGGGAACGGGCCGGCGTCGTCGGACACCCAGAACGCGCCGCGGAAGCGCTCGCGCAGGGCGGCGGCCCAGCCGCGCAGCGCGTCGACGCGGGCCCGGTCGTCGTCGGCGGCAACGGCGGGGGCGGACCCGTCGGCCGCAGCGGCACCCTCGGTCGTGGCGGGGCCGGCTCCCATGTCACCGCCCTCCGGGTGGAAGAACGCCAGCAGCTGCGCGCCCGCGATCGCCGCGTGGTGAGCGTAGGCCTGGGCCTCGCAGAGGCCGATGGGGGGCTCGGCGATGCGGCCGTCGGGCCACTGGATGGAGTCGCCGGAGTCCTTCCAGCCCTGGTTGGCCAGGCCGGTGCCGTCGGTGTCGATGTAGTCGAGGAAGCCGTCGCCGTCGTCGTCGGCGGGGCCGGTGATCCAGTCGAGCGCGGCGCGCAGGTGGGGGAGGAGTGCGCGGACCTCCGCTTCGGGCATGCCCCACTTCCAGGCCTCGTGCAGCAGCAGGACCCACAGCGGCGTGGCGTCGATGGTGCCGAAGTACACGGGCGGCAGCGCGTGGCCGTCGCTCATCGCCGCGCGCCCGCGGATCTCGTGCAGGATGCGCCCGGGCTGCTCCACGGTCACCCGGTCGGTGGCGGTGCCCTGGCGGCGCGCGAGCACGCGCAGGGTCCCCGCCGCGGTGGCGGTGCCCAGCGGCAGCAGCATGCGGGCGGCCCACAGGGAGTCGCGGCCGAAGAGGGTGAAGAACCACGGGCTCCCGGCGGCGAGGAAGACGTCCGCGGGGTGGGCAGGGTCGACCAGCCGGAGGGCGTCGAGGTCGGCCAGGCTCTGGGTGACCAGCCGGTCCAGGTCGCCGACGGCCGAGTGGACCCGGGCGGTGAAGCGCGCGGCGTCGGGGCCGGGGGCGCGGAAGGCGGGGGCGTCGCCGGAGGCGCGCAGCCGCAGGACGGTGTGCCACTCCTCGTGGGCGGGCACCGCCACCCGCCAGGTCAGGACCGCGCCCTCGGCGTCGATGTGGACGTCGTCGGGTGCGGGGTCGGCGAGCAGCTCGACCCGGGTGCCGTCCCGCCCCCACGACAGCGCCGTGCCGTCGGCGGCGACGGGCGCGGGGGTGCCTTGGCCGTCCCGTCCGGCGACGGTCACGGGTACGGGGGTGCCCCGGCCGCCCTGTTTGACCACGGCGGTCGAGGCGAGGTCGGCGCCGATGCGTACCGAGACCGTGGTCTCCACGGGTGCGCGGGCGTCGTTGGCGAGGCGGATGCGCTCGTCCATGCCGTCGGGCAGGGCGGTGCGCTCGCGTTCCACGCGCACCGTGGGGTCGGCCCCGGCGTCGCCGAGCAGCCGGGCGACCGCCGTGAACGAGGCGCTGCCGGCGCCGGTCAGCGCCGAGCCGACGGGCTCCGGCTCGGTCCCGTCGAGCGCGACCTCAAGGCGCGACAGCAGCCGCACGTCGTCGCGCAGCCAGCCCTGCGTGCCGGCGCCGTCCCGGATCTGCCCCCCAGGGCCGGACAGCACCACGCTCGGAGCGCTGACGCAGCTGGTCAGCCGGTGCAGGTACGGCTGGAGGACACGGGGCTGTTCGGACAAAGCCGCTCCTTGAGGGGGTTGACAGGGGGTGGGGTGACGTCGTTCACTTCGTGTCATCCAGTGTTCATTTGAACGATCAAAAGCGCAAGGCATTTCATCGATCCGCAAACTTGAACGATCAAATGTCACGAATCCGCTACAGGGGGTACGCAGTGCCGAACCCGCCCGAGGAGAGCCCGGGCGCGGCCACGATCACGGGGGTGGCCGCCGCCGCCGGGGTGTCGCGACAGACCGTCTCCAACGTCCTCAACGCCCCCCACCGGGTGCGGCCCCAGACCCGGGAGCGCGTCGAGGCCGCCATCCGCGACCTCGGCTACCAGCCCAACCGGCTCGCCCGCTCCCTGCGCATCCGCGCGTCGCGCATGCTGGGCTACTGCGTCCTGCGGGGCGGTGACGACAACGTCGTCCACACCCGGTTCCTGCACGCCCTCACCGACGCCGCCGCCGAGCGCGGCTACCACCTGCTGCTGTTCACCGCCCCGCACGGCGAGGCCGGCCTGCCCGTCTACGACGACCTGCTCGCCCAGCGCACCGTCGACGGCTTCGTGCTCACCGACACCTTCAAGGGCGACGTCCGGCAGAAGTGGCTGGCCGACCGCGAGGTGCCCTTCGCCGCGTTCGGCCGCTCCTGGGACGAGCCCGAGCACGGCGACTGGGTCGACGTCGACGGCTCCTCCGGCGTCTACGACGCGGTCGCCCACCTGCACGCCCTCGGCCACCGCCGCATCGCGTTCGCCGGCTGGGAGCGCGGCTCGGGGGTCGGCGACGACCGCCGCTCCGGGTGGGCCCGGGCCGCCGCCGACCTCGGCCTGGGCGAGCAGCCCTCCGCCGAGGCCCCCGGCACCGTCGGCGGCGGCGCCGACGCGGCCCGCAGGCTCCTGGACCTGCCCGCGCCGCCCACCGCCCTGGTCTGCGCCAACGACCACATGGCGATCGGCGCCCTCGGGGTCCTCGCCGAGCGCGGCCTGCGGCCGGGACGCGACATCGCCGTCGCCGGCTTCGACGACATCCCGGCGGCGTCCCTGCCCGGGATCGATCTCACCACCGTGAGCCAGCCGCTCGACGAGATCGGGCGCACCGTCGTGCGCCTCGTCCTCGACCGGCTCGACTCCGGCACCGACCCCCGGCCGGCGGACTCCGCGCCGCAGCAGATCGTGCTGCGGCCGTCCCTGGTCGTGCGCTCCAGCTCCGCACCCGCACCGCAGGAAGAGGAAGAACGATGAACGGAACACGGCCCGGCACCGTCGCCGCGGCGGCCACAGCGGCACTGGCCCTGGGGCTGCTCACCGCCTGCGGCGGCGGATACGACGACGAAGCCGCATCCGACGGCGAGCTCACCGTCATGTTCGGCTCCTCGGGCGAGGCCGAGACCGCCGCCGTGCAGGAGGCGCTCGCAGCATGGTCCGCCGAGTCCGGCATCGAGGCCACCGGGATCCCCGCCCAAGACCTCGTGCAGCAGCTCCGCCAGGGCTTCGCGGGCGGCAACCCGCCCGACGTCTTCTACGTCTCGCCCGACCTCTTCCAGCAGTACGCCCAGGGCGGCTCGCTCTACGCCTACGGGGACCAGGTCGAGGACGCCGACGACTTCTACCCCGCTCTGCGCGACTCCTACACCTACGAGGACGAGCTCTACTGCCTGCCCAAGGACCAGAGCGCCCACGCCCTCGTCATCAACACCGCGCTGTGGGAGGACGCCGGGCTCGACCCCGACGACACCCCCGCCACCTGGGAGGAGCTCCAGGACGCCGCGGAGAAGCTGACCGAGGACGGGCGCGTGGGCCTGGCCATGGGCGGCGACCACAACATCGCCGGCACCTTCATGCAGGAGGCCGGCGGCTGGTTCCTCAATGACGATGGCACCGAGGTCACCGCCGACAGCCCCGAGAACCGGGAGGCGCTTGACTACATCGCCGGCAACATCGACGACGGGAACTTCGCCTACGTCAACGACATCGACGCCCAGTCCGGCTCCGAGGCGCTCGGCAACGAGAAGGCCGCGATGATCGTCGACGGCGGGTGGGTCACCGGCGCCTTCGACAACGACTTCCCCGACCTGGAGTGGAAGGCCGTCGAGATGCCCGAGGGGCCCGGCGGGCAGGGCACGACCGTGTTCAGCAACTGCTGGGGCATCGCCGAGGCCAGCGGCGACAAGGACGCCGCTGTCGACCTGGTGACCTTCCTGACCAGCGCCGAGCAGCAGCAGCGGTTCGCCGAGGGCTTCGGCGCCGCGCCGTCGCGCGAGAGCCTCGCCGACTGGACCGCCGAGGAGTTCCCGGAGAAGGCGGCCTTCAACGCGGGCGTCGCCTACGCGCGCGGCCAGGTGGCACTGCCCGGGTTCGACTCCGTGCTCGCGGAGTTCACCACCGGCCTCGAAGGGGTCTCCGCCGGGTCGGCGTCGCCCGAGGAGGTCCTCGAACAGCTCCAGAAGAACGGCGAAGAAGCGCTGGCCGAGCAGTAGGGCCGACGACAGGGGCCGGCGCGCGGAGGGCCGTGCACGCGCCGGCCCCGCCGCCCGCGGGCGGCACCGGAGCCGCGCGAGGACCGGTGCCGCCCGCGGAACGGGCACCGACCGCGGTCCGTGCTCCCGGCCCGGGAACCGCGGACGCCCACGGCCCCACCAGGAGAACCGGCACCACCACTACCACCGGCACCACCGCCGCCACCGGCAGGACGAGTAGCGAGTAGGACGACGCACGACCATGACGACCAGCAACGCACCCGGCGTTCCCGCCCGGGCCGGTGCCGGGGCCGCGCCGGACCCCGGCGGACCGCCGCCGCCCGCCGCCCCGCCCCTTCGGGCGCGGCGGCGCAGGGGGCGCGGCGCCGCCGCCCAGGAGAACCGCGCGGGCCTGCTGTTCTCGGCGCCCGCGGTCACGGGCCTGCTGGTCTTCCTGATCGCGCCGATCCTCATGTCGCTGTGGGTGAGCTTCCTCGACTGGGACGGCCAGTCCAACCCGCTCACCCCGGGCCAGGAATTCGTCGGCACCGACAACTACCGGCGGCTGCTCGTCGAGGACACGCTGCTGCACCGCGACTTCATGCTCAGCGTGCGCAACACCCTCTACTACGTCCTCATCAACGTGCCGCTGGTGACCGCGCTCTCCTTCGGGCTGGCGCTCGTCGTCAACCAGCGGCTGCTGAAAGGTCGGACGTTCTTCCGGACGGTGTTCTACTTCCCGTCGGTCACCAGCTCGGTCGCCGTCAGCATCACCTTCCTCTTCCTGTTCCAGGGGGCGGGCGCCGTCAACGCCCTGCTCGCGCTGGCCGGGGTCGACGGCCCCAACTGGTTCACCGACTCCCGCGGCGTCCTGCACGTGCTGTTCGCTGCACTGGGACTGGTGGAGGAGGGGACCACCCCCGGCTGGGCCGCGGTTCCGGTAGGCGGGCTCCCGCTGTGGGAGTGGCTCGCCGGGCCCTCGGTGGCGCTGTGCGCGGTCATCGCGCTCACCACCTGGCAGTCCTCGGGCATCTACATGCTGTTCTTCCTCGCCGGGCTCCAGAACATCCCAGTGTCGGTGGAGGAGGCGGCCGTGGTCGACGGCGCATCGGCGTGGCGCCGGTTCCGCCACGTCACGCTCCCGCTGATGCGCCGCAGCGTGACCCTGGTGATGACGCTCGCCCTCATCGCCACCTGGCAGGTCTTCGACCAGATCTACATCATGTCGCAGGGGGCGCCGGCCAAGACCACGATCACGCCGGCCTACCTGTCCTACGTCCGCAGCTTCGGCGACGGCCAGTTCGGCGCGGGCGCGGCGGTCGCGTTCGCGCTGTTCGGGATCATCGTGGTGCTCACCGCGCTCCAGCGGTGGATCGGCAGGGAGAAGAAGTGACGCGCGAAGCGATCGGCCCCCTCCTTCCCCCGGCCCGCGCCGCGGCCCCCCGCGGGACCGTCACCACCCCGCGCAGGCGGCCGGGAGGCCGCCGGCAGCGGGGCGGCCGCCTGGGCATCCGGGCGGTCGGCTACGGCGTGCTCGCGCTGGGCACGATCCTCTACCTCGGGCCGTTCCTGATCCAGATCGCGGGGTCGTTCAAGACCGACCCCGGCGCCGCGCAGGACCCGCTCGGCCTCATCCCCGACCCCGCAACGCTCCAGGCCTGGCGCAAGGCGTTCGGCCTGGACACGGCGCTGGAGATGCCCATCGCGAGGTGGCTGGGCAACTCCGTGCTCGTCACGGTCTCGGTCACCGTGGGGCGGCTGCTGATCGACAGCCTCATCGGCTACGCGCTGGCCCGGCTGCGGTTCACGGGGCGGGCCGCGATCAACGCGCTGGTCATCGCGGTGATGGCGGTGCCAGGGGTAGTGCTGCTCATCCCCAAGTTCCTGGTGCTCAAGCAGCTCGGCATCTTCGACACCTATGCGGGGATGATCCTGCCCCTGCTCTTCGACGCGGTCGGGATCCTGCTGATGAAAACGGCGTTCGAGCAGGTGCCGCGCGAACTGGAGGAGGCGGCGCGGATCGACGGCGCCGGCGTGTTCACCACCTACTGGCGGGTGGTGCTCCCGCTGGTGCGCCCCGCACTGATCACGGTCGGGATCCTGTCGTTCCAGGGCTCCTGGAACGAGTTCACCCACTTCCTGGTGGCCACCTCCGACCCCGCCTACGAAACCCTCAACCTCGGCCTCGCCCGCCTGGCCGCGGGTCCCCTGGGCGGCTCCCAGCAGTTCCCCCTCAAACTCGCCCTCGCCACCCTGTCGACCCTGCCGGTGCTGGTCGTCTACATCGTCTTCCAGCGCCACTTCATCCGCTCCCAGATGTCGTCGGGCGGCAAGGAGTAGACCCGATCAGGCAACGCCGGCGCCGGCCCGGCGCCGTGCCTGCTCACCTTCGGGCATCCTGGAAGGCGGAGCGGACACGGCGGAATCAGGGGGCCACGATGGGCAGCGATGCCGGTATCTCCGGGACCGCCGAGGCGCGGGCGCGCCGGCCGGTGCAGGAGAAGCAGGAGCGGTCGGGGGAGGTCCAGTCCGTCGCCCGGGCCGGGCAGTTGCTCAACCGCGTCGTCGACGCGCCCGCGGGACTCACGCTCACCGAATTGGCGGGGACCACGGCGCTCAACATCAGCACGGTGCACCGGCTGCTGCGCACACTGTGCTCGCAGGGGCTGCTCTGCCGGGACCCGGTGAGCGAGCGGTTCCTGCCCGGCCCGGTGCTGCTCCGGCTGGCCCGCCGGTCGCTGGTGTCGGCCGGCCTGCCCGAAGTGACCGATGCGCTGCGCGCGCTGGTCGAGCGCACGGGTGAGACCGCCACCATCGGGGTCCGCCAGGGCGGTGACGTCGTCGTCGGGCTGGCGGTGTCCTCTCCGGATCCCTTCCGTTACAACGCGGTGCAGGGCTCGCGCACCGGCCTGCTGCGCTCGGCGCTGGGCCTGGCGATCCTGGCCTTCGACCGCACCCCGCTGGAGAACGTCGCGCATTCGGCCGCCGACCACACAGAGCTGCTGTCCGTGCAGTTCCGCGGCTATGCGGTCCTGGACGCGCCGGATACCGCGGGGCTGCGGGCGGTGGCGGTACCGCTGCTCGCGGACGGGGCGCCGGTCACCATGGCGGTCGAGGTCCAGGGGCCGGCCGCGCGGATCAGCGACGACCGGCTCGACGATGTCGCCGACGCGGTGCGGGCGGCCGCCCACCGACTCCAGGACCTCCCCGTCTCCCTTCTCCTCGGCGAGGTCTGACCCCACCATCGAGGGTGCGGCACCCCGCGGCGTGCCTGCGGGCCCGCCGCGCAGCGGGCTGCCCAGGTGGACGGCCGGGCTCGGTGCGGTCCGCCTTGCCTGCCCAGGTGTGGCCGGACCTGGGCGCCTTCGGGCTCATTTTGTGAAAGTCACTTGCGCATCGCGCAAACGCACTGTTGACAGTCGTTGCGTGGGCGAGTTAGCTTCTTTTCCTACCGATTTACACGGAAATACCGTCCGAAGGGCAAGGGAGCGACATGACGCCGGTGCCGGAGATCGCGATCTCGGCGAACCACGGTGTGTTCGACCTTCCCGAGATCGTCGCGATCCGTGACGGCCTCTTCGAGCAGGCCGGGCTGCGTGTCCGCTTCGCCGAAGCCGACGACACCGCGTTCGACCCGGCGGAGCGCGACCCCATCGCGCGCCGGAAGGAGGCGCTGTTCGAAGCCGAGCAGGCCGACGTCTTCAACCTCTGCGAATGGGGCGGGATCGACCGCCTGGAACGCAACCGCAGGCACGGCCGCATCGCCTACCTGCGGCCGGCCGTGGTCGCGCAGGGGCTCGTGAGCTTCGCGGCCGAGCTCAACGAACCGCACGACCTTGGCGGCGTCGAGGTCGGGGTCAACGAGTTCACCGGCTCCCATTACACCGCCCTGCACCTGCTCGAAGGCACACTGCCCCGGCAGGAGATCCGGCTCCGCCACATCGGCGCGCCACGCCTGCGCCTGGCCGCGGTGCGTTCGGGCGAGGTGCCCGCCGCCATGCTCATGGAGCCGTTCCTCACGCTGGCCCTGGAACAGGGCGCCCACCTGCTCGGCTCCTACTTCTACCGCGGATCCCAGGTCATCGCCCCCGGTCTCGGCGAGCACCACCGCGCCGCCTACATCGCGGCCGTCGACCGGGCGGTCGACGTCATCCGGGCCGCGCCGTGGCGCGAGTCCGCCGAACTCATCGCGGCCGAGACCGGCGGGGAACTGCCCCCCGACCGGCTGGGGCCCGCCCACATCCGCTATACGCGGGTCGAGCGATTCACCGAGAAGCGCTTCGCCGAAAGCTACGCCTGGATGAAGTCATGGGGCCTGACCAAGGGGACCAGCGGCTACAGCTCCCTGCTGGCCTCCCGTTGAGACCCCGCCCCCCGTTCACCCCACCCCACCCACCGACCGCGGTCCACTGCGCCACCGGCCGCGTCGCATTCCGCAGGAGGTAGACGTGCACACGTTGGACCGCCGTGCCCTGGTGCGCACGGGACTGTTCGCCGCGGTCGGCATCGGGGCCGCGCCGCTGCTCGCGGCCTGCGGCGGCGACGCCGGCCAGGCCAAGGTGCAGGACTCCGAGAAGGGGACCGCCAGCGCCGTCCTCCGCCCCATCAGCGAGAGGTTCGGCCTCGTCGGGGACCTGCGCCTGGACTACATCGCGGGCAGCGGGCCGGGCGACGTGCAGAACAAGTTGCTGTCGGGCGCGCTGAACGTGTCCAGCTTCGGCCCGCTCGGAGCAGCGGTCTCGGCGGGTGCGGGCGCCGACGTCGTGCTGTTCAGCCCCGGCCTGAACAACCACGTGTACTGGCTCGTGGCGGAGAACAGCCCCTACACGCACCCCTCCGACCTGCGGGGCAAGAGCATCGCCACCCCGCCCAAGAACTCCGACGCCTACCGGTCCGCCCAGCTCGCGGCGGCCGTCAACGGGGTCGACTTCGACGCCGAGTACGAGGTCCACCAGGGCGCCGTCGTCAACGGCCTCGCCCTGTTCGAGCGCGGCGACGTCGAGGCGATCCTGACGATCGAACCCAATGCCACCCGGCTGATCGGGGAAGGGGCCCGCCAGCTCGCGGCGGTGCGCGATCTGTGGCGGGAGGGCACCGGCGACGAGACGCCCCTGGTCCTCAACGGGCAGGGCGCCCTGCGCTCCTGGATCACCGAGGAGGCCGATCTCGCCTCCGCGCTCGACGCCCTGCGCCGCGGCGTTCACCAGCGCATTCACGACGACCCCGGGCTGCTCGCGGAATTCCACGACGCCTACGGGATCAGCGCCGACCAGAGGAGGGCGATCTCCCTGCTGCCCGAACGACTTGTGGACGTCTACCCGCTCGAATGGGACGGAGCCGTGTTCGACAACCTGCGATTGCAGATCGAAACGGCCGTCGAGCACGGGATCGTCGACGAGGCTCCCGACCGGGACGTCCACGTGGACCTGGAGGCGCGATGACGGCCGGTCCGACCGCCCTGCCGACGCAATCCACCCCGCCGGCCCCGCCCCGGCGGCCGCACGCGCGCCCCGCCGCCGGGGCCCGGTGGCGCGGCGCCACCGCCGCAGCAGCGTTCGCGGCGGTCCTGGTGGGCGGGTGGCAGGCCATGGCGGTCTCCCTGGACAGCCTGCTGGTCCCTGGCGTGCCGGAGATCGCAGCGCACGTGGGCGAACTCGCCGTCGCTCCAGGGTTCTACGCCGACCTCGGCGCCACGCTCCAGCGGGTCGCCCTCGGCTTCGCGCTGGCCTTCGCGGTCGGCGCGGCGGTGGGCATCGCCATGGGCCGCAGCCCGCTCGCCCGGCGCTTCTTCGAGCCGGCGGTCCTGATCGGCCTCACCGTTCCGGGACTGGTGTGGGCGCTGCTGTGCGTCATCTGGTTCGGCGTCGACCTGATCAACCCGGTCACCGCCATCGCCCTCTCCGCGGCGCCCGCGCTGAGCCTGAGCATCTACCAGGGCACGCGCGCCATGGACCCCCAACTCCAGGAAATGGCGCACGTCTACCGGTTCCCGTTCCGCCACCGGCTGCGATACGTGTGGCTGCCCTCCCTGGCCCCGGCCCTGTTCGCGGGCGCCCGGCTCGGGCTCTCACTGGCCTGGAAGGTCGTCGTGCTGGTGGAGATCTTCGGGATGTCGAGCGGGGTGGGCTACCAGATCAACAACGAGTTCGCGGCGCAGGACGTCGCCGGGGTGCTCGCCTGGACGGTCATGTTCGCCCTGGTCATGGCGGTCTTGGAGTACGGCGTGCTCCAGGGGCTGGAGAACCGGGCGGCGCGCTGGCGGCGGGTGACGACGGTATGAGCGGCGACGGCGTGAACGACGCCGCTGGAGCGGGCGCGAGCGGATCGGTGGTCCTCGACGGCGTCGCCAAGGCCTTTCCCGGCACGCGGTCGGCGCCCGAGCAGCAGGTCCTGGAGGACTTCTCGCTCACCGTCGCCCATGGCGAGCTGGTCGCGGTCGTCGGCGCCTCGGGCACGGGCAAGACGACCCTGCTGCACCTCGTCGCCGGCCTGGAGCGCCCGGACCGCGGGAGCGTGCGGGCCGGGCCGCCCCCGGGCGGCGGCAGCGGCACGGGCTCCGGCGCCCGGCTCGGCGTGGTGTTCCAGCAGCCGCGGCTGCTGGACTGGCTGCCCGTGCGCACCAATGTCGAGCTGGCGCTGAAGGCGGCCGGAGCCTCCCCCGGGGACGCACTGCCCGCGCTCGACGCGGTCGGCCTCGCCGACTACGCCGACCAGTACCCCTCCATGCTCTCCGGCGGGCAGCGGCAGCGCGCCGCCGTGGCCCGTGCGTTCGCGATCGACCCCGACATCGTCCTGCTCGACGAGCCGTTCAGCGCACTCGACGAGCTGACCGGGCGGCGGCTGCGGCTGCTCCTCCAGGACCTCTGGTCGCGGGCGTCCCGGGCCGGGCTGCTGGTCACCCACAGTCCCACTGAGGCCGTGTTCCTGGCCGACCGGGTGATCGTGCTCGCCGGACGCCCCGCCCGCATCGTCGCCGAGCACCGGGTGGACCTGCCCCGCCCGCGCTCGCCCGAAGACCCCGTCCTGTTCGAGCTGCACCGGCGCGTCGTGGCCGACCTGCTGTGAACGGGACCGGGCCGATCGCACCGCGATGCGGCGTCATCCCGTTCCGCTCCTCCCCCGACCGCCCGCCATTTCCACCGATGCGAAGGGAACCGTGAACCATGCCGAACAAGCGCGTCACCATGGAACTGATGTCGCTGATCTTCTCATTGCCGCAGCTCGTCGCGGCCGACGAGGGGTTCTACGCCGAAGAGGGCATCGACGTCGACTTCGTGCCCAAGGGCTACGCGGACACCGGCGTGTCCTACCTCGACGACCACGAGCTGGTGAGCGCCTTCGGCGCCACGAGGTCCAACTTCGAGAACGGCGCGGCCGACCTCTACCGCGCCTGCGAATGGGGCCAGATCCGCCGCTCCCACGACACGGCCGTGGGCGGCCGGGTCGTCAGCAAGCGCGCCGCAGTCGGCAGCCAGGCCATCCTGACCCGGCCGGGCTCGCCGTTGGTGCACCCGCAGGACCTCGCGAACACGGAGGTCGCGGTCAACTTCCACCACGGGTCGCACTACCTGGCGCTCCAAGCGCTGGAGGGCTTTCTGCCGCGGGAGGAGATCAAGGTCGTGCACGCGGGCGGCCCCCAGCAGCGGTTCGAGGCACTGCGCGACGGCCGCGTGGACGCCGCCGCCCTGATGGAGCCGTGGATCACGGTGGCCGAGAAGCAGGGCTACCGGCTGCTCGCGGAGGCCTTCTACGTCGGCTCGGAGATCGCCAGCCCCGCCGTCGACCGGGAGACCTTCGAGGCGCTGAACCGCGCCGTGGTCAAGGCGGTGCGCAAGCTCAACGACGACCCCCGGCCCTACCTGCACCACCTCATCGGCGAGGTGCCCGACGAGATCGGCAAGCCCGCCCCGGAGGACTTCCCCCTCGGGCGGCTGCGGTTCGTCGACCCCGGGCCCTACCCCGAGGAGCAGTTCCAGCGCACCTATGACTGGATGGTGGGCTGGGGCCTGATCAAGGACGACTCCAGCTACGGGGGCCTGGTGAAGAACCTCGCCATCAGCGTCTGACCGGCCCCGGTCCCGGCCCTGAACGTGCGCTCACCCCGCGTGTGGCCCCTCTACGCCGCCGGCGCCCTCGGCCCCTACGGCAGCACCATGGTCACCTCCATCGTCCAGGAGGCCGCACGCGGGCTGGGGACCCGGCCGGAGTTCGCCTCCGGCGCGGTCACCGCCTACATGCTGCCCTTCGCCGCCCTGATGCTGGTGTCGGGCACCCTCGCCGAACGGTGGGGGAGGGCGAGGATGATCCGGCTCTCCCTCGCCGCCTCGGTCCTGGCGTGCCTGCTGTGCACCCTGGCCCCCGATCTGAACTCCTTCCTCGCGGCGCGCGCCCTCCACGGCGCGACCAACGCCTTCACCACTCCGCTGCTGGTCGCCGCGATCACCGACTCCACGCCGCGCCACCGCCTGGGCCGGGCCATGGGCTGGTTCGCCGCGGCCCAGGCCGCGGGCCAGGCGTTCAGCCCGTTGGTCAGCGGAGCCGCGGCCCTCGTGGACTGGCGGGCCGCGTTCGCCTTCCCCGCGCTGTGCGCGGTCCTGCTCGTGGCCGTGCCCGCCGACCCCTCCGTCACCGTGCGGCGCGCAACGGGGCGGCCGACGTGGGGTGCGCTGGTGAACAGGCGGCTCGCGCTCGCCTGCGCCCTGTCCTTCCTGTGCTACCTGGCGGCGGTCGGCCTCACCGTGCTCGCGGCGCTGCGCAGCGAGGACGCCTTCGGCCTCGGCCCCCTCGGGCGGGGCGTGGTCGGCGCCTCCTTCGGGATCGCCGGCCTGCTGCTGGCAGACGCCTGTGGCCGGGCGCTCGAAAGGTTCGGCCCCAAGCGGCTCGGCGCGATCGCCAACGCCCTCCTGGCCGGCGGCCTCCTGATCGCGGCCCTGGGACCCTCGGCGGCACTGCTGCTGGCAGGCGTCACCATGGCCGGGGTCGCCGTCACCGCGCTGCGCTCCACGGTCCACGCACTGGCGGCGACCAGCGCCCCCGCCAACCGCGCGGGCGCCTCGTCGCTCGCCCTGTCGGCCCAGTTCTTCGGCGGCGCCCTGGCCCCGCTCCTGTGGATCCCCCTCTACAGCACCGCCCCCGCCCCCGGCTTCGCCGCCACCGTCCTCGCCCCACTCACCGCTCTGGCCATTCTGGGCGCCCTCGCCCTCCTCGCCGGCCGGGCGACGGGAACGCCGCGTCCCGGCAGGATCGAGCCTTGACCGGCGCGTGTTCCGTCGTGGCGGGGGTAGCGGCCCGCCGGTGGTGGCGTCGCGTGGGCGGGCCGCGTACGGGGCCGGGGCGATGGAGGAGGGGGTGTCCGCCGTGGATGGAGGGACCGCCCTGGAGTGGCTGGTGGCGATCCTGGCGGGGGTCGCCGTTCCGGTGCTGCTGATCCTGCTCGTCGTGGGGATCCTGACCTACGGGGTCCGGTCGGCCGAACGTGAGAAGGACCGGCGCGACCGCGCCGCGCGCGAACAGGGCGGCCAAGGCGGGCCCGGCGTGTCAGGCGGGCCCGGCGCGCCGGGGGAGCCGCGGGCGCCGGGGGAGCCCGGATGGCCCGAAGGCGGGCGGGAGCCGCGGGCGGGCCGGGGTGACCTGGGGGATGTCCCCCCTCGGCGCGACCGCGGCGGCGACGATGCCCCAGGTGGTGCCACCTCCGGAGGCCGCGGCTGACCCTCTGCGCCCGGGCGGTTCGGCCCGGCGTGCGCCGTTCCGCCGGTGGTTTCGGGTGCCGCCCGGAAGGCCTTATATGGACAACAGTGCGGCGAGTGTTGTAATTGTGACAAACCCGAAAATCATCGGGGAGGGACCACTCGCCGGAGGGGGTATTCGCGTGTGCGGAGGCCGGTCGGCAGGTGGCGCTGCCGGACGGCCGGGGGCACAGCTGTCCGCCGAACAATTTCGGGCGGATCGGCGAAACCCGGTCGATGATCAATAAAGAGCGACCGTTGACAGACCGCAAAACAATTCGCGAATGAGAGGCAATGCGTAAGATTCTGATCGTCGGGGGCGGCCAGGCTGGCCTTCAGCTCGCCCTCTCTCTGCGCCACCACGACTACGATGTCACGCTCATGACGGCGCGAACCGCCGAAGAGCTGTACTACGGCCGGGCGGTATCCGTGCAGATCATGCACGGTAACCGGCTGGGCCCCGAACGCGAGCTCGGCCTCAACCGCTGGGACGACGACGCCCCCACCATCAAGGGGCTGACCGTACGCTCGGCCGGCGTCCCCGGGGTCCTCGACCCCTTCGACTTCACCGGCTGGTATCCGTCGCCGGCCCAGTCCATCGACGAGCGCCTCAAGATGTCCGAGTGGATGCACCGCTTCGACGAAAGGGGCGGAAAGACCATCATCCACGCGGTGACCAGCGACGACCTCGACGGCCTCGCTCCGATGTTCGATCTCATCGTGGTGGCCGCGGGCCACTCCGGGCTGGCGGAGATGTTCCCGGTCGACACGGAGCGCTCCCCCGAGGCCAGGGGACCGGTCCCCACGGCCATGGCCTACGTCGACAACGTGGTCGAAGGACCCGACCACGACAACGTCGTGGTGGACTTCCTGCCCAGCGGCGCCGCGCTCTGCACGCTGCCCTCGTACGCCGCCAACGGCCCCTGCCGGCTGGTCTACTTCCACGGCGGCTACAACGCCACCCTCGCGGACTGGCCGACGCGCATCGGAGCCGAGGAGCACTGGGACCGCATGCTCGCGTGGATGCGCGACGAAGTCCCGGGGCAGTACGACCTCTTCGCCAAGGCCGGCCTCATCGATGAGAAGGCCGCGACCATCGACTACGCCACCCCCCAGGTCCGCAAGCCGATCGCCGCCCTCCCCTGCGGCGCCAGCGTCCTGGGCATGGGCGACACCCTCATCACCGTCTCCACCTCACTGCAACAGGAGGCCGACAACGCCGCCGTGAGCGCGGAGCGCTACCTCCAGGCGATCCTGGACCACGGCGACCGCCCCTTCGACGAGGAGTTCATGCAGGGCGCGTTCGACGCCTACTACGACCACGCCCAGCACTTCAGCGGGCGGCTCGGCACCATCCTGCATTCCGCCGCGCCCGCCGTGCTGGAGGCGTTCACGCAGGCCAACGCCGACCAGGCCCTCGCCGACCGCTTCGCCTACGGTTTCGAGGACCCGGCGGACTTCGCCGGCTGGCTCGCCGCCGACTAGCCCGCCCCGCGGGTCAGGACCGTGCCGCCTGCCCCCCCAGGGCGCACGCGGCCCCTCGCGGTCGGCCACATCCGTGGCCGGCCACGAGGGACCGACGCCGTTCCCCCTCCTGCGGGATCAGCCCCCGCCCAGCGCCGCGGTGGGCGACTGGGCCGCGGCGCGCAGCGCGGGCCACAGCCCCGCCACCGCCCCGATCAGCACCGTCATCACGATCCCGCCGGCGGCGGCCCACCACGGCACCGCCACCGGCCAGTCCTGTGAGAGCGCGTAGGCGGCGGTCGCCGTCGCCCCCAGGGCGGTGCCCACCGCCCCGCCGAGCGCCGACAGCGCCATCGCCTCCACCAGGAACTGGGTGCGGATCCGGCCGCGGGTGGCGCCCAGGGCCCGGCGCAGCCCGATCTCGCCGCGGCGCTCCAGCACGGCGATCACCATGGTGTTGGCGACCCCGATCCCGCCCACGAGCAGCGCGACCCCGCCCAGCCCGACGAGCAGCCCGTTGAACGACCGGTCCGCGGCCTGCTGCGCCTCCAGCGCATCCGAGGGCCGGGACACCTCCACCTCGTTGGGGTACTCGGGGTTGGCCGACGGGGCGATCAGCTCGCGCACCTCGTTCACGCGCTCGGGGTCGGCGCGCGTGTACAGCGTCGTGGGGTGGCCGTTCATGCCCAGGCCGTCGGCCGCCGCCTGCCAGCCGACAAGGGCGGCATTGTCGAGCTCGGGGGCCAGCGTCACGGGGCCGAGCACGCCCACCACGCTGTAGTACTCGTCGCCGATGAGGACCCGCGTATCCGGCCCGATGCGGGTGATCCCGAGCCGTTCGGCGGCGGTGTGCCCCAGGACGACGACCGGATACTCGGCGGTCGACCCGTTCAGCCACTCGCCGAGCCGCACCTGCGCGCGCAGCACGTCGACCAACCCAAGGTCGGCGGCGTAGACGGCGATCCCGCCCGATTCCTCCTCGGGGATCAGGTCGCTGCGGTAGACCCGCACGTCCTCGACCTGCGCGACCTGGGAGACGTCCTGGACGCCGTCGATGCGCCCCACCCGCTCCGGCGCCTCGGGGGGCAGCTCGGCCTCGCCCCCGAAGAGGCTGTCGCCGGGGGCCGCGGTGATGAGGTTGGTGCCCAGTTGCGCGAGGCGCGCGTCGAATTCGGCGCGGCTCGACGCGGAGATCCCGACCACCGCGACCATCGCCGCGATCCCGATGGCGATCCCCAGGGCCGACAGCACCACCCGGGTGGGGCGGGCGCGCAGCCCGCCGGCGCCCGTGCGCAGGACGTCGGCCAGGGCCATCCGGGAGGGCGCGAACGGGGGAGGGCCGGGCGCGCGCCCGCGACGGTCGCCGTGCCGGGTCACCGCGCGGCCCCCGCCCGGGCGGTGCCCTCTGTGCCCACTGCGTCGTCCGTGCCCGCTGTGTCCGCCACGATCCGGCCGTCGCGCACCTCGACGCGCCGCGGCAGGCCCGAAGCGAGGTCCCGGTCGTGGGTGATGATCACGACGGTCGCGCCCGCCGTGTTGAGGTCGCGCAGCAGCTCCAGCACCGCCGCCCCCGAGGCGGTGTCGAGCGCGCCGGTGGGCTCGTCGGCCAGCACCAGCTCCGGCTCCCCTACAACGGCGCGGGCGATCGCCACGCGCTGCTTCTGCCCGCCCGAAAGCTCGTGCGGCCGGTGATGACCCCGGTCGGCCAGGCCCACGCGGGCCAGCGCGGCCTGCGCCCTCTCCCGGCGCCGCCGCGCCGGGACCCCCGCGTAGAGCAGCCCGTCGGCGACGTTGTCCACGGCGGTGACGTTGGGCGCGAGGTGGAACTGCTGGAAGACGAACCCGATGCGCTGCGCGCGCAGGGCCGAGGTGCCGTCGTCCCCGAGCCCGTCCAGGTCGTGCCCGAACATCCGGACGGCCCCGGAGGTGGCGCGGTCGAGCGTCCCCAGCAGGTTGAGCAGCGTGGACTTCCCCGACCCCGACGGGCCGACGATGCCGACCAGCTCGCCGGCGCCGATCCGCAGGTCCACCCCGTCGAGGGCGCGGACCCCGCCCGGGTAGGTGCGGGAGACATCGGTGAATTCGGCGACCGTTGCGGCCGCGGCGCCCGCCGGGGCCATCGACCCGTCCTCCCCGGTGGGTGCGGGCGCCCCCATGACCCCGGTCATTTCGGCACCACCACTTCCGTGCCCTCGTCGACGCCGTCGCCGCTGATCTCGACCATCCCGTCGGCGAACCACCCGGTCTCGACCGGGACGTCGCGCATCGCCTCCCCGCCGCGCACCACGGTGACGCCGTGCCCGCCGCCGGGCAGTGCGATGAGGGCGCTCACGGGGACCGCGAGGACGTCCTCCTTCGCGTCGCTCTCCACCTCGACGTCCACGGGCGCCCGGTCCAGCAGGTCCTCGGGTGCGTCGCCGCTGAAGGTGACGACGACCTCGACGGTCGGGTCACCCTCCTCGTCGCCACCCGGGTCCTCGGACTCGGGCTCCTCGGCGACCGACCCGATGGAGGACACCTCGCCCTCTGCCGTGCCGCCCTCGGGAAGGGACACGGTGACCTCGTCGCCCTCGTCCACCAGTTCCCGGTCGGCGACCGCTAAGTCGACCCGGACGACGTGGTCCTCGGAGCTGGTGGTCAGAACGGGAGCCGCCGGGCCGGCCTGTTCGCCCACCGACAGTTCCTTCCCCGCGACGCGCACGGGCCCCGGCGCGAACGACAGGTGCGCCGGATCGGCCGTGCCCGTGACCTTCATCCCGGGGGTGTCCTCCTGCCAGCGCCGCACCGCGTCGGCGGTGAGGGCCGTGTACTCGTCGTCGACGGTGAACCCGCCGTATCCCAGCTCGGCCAGCGCCTGCTCGAACTGGCGCACGTCGTCTCCGCTGACACCGGGTTCGAGTACGCGGTAGGCGGGGGTGTCGCCCCGGAGCAGGACGGTCGGCTCCCCGTCGATCTCATAGACCTGGTCCCCCGGCTCCAGGACCGCCCCCGTCGAGGGCAGCGAGGTGACCACACCGTCGCCGCCGGCGAAGACGGTCGCATTCCCGGCGTAGCCGAGGGTGCCTTCCAGGGTCTCGGTCCGGACCAGGGTGGTGCGCTCCACCTCCGCCGTGGGCCCGGCGTCCGGGGTCTCTGGCCGGTCGGACGCCCAGGGGCGGATCCACAGGACCGCGCCGGCGGTGACGGCGAGCACCGCGGCGCCGGCACAGGCGGCCACCGCGATGGGCGCCCCGCGACGGCGGCGCGTAGCCGGGCCGTCGCCACCCTCGGGCCCGGGGAGGCCGGGCGCGGACTGATCGCTGCTCATCGGTTCGTGGGTCCTTCGGACATCGGCACGTGCTCATCGGCCGAAAGGGCCAGCGCCGCGACGGCGAACAGGGCGGTCACCGCGGTGAGTCCTCCGCGGCCCCGGGGCGGGGCCTGGTCATCGGCGACCTCGGGCCGGAGAAGGTCGGGCGCGGACTGATCGCTGCTCACTGGCCCGCATCCCCTTCAGCCTCCAGCTGCTGCGGGTCGATGCCGGCGCAGGCCGCGGCGGCCTCGCGATCTTCGTCGCTCCCGTCACCCAGGCTCAGGGTCAGCCCCTGGCCGGGCTCGGGGTCCGGGACGTCGATCCCGTGCTCCCGCAGGCACTCCGCCGTTTCGACGGCCTGCTCGTGCCGCTCCTCCTCGGAGGGGGCGTTCTCGTCGACGGGCACCAGGTCCTCGCACTCCTCCAGCGCCGCCTCGGTGGTCTCGTTCATCTCCAGCGCCGGCCGGGCCTCCCCGGGGACGGGGTCCTCCATGTCCACGCCGTTGTCGCGCATGCACTGCGCGTACTCCTGGAACGCCTCGTCGAAGGAGGCGCTCGAATCGGCGCCCGCCGGCTCGCCGGCGGCGTCCCCGGACCCGCCGCCGGACCCGCCGACGCCGCATCCGGTCAGCAGCAGCCCGGCGAAGAGCGCCGAGGCGGCGTATGCGGTGATCGCTCGCATGTTCGTCCCATCCGTTCCGTTGTCCCGTCATCGCGGCGCGGAGCCCTCCGGCCGCCGGTGCCCCAATGTCAGCGGACCCCGGGTTAGCCACCGGTTAGGGGCGACGGCCTCGCCCGGCGGCCGTCCGCGGCGGAGTACGCGTGCTAACCGCGGCCTAACCGCCGTGGGACTATTTCTGGGCGGACGCGCGGGACCCCGTGGCCGATCGGGGCCCGCGACAGCGGATTCCGCCCCGGTGCGGGGGCGGTGACGGGCGGATGCGGGGAGAGCGGATGCGGGTGCTGGTCGTCGAGGACGAGCCGTCTCTGGCGGAGACGGTCGCCGAGGGGCTGCGCGGTGAAGGGATGGCCGTGGACGTCGCCTTCGACGGCGACTCCGGCCTGGAGATGGCCACGGTCCACGGCTACGACGTGATCGTCTTGGACCGGGACCTGCCGATCGTGCACGGCGACGAAGTGTGCCGCCGCGTGGTGGCCGACCCCGATGTCGATGCCCGGGTACTGATGCTCACCGCGTCCGGCGAGCTCGACGACCGCGTGGAAGGGCTGGGCCTGGGCGCCGACGACTACCTCGCCAAGCCCTTCGCCTACCGGGAGCTGGTGGCCCGTGTCCGCGCGCTCGGCAGGCGCGCCCGGCCCGCCGCCCCGCCGGTGCTGCGGCGCAAGGGCCTGGAGGTCGACACCAACCGGCGCACCGCTGCGCGCGACGGACGGCCGATCGCGCTGTCGCCGAAGGAGCTCGGCATCCTGGAAGAGCTCCTGCGCGCCGACGGCGCCCCGGTCTCCGCGACGCAGCTGATCGAGAAGGTGTGGGACGCCAACCTCGACCCGTTCAGCGGGGTGCTGAAGGTGGCCGTGCACGGACTGCGCCGCAAGCTCGGCGCCCCTTCCGTGATCGAGACCGTCGCTGGCCAGGGGTACCGGGTCTGACATGGCCGCGCCCTCGACCCCGGATCCGATCCCGGAGCCCTCCGCCCGCTCAGCGCCGGATCCCGTTCCGGAGGCGACGACCGCGCGCCCGGTGTGGGGCCGCGTCACCGTGCGGGCGAAACTCACCCTCATCTACACCGCGGCGTTCCTCGTCGGCGGCGCGCTCCTGGTGGCCCTGAACTACTCGATCGTGTCGGAGAGCCTGGCGAGCCGCAGCGTGATGCTCTCCGACGCGGAGGCGGAACCCCGGCAACCGAACGCCCTCCCCGAGGTGGGGCCCTCCGGCGGCCCGGCCTCGACCGAGCCGGTGAGCCCCACCGATGATGGGGAATCCGACGGCTGGGCGCCCTCCAGCGGGGATGCCGCGTCCTCCAGCGGGGACGCCGCGCCTTCCAGCGGGACACCCATATCGCTCCAGGTCCTCGACGCCTACCAGGAGGGGGTGCTCTCCGACCTGCTCCTGCGTTCGGCGGCGGCCCTCGCGGGCATCACGGTGCTGGCGGCGGCGGCCGGGTGGCTGATCGTCGGGCGCCCGCTTCGCCGGCTGCACCGGGTCACCGAGACCGCCCGCCGACTGTCCGAGCGCGATCTGGACAGCCGGCTCGCCCTGACCGGCCCGGCCGATGAGTTCCGAGAGCTCGGCGACACCTTCGACGGCATGCTGGAGCGGCTGCAGGCGGCGTTCGACAGCCAGCGCCGGTTCGTCGCCAACGCCTCACACGAGCTGCGCACCCCGCTGGCGGTCCAGCGCGCGGCGGTGGAGGTGCCCCTGGAGCAGGGCCGGGTTCCGGATGATCTCAAGCCCGCGGTGAACCGGGTGCTGGATTCGGTGGAGCGCAGCGAGCGGCTGATAGCGGGACTGCTGCTGCTCGCCCGCTCCGACCGCGGCATCGACGCGACCGAGCCGGTCGAGCTGGCGGACGCCGTCGACGGGGTGGTGCGGCTGCTCGCCGCGGACGCGTCGGCCGCGGGCGTCACGCTGCGCCCCGAGACGGTCCCGGCCGAGGTGCCGGGCGACCCGGTGCTGCTGGAGCACCTGGTGCGCAACCTGGTCGAGAACGCGATCCGGTACAACCGCGCAGATGGAGAGGTCACCATCGGGGTGGAGCGGAGCGACGGCGGCGCCGTGCTGCGGGTGGCCAACACCGGCCCGGAGATCGCCGACGCCGATGTGCTCTTCGAGCCGTTCCACCGGGGCGGCCACGTCCGCACGCACCGGGCGGGCGGCGGCAGCGGCCTGGGGCTGTCGATCGTCCGTTCCGTCGTGACCGCCCACGGCGGCGAGGTGACGGCCGCCCCGCGCGAGGGCGGCGGCCTGGAGGTGACCGTCCGGCTGCCCGCGTCCGGCCCGGCCCGGGAACGCGCCGCCGCCGCGGCGGGAGCGGACCGGCGGGACGGGCCCCCGCTCACGCACGGATGACCGGGCGCCGCACCCCATGGGGTGCGGCGCCTCTAGCGTTCTCTATGGGTATTGACTAGACTACCGGGAGCCGACCCGGGCTCAGCCCGGGCGGTGCGGCGACACGCCGGGTTCCCGCCCCGCCCCTGTGGGGACCCGGCTCTCTCCGGCCGCGCCGGGGGCCGCCGCCCTCGGGCCCTCACCCCTCCACGGCGATGGCCAGCGCCGGGCACACGGCCGCGGCCTGCCGGACGTCCTCGGCCTGCTCCGGCGGCGGGTCGGCGGTGAGCAGCACGACCACGCCGTCCTCGTCGCGCTGGTCGAACACCTCCATCGCGGCCATCACGCACTGCCCCGACGCCACGCACTTGTCCTGGTCGACGGTCACCTTCATGAGATCCCCCTTGTCCGCAGGTGTCACCAGGCCACGGGGAGCTCGTGGACCCCGTACACCGACCCGTCGTGCTTGAACGGCAGCTCCTCCAGGTCCGCGGCCAGCCGCAGCGTGGGGATGCGCCGGTAGAGCGTGCCGTAGACGACCTGCAACTCCATCCGAGCCAGCGGCTGGCCCAGGCACTGGTGCACCCCGAAGCCGAAGGCCACGTGGCGGCGGGCGTCGCGGTGGATGTCCAGCCGGTCGGGGTCGTCGAAGACCTCGGGGTCGCGGTTGCCGATGTCGTTGGCCATGATCAGGCCCTCGCCGGCGCGGATGGTCCGCCCGGCGATCTCGATGTCCTCCAGCGCCACCCGGCGCCGCCCGTTGTGGGTGATGTTCAGGTAGCGCAGCAGCTCCTCGACGGCCCCGGCCACCAGCTTCGGGTCGTCGGACTCGCGCAGGGCCGTCAGCTGGCCGGGGTGCTCCAGCAGGGCCAGCGTGCCCAGCGCGATCATGTTCGCGGTGGTCTCGTGCCCGGCGAGCAGGAGCAGCACCCCCATGGCCGCCGCGTCCTCGCGCGCCAGCTCCCCGGCCGTGACCCGGCCGGCCAGGCCCGACAGCAGGTCGTCACCGGGGGCGGCGAGCTTCTCGCCCATGAGGTCGTCCAGGTAGGCGGTGAGGCGGCCGTGGGCGGCCCCCCGCTCCTCGGGCGCGACCTCGCGGCTGATCAGCAGCTTGCTGTTCTCCTGGAAGAAGTCGTGGTCGGCGTAGGGCACGCCGAGCAGCTCGCAGATCACCAGCGACGGCACCGGCAGGGCGAACGCCTGCATCAGGTCCACCGGCGCCGGGCCCGCCAGCATGGCGTCGATCAGGTCGTCCACGATCTTCTGCACGGCCGGGCGCATCGCCTCGACCCGCTTGATCGTGAAGGGCGCCGTCACCATCCGCCGCATCCGGGCGTGCTCCGGGTCGTCCATCAGAATGAACCCGATCTTGCCCGAGGTGACGGGGGCGGAACTCGGGTACCCGGGACGGGTGATGTCGGCGCTGACCCGCGGGTCGGCCAGCAGCGCCCGCTGCTCGGCGTAGCGGGTCACCACCCACGGGGTGCTGCCGTCCCACAGCCGGACCCGCGACAGCGGGCCCTCCTCCTGCCGGGTCCGCAGGGCCGGGGGCGGATCGAACGGGCATCTCGCCGCCCGCTCCATCGGGAACTCCGGGGGTTCGGCCCCGTGCGCGGCGACCTGGTCGGACGTGGTGGTCATCGTGTTCCTCCAACATCGGATGCGGGCCCGCTGTGGGCGGGCGGCGGGGTCACCGGCCCGCGGGGGAGCCGGCGGCCAGGGGCGCGGACAGCCGGTCCGACTCCGCGGGGTCCCAGAACGCGTCGGCGAGGCGCCGGCGCAGCACGCGGGCCTGCTTGGGCATGTTCCAGCCCAGGACCCCGGTGACCGCGCCGTTGCGGCGGTAGAGCGCGACGAAGCGCCGGTCCGCGACGTCGCCGTCCACGACGGTGGCCTCGGCGTCGGCCGACAGCACCCCGTGGACGTGGATCTTGGCGTCGAACTGGTCGGTCCAGAAGTAGGGCACCGGGGCGTAGGCCCGGCCCTCACCGAGGATGTCGGCGGCGACCGCGGCCGCCTGCTCGGTGGCGTTGGTCCGGTTCTCCAGCCGGATCAGGGCGCCGAGCCGGTCGTGGTGCCAGCGGGCGACGTCGCCGACGGCGTGGACCCCCTCCGCCGCGCGGCAATGGGAGTCGCACACCAGCCCGTTGTCGACCCGCAGGCCGCTGCCGGCGAGCCACTCGGTCGCGGGGGCGGCGCCGAGCGCGACCACGACCGTGTCGGCGGGCAGCACCTCCCCGGTGTCCAGGCGCACGCCGGTGACCCGTCCGTCGCGGCCGGCCAGCCCGCTGACCGCGGTGCCCAGCCGCAGGGCGACCCCGCGCTCGGTGTGCAGGCCGGCGAGGAGCCCCGAAGCAAGGGGCCCGAACTGGAGCGCCAGCGGGGTCGGCTGGGGCCCGGCCAGGGTGACGTCCAGGCCCATCCCGCGCGCGGTGGCGGCGGCCTCGGCGCCCAGGACGCCGTCGCCGACGACCACGACCCGCCCGGATTCCAGCAGGTCCGCGCGCAGCGCCGCGGCGTCGCCGAGTGTGCGCAGCACGTGCACGCCCGCCAGGCCGTCCTGCCCGGGAAGGGCCCGGGGCCGCAGCCCCGTTGCGACGACCACGGCGTCGGCCCGCAGGACGCGGCCGGAGGCGGTTCGGACGGTGCGCTCCGCCGCGTCCAGCCCGGTGGCCGGGTCGCCAAGGACGAACTCGGCGTCCAGGCGGTCCAGCGTCTCCTGCGGCCGCAGGCGGGCCCGCTCCGGGTCCCAGGTGCCCGAGAGCACCTGCTTGGACAGCGGCGGCCGGTCGTAGGGCGGGTGCGGTTCGGCGCCCAGCAGGGTCAGCGCCCCCTCGTAGCCCTTGCGCCGCAGGGCCTCGGCCGTGGACAGCCCGGCCGCCGAGGCGCCGACCACGAGGACGCTCGACGGGACCGTCATGCGCTCTCGTCCAGCGCGATCGCCGCGGCGGGGCACACATCGGCGGCCTCGCGGACCGCCGCATGGTGCCCCTCGTCCGGCTGCGCGTCGAGCAGGACCACGATGCCGTCGTCGTCGCGCTGGTCGAACACCTCCGGCGCGAGCAGCACGCACTGGCCGGCGCCGCAGCACTTGTCCTCGTCCACACTGATCTTCACCGCTGGTCCTCCTCGGTGTGCTCGTCGGACGGGGCCGTGACGGGCCCCGGTACCTCTCGGGTCTCTCGTGCGGGGGTGACCGGTGCCTGCCACAGCCCGGCGATGGCGTCGATCAGCCCGGTCGCCGCGTCGTCCCACGTGGAGCGGTGGGTGGGGGTGCCGTTGGCGAGGGCGCGCTCCCGCCGCGCGCAGGTGGTGATGATCAGGGAGCCGGCCATCTCGTCGCGCTCGGTCCGCACCTCGGCGGGCAGAGCGGGCAGGCACCGGTCGATGCCGTCGACGATCTCCTGTAGGGCAGGCGAGGTGAGGGCCTCGTCGACCATGATCGGCGCGAAGGACGGGTCGGCCATCGCCTGCGCGGCGAACCGGGCGAACCACGTGGGGCTGCCCAGCTCGGCCAGGTGCCCGGTCACCGGGCGCACCAGGCAGGCGACCCAGTCCCGGACGTCGTCGGAGCCGCCGCCGAGGGCGGCCACCATGGCCCGGCGCCGCCGTTCGCTGTGCTGCGAGTGCTTGCGCGCGATGGCGCGCACCAGGTCCTCCTTGCCGCCGAAGTGGTAGCCGACGGCGAAGTTGTTGCCCTGCCCGGCCGCCTCGCTCACCTGGCGGTTGGACACCGCGCGCACGCCGTGGTCGGCGAACAGCCGCTCGGCGGCCGACATGATCTGCTCCCGCGTCTCCTCGGCCCGCTCGGCGCGCGCGCTCCTCGCGGCCACGGTCACCACCGCACCGGGACCTCGTCCAGGCCGCCGACGACCAGGCCCTCGCGGCGGCGCAGGTCCGTGGCGTCGACCGCGAGATCGAGGGTGGGCAGCCGGCGCAGCAGCACGTCGAGGACGGCCTGGAGCTCGGTGCGGGCCAGGGACTGCCCGAGGCAGGAGTGGGCACCGGAGCCGAAGGCCAGGTGGGGGTTGGGGCTGCGGTCGAGCTCCATGCCGCCGGCGCCGGCGAAGGCGCTCTCGTCGCGGTTGGCCGCCGCCATGTTGCAGATCACGGTGGTGCCGGTCGGCACGACCGTGCCGCCGATCTCGGTGTCCTCGGTGATGAAGCGCGGCAGCCCGAAGCCGCCGTTGGCGTCGAAGCGCAGCACCTCCTCCACCGCCGTGCGCACCAGGGAGCGGTCGGCGAGCAGGCGCTCCCAGCGCCGCCGGTCGGACAGCAGCATCGCGACCATCTTGCCGATCATGTTCGAGGTGGTCTCGTGCCCGGCGACCAGCAGCCCCATGCCGGTGGCGATCAGCGCCGCGTCGGGCATCGGCTCACCCGCGGAATCGGTGGCGGTGATCAGCTCGCTGAGGATGTCGTCGCCGGGCTCGGCGCGCGTGGCGGCGATGTGGGCGGTCATGTACGCGGCGAAGTCGGCCTGCGCGGCGGCGATCTCGGCCTCGGAGTACTTGGTCAGGTTGAGCAGCGTGTCGGACCAGAAGGAGAACCGGTCGCGGTCGGACTCGGGCACCCCGAGCATGTCGCAGATCACCCACACCGGCAGCGGGAAGCCCAGGTTCGCGGTGAGGTCCGCGGGGTGGCCGTTGCGCACCATGTCGTCGATGAGCCGCTCGGCCATCTCCTCGATCCCGGGGCGTAGAGCGGACATGCGCTTGGCGGTGAACCACTTGCCCACCATCCGCCGCCACTTCAGGTGGCCCTCGCCGCTTTCGGGGAGCGCGGACGCCATGTCGCTGTTGAAGACCCCGCCCGACTCGGTGTCGGCGATCCGGGCGGCGCCGTCGGCGTCCAGCCGCCGGCCGAACCGCGGGTCGGAGAGGACCTGCTTGACGTCCTCGTAGCGCGTGACGAGCGCCGCTTCGTCGCCGCTGGGCAGCTTCACCCGCGCGACGGGGCACTGCTGCCGCAGCTCCGCCCACTCCGCCGGCGGCTCCAGTGCCGCCTCGCTGGGGATGGGGTAGCTCAACGCCTGCCCGCTGCCGCCCTGATCCACCATCTGACCCACCATGTGGCGCCCTCCGCGTCCGGTGTGCGATTCGTGGCCAGCCAACCCGATCGCATAATGTAAGTCAAGCGACTGACTTAAATAAAAGCGGGATAAGCGGCAGCACCGCACGTCGAGACGGAAGGCCCTCCATGAACACCGCTCACGCCTTATCCACCAAGGCGTCCGGCCCCCGGCGGAACCGCGCACTCGTGCCGGTCCTGGCCTCCGGCGGGATCACCGTCTCGCTGATGCAGACCCTGGTGATCCCGCTCGTCCCGCGGCTCCCGGAGCTCCTGGGCACCTCGACCGCCAACGCCTCCTGGGTGATCACCGCCACACTGCTCGCCGCCGCCGTCGCCACCCCCGTGGTGGGGCGGCTGGGGGACATGTACGGCAAGCGGCGCATGCTCCTGATCAGCCTGGTGCTGCTCGTCGTGGGCTCGGCCATCGGGGGCCTCAGCAACACGCTCGTGCCCATGCTCATCGGGCGGACCCTCCAGGGCCTGGCGGCCGGCGTCATCCCCCTGGGCATCAGCATCATGCGCGACGAACTGCCGGCCGACCGCCTCGGCTCGGCGACCGCGCTGATGAGCGCGTCCCTTGGCGTGGGCGGCGCGCTCGGCCTGCCCGCCGCCGCCTTCCTCGCCGAGCAGACCGACTGGCACGTCCTGTTCTGGACCGCCGCGGTCCTCGGCGCCGTCGTCACCGTGCTCGTGCTGACCCTGGTGCCGGAGTCCGAGGTCCGCACCGGCGGGCGCTTCGACCTGGTGGGGGCCATCGGCCTCTCGGCCGGGCTGATCTGCCTGCTGCTGGCGATCTCCAAGGGCGCCGACTGGGGCTGGTCGAGCGCCCCCACCCTCGGCCTGTTCGGCGCGGCCGCCGGCGTGCTCGCGCTGTGGGGCCGCTGGGAGCTGCGCACCGCCCGGCCCCTGGTCGACCTGCGGACCACGGCCCGCCGCCAGGTGCTGTTCACCAACCTCGCGTCGGCCGTGTTCGGGTTCGCGATGTTCGCGATGTCGCTGGTCCTGCCGCAGCTGCTCCAGCTCCCGGAGGCCACCGGCTACGGCCTCGGGCAGACGATGATGGTCGTCGGCTTGGTGATGGCGCCGTCGGGCCTGGTGATGATGGCCATGGCCCCGGTGTCCGCCCGCATCTCCAAGGCGAGGGGCCCCAAGGTGACCCTGATGGTGGGCGCCGTGGTCGTCGCCGCCGGCTACGGCTTGGGCGTCGCGCTGATGTCCGCCGTCTGGCAGCTCATGATCGTCTCCAGCGTGATCGGGGCCGGCATCGGCCTCGCCTACGGGGCCATGCCCGCGCTGGTCATGGCGGCAGTGCCGGTATCGGAGACCGCCGCCGCCAACAGCCTCAACACGCTGATGCGCTCCATCGGCACCTCGGTCTCCAGCGCGGTGGCCGGCGTCATCCTGGCCCAGATGACCGTCACGCTCGGCGCCGCCACGGTCCCCTCCATCGACGGCTTCCGGGTGATCATGGCGATCGGCGCCGGCGCGGCGCTCGTCGCGCTCTTCTTCGCCGCCTTCCTGCCGGGCCTGCGCCCGGCGGCGCACCGCGAGACGGCACCGCCCACCGCCGCTGAAACGGCGCAGGTGGGCTCGGGAGACTGACCCCTGGCACCGACGACCGGTCCGCCGCCGGGCACCAGGGGGTACCCGGCGGCGGTGCCGTCAGGCCTCCGGCCGGATGCGCAGGAAGCTGACGGAGTTGGGCGGGAAGGTGTGGGTGAAGGCGGAGTCGACGCCGCCGATGGTGGAGGTCTCGGGCCGGATGGGGCGGTCGGCCGCTGTCAGCAGGCGGAGTTGGTCTGGGTGAGGAGGCCGAGGCGCCACGGGAGCTGGGAGTAGTCGCCGCCCGACGAGGGGTCCATGCCCTGGTAGAGGTAGCGCAGCCCGCAGGGGTCGATCTCCATGGCCTGGTCGGTGCCGGAGCGGATCAGCTCGCCGTGGCTGATGTCCTCGGTCCAGCGCCCGGCGGGGAAGTCGACGTTGGCCGCCCCGGCGAAGGGGGCGCCTTCGGTCGCGGCGAGCGGGGTCCACTGGCCGTCGAGGGCGGTCGAGGTCCAGGACCGGAAGTAGCGCCGGCCCGATGCGCCGATGGCCTCGACGATCAGCAGGTAGGTGTCGCTGCCCGCCACCTTGTAGACGTTCGAGGCCTCGAAGAGGTCGTACTTCCCGTCCTCCAGCGCGATCTCCGTCTCCGCGCCGGCGAAGCCGTCGGGGAAGGAGCCGGCGGACGTCTCGGCGCGGTACAGGTGGCCGTTGTCGTCGGAGGCGAACAGGTGGCAGGTGGCGGTGTCGCAGGTGACCCAGAAGTCCAGCCAGAACCCGTCGCCGTTCTCCTCGACGATGGGCGGGACCTCGTCGATGAAGGTCCGCGGCGCGGTCCAGCCGTCCGGGTCGCTGATGTCGGTGTTCGTGGAGTAGGACGGCGGGCCTGTCTGGTAGACGAGGTACCACATCTGCTGCGGGGCGAAGTAGAACACCTGCGGCGCCGCGCGGTAGCCGGGGCCTATGGGCGTGGTGTCCAGGTGGTGCTGGCGGGCGGAGCCGGCCTGGTCCCAGTCGGTGAAGGTCAGGTAGGTGAGGTGCCAGGCGCCGTCGGTGTTCGCGGTGGTGGCGAACACGTGCCAGGCGCCGTCGTGGTGGACGACCGTGGGGTCCTTGACCGACACGATGTCGTGCGCGGCGTCCGGTTGCGGGGCGATCAGGGGGCCGCTGGAGGACCACTGGAATTCGGTGGGCAGCTCCTGCGCCGACGCATCCGCGGGCGCAAGGGCGGTGGACAACAGGGTGAACAGGAGGGCGGAGGCGACGAGGGCGGGGATTCTCGCTCGCAGAGAGGTCATGGTGTCCTCGGGTGGGGGGAGGGGGATGCGGGGGGATGGGGACCGGAGAAAAGGGACGTGGGGATGGGCGCCCGTCATTCTCATTCTCCGGAAAGGGATCACCGGAATGTTAGCGTTAACATTCTTTTCGGTGTGTCAATGGGGGATCGGTGTAATGGTTTTCCCAGATATAAACTTCGCGTTACGGGCGTGTCAAGGGGGTTCCGCGGAGAAATCCGTTCGTGCCGTCCGACCTGCGACGTCGTGCGACATCGCGATCATATGCCCAGTTGATCTTTTCGGCCGGTCCGGGTTCGATTTCCGCGTCGATACCGTGTTCGCAGGAGAAACCGTTATTTCCCGGTGATCGCGGATTCCAAGCGCGGCCGCCCTGATCGCCGCCACCGAAGGGCGGAGCGGCGTCCGCCAAAGGTCGCAAACCCGATGTGCACCTGCGCGGGCTGTGGCGGAGGGGCCCGTTCCACGATGCTGGGGAACCGCCGGCCCCCAGCGATCAGGAGTGAGTCAGTGAACCCCGCCGAAGCGACCCCCCGACCCCCCTCGGCCGGTACGCCCCGGCCCCGGCGCAGCAGGCCCCGGGCGCCCTGGAAGGCGCTGGCCGCCGCCGCGGCCCTGGCCGTGGCGGCGGGCGCCTGCGCCGCACCGGCCCCCGAGGAAGCCGGGCCCCTGGTGCCCGCATCCGGGACCGCCGAGCTCACCGGGCAGGACCTCGACGCCTGGCTGGACGAAGTGGTTCCGGGCGCCCTGGACGCCACCGGGATCCCGGGCGCCGCGGTCAGCGTCGTCCGCGACGGGGAGCTGCTCACGGCCCGCGGCTTCGGGGACGCCGACACCGGCGCCGACGGGGGCGAGCCGGTGCCGGTCGACCCCGGCGACACGCTCTTCCGGGCCGGGTCGGTGTCGAAGCTGTTCACCGGCACAGCGGTGATGCAGCTGGTGGAGTCCGGCGACGTGGACCTCGACACCGACGTCGACGACTACATCGACTTCACGCTGCCGACCACCTTCGACGAGCCCGTGACCCTCCGCCACCTGCTGAGCCACACCGCCGGCTTCGAAGAGCAGCTGGGCGGGATGATGCTCGCCCCCGGCGCGGAGCCCGACCTGCGCGACCGAGTGGCCGTCGACCCGCCGGAGCAGGTGTACGCGCCGGGCACGGTCCCCGCCTACTCCAACTACGGAAACGCGCTCGCCGGGTACGTCGTCGAGCAGGTCAGCGGGGTCCCCTTCGAGGACTACGTCCAGGACAACGTGCTCGCGCCGCTGGACATGGACTCCTCCACGTTCGCCCAGCCCCTCCCCGCCGGACTCGCGGACCGCCTCGCGAACGGGTACCCGGACGACGCCGCTCCGGCCGGCGACTTCGAGACCGTCGCCGGCCCGCCCGCCGGCGCGCTGACCACGTCGGCCACCGACATGGCGCGGTTCATGCTCGCGCACCTGAGCGCCCGCGATGGCGGCCGGCAGGTGCTGAGCCCCGAGACTCTGGAGCTCATGCACGCCCCCGCTCTGGAGGAGGGCTCCCTGGGGACCCTGGCCGAAGGGCCGCGCATGACCCTGGGCTTCTTCGAAGAGGACCGCAACGGCCACCGGATCCTCGGCCACGGCGGGGACACCCCGCTCTTCCACTCCTACCTTCAGATCTACCCCAATGAGGGCACCGGGATCTTCGTGGCCCTCAACGGCTCCGGGAACGGGCCGGCCGACAACGTCCGGCTGCGCCGGGACCTCCTGGCCGGGTTCGCCGACCGCTACTTCCCGGCCTCCGGCGAGGACACCGCCGAGGTGCGGCCGACGGCCGCCGAGCACGCCGCGGCCGCCGCGGGGACCTACGAGACGTCGCGGTCGATGCACAGCACCTTCCTGTCGGTCCTGGGCCTCATGCAGCAGACCCGCGTCACCGCGCTGGAGGACGGCACGATCCGGGTCGCGCCCTACTCGGCGACCATGGAGTCCGTTGTCTTCGAGGAGGTCGGGCCCTGGGTGTGGCGCGAGGTCGACGGGCAGCGCATCCTGACGATGCGCGCCGAGGACGGGCGGGTCGAGGCGCTCGGCTTCGAATCGGCCTTCTCGCTCCTGCGCGCCGACCCCGCTCGCGACGCGGCCGTGGCCGTCCCGGTGCTCGCCGCGTCCGTCGTCATCCTGCTCGTCTCCCTGGTGTCCCTGCCGATCGGCGCCGCGGTGCGCCGCCTCCGGTCGCGCCCCGCGCGGGACCGGGCGGGCCGGGTGGCCCGTATCCTGACCCGGGCCGGCGTGGCCGGCCTCCTTGCGGCGGTCATCGGGAAGGTCGTCGTCATCGCCATGGCCTCGGCGTTCCAGCCGGTCTCCCAGGACGCCGTGATCACCTTCGCGGCGCTCCAGTGGGTCGGCGTCCTGGCCATCGCCCCCGCGGCCGTGGCCCTGTACGGCGAGATCCGGCGCGGCTCCGGGTGGAAGCGGTACCTGGGCGGCGGGCTGGTCCTCGCGGCGCTGCTCGGGATGGCCTACATCGCCGTGGTCTTCCAGATGCTGACCTTCGACGCGTCCTTCTGACCGCCGACCGCCGACCGCCGCCTGCGGGCGCGGGGCCGCCGGGGAACCGGAGGCCCCGCGCTCCGCGCGCGGCACCCCGCCCCCCACCCCCGATGAGCCGAGGAGACCGGTGGAAGTGATGACCGACGACGAACTCCGCGCACCCGGCGCCGGAGACGGCCCGGGCGGGGTCGACGCCGCCGCCTCCCGGATGACGGCGCGGATGGACGCCGTCCTGAACCGCGTGGGCCTGCGCTCCGTTCTCGCCCGCGACTGCCTGCTCGCGGTGCTGGTGGCGCTGCTCACAGGGGTTCTGGTGTGGACCGTCACGGGCTTCCTCGCCGGGGAGGGCTACCGGCTCTCCCCGGCCGCCACCACCGTTTTCGCGGTCCTGATGTTCGCGCAGCCGCTGATGCTGTGCGTCCGGCGCCGGTACCCGGCCCTGTGCCTGGTCGCCGTGGGCGTCGCGCATCTCGGGATCACCGCCGTCCTGCCGCCGAACGTCAACGCCCCGGCGCCCGCCGCGTTCATCGCCGCCTACACCTGCGGCGCGCTCCTGGCGCCCCGCCTGCTCACGGGGGTCCTGGCGTCGCTCGTGGCCCTGCACGGCGTCGCCGGGCCGCTGGTGGCGGGGACGCTGTCGGGCCCGGCGGGGGAGGCGGCCACCGGGCGGCCGGCCGGGCCGATGGAGTACACGGTGCTGGCGAGCGGCCTGCTGCTCATGTCCCTGATCCTCTACGTCGGCGCCGCGCTCACGGGGTCCTATGCGGCGACCCGCCGGCGCTACGCCGAACTGGTGCGCGTCCGCGCCGGCGAAGCGATCCAGCAGCACCGGGAGCGCGCCGAGGGCGCGATCCGGGCCGAACGGGCGCGCATGGCGCGCGAGCTGCACGACATCGCCGCCCACCACCTCTCCGGCATGGTCGTGCAGCTGGGGGCGGCCGAACGGCTGATCGGCCGCGACGACCAGGCCGCCCGCGAAGCGGTGTCCTGGGTGCGTTCGCAGGGCCGGGAGACGCTCGACAGCCTGCGCCTGGTCGTGGGCGCGCTGCGCGACCCCGGTGAGGACCGGCCCGCGTCCGGGGACGGGCTCGCGCACTCCGGCGCCCCGGGCGCCCGCGGTGCGCCCGTCCCCGGCGCCGCGGCGCTGGAGCGCCTGGTGGCGGCCGAGCGCGCCCTGGGCGGCTCGATCGACCTGGTGCGCGAGGGCGCGGCCTACGACCTGCCGCCGGTCGCCGACGTCACCGTCTACCGGGTGGCGCAGGAGGCGCTGTCCAACGCCCGCGAACACGCACCGGGCGCACCGGTGCGCGTCGCGCTCCACTACCGTGAATCGCGGGTCGTGCTGGAGGTCGGCAACGACGCCGGGACCGGCCGGCCGAAGGAGAACACGAAGCCGCCGGGTGTGCCCCGCGGGCTGGGCCTGGTGGGCATGAAGGAACGGGCGCAGCTCGTGGGCGCCGGCCTGGCCGCGGGCCCGGACGCCGGGGGCGGATGGCGGGTCCGGCTGGACCTCCCGGTCACCCGGGAGACCGCAGCCCGCGACCGGAGCACGGACCAGGAGGCCGCGCAGTGATCAGGGTGCTTCTCGTCGACGACCAGAGCGTCGTGCGGGCCGGCTTCCGCGTCATCCTGAATCTGGTCGACGACATCGAGGTGGTCGGCGAGTGCGGCGACGGGCCCACGGCGGTCGACCTCGCCGAACGCCTCAAGCCCGACGTCATCTGCATGGACGTGCGGATGCCGGGCGGCGACGGGCTGTCGGCGACCCGCCGGATCCTCTCCCGCACGGCGGCGGACCCGCCGCAGATCCTCATCGTCACGACCTTCGACCTCGACGAGTACGTCTTCGGCGCCCTTGAGGCCGGGGCGAGCGGGTTCATCCTCAAGGACACCGACCCCGACGACCTGATCGACGCCGTGCGCCGCCTCGCCGACGGCTACGGGCTGGTGGACCAGGCCGTGACCCGGCGGGTGATGGCCGAGTTCGCCCGCCGCAGGCCGGCGAGCCGGGCCGGCGGCGAGGCCGGCTCCCTGCTCACCGGCCGCGAGACCGAGATCGTCCGGCTGCTGGCCCGGGGGATGTCCAACGCCGAGATCGGCAGGGACCTGTTCATCGAGACCAGCACGGTCAAGTCGCACCTGGGCCGGATCATGAACAAGGTCGGCACCCGCGACCGCCTCCAGACCGTGGTCTGGGCCTACCAGAACGGGGTGGCGCAGCCCTTCTAGGGCCGGCCCCCTAGAGCTCCCGCGTGGCGAAGGCGAAGAGGTCGGTCACGTCGCCGGAGACCTCGAACGGTGGCACACCGCGCCGGAAGACGATCGCCGGGCCCGGCGCCTGGGGCTGCACCGCGGAACCGCCGATGTGCGCGTGCAAGGGGCGCTCGCCGCGGCCCCCGCTGACACGCAGGTGGGTGCCCTCGCGCAGGCCGAGGACGTCCACGTCGTTGGCCTCGAGGAACTCGGTGAGGCGCGTCTCGCGTGTCTCGCCCTGGTGCGTCGAGGCGGGGTCGGCGTCCAGGTAGTGCGGGTTGATCTGGAACGGGACCAGCCCCAGCGTCTCGAACGAGGGCGGCTCGACAATGGGCATGTCGTTGGTCGTGCGCAGCGTCGGCGCCGCGATGTTGGTCCCGGCGCTGGAGCCCATGTAGGGCAGCCCGGCTCCCACCGCATCGCGCAGCGCCGCCATCAGATCGAGCCGCTGCAACGTGTCGACCAGGCGGAAGGTGTTGCCGCCGCCCACGAACACCGCCTGGGCGCCGGCCAGGACCGCGTGCGCCTCGCCGGTCGCCGGGAGCCCGCGCACGCGCAGCCCCCGCGTGGCGAACGCGTCGGCCACGCGCCGGGTGTAGGCCGGCCGGTCGCCGCCCGCGAACGGCACGAAGACGACCTCGTCGCGCTCGCCGAGGAACGCCTCGACCGCCTCCCAGGCGTGGTCGAGGAAGCCGCGGCCGTGGTTGACCGAGTTCGAGAAGAGCAGCAGCTCGGGCATGGTCCTCCTACTACTGGGGATCGGGTTGCCGGGGATCGGGCGTGACGCGCGGGGCGTGGGCGCCGTGCCCCCGCCGCCAGTCGCGCCGCGGGGGTTCGGGGCGGCGGTTGGACAGCAGGCCGGTGAGCTCGTCGGCGGCCGCCAGGAGTCCGTTGAGGTGGTCGGCCAGCTCGTCGTCGTGCGCGGACAGCTTGTTCTCGACCAGCGTGAGCGATCCGACCGGCCGCACACCGCCGAACACCGGGACGGCCAGCGCCCGCGACGAGGAGTCGTACTCGCCCTGCGAAAGGGCGTACCCGGCGACGACCGTCTCGTCGAAGAGCGCCTCGACGCCTTCGGCGTCGACCCGGGTGAGCTCGGAGAACCGGGCCGAGGGCCGCCCGAGGAGGAGCGAACGGCGGTCCCCGGGCTCCAGGAAGGCGAAGTAGGCGCGCGAGGTCGCCCCGGCGTGGGCCGGGTAGAGCTCGTCGATGAACGGGTGGGACCGCCGCGGCCCCTCCCGGCCGCTGACGGCGGCGATGCACCGCACGTGCACGCCGTCGGGCACGCAGAACAGGGCGGTGCGGCCGGTCCCGCGCGCGAGGTCGGCGAGCATCGGCTCCGCCAGCGCCGACAGCCCGCCGGACCGCTCCCACAGCGCGGCCGTGCGCCAGACGGCCGGGCCGATGCTGTAGCGCCGGGTATCGGGGTCGGCGCGCAGGAACCCCTTCCCGGCGAGCGACGCCAGCAGCCGCTGGGCGGTCGACTTGGACAGGCCGAACTCCTCGGCGAGTTCGAGCACGCCCCAGCTGGAGCGGAACTCGTCGAAGCTCAGGAGGATGTCGAGGGCGCGGTCGACGGTCTGGAGGGGACCGCGCTCGCCGGTGGGGCCGACTGTCATGCCCTCACCTTAAGACCCTCCCGAATGCCCACATGACGGATCAGTATCCCGAAACATGATTTTAACTCCCAGATAGTGGGAAACATTTGCCGCCGGGCCGAACCGGGATGCACCCTGTCATTGCGTCGTCGAAAGCCTGTGACCTGCTGTTTCCCGGCGCGTTCTCCCGCAGGAGTGCTCCGTCCCCGCGGACGCAGCCGGTCCCCCGGAGGTTGACCATGCCATCGCCCGCCCCTGGTTCCGCGCCGACGGAACACGGCCCCGGGCCGACGCGGCACCCGCGCGCGCTCGAACCCCTCGTCGTCGCCGTCACCGTCCTGGTGAGCATCCTCGGCGCCGCCATCGGGATCCACATGATCACCACCCTCGGGGTCTCGCCCAACACCAGCGTCATCGGCGCCGTCATCGCCATGCTCATCGGCCGGGCCGGGCTGCTCGGCCTCCGCTCGATGCGCGACACCAACCGGCAGAACCTCATCCAGACGTCGATCTCCGGCGCCACGTTCGCCGCGGCCAACGCCCTGCTCACCCCGATCGCGATCCCGTTCCTGTTCGGCCGCCCCGAGCTGGTCTGGCCCATGCTGCTGGGCGCGTCGATCGGCCTGGTGATCGACGCCCTCATCCTGTACAAGGCGTTCGGCTCCCGGTTCCTGCCCGCCGACGCCGCCTGGCCGCCCGGTGTCGCGGCCGCCGAGACCATCAAGGCCGGCGACCGCGGCGGCCGCCAGGCCGCCCTCCTGGTCGGGGGCGGGGTCGTGGGGGTCGGCGCCTCCTTCCTCGGCCTGCCCATGTCCGCGGCCGGCGTCGCGATGATCGGCAACATCTGGTCGCTGCTGATGTTCGCCGTCGGCCTGCTGATCTCGCAGTACGTGCCGATCCTGTTCGACTTCGACCTCGCCGGGCACTACGTCCCGCACGGTGTCATGATCGGCGCGGGCGTCGTCGCCCTCGCCCAGATCGTCGTCATCCTCGCCGGACGCCAGAGCAAGCGCGAGGCCGACCGCGAAGCCGCGCGCGCCGTCGCCGCACAGGACGACCCCTCGCTCGCCTACACCGTGACCCGGGGACAGCTGGGCAGGGTCCTGGGCTCGGGCTACGCCCTCTTCGTCCTCGGCGCCGTGGTCCTCGCCGTCACCGGCGGGGTGTGGGCGGACCTGCCCTGGTGGGGCGTCATCGGCTTCGTCCTGTTCGCCGGCGTCGCCGCCCTCGTCCACGAGCTCATCGTCGGCCTGGCGGCCATGCACGCCGGCTGGTTCCCCGCCTTCGCCGTCACCCTGATCTTCCTCATCCTCGGGCTGGCACTGGGGATCCCCGCGATCCCGCTCGCCCTCCTGGTCGGCTACTGCGCCGCCACCGGCCCGGCGTTCGCCGACATGGGCTACGACTTCAAGGCCGGCTGGATCCTGCGCCGCGACCGCCGCCCCTACACCGCCTTCGAGCTCGACGGCCGCCGCCAGCAGCTGCTGTCGTCGATGATCGGCTTCGCCGTCGCCATCGGCATGGTGGCCCTCCTGTGGCGCGGCCTGTTCGAGGGCGGCGCCATCCCGCCCACCGCCGTCGTCTACGCCGACACCATCAAGGCCGGCCTCACCGACCCCGGCGTGCTCGTCCAGCTCGTCCTGTGGGCGATCCCCGGCGCCCTCATCCAGCTCCTCGGCGGCCCCGGGCGCCAGATGGGCGTCCTGCTGGCCACCGGCCTGCTCATCGCCACCCCCAACGCCGGCTGGCTCGTCCTCGCCGCCCTCGCGATCCGCATCGCCTGGCAGCGTTACCGCGGCGAGCAGGGCGAACAGGAGATCGGGCTCGTCGGCGCGGGCCTCATCGCCGGCGACTCGATCTACTCCGTCGGCACCATCTTCAACCGCTGACCCGAGGAAGGCACCGATGACCCGGCTCGGCATCATCACCATCGGCCAGGCGCCCCGCACGGACCTGACCCCCGAGATCGCCGCCCTGCTGCCCGGCGTCGGCATCGTCGAGCGCGGGGTGCTCGACGGGTTCTCCCACGGAGAGATCGCCGCGCACCCGCCCGCTCCGGGCGACCACGCCCTCACCACCCGGCTCGCCGACGGCTCGTCCGTCGTCATCGGGGAATCCTTCGTCATGGCCCGGCTGCCCGGGACCATCGCCGCACTGGAGCCCGGCGTCGACGCTGTCCTGCTGGGCTGCACCGGCGGGTTCCCCGCCCTGGAGCACACCAAGCCGCTGTTCGTCCCGGACCGCATGATCGCCCTGGGCGCCGCCGCGCTCTCCGGCGACACCGGGACCGTCGGCGTCATCTGCCCGCTGGCCGAGCAGCAGCAGGACACGGTCCGCAAGTTCGCCCGCCACCTGGCCCCGGGCGCCCGCGTCGTCACCGATGCGTGCTCGCCCTACACGGGGACCCCCGGCGAACTCGCCGCCGCCGCCCGCCGGCTCGCCGCACAGGGCGCCGACGTCCTGGCCCTCGACTGCATCGGCTACACCGAGGACATGCGGGCGCAGGCCGCCGCGGCCGCGCGCCTGCCCGTCGTCCTGGCCCGCTCCGTCTCCGCCCGGCTCGCCGCAGAGGCCCTGGACTCCCGCCGCGCCTGGACGGAGGGCGCCGCGTGAAGATCGGCGTCATCCGCGTCGTCACCACCGCCGACCACGACGACCTCAACGCCCACGGCCGCGTGATCGAGGACGAGCTCGGCGCGGCCACCGTCTCGCGCTGCATCCCCGGCCAGCCCCGGGGCGTCCACGACGCGCCGAGCTTCGACCTGGCGGCGGGCAAGGTCGCCGACCTCGCCGTCCGGATGGAGCGCGAGGACGCCGTCGACGCGCTGCTGATCAGCTGCGCCGCCGACCCCGGACTGGACCTGGCCCGCGACCGCGTCCGCATCCCGGTGATCGGGGCCGGATCCGCCGCCGCGGCCCGCGCCCTGGAACTCGGCGAACGCGTCGGCGTCCTCGACCTCACCGCCGATACCCCGCAGTCGGTCACCTCGGTGCTCGACGGCCGCCGGGTCGCCGCCCTCGTGCCCGAGGGGGTCACACAGACCCACCACCTGCGCACCGACAGCGGGCGGGCCGCCTCGGTACGCGCGGCGCACCGGCTCATCGCAATGGGAGCCGACACCATCATGTTCGCCTGCACCGGGATGACCACCATCGGGCTGGCCGCCCTGCTCCGCGCCCGGGTCGAGGTCCCCATCGTCGACGCCGTGCGCGCCGGCGGCGCGGCCGCCGTTGCGGCCGCCCGCGCCTGAAACACCCACCGATACCGCCTTTGGAGGCACACCCCATGTCCTGGAGCCACGTCATCAGCGCCTACGACCTGCTGGACACCCCCGCGGCGAGCGGAGAGGCCGTCGCCGCCCACTGGCGCGCGCACGGCGCCGGCGACGGCGAGGTCGTGGTCGAGACGGTCACCGGCAACGGGGGAGCCACCGACTTCGTCCGCCTGACCATCCCCGGCGTCGACGGCGCCACGCGGGGCGGCGGCGCGCCCACGCTCGGCATCCTCGGCCGCCTCGGCGGGCTCGGCGCCCGGCCCGAGCAGATCGGGTTCGTCAGCGACGGCGACGGGGCCCTGACCGCGGTCGCGGCCGGCGCGAAGCTCCTCGACATGCGCCGGAAGGGGGACGTGCTCGACGGCGACGTCGTCATCGCCACCCACATCGATCCCGACGCCCCCACCCAGCCGCACGACCCGGTCCCGTTCATGGGCTCCGTGGTCGACCAGGACGTCAGCAACGACCACGAGGTCCTGCCGGCCATGGACGCGATCCTCTCCGTCGACACGACCAAGGGCAACCGGATCTGCAACCACCGCGGCATCGCGATCACCCCCGCGGTCGCCGACGGCTGGATCCTGCGCGTCCCCGACACGCTGCTGGACATCCTGTCGCGCACCACCGGCCTGCCGCCGGTCGTCATGCCGCTGACCATGCAGGACATCACGCCCTACGGCAACGGCGTCTACCACGTGAACTCGATCCTCCAGCCGGCCACGGCCACCGCCGCACCCGTTGTCGGCGTCGCGATCGTCACCGAGAGCGCGGTGGCCGGCTCGGCAACGGGCGCCACGGACCTGCACACCGTCGAGTCCGCGGTGCGCTTCGTGATCGAGACCGCCAAGGACTACGGACGCGGCATCGCCGCCTTCACCGACCCAGCCGAGGCCGAGCTGCTGAAGACCCTCTACGGCACCATGTCCCACCTGCGCGGAGCGACGGCCGCACCCGCGTCCTGACCCCGGTGCTCAGAAGCGGACCTCGCTCATCAGCGACACGGTGGCCGTGGGGGCCGTCGCCCGGTGACGCCCCCCGCCTGCTGTGCATGCGGGGGCACGTCGTCCTCCGGGAGAACACGCCCCGACGTTCCTAGGCACTGGGCAGGGCCGCGAGCGCCTTCTCGACGGCGTCGAGCACGGTGAGCGGGGCCTTGCTGAGCGGATCGCGCAGGGTGCGGCCGGGCGTCCAGCGGGTGGTGCCCCGCAACGCGGCGGCCCGTTCGGGGTCCAGGGACCGGACCGCCGCGAGGACCGCCCGGTAGGCCTCGGGGTCGTCGACCACGGTGACCAGGTCGCTGTCGAGCCCCAGGGCGGAGCGCGTGCGGCGCGGGCGCGCATGGCGCTCGGTCCAGCCGTGCACCCCGCTGCCCACGTCGTACTCCGCGCCGGACGGCAGCCGGACGGCCGCGCGCGCGTTCGGCGGTACCTCGGCCCGGAACTCCACGGTGCCGCCGTCCCGCCGCCAGCCCGCATACGCGCGGCCGTAGGGGGTGTCGTGCCAGGCCGCGGCGTCGTCGAGCGCGTCGAGCAGGACGGGCGCGACGCGGATGCGCCGGTACCCGGGGGCGGCCGGTGCGAGCCCGGCCACCCGCCGGTGCAGCCAGTCGGCCACGCCGCCGAGCGCGTAGTGGTTGAACGACGTCATCTGCCCCGGGTTGATCGACCCGTCCTCGAGCATGGAGTCCCAGCGCTCCCAGACCGTCGTGGCGCCCATGGTCACGGGGTACAGCCAGGACGGGCACTCGGTCTGGGTGAGCAGGCGCGACGCGGCATCCGCGTGCCCGGTCTCCACCAGCGCCTCGCAGACCAGTGGGGTGCCGACGAAGCCGGTGGCGATGTGGTAACCGTGGGCGCGGACGAGGTCGCGCAGCCGCCGCCCCATCGCCGCCCTCTGCTGCCCGTCGGCCGCGAGCCCGAACGCGATCGCCAGGGCGTAGGCGGTCGGCGCGTCCGACATCATGCGACCGCCGGGCGTGATGTAGGCGGCGCGGAAGGCGCCGGCGATCCGCCCGGCCAGCCCGGCGTAATGACGGGCGTCGGCGTCGCGGCCCAGGAGCGCGGCGGCGCGCGATGTGAGCTGCGCCGAACGGAAGAAGTAGGCCGTGGCAACGATCCCGGCATCGGTCTTCGCCCGTCCGGGCAGGTCGGGCGGTGCATCGGGGTCGAGCCAGTCACCGAACTGCACGCCCCCTTCCCACAGCAGCCCCTCGCCCGCCCGCTCGCCGACCACGTCGACCCACCGCGCCATCGCGTCGAAGCACGCGCGCAGCGCCTCGGTGTCCGCGTAGCGCTCGTGCAGCACGCCCGGCACCACGCTGATCGCGTCCCCCCACGCCGCCACCGGTTCGGACAACCCCGGGACCTGGGGGATCACCGCCGGGACGACCATCGGCACGACGCCGTCCGCCGCACGCTGCTCCAGGACGACGTCGCGCAGCCAGGACCGGAGAAAGCCGTCGCAGTCGTAGAGGAAGGCGGCGGTCGGCGCGAACACCTGGATGTCCCCCGTCCAGCCCAGCCGCTCGTCCCGCTGCGGGCAGTCCGTCGGGACCGACAGGAAGTTGCCGCGCATGCCCCAGACCACGTTGTCGTGGAAGCGTTGCAGCAGCTCGTGGCCTGTCGTGAACCCCCCGGTCCGGGGCATGTCCGTGTGGATCACCTCGGCCGTGACCGCGGACGCGGCGAAGTCGCCCGGCCAGCCGCCGACCTCGACGTAGCGGAACCCGTGGAAGGTCCACGACGGCGCCCACGTCTCCTCGCCGTCGCCGCGCAGTGTGTAGCGGTCGGTCGCGGCGGCGTTGCGCAGCGGCCGGGTGCCGAGCTCCCCGTCCTCCAGCACCTCGGCATGGCGCAGGGTGACGGTGTGTCCGGCCGGTCCGCCGACCGTGATCCGCACGCGGCCGACCAGGTTCTGGCCGAAGTCGAGGACCGTCCGGCCCGCGGGCGTGGTCAGGACCTGCCGCACGTTCAGCCGCTCGGTCACGCGCACCGGCGGGCCCGAACGCGGCTCGGGGAGCACGTCGGGGACCTCGGCGAGGACCGCCGGGAGCCAGGCCGCGTCCGCGAAACCGGGGCGCGCCCAGCCGTTCTCGTGCAGCCGCGCGTCGTAGGTCTCGCCCTGGTAGATGCCGGACTCCACGACCGGGCCGTGCCCCCACCGCCAGTCGCCGCCGGTGGCGACGGTGTCCGTTGTGCCGTCCTCATACTCGATCACGAGCTGGGCGGCGGCCGCCGGGTCGCCCTGGTAGAACCTGCGCGCCGCGTCGCGGAACCCGAAGCGCTCGGTGTACCAGCCGCCGGCCAGCTCGATGCCGAACGCGTTGCGGCCCGGGCGCAGGAGCGCCGTCACGTCGTTGACGTCGAAGGTGAGGCGCCACTGGTAGCTGGTCCACCCGGGCTTCAGCTCCGCGTCGTCTGCGGGCGCGCCGTTGATCCGCGCGTCGTAGACGCCGAACGCCGTCGCGTACAGCAGCGCCCGGCGCACCCGGCCGCGCACGGTGAACTCGGTGCGCAGCCGGTGCGGCCGCTCCGAACCGGACCCGATGAAGCGGGCCCGCCAGCCGCCGGGCCCGAGGAAGCCGGCGGTCGCCTCGGCGGGCTCGCCCCACCCCGAGGCCGAACCGTCGGCGCCCCGGACCCGCACGCGGACCTGCACCTGCTCCCGCGGCTCCAGCGGCGCGAACGGCCACGGGACGAGGACCGAGTCGCCGCCCGCCACGTGTGCGGTCTCCCGCGCGCCGCCGCCCCGGACGACCTCGATGTCCGCGCCGGCCTGGGCCCAGTCGCGCGCCGGGGTCGCCGTCCGCCAGGACAGCGCGGGACGCGGATCGGGGACGAAGGGCTCGGCGTCGAGGCCGATCCGCGGCCGGCCGGCGATCGGGTCCGGCGTCATGCGCGCACCCCGGTTCCCGTGGCGCCCGGCTCCGGGGCGGTGATGATGCCGTCGCGGCGGAAGCGGCGGATGATGACCGCGCCGATCAGGCCCGAGACCAGCGCGAAGAAGGCCAGCAGGTAGAACAGCCCCGACGGGCTCCATTCGATCAGCGCCGGCGTGACCAGCGCGAAGCCCGCGGCGGCGAACCTGGCCACCGCCATCGTCGCCCCCTGCGCCGTGGCGCGCGCGTTGACCGGGAAGGACTCCTGGGTCCAGACCTTGTACAGCGCCTCGCCCACGAAGGGGAAGGCCACGTTGTACAGGACGAGCGCCGCGATCACCGCGGGGAGGACGACGCCGCCGGTGACGGCGATCAGCAGCTGGCAGGCGCAGAAGACGAGCACGCCCGCGGCGAAGAGCCGGCTGCGCCAGTTCGTGTCCGCGATGCGGGTGAACACGATCGTGCCGACGAGGCCGATCAGGGTCGTCCCGAAGGAGATGGCCGTTGCGGTCGTCTGGGTCGCGTCGCCCACGGTCACCATGAAATAGGTCTTGTACCCGCCGAAGGTGTTGGCCACCAGCGTGAAGAACAGGTAGAAGAGCGCGGTCAGCGCCAGCATGGCCGCGTAGCGGCGGTTGCGCACCAGCGCGGCCAGGGGCAGCGCCGTGGCCGGATCCACCCCGGCGGCCGTGTGGCGCGCCGTGGCCTCGGTCTCCAGCGCGCGGAACGGCGGGTAGAACGCGCGGAACGCGAACGTGGCGACGGCGAGCAGCGCCAGCAGGCAGAAGATCAGCCGGATGCCCGGCAGCCCCATGCCGGAGACCGCGAAGCCGAGCGAGGTCGCCAGCACGACCCCGCCCGTCCACATCACGTGGGTGAACGCCACGAGCCGCCCCTGCGTCCCGGCGGGCGCCCGCTCGGAGAGCACGGCGATCGACGTGGGCAGGTCGGCTCCGGCCGCGATACCGAGGATCACCACGCCCGTCACCAGCACCGCCGTGCCGGGGGCGAACGCCACGGCCAGCGCGGCCACCGCGTAGAGCAGGATCGACAGCGAGAACATGCGCCCGCGGCCGACCAGGTCGGCGAGGCGGCCGCCGGTGAGGGCGCCGACGGCGATGAACAGCGTCAGGGCGGAGCCGAGGACGCCGACGGTCCAGACGTCGAGGCCGAAGGCGTCACGCCAGAGCGCGAGCCCCAGCCCGACCGAGATGATCGCGCCGGCATCGAGCAGGGACGCCATGCCCGCGGCGACGGCGAGCAGCCAGTGCCGGCCATCGAGGCGCGGCGGGGGAGTGGTGGTGTCGGCCATGGGGACTCCTTCGCCGGCGGGACGGTGCCGCGGGCTTGGGTGATTCGATTTACCACGCTCAGCTCCAGGGGAGGCCGACGTGCCTGCATATCGACACCCTCAGAGAGCGATGATGGTAAATCGATTTACGTGACCTACACAACCCCCCAGCCCAACCCCCCCAACCCAACCCCGGCCCCCAGGCCCCAGCCAGGGGGATGCATCAGCCCGTCAGCACCTGCCGGTGGATTCCCGGACCACGAGCTCGGGGGAGAACTCGATCCGGCGGCGCCGCTGGGCCGCGTCGTCCACCGCGGTGCCGGCACCGACCCGGGCGATCTCCTCGAAGAGCAGGTCCGCCAGCGCGGTGCCCAGCCGGGCGTGCGGGGTGCGGACGGTGCTGAGCGGGACGATCGTGGACTGCGCGAATTCGATGTCGTCGTAGCCGATGACGGCGATGTCCCCTGGTACGCGCACGCTCTGACCGGCAACGAACGCCTGGATCACGCCGATCGCCAAGAGGTCGTTGACGCAGAACAGCGCGTCGGGGCGCCGGCCGGGCGGGCGCCTGGCGATCTCGTCCGCGCAGGCGATGCCGGCCGCCACCGAGCGTTCGGGAACGGGGATGACCTCCAGCGAGGCCCCCGGCACCGCGCCGACCGCGGCGAGCGCCCCGTTGAGCCGGTCGGCCACCTGCCGGAGGTCGAGTGAGGACGCGACGAAGCCGATGCGCCGGCGCCCCCGGTCGAGCAGGTGCTCCATCGCGAGCCGGCCGCCGGTGACGTGGTCGATCGACACCGACGCCTGTTCGGGCGACTCGGCGCGGCGCGCGCTGAGAACGCTGGCGATACCCTGGGCCCGCATCTGCGCGAGGTCGGGCTCGACATCGCCGACCGGCGCGATGATCACGCCGCTGACCTGCTGCTTGGCGAACAGTTGCAGGTAGTTCCGCTCACGCTCCGCCGACCCGGTGTCGTTGGCCATCAGCAGGTACATGCCCCGGTCGGAGATCCGCTTCTCGATGGCGGCGGCGATCTCGGGGGTCGTGGCCCCCGCGAGCTCGAAGGCGATGTAGCCGACGATCGGGTTCACGCCCGTGCGCAGCGTGCGCGCGGCGTTGTTCGGCATGAACCCGAGCACGTCGACGGCCTGGCGGATCCGCCCCCGCGTCGCCTCGGACAGCTTGCGCGGCCGGTGGAAGTAGTTCGACACGGAAGCCGGAGAAACGCCTGCCATTTCGGCGACCTCGCGGATGGTCACCTTGTTCAGTCTGTCCTCCCCGAGCCACGCCCGTCCGGCCGCGGACGACCGGCTGATCCCACCCACGACTCTATGCGCCGTCGGCGGCGGCGACCGCGGCTGCTCCGGTGGCCTGACCCGTTGACATGTGCGCCCTTGCGGATGGACCCGTTCCGACGGCACCGCACGCCGAAGGACAGGGCCCATCACACGCGGAAAGGACGGTCGCTCCCCTCGGCCTTCTACGGCGCCGTCCCGGGCTGCACCAGGGAAGCCTCCAGCCACTCGGCAGGCAGCTCTCCGCGTGCCCCGACGGCGTCGGCCACGCCCAAGCACGTGCCGTCGCGGAAAACGCCCATCTCATAATGGACGGAATCACCGTCGAGAGAGCGGATGAGGATCCCGATGTCGTAGTCGCCGGGATAGGTGACTTCACCGGTGTAGTGAATCCGATACGACCACGGGGACAGGTCCGGAACCGGCCCTCGATCGCGCGTTCCGGTCGCTTTCAGGGCGAATGCAGAGACGGCTTCGTCATACCAGCCGGCCAGGGAAATGAAATTGACATGGTCGTTGATGTCGACGTCGCCTATGCGCGCGTGCAGCGGGAAGAAGTGCGCATAGTGGTCGCGCTGCTGGCGCTCGGCCCCCGGGCGGGCCACGGTCGCCTGGTCCGGCTCCGCCGACTGCACGTCCCTGAGGTCTGCGATCAACTCATCAGGGAGCGCGCGAGGTCCCTCGGGGCCGGCGAGCACGATGGTGGCCTCGCCGCTGCCCACGTGCCTGTCGCCGGCGAATACCGCATGCCCGATCGTGAACGACGATCGCCCGATGCGGCGAACGCCCGAACGCACCTGGACGATTCCGTCGGACCGGTCGGCGCGTGCGAGCCGTTCGACGTGCTGACCGGCGAGCAGAATCCGGAGCGGGCCGAATCCTCCGGATCCGACCAGTCGCTCGAAGCGGCGCATACGGACCCGTAACCGCGCGTCCTCCAGCCAGCGCGCCATGCCGATGGTGCTCACCGAACCGTCCCGGCCGAGATCTCCCTGGCGGACGCGGACATCGACGCGGGTCGGGAAACCGGCCTCGCCGTTATCCGTGAATTCGACAACGATTGGGCCGGTCGTGGGGTCGGGCATGGAGATTGTCACCTATTCGCATCGAATGGGGGGAGCCGGTTCAGTAGACCACGGTCGCCGCGGGACGATCAACCGCTGTAAAAGTCGCGCTCCGGCGAGCAGGTCAGCGCCGGGTCGCGCCCCCGGCTCGGGGGTGCTTGCGCGCGGACGCGGATGGGGCGGCCTCGATCTGGCTCCGGGTGCTTGATGCCTCAACAGCCCGGCTGGCGGGCTTGTCGTCCATGGCGGGGAGGAAATGCGGTGGAACCGGTGCGCGTGCAGGTGAGAATGTGGTCCCGTGAGCACGATCGATGACGTCACCGCCCTGGCCGCCGCCCACGGCCTGGACCTGGTCCCGGGATCAGCGGACCTGAACGAGGCGGGGCTGGACTACCGGGTCGTCATGGCCGACGACATTGCCGGCAGGAGGTGGGTGCTTCGTGTGCCGCGCCGACCGGACGTCTCGGCGGGCATGGCGGCCGAGGCCCGCATCCACGACCTCGTCTCCCCGGTCCTGGCGGCCGACGGCGTCGCCGTCCCCGACTGGCAGGTGTGCGAGCCCGACCTGATCGCCTACCCGGCACTGCCCGGCGCGCCCGGCCTGACCCTCACCGACGACGGGAAGCCGGAGTGGCACATGGACCCGGCGAGCCCCGGCTACGCCGAGCGGCTGGGACGCCTGCTGGCGCGCCTGCACGCCATCAACCGGCAGCAGGCCGAGGCCGCGGGGGTGGACGTGCGCACCCCGGACGAGGTGCGCACGTCCTGGGCCGAGGACATCGCGCGTGTGCACGACGAGTTCACGGTCGCGCCCGCCCTGTCCGAGGCCTGGCAGGCCTGGCTCGAGGACGACCCCTGCTGGCCTCGGCAGACCGTGATGACGCACGGCGAGATCTACCCCGCCCACGTCCTGTTCGACGAGAGCGGCGCGATCACCGGAGTCCTGGACTGGACCACCGCCCGCGTGGACGACCCCGCCCGCGACCTGGCCGCCCAGTACGGCGCCGCAGGCGAGGAGATGCTGCACGCCGCCATCGACGCCTACGCCGCGGCCGGGGGCCACGTCCACCCCGGCCTGGCCGCGCAGGCCAGGCACCTGTGGGACGCCTCCCCGATCGGGTACGCCCTGTACGCCCTGACCACGCGCCGCGAGGCCGACCTGGCCGCAGCCGCCGCGACGCTGAACCCCGAGGCCTGACCCGGCCCGAAGCACGCCCGATGAAGGCACACTCTCCCACCCACGGGCAGAAAAGACTGTGCGGGCCGAGCTGAGGCTCGACCCGCACCAAGATCTCAACCGATCCCATGGGGAAAGGTACGTGTCCGAGGGGGGACTTGAACCCCCATGCCCTTAACGGGCACTAGCACCTCAAGCTAGCGCGTCTACCTATTCCGCCACCCGGACGTGGGTGTCTTCGGGCGCCTGATCGGGCGTCCGGACAGGGTTAACCATAGCAAAGGTCGGAGGCCGGACGTACATCGTTTTCGGGGGCGCGGGAGGATGGGTGGGTCGGTGTTGGATGTCGGGTGTGAGGAGAGGAGCTGGTGCACACCATGGCCGGTGGGAACGAGGGGATGGGGGCGGCCGAGGCCGAGGTCGTGGACCTGTGCCGGGAGCTGATCGCCATCGACACCTCCAACTACGGTGACCACTCGGGGCCGGGGGAGCGGGTGGCCGCGGAGTATGTGGCGGGGAAGCTCGACGAGGTGGGGATCGAGCCCGCCATCTATGAGTCGCACCCCGGCCGCAGCAGTGTGGTGGCGCGGATCCCCGGCGCGGACCGTGAGCGGCCCCCGCTGCTGATCCACGGCCACCTGGACGTGGTCCCCGCCGACGCCGCCGACTGGACGCACCACCCGTTCGCCGGCGAGATCGCCGACGACTGCGTGTGGGGGCGCGGTGCCGTCGACATGAAGGACATGGACGCCATGGTCCTGGCCGTCCTGCGGCAGCGCATGCGCGAGGGCCGGACCCCGCCGCGCGACATCGTGCTCGCGTTCCTCGCCGACGAGGAGGCCGGCGGGACGTGGGGCGCGCAATGGCTGGTCGACCGGCATCCGGAGCTGTTCGCCGATTGCAGCGAGGCCATCAGCGAGGTCGGCGGCTTCAGCTTCACCGTCAACGACGACCGCCGCCTCTACCTGATCGAGACGGCGGAGAAGGGCATCGCGTGGATGAAGCTGACCGCGCGCGGCACCGCCGGGCACGGGTCGATGGTCAACTGTGACAACGCGGTCACCGAACTCGCCGACGCGATCGCCCGGCTGGGGCGCCACGAGTTCCCCATCCGGTTGACGAAGACCGTGCGGACCTTCCTGGAGGAGGTCTGCGACGCCTACGGGATCGAGTTCTCCGAGGACGACGCCGAGGCGACCGTCGCGCGGCTCGGCCCGATCGCGAGCATGATCGGCGCGACCCTGCGGCACACGGTCAACCCCACCGTCCTCGACGGCGGCTACAAGGCCAACGTCATCCCCGGCACGGCGACCGCCCAGGTCGACGGCCGCTTCCTGCCGGGCATGGAGGAGGAGTACTTCGCCGAGATCGACCGGCTGCTCGGCCCGAATGTCAGCCGGGAGTTCATCCACCACCTGCCGTCGGTCGAGACCGACTTCGAGGGCGGCCTGGTCAGCGCCATGTCCGAATCGCTGCTGGCCGAGGACCCGGGCGCGCGGGCGGTCCCCTACTGCCTGTCGGGCGGCACCGACGCGAAGAGCTTCGAGCGGCTCGGCATCCGCAACTACGGCTTCGCTCCGCTGAAGCTGCCGCCGGAGCTCAACTTCTCCGGGATGTTCCACGGGGTGGACGAGCGCGTGCCGGTCGACGGCCTGCGCTTCGGGGTGCGGGTGCTCGACCGCTTCATCGACCTGAGCTGACCGGGTCCCGGGCGGTTCCCCGGCGGGTTGGGGGAGCCGTTCCGGCCGGGATGCGGTGGCTTTGCGGAACCGCCCGGAGGCGGGTCAACGGGCCGGGAAAAAATCCCGGTCCGTTTTCCGTTTCGCTCCACCGTCTTGCCCGATGTGGTGCTACGGTGACTGTCAGTTCACAAAGGATTCCTCTCTGTGAACGTCCCTGTGTGCGGGCCTGTGGCGGAATCGACCGCGTGCGGCCCGGCGCGCACGGATGGATCGACGGCATCCGATACTCCGAGGTGGCAACCCATGGTGCACGCAGGCCGGCAGTGGCGGGGGTTCCCCGTCCGTGCCGTGCGCGTGCCCGTGGCGGCGACCCTGGTCCGGATGGCGTTGCTGAGCGTCCTGGCGCTGGCGGGCTGGCTGCTCGGCGGCGTCGCCGCCGCTGTGGCCGAGGACCCGTCCCTGCTTCCCGGGTCGGAGGGGCCCGCCGACTCCGTCGACGGACCCGACGGACCCGCTGACGTGTCCGGGGCCGATCCTGTCGGCCTGTCCGGCACCGACACCACCGGCTTCGCCGGCTCCGCCGACGACTCTTCCGGCGACCGGGTCACGGCCGTGGACGGGCTCGCCGGCGTTCTCGGGGCCGGTGACTCCGGCGACTCGGGTGACTCCGGTGACTCCACGGAGGGCGACTCCTCGCGGGTCGGCCTCTCCGTCGATCCCGAGCCCGCCGAAACCGCCGACTCCGCCGACTCCGCCGGGACCGCTGAGCCCGCGCAGGACGAGCAGCAGGAGCACGGAGCCGCAACGGGCACGCGCACGGATGCGCCCGTCAGCCTCCGCCCGCTCGGCGACCGTGTCGGCCGGATCGTCGCGGCCGCCCGGCCGGGGGACGTCCTCCCGGCCGTCGCCGAGGCCGGTGCGGCCACAGGCCGCGGGGCGCGCCAGGTCGTCGAGGCCGCGGCGGGCACCACCGGCGGGGTCGTCTCCGGAACCGTGGAGGCCGGCCGCCGCGTGGGCGGCTACGCCGGCGACTCCCTGGGCGGTTCGCCGCTGACCCAAGCCGTCTCCGACGGCCTCGCCGGCCCCGCCGGCGGGCTTCGCGACGGCTTGCAGAACGTGGTCGACGACGGCTCCCGTTCGGGGCTGCCCGTCCTCGGCCGCCCGCTCGGCATCGGCGGCCTCACGGCACCCGACCGCGGCGCGCCCGCGGACGAGCGTGACGACGACGCATCCCGCGAGGACGACCGCGACCGCAACGCCGCCGACCGCGAACGCGCGGCCGGGCAGGCGCTGAGCCCCGCCGTGACCCTGGCCGGCCACGTCGACGCGCTCGCCCAGGGGGCCGAGCACGACCAGGCCGGGGCCGAGCGGCACCACGACGCGGACTCCGCGCCCTGGAAGGGCGGCTCCGACTCCGCGGGAGCGGTCTCGTCGTCGTCGGTCCCCGTGCCCGCCACGGCCGGGTTCCTCATGAACCGCAGCGATGTGCTGCGCCTCACCGCCCAGCGCGTCGCGCTGCCCGGTGACCCGACGCTGGTCGTCCGCGACGCCGCCGACGACCCGTCCTTCTCTCCCGACTAGCGGGTTCACGGGCGGCGAGCGCGCGCGCCTGAACCGGCCTCTGCCCTGACACGGCCCGCCGGTTCCGCGACGCCCCCGCCCGGACCGCTGCGCGCCTGTCACGAGTGACCCCCGTTTGGCGCCCCCCGATCTTCGAATCCGATCGAACCTTGAGGAACTGTCACATGTCACGGACATATACGACGACGTTCGCCGCGGTGGTCGCGGCCGGCTTCTTCACCGTTGCGCCGATCGCCTCCGCCGACACCACTTCGAGTGGGAACGGCTCTCTCGGGGGCGGCAATCAGGCCGTTGTCGACGGCGACATCCCCGTCAACCTGTGCGGGAACGCGGTGGCGCTGCTCGGGAACTCCGGCGCGCAGTGCTCCGGCTCCGGAGCGGCGGTCGCCGAGGGCAAGGACCACCACGAGGGCTCCTCCGACGACTCGACTTCTACCAGCGGGAACGGCTCCCTGCTGGGCGGCAATCAGCTGGACGCCGACGCCGATGTCCCGGTGAACGCGTGCGGCAACGCGGTGTCGGTGCTCGGGAACTCCGGCGCCGACTGCGAGGGCACCGACGCCGTGGTCGGTGAGGGGCCGGGCTCCGGCCATGGAGACGGACACGGAGACGGCCACGGCCACGAGGACGGCCACGGCTCGGAGGGCTCGGGCGGCGGTGACGACGAGCCCGGGCGCGAGCCGGAGGGCGCCGCGGGCGACGGCAACGGGCCGGGCGGCGCCGAGGGTTCGGGCGGCGGCTCCGAGGGCCAGGGCAGCGAGGAAGAGGAAGAGGGAACCCCAGATGACCACGGTGCCGCATCCCCGGCCACCCCGTCCGGTGGGCACGCCGCCCCGCCCGGGACCGGTTCCGAGGCCGCGATGACCCCCGCCGGGGGCACGGAGCTCCCCGCGACCGGAAGCGGCCTGGTCCCGTTCGTCGCCGCAGCGGTGGGGGCCGTCGCCGTCGGCGCCGCGGCCCTCCTGCTCGGCCGGCGCCGGGGCGCGCGCTCCCGGCGCTGACGGACATCGGCTTCCCCGGTCCCCGCGACCGGGGGGCTGACGCGAGTCCCGCGACGCGGCCACGATCGCGGGGTTCACGTCAGCCTCCGCTCATCCGGAGCGGAGCTGAAACAGGGCGTGCACCCACTCGTCAGCGAGCCACGCGCGAGGCGTTGCGCGCCCCCGTCCGGCCCGGTTCCGCACCCGCCAGGTGCGGTCGAACGGACGGCCAGGGCCAATGGGCAGCCGTGTCCCTCCCAGGGGCAAGGGCCTCCGCGGCCTCGCACGACTCCATCTCATCCACACGTTGATCCGTTTCGAAGGGACTTCCACATGCCTACGTGGGTCCGAACCTCCGCCAGGGCCGCGTTGCTCACAGCCGGCTTCGTCGCCCTGGGCGCGGGGGTCTCCTACGCCGACACCACCAGCACATCGGGCAACGGCTCGCTGCTCGGCGGCAACCAGCTGGTCGCCGACCTGGACGTGCCCATCAACGCCGCGGGCAACGCCATCGGCGTGCTCGGCAGCGCCGGGGCGGACGCCGACCACAGCGGCGCCCTGGTCGCCGAGGACGACGAGGACGTCTCCACCTCGGGCAACGGCTCCGCGCTCGGGGGCAACCAGGCCGTGATCGACGGCGACGTCCCCGTCAACATCGCGGGCAACGCCATCGCCGTGCTGGGCAACGCCGGCGCCGCTGCCGCCGGTACCGGGGCTGCGGTCATCGAGGGCGAGGAGGGGCACCACCACGGGCACGGCCCCGAGCGCGAGCACGACCGGGCGCCGGCGGGCCCCGAGCGCGAGCACCAGCTGAGCGACGCCGACGTCCTCACCAAGGTCGACGAGTTGCGGGCGACCACGGAGTACGCGGTCGGCGAGCTTGCGCCAAAGCCCCCGGTGTTCCAGGGCGGCACCTACGTCCAGCACACGGCCGCTCCCGAGTCGCCCGGCCCCGACCTGTCCTCGCTGACGGGGGCCGCGAGCGGCCTCGCCCGTCCGTTGCAGGTCGACACCGGCGAGCTCCAGGCCGGGCCGCCCCTGCGGCAGTCGGCGCCCGTCGAGCACCAGGCCGCCGAGGTCGTCCACCAGTCGGGGCACGGCGACGACGATGACGAGGTCTCCACGAGCGGCAACGCGTCGCTGCTGGGCGGCAATCAGGCCGTGATCGACGCCGAGGTCCCCGTGAACCTGGCGGGCAACGCCATCGGGGCGATCGCGGGCAACGCGGGCGCGAGCGCCGACCACACCACGGCCCTCGTGGCCGAGGACGGCGAGGACGTCAGCACCACCGGCAACGCGTCGCTGCTGGGCGGCAACCAGCTGGTCGCCGACCTGGACGTGCCCATCAACGCCGTGGGCAACGCCATCGCGGTGCTGGGCAACGCCGGCGCAGCGGGCACTGACAGCGGCGCCGCGGTCATCGAGCACCAGCGCGCGGAGAACGGCCCGGCCCAGAGCAACAGCAACGGCGACAGGGTCGAGCACAGCGCCGCCGAGGAGCCCGGCACCGAGGGCGGGCAGGCCGAGCTGCCGCAGCCCTCGACGGGGGCGGACAGCGTGCTGCCGCTGTCGGCCGAGCAGCCCCCGGCGCAGGGGACGGGGTCCCAGCCGACGGGCACCAACGAGCTGGGGCTGCCGGAGGTGGCGCTGGAGGACGTGCCGGTGGTGCGGACGCTGCCCGCCCCGGAGCCTGAGGCGGTGGCCCAGAGTTCGGAGCGGCTCGCGGGCGAGCTGGCCGGGCTGGCCGACGCAACCGAGGGCCAGAGCGGCACCGACCCGCTCAACTCGGTCACGGGCGCCCTGGGCTTGAACTAGGCCGCACGATTTCCACGGCGATCCGGGAGGGCGCGCGGACCGTGCTGGTCACACGGTCTGCGGGGTCCCCGCGGGTCACCTGGATAACGCAGTGCCGCCGGGCTCCTTCGGGGCGCCGGATGGGCACGGCGGAGTGAGAACCGGTGCACGGCGCAGCCGGCCCGTCTCCCCAATTGCAACGGTCGTGGTGGACTCTCGACGGGGTGATGGGCGCGGCGGCCGCGCCGCCGGATGCAGGATCGAGCAGTAACGGAAGTACGGCAGTACCGGCAGGGACCGGCGGCGCGCAGGCGCCGCCGGCCGAGGAGCACGAGAAGCAGGTACCGGCACACGGCCGGTGCACCCGCTTCCCCGCAGGCAACGGTCGTGGTGGACTCAGCGCGGGGCGGCGGACGTGACGACCGTGGCGCCGACACAGCGGGTCCCCCCGGGAATGTCCCGGGGGGACCCGCCGCTTACTGTCAGGGGCGGGCGGAGCGCGCCCGCCGGTCGGAGTGGCGACGACCCGGCACGGTGGTATGTGTCGGAAATCACATTAGACGGAGTTGGCGGATGATCTTCCGGCGCAGTGTGATGAGCCGGGTGCCATCCGGGTAGAGCCGCACACGGGCGAGCTCCCATCTCCCGTACTCGGCGTGTTCGGTCAGGGCCTGGCGGGCGGTGCCGCGTGAGGTGCCTCGCGGAAGCCGCAGCTCCCGGTATTCGTACTCGAGCATTGCGCTTATTCTGCGACTGCCGACGGGGTTCGTGCCATAGCGTTCATACAGGTGGGTTACCAGCGTGACGCACACGGGGAAACATCATGGGTCCCCCTCGGGGCTGTCCGACCATTTCGATCACGCCGCTCGGGAAGCGAACGCCGAAGTCGTCGGTTACCGTCAGTTGCTGGGGGACCGATGGGCTCGCGGTCCGGTAGATCGTCGCAGAGACAGCGCAAGGCTAGATGTAGGGGAAGAGCGTGCCACCCAAGAAGGGCAGCGCCGGCGAGAACGGCTCGAAGGAAACGGGACACAACGGCGGCGGCAACCGCCTGGTGATCGTCGAGTCGCCCGCCAAGGCCAAGACCATCGCCGGCTACCTCGGCCGGGGATACGTCGTGGAGTCCAGCATCGGCCACATCCGTGACCTGCCCAACAAGGCCGCGGAGATCCCGGCCCGCTATAAAGGCGAACCCTGGGCGCGGCTGGGCGTCAACGTCGACAACGCCTTCGAGCCGCTCTATGTCGTCAACTCCGACAAGAAGGCGCACGTCAAGAAGCTCAAGGAGCTGATGGCCGACGCCGACGAGCTCTACCTCGCCACAGATGAGGACCGCGAGGGCGAGGCCATCGCCTGGCACCTGCGCGAGGAGCTCAACCCGAAGATCCCGGTCAAGCGCATGGTGTTCAACGAGATCACCAAGGACGCCATCCGGCGCGCCGCCGAGAACACCCGCGACCTCAACCTGCCCTTGGTCAACGCCCAGGAGACCCGCCGGATCCTCGACCGCCTCTACGGCTACGAAGTGTCCCCGGTGCTGTGGAAGAAGGTCATGCCGAAGCTCTCGGCGGGCCGCGTGCAGTCCGTCGCCACCCGGCTGGTCGTCGAGCGCGAGCGGGAGCGCATCGCGTTCACCCCGGCCGAGTACTGGGGCCTCAAGGCCGTGTTCGACGCCATGGGCGGCGCCCCGGCCGAGGACCCCTCCACGTTCGTCGCGCACCTGGTGTCGGTCGACGGCGCCCGCGTGGCCGTGGGCCGCGACTTCACCGCCCAGGGCGTGCTGCGCTCCGCCGAGGGCATGCTGCACCTCGACGAGACCGCCGCCCGTTCCCTGGCCGCCCGCCTGGAGGGCGCCGACTATGCGGTGCGGTCGGTCGAGCGCAAGCCCTACAAGCGCTCGCCCTACGCCCCGTTCCGCACCACCACCCTCCAGCAGGAGGCGTCGCGCAAGCTCAACCTGTCGGCGAAGCAGACCATGCAGGTGGCGCAGCGGCTCTATGAGAACGGCTACATCACCTACATGCGCACCGACAGCACCACGCTGTCGGACAGCGCCGTCGCCGCCGCCCGCGACCAGGCGGCCCGCCTGTACGGCGCCGACCACGTGCCCGCCAAGCCGCGCGTCTACGCCAGCAAGGTGAAGAACGCGCAGGAGGCCCACGAGGCGATCCGCCCCGCCGGCGACTCCTTCCGCACCCCCGCCGAGACCGGCCTGAGCGGCGCGGAGTTCCGGCTCTACGAACTGATCTGGAAGCGCACCGTCGCCTCCCAGATGAAGGACGCCGTGGGCGAGTCCGTCACGGTGAAGGTCGCCGGCACCTCCAGCACGGGGGAGCTGGCCGAGTTCACCGCCACGGGCAAGATCATCACCTTCCACGGGTTCCTCAAGGCCTACGTCGAGGGCGCCGACGACCCCAACGCCGAGCTCGACGACCGCGAGCGGCGGCTGCCGCCGGTCGACGAGGGCGACCCGCTCAAGGCCGAGCAGCTCGAAGCCGAGGGCCACAGCACCCGTCCGCCGGCGCGCTACACCGAGGCGAGCCTGGTCAAGGAGCTGGAGGACCGCGAGATCGGCCGGCCCTCCACCTACGCGTCGATCATCGGCACCATCCTCGACCGCGGCTACGTGTTCAAGAAGGGCTCGGCGCTGGTGCCGTCCTTCCTGGCGTTCGCCGTGGTGCAGCTGCTGGAGCGGCACTTCGGCAACCTGGTCGACTACGACTTCACCGCGCGCATGGAGGACATGCTCGACGACATCGCGCGCGGCGAGACCGAGAGCGTGCCGTGGCTGCGGCGGTTCTACTTCGGCTCCGGCGGCGAGACCGGCCTCAAGGAGCTGGTCGGCGACCAGCTCGGCGAGATCGACCCCAAGGAGGTCAGCTCCTTCCCGCTGCCCGGCACCGACATCATGATCCGGGTCGGCCGCTACGGGCCCTACATGGAGCGCGACGGACAGCGGGTGAACGTCCCCGAGGACCTCGCCCCCGACGAGCTGACCGAGGAGAAGGCCGAGGAGCTGTTCGCCCAGCCCAGCGGCGACCGCGAGCTGGGCACCGACCCCGCCACCGGGCGGCCCGTCGTGGCCCGCAACGGCCGCTTCGGCCCCTACGTCACCGAGGTCCTGGAGGAGCCCGCCGCCGACTCCGAGGCCAAGCCCAAGGCGAAGTCGAAGGCGGCGGTGAAGCCGCGCACGGCGTCGCTGCTGAAGTCGATGTCCCTCGACACCATCACCCTCGACGACGCGCTGCGGCTGCTGTCGCTGCCGCGGGTGGTCGGCGAGATCGACGACGAGCCGGTCACTGCGCAGAACGGCCGGTTCGGGCCGTACCTGAAGAAGGGCACCGACAGCCGCTCGCTGGAGACCGAGGAGCAGATGTTCACGGTCACCATCGACGAGGCCAAGGAGATCTTCGCCAAGCCCAAGCAGCGGGGGCGCCGCGCCGCGGCCTCGGCCCCGCTGCGCGAGCTGGGCAAGGACGCCGCCACCGGCAGCCCGATGGTCATCAAGGACGGCAGGTTCGGCCCCTACGTGACCGACGGCGAGACCAACGCCTCACTGCGCAAGGGCGACGACGTCGAGTCGATCACCGATGAGCGCGCCTCGGAGCTGCTGGCCGAGCGCCGGGCCAAGGCGCCCGCCAAGAAGACCGCCGCGAAGAAGGCGCCGGCCAAGAAGCCGGCCGCCAAGAAGTCCACGGCGAAGTCCGGCACGTCCGCGTCCGGCACGGCGAAGTCCGGCACCACCAAGGCGAGCGGGACGAGAAGGACCGCCGCCTCCCGGGCGGCCAAGGACGGCACCCCGAAGTCCTAGCGCTGCCCCCAGGGCACCGGCCGCCGCCCGCGGCCCGGTGCCCGCCGGTCCGCCGGGCCGTCGGCCGGCGGGGGAGAGGCAGGGGTGGCGCTATCGTCCGCCCGGCAGTACAGTGCCGCGGACACACCATCCGCGGGCGCGGCGGTCGCCGCCTCTCTCGAACCGGGGTGACCCTGCCCCGATGCGCCGCGGATCACCCCTGTTCCATCCCGGTGGCGGCCCCCGAGCCCCGCCCGGGACCATCCCCTCCGCCGAGTGACGCCCCCCGTCCCGCAACCCCCGTCCGTACGCCGTCCTAGACCGGAACCGTCGATAACCTTTCGCTATGAGCAGATCTGCACCCCTTGGAGCGCCGGGCGAGGCGCGCAGTGTCCTTGCGAACAGGCCGTTCCGCCGCCTGTGGATCTCGCTGTCGCTGTCCAGCCTCGGCGACTGGCTCAGCCTGCTGGCCATGATGTCGCTGGCCGTGATCCTCACGCAGGGCTCCGCCCCGCTGGTCCAGTACTTCGCCGTCAGCGGCGTCGTCGCCCTCAAGCTCGCCCCCACGATCGTGCTCAGCCCCCTGGCGGGGCTGCTCGTCGACCGTGTCGACCGCCGGCTGACCATGGTCGTCGGCGACATCCTGCGCGGCGCCCTCTATATCTCCATCCCGATCGTCGGCGACCTGTGGTGGCTGCTCGCCGCCACCTTCCTGGCCGAGATCGTCGCCCTGTTCTGGACCCCGGCCAAGGACGCCACCGTCCCCGGCCTCGTGCCGAAGAAGCAGCTGGAAGAGGCCAACCGGCTCGGCCTGCTGACCACCTACGGCACCGCGCCGGTGGCGGCCGGGCTGTTCGCGGCGCTGGCGTCGGTCAGCTCCCTGCTCGGCGGGCTGATCCCGTCGATGGGCGTGCCCGAGGCCGACATCGCCCTCTACATCAACGGCGTCACCTTCTTCATTGCGGCGGCCGTCGTCTGGGGGCTGCCGGTCCCCAAGCGCGAGGCCCGCGCCGGGGCGGCCCCGCCCGCGCCGCCGGCGCCGCAGCAGGTCCCCCAGGTCGACCCCAATGAGCGCACCGCGCCCATCCCCGACCCCAACGCCCGCACGGCGGAGATCCCCGCCTCCGGCGACCCGATCGCCGCCACCGTCGAGGCGCCGGCGCTGCCCGACCCGGTCGAGCAGGCCGCCGAGCAGGCCAGGGCCAAGGCCGCGGCCAAGGCGGAACGCGAGAAGAACCGCTTCCGGCCCGAGAACGTGTTCCGCACCATCTGGACGGATCGGCGCCACGCCGGGGCCACCCCCCTGATGCGCGGGCTGTTCCTGGGCATGCTCGGTGTGTTCGCCGCGGGCGGCGCGGTGGTCGGCGTGGCGCGCGTGCTCGTCGAGCGCCTGGGCGCCGGCAACGCCGGGTTCGGCGTGCTGTTCTGCGCCGTCTTCGCCGGGATGGCCTTCGGCATGTTCATCGGCCAGCGGATCCTGCGCGACTTCAGCCGGCGCCGGCTGTTCGCACTGAGCATCGGCGTTTCGGGCCTGGCCCTGCTGCTCACCGGCCTCATCCCCAACCTGGTGATGGCGGCCGTGCTGACTTCCGTCGTCGGCGTGGGCGCCGGCATCGCCTGGGTGATCGGCCTGACCGTGATCGGCCACGAGGTCGAGGACGACCTCCGCGGCCGCGCCTTCGCGTTCCTGCACGCCGCCGCGCGCATCGTGCTGCTGGTGTCGGCCGCGGTCGGCCCGCTGGTCGCGGGAGTGATCGGCGATCACCGGATCCAGGTGCGCGAACTCGGCTACGACTTCCTCGGCACCGGCGCGGTGCTCATCATCACCGCGCTGCTGGTGCTGGTCGTGGCGTTCGTCTCCTACCGGCAGGTGGCGGAGGAGACCGAGGTCTCCTTGTTCACCGAGCTGGCCGCCGCCCTGCGCGGCGTCCCGGTGGCCGTGGAGAAGGACGAGGAGCGGCTTCCGGGCACCTTCATCGTCCTGGAGGGCGGCGAGGGCGCCGGTAAGTCCACCCAGGCCGGGCAGCTGTCGGTGTGGCTGCGCGACGAGGGCTTCGAGGTGGTCCCCACCCGTGAGCCGGGCTCGACCAAGCTCGGCATGCGGCTGCGCGCGCTCCTGCTCGACAAGGAGCACACGGGCATGTCGCCGCGGGCCGAGGCCCTGCTGTACGCGGCCGACCGGGCCGACCACGTCGGCGAGGTCATCCTGCCCGCGCTGCGGCGCGGCGCCATCGTCATCAGCGACCGCTACATCGACTCCACCCTCGCCTACCAGGGCGCCGGCCGCGAGCTCGACGCCGCCGAGATCGAGCGGGTCAACGCCTGGGCCACCGACGGCCTCACGCCGCACCTGACCGTGCTGCTGGACCTCCCGCCGGACGAGGGCCTGGCCCGCCTGGGCGGGTCCACCGACCGCATCGAGTCGGAGTCCGCGGAGTTCCACGGCCGGGTGCGCAAGGGCTTCCGCGAGCTGGCCGAACGCGACCCCGGCCGCTACCTCGTGCTCGACGCCCGCGAGCCGCAGGAGCAGATCCTGCGCGAGATCCAGCGGCGGGTGCGCCCGCTGCTGCCCGACCCGGTCCCGCAGGACGCCGAGGCGATCACCGGGATGATGCCGATCATCAAGGACTGACGGTCATCGAGGACTGACGGCGCCCTTCCGGTGCCGGTACCACCTCCACCACCTCGGGACCCCGGGACGGCCACCGTCCCGGGGTCCCGGGTTTTCCCGGGTCTGTGGACTCGCCCCACGGCCGTCCTCCGTTCCTCCTATGCTGGGGGCACGATGAGCGTCTTCGACGACCTGGTGGGCCAGGACACGGTGGTCGGCCAGCTCGGCGCCGCCGCGGCAGC
>NZ_JBHSBH010000006.1:88052-109832 GCF_042650565.1 Nocardiopsis sediminis
CTGGCCGGCGGTTCCGGCGGCGGCATGACCCACGCCTGGCTGTTCACCGGCCCCCCGGGGTCCGGGCGGGCCGAGGCCGCCCGGGCCTTCGCCGCCGCCCTGCAATGCCCCGATGGCGGGTGCGGCCACTGCGACTCCTGCCACCAGGTGCTCGCCGGGACCCACCCCGATGTCCTCTACGTGCGCCCCAGCGGGCTGAGCTTCGGCGTCGACAAAACCCGCGACCTCGTCCTGCGGGCGGCCTCGCGGCCCACCGGCGGGCGGTTCCGGGTGGTGCTCTTCGAAGACGCCGACCGCGCCACCGAAGCCGCCTCCAACGCCCTGCTCAAAGCGGTCGAGGAGCCCTCACCGCGCACGGTGTGGCTGCTGTGCACGCCCACCGCCGAGGACCTGCTCGTCACCATCCGCTCCCGCTGCCGCCTGGTCACCCTGCGCACCCCGCCCACCCGCGCGGTGGTCGACGCCCTGGTCCGCGACGGCGTCGACCCCGGCGCCGCGGCCGATGCCGCGCGGGCCGCCGCCGGGCAGGTCGATCGCGCCCGCCGGCTGGCCGCCGACCCCGGCGCGCGCGAGCGCCGCTCGGAGGTGCTGTCCATCCCCGCGCGCCTCGACGGCATCGGCGCCTGCGTGTCGGCCGCCGCGCGCCTCTACGAGCTCGCCGAGGCCGAGGCGAAGGCCATCACCGGCGCCCTCGACGACCAGGAGCGCACCGACCTCAAGGCGGCGTTCGGCGAGGGCTCCACCGGCAAGGGCGTCGCCAAGGCGGTGCGCGGCGCCGCCGGCGCGCTGAAGGACCTGGAGGAGCAGCAGAAGCGCCGGGCCACCCGCATCAAGCGCGACACCTACGACCTCGCCCTGATGGACCTCGTGGCGTTCTACCGCGACGTCCTCGCCATCCAGATGGGCGCCGGTGTGGAGCGGTCCACCGGTTCCCACGAGGCCGACCTCACCCGGGTCGCCCGCGCCTCGACCCCCCGTGCCACCCTGCGCCGGATCGACGCGATCATGGAGTGCCGCGAGCGCATCGGCGCCAACGTGCACCCGCAGATCGCCATGGAGGCCATGACCGCGGCGCTCTATCTGGGATGACCCCCGTGACACCGCATCCGGGCCGGCCGCGGGCCGCAGCCGACGATCCGCGGCCCGCGGTGCGCCCGGCCCCCGGATGCGCCCGGCTACCCCGTGCGCACGATGGCGGCCCCGAGCACGCCGTCGCCGTCCTCGAACCAGACCGCCGACAGCGGGGGGACATGCCCGCCCACCGTGTCCGGGCGGCGGGCGCACGTGCAGTGTTCCCGGGTCACGCTCACCTCCTCGCTCGGCTCCGCCGGCCCCGCCAGAGGGCCTGCGGCCGGAGGCGGCGCCAACTCCGCTCGCTCGTCGGCTCGCCGTTCGGGGGCCACAGGCCGGCGGCACGCCGTGCAGCTCGCCTCGGGCGCGGGCCGGTGCCTGGCCCCGATGGGCGTGAACCGGTGCTGGAGCATGTCGTTCTCCCTTCCGGTGACCTGTCTACGCCGCGCCCCGTGCCCGGGTCCGCCACTCGCGCACGGACACCGCGGCGCGGACACCGATCCGGATCCCGGACACGCGCAATGGGGGGTTACGGCCCCACGAACACGGGACCGGAACCGGCACCGGGACCGCCCGCCGACACCGACACGAACGGGGCTGCGTGAACACGAAGCGATGGGCGCGCGGCGCCGCTCCGGCGGCGCTGGCCGCCCTCTTGGCGGCGGGGTGCACCCCCGCCCCCTCCGGCGACGGCACCGGCGCCGGCTCCGACCCGCTCGCGGAGTTCCACGCCCAGGAGATCTCCTGGGAACAGTGCGACGCCGGGTTCGAGTGCGGCACCTACGACGTGCCGCTCGACTACGAGGACCCCGGCGGCGCGCGGCTGTCGATCGCGGTCAAGCGGCTGCCCGCCACGGGCGACCGCGAGGGCTCCCTGCTCATCAACCCCGGCGGCCCCGGCGGGTCGGGCTACGACTACGCCGGCTCCGCCACCGGGGTCGTCAGCGAGCAGGTCCGCGAGCGCTACGACGTGGTCGGCTTCGACCCGCGGGGCGTGGGCCGCAGCTCCCCGGTCACCTGCCTGGACCGCGCGCAGCTCGACGACTTCCTCGGCGCCGAGTACGACAGCGAGGACGGCGACTCCGACTCCGCCGAGCTGACCGACGACGGCCTGCGCCAGATGGAGCAGGGCAACCGCGACTTCGTCGACGCCTGCTGGGACTCCTCCGGCGACCTCCTGCCGCACGTGGGCACCGCCGACGTCGCCCGCGACATGGACGTGCTGCGCGCGGTGCTCGGCGACGACCGCCTCACCTACCTCGGCAAGTCCTACGGCACCTACATCGGCACGGTCTACGCCGACCTCTTCCCCGACCGGGTACGCGCCCTCGTGCTCGACGGCGCCCTGGACCCGTCGGTGAACCAGCTGGAGCTGAGCGTGCAGCAGGCCACCGGGTTCGAGACCGCCCTGCGGGCGTTCATCACCGACTGCCTGGACCGGGCGGACTGCCCGCTCGGCGGCCCCGACGACACGGTCGGATCCGCGACCGGCCGGATCGAGGGCCTGCTCGCCGACGCCGCCCGGGAGCCGCTGCGCAACGACCTCGGCGATGGCCGCGAGGTCAACCGTGCTCGGGTCGAGACCGGGATCGTGGCCGCCCTCTACAGCGAGACCTTCTGGCCGCAGGTGCGCACCGCCCTCGCCGACGCCTTCGACGGCGACGGCACCGCCCTGCTGCGCCTCGGCGACCGCCTCTACGACCGCGGCTCCGAGCGGGCCTATGAGAACTCCACCGCCGCGCTCGTCGCCGTCAACTGCGCCGACCACCCCAGCCCGCGCGACATCGGCGACTACGAGGAGGCGGCGGCCGAGGCCGCGGAGGAGTCCCCCATCTTCGGGCCCACCCTCGCCTGGGGCGCGCTGCCGTGCGCGTACTGGCCCGAGGAGGCGGTGGCGGAGCCGGCACCGCTGACCGGTGCCGGGGCCGACCCGATCCTGGTGGTGGGGACCACCCGCGACCCCGCCACCCCCTACGAGTGGTCCGAGGCGCTGGCCGGGCGGCTCGAATCCGGGGTGCTGCTGACCCGCGAGGGCGACGGCCACACCGCCTACCGGACCGGCGACGACTGCATCGACGCGGCGGTCGACGCCTACCTGCTCGCCGGCGAGGTCCCCGAGGACGGCACGGTCTGCCGGGAGTGACGGCGGGTTCGGTGACCGATCGGGGGGCCGATCGGGGGGCCGGCGGGAGCCGCCGCGGGGCTCCCGCCACACGGTGCCGGGCGGTCGCGGGACCCGCTAGAATGGTGGCGCTCCGCGTGAAGCGGGGCCCCATTGGGACAGCGCCGCCTTAGCTCAGTCGGCAGAGCGATTCACTCGTAATGAATAGGTCGTCGGTTCGATTCCGACAGGCGGCTCGGATGAGGGTCCGGACCAGGTCGCGGGAGCGGCCGGGTACCGGGCCCTTCGTCGTATCCACCCCCGCGCCCTCCGTAGCGGCGGCCCTGTGGCCGCAACGTCGATACGGTACATATCGCACTGTGTTCCTTGCCCTGGCCGCCGGCGGCGCGGGCCGGGCCTGTCCGCCCCGAGGAGCTTGAGGATGCAAACGGTCCGGGTGTCGCAGACCGACCCGTGGGCGTTCCCCGGGCTGGCCCAAGCGCTCCAGGAACCCGTGTTCTCCGGCGCCGACCTCTACGTCCACATCGATCCCGGCCACTACACCGAGCCGCTGCTGAAGATCGACCGGCACGTCATCGTCGTCCCCGCCGCCGGGCCCGGCACGGTCACCATCGCCCGGGGCGGCGACGACGGCAACGTCTTCCGGGTGCACGGCCGGCTGGAGACCTACGGCCTCGCCGTCCGCGGCGACAGCCCCGAATACCCCGTGGTCTACGTCGACCCGGCGGGCTCGTTCAAGGCGGTCGACTGCACGTTCGACGCGCCCCGCGACATCACGGCCAAGGACGCCCGGATGGACCTGGAGCGGTGCGTGTTCGCCGGGTCCGGCGCCTACTTCCTCGGGTCGGGCGGCTCGGTGTCGGGGTGCCGCTTCGACACCGGAATGCTCTCCGTCAGCGCCGGGGGCTCACCGGTCGTCAACGACTGCGAGTTCACCGGGTGCCGCGGGCTCAACACGGTCTACATCACCGGCGGGTCGCCGGTGATCCGCGACAGCCGGATCAGCGACGGCGGCACCGCCACCTCGCCCGCCGTCTACATCGGCGAGAAGTCGAAGGCGGAGCTGCACAACTGCGTGATCGACGGCGACCACGGGCGGGCCGTGCACGTCACCGGGTCGACCGCGGTCCTCAGCGGCTGCCGGGTCACCGGCGGGGGAGACGGCGAGAACAGCGTCCACGTGGTGCAGGACAGCGACGTCACCCTCGCCGACTGCGACGTCACCGATTCCCCGCGGGTCGCGGTGATGTGCCACGGGGCCGACCTCGTGTGCACCGACGTGCGCATCACCCGCCCCGCGGCCTCCGCGATCGGCGTCATCGGCGGCACCGCCCGGCTGACCGGCGTGCACATCTCCGACGCCGGACTCAACGGGGTCCTCATCCAGGACGCCCGGGTCACCGCCTCCGACGTGCGGGTCCAGGGCGGGCGCAGCCCCGACCACGCCGGCGTCCACCTCGACCGCGCCCGGCTGGAGCTGCGCGACGCCGAGATCGCCGACAGCGCCGCGACCGCCGTCCTCATCCGCGACTCCTCCACGCTGACCATGGAGCAGGTGGTGGTCAAGGACACCGTCTACGGGATCCAGGCGCAGGCCGACAGCACGCTCAAGGTCACCGGCGGCGACATCCGGGCGTGCTCCTACACCGGCATCCTCGTCGGCGGGGCCAGCCAGGCCGAGGTCGTCCGCTCCGCGGTGACGGCCTGCGCCGAGGAGGCCGTCCGGGCCGACCACGGCACCCTGCGGCTGCGCGACTCCACCGTGACCGGCCGCATGTCGATCGGCATCGCCGCCACCGGCGAGAGCACCGTGACCGTCGAGGGCTGCACCGTCTCGGGCTCCAGCCGGTCCGCCGCCTACCTGGACGACGGCACCCGCTTCCAGCTCATCGGGTGCACCCTGGAGGTCGACGAAGGGCTGGCCATCGAGGGCGAGGACCACCCCGGGCTGCGGCTGGAGCGCACCGAGGTCACCGGGGCGGCCGGCCGGGTCCGCGCCCGGGCCGACGCCGCGGGGCCCGCCGCCCAGGCGGGCGCCGACGGCGGGCCGCAGCCGCTGCCCGACCTGCTGGCGGAACTCGACGCCATGGTCGGGCTGGAGGGGGTGAAGCGGGAGGTCCGCGCCCTGGTCAGCTTCCAGCAGGTCAGCGAGAAGCGGCGCGAGGCCGGCCTGCCCGCCCTCAACGTCGGCCGCCACCTGGTCTTCTCCGGCCCGCCCGGTACCGGCAAGACCACCGTCGCCCGGCTCTACGGGCGCATCCTCCGCTCGCTGGGCGTGCTGGAGCCGGGCCGTTTCATCGAGGCGTCGCGTGCCGACCTGGTGGCCGAGCACCTGGGCGGCACCACGAAGAAGACCGCGGAACTGTTCGCGAGGGCCCGCGGCGGCGTGCTCTTCATCGACGAGGCCTACACGCTCGCCCGCAAGTTCGGCTCGGGCAACGACTTCGGCCAGGAGGCCATCGACACCCTCATCAAGCTCATGGAGGACCACCGCGAAGAGGTCGTCGTGGTCTTCGCCGGCTACTCCAGCGAGATGCGCGAGTTCATCGGCGCCAACCCGGGGCTGAAGTCGCGGATCTCGCGCATCATCGACTTCGAGAACTACAGCCCCGACGAGCTCTCCGTCATCGCCGCCGGCATGGCGCGCGACCAGGGCTACGTGCTCGACGACGGCGTCCCCGACCTGTTCACCCGCCACTTCCGGCGCATGCCCCGCGACGAGACGTTCGGCAACGGCCGCGAGGCCCGCCGCATCTTCGAGGCGGCCATCCAGCGCCAGGCGGTCCGGCTCTCCCAGGAAGGGGCGGTGCTCGACGCCGCGAGCCTGGCCCTGCTCACCGTCGCCGACCTGGAGGGGGTCGTCGAGACCGGGCTCGCCTCACGTGTCGGCGCCCCGCGCGACCGCGAGCAGGCGGCCGCGCTGCTCGGCCGGCTCGACGCGATGGTCGGCCTGGCCGAGGTCAAGCGCGAGGTCGCCGACCTCATCGACCTCATCTCCGCGTCGCGGCGCCGGCGGGCCGCCGGGCTCCAGGCGGCGTCGCCGTCGCGCCACCTCGTCTTCGCCGGCCCGCCGGGAACGGGCAAGACCACCGTCGCGCGGATCTACGGCGAGCTGCTGGCGGCGCTGGGGGTGCTCGCCCAGGGGCAGGTGGTCGAGGCCAGCCGGGCCGACCTGGTCGGGCGCTACGTGGGCGAGACCGCCCAGCTCACCCGCGCGGTGTTCGACAGCGCGCGGGGCGGGGTGCTGTTCATCGACGAGGCCTACGCCTTGGCGCGCGAGGGCGGCAGCGGGCACGACTTCGGCCGCGAGGCCGTGGACACCCTGATCAAGCTCATGGAGGACCACCGCGACGAGGTGGTGGTGATCGCGGCCGGCTACACCGCGGAGATGCTGGGCTTCCTGGCCACCAACCCGGGCCTGGCCTCGCGGTTCTCCCGCACCATCACCTTCGCCCCGTTCGCCGCGGGCGAGCTGGTCGACATCTTCCGCGGCATGGCCGGGGCGGGCGACTTCGTGGTGCCCGGCGAGACCGCCGACACGGTGGCCGCGTACCTGGCGGCGCACGCCGACCGGTTCGCCGACGGCAACGGGCGCGAGGTCCGCAAGCTGGTGGAGTCGAGCATCACCCGCCAGTCCCGCCGGATCGAGCGCCTGGCGGCCGGCCGGGAACCGTCGGTCGACGAACTGAAGGCGCTGCTGCCCGAGGACATCGGCGAGGACTGAGAGACGATGCCCGTCCCCCGGGCGGACGCGACGGGACCGAGCCGCCCACGGACGCGGCCGGCGCGACGGGACTGAGCCGCGTCCGCCCGGGTAGGGACCCGGCATGGGGTTCCTGCTGATGGTGCTCGTGGTACTGGCGGCGGTGGTCGTGCTGCGCGTCGGCGCCCTCGTGACCGACCGGCTGGGGCCCGGCGGCACACCGCCCACGGCCGGCCCCGGCCCCGAGCACTCGGCCGGCCCGGCGTCCGTACCCGGCGGCTACACCCTGCTGGACCCCACCGGCGGCGTCCCAGGGGCGGCGCCGGCCCCCGGCCAGGCGCTCCCCGCCGAGGTGGTGGCGCACGTGCACGGCCTGCTCGCGCAGGACCGCGCCAATGAGGCGGTGGCGGCCGTCCGCGACGCGACCGGGCTCCCCCCGGACCAGGCGAGCGCCCTGGTCGCCCGTATCCGCGACGGCGGGTCGGGCTGAGTCCCGGGCCTCACCCGGCCACCGCGACGTTCGGCCGGGGTGCGTCCGAACCCCGGCCGTGCACGACCTCGGCCCGCCCCTACGCGCGCGGCAGGGTGCGCGACAGCTCCGGGAACGCGGCCAGGTACCCGTCAAGGAGGGTGCGGGCCGTGGCCACCGAGTCGACCAGTGGGTGGGTGGCGAACGCCCGGAGGGCGGGGGTGCGGGAGCCGGTGTGCACGGCCTCGATGACGTCGCGCTCCACCGACTTCACCGCGTGCACCAGCGCCATCTGGCGGCCGTCGAGTGGTGCCACGGCCAGTGGGCGGGCGCCCGAGGCGTCGACCAGGCAGGGGACCTCCACGACAGCGTCGGCGTCCAGGCCGGGCAGCGCCCCACGGTTGCGGACGTCGACGATGAGCCGGGCGGGCTCGTCGCGCGCGACCGCGCGCATCACCGCGAGGGCGACCTCCTCGTACCCGCCGCCGTCCAGGTCCTCCTCGGCCCGGTCGAACCCGCCCGCCGCGCGCCGGTTGTCGGCCATGTAGGTCGCCTCCCGCTCCAGGCGCGTGCGGTCCCACAGGGTGAACGCCTCGGCGGGGCGGGCTGCCGCCGCGGGATAGAACTCCGCCTGCTGGTCCACGATCTGCTCGCCGCGGGTCCGCGCGGCCTCCAGGGCCTGGGCGCGCGCCTCGCGGGCGAGGTCGTAGTAGTGCAGGTACTCGTTGGGCAGCGCCCCGATGGCGCGCAGCCACGCGGCCCCGAACAGCCGGCCTTCCTCGAAGGACTCCAGGGCCTCGGTGTCGGCGAGCAGTCCGGGCAGCCGGTCGTGCCCGCCCCACCACAGGCCGCGCAGCCAGCCGAGGTGGTTCAGGCCGGCGTAGTCGGCGCGCACCGCGGCCGGGTCCAGGCCCAGGGCCCGCGCGGCCCGGCGGGCCAGCCCCGTCGGGGAGTCGCAGATCCCGACGACGCGGTCGCCGAGCACCGCCGACATCGCCTCGGTGACCAGCCCCGCCGGGTTGGTGAAGTTCACCACCCACGCCTCGGGAGCCCGCTCTGCCACGGTGCGGGCCACGTGCAGCGCCACCGGTAGGGTGCGCAGCCCATAGCTGATCCCGCCCGCGCCCACGGTCTCCTGGCCGAGGACGCCCGCCGCCAAGGCCACGCGCTCGTCGAGGACCCGGCCGGCCATCCCGCCCACGCGCATCGCGGAGAACACCATTCCGGCGCCGTCGAGCGCGGCGCCGAGGTCGGTCTCGGCGCGCACATCGGGGCGCGGGGGTACCCCGTGCCGCGTGCGGTGGGCGTCGCGCTGGCGGTCCAGGACGGCCCCGATCGCGGTGAGCCGCTGCGGGTCGGTGTCGTAGAGCACGACCTCGGTGATGACGGAGTCGTCGCGCAGGCCGTCGGCGAGCAGCGCCCGGTACACCAGGGGGACCCGGAACCCGCCCCCGCCCAGGATCGTCAATCGCACTGTGCCGTCCCCCTTCGCCGGTCGCTTGGACGCGGGTCCACCGTAGTCCCCGCCGCGTTTCCGGGAGATCACGGCCCCTTGAGGGGGCGCGCGAACAGGGTGATCTTGCGTACCCTGCACTCCTACACCACATACGACCGGGGGCGGGGATCGGACATGGCGACGCAGAGGCGCGGGAACGCTGGAGGCGGGCCGAAGGAGCAGAAGGCGGCCGACCTGGAGTCGACGCCGCTCGTCGGCGAGCCGCGGGATGTGCTGGCGGGCGAGCGCGAACCCGACAGCCCCGCCATCGACCTCGCGCTCAGCGGCACCGTGTTCTTCGACATCGTCCTCACCGGGCTGGCGTCGGCGCCCGCATCGGGCACCGAGGTCGGCGCCGAGGGCATGGGGTCGTGCCCGGGCGGGGTGGCCAACCTGGCGGTGGCGGCGTCGCGCCTGGGGCTGCGCACCGCGGTCGCGGCGGCCTTCGGCGAGGACGTCTACGGCGACTTCTCCTGGGACACGCTGGGCGCACAGGAGATGGTGGACCTCTCCGCGTCGCGGCGCATCCCCGACTGGCACTCGCCCTTCACGGTGTCCCTGGCCTACCGCGGGGACCGCAGCATGGTGACCCACGAGCACCCCTCGCCCGTCCCGCTGGAGGAGATGGCGCAGTCGCTGCCGCAGGCGCGCGCGGCGTTCGTCAGCCTGCGCCCCGACGCCGACGTGCCGCAGTGGGCGCGCGAGCAGTCGGCCAACGGGGCGCGGATCTTCGCCGACGTGGGCTGGGACGACAGCCAGCAGTGGAGCGGGTCGGTGCTGGAGCAGCTGAAGCACTGCCACGCGTTCGTGCCCAACGCGATCGAGGCGATGTCCTACACGCGCACCGGCAGCCCCGCCTCGGCCCTGTCGGCGCTGTCGGAGCACGTGCCGGTGGCGGTGGTCACCGATGGCCCGCGCGGGGCGCTGGCGGTGGACCAGGTGAGCGGCGAGACCGCCGCGGTCGAGGGGCTGGTGCTCGACGCCGTCGACACCACGGGCGCCGGCGACGTGTTCGGGGCGGCGTTCATCGTGGGGACCCTGGCGGGGTGGCCGCTGGAGCAGCGGCTGCGGTTCGCCAACCTGTCGGCCGCGCTGTCGGTGCAGCACACCGGGGGGTCGTTGTCGGCGCCGGGGTGGGCCGACATCGCCGCGTGGTGGGGGCACGTGCACGCCGGGCACGGCGAGGCCGACCGGCGCCTGGCCGCCGACTACGGGTTCCTGACGAACCTGGTGCCGCTGCCGTGGCTGCCCACGGACCAGCGCCGGGCCAGCGCGACGATCGGCCTGCGCACCTGAGCGAGGCCGGAGCCGGGGCGGGGCGCCCGCCCGGCCGGCGGGTCAGGGCGACTTCTGCTTCTGCCACCAGCCCCACAGTGCCGTGGCCAGGAACAGGATGACGCCGATGATCGCGAGCCAGAGCAGGCCCTTGAAGATGACGCCGATCAGGGTCAGCACGAGCCAGATCACCAGCAGGATCGCGATGAGTTGCAGCATGGGCCACCTCGGAGCCGGTCGTCGTCGTGACGGTTCTGCACGCTCCGCTACCCCGCTGAGCCCCGGCCATGCGGCGCAAGTGCCGGGCGCACCGCCCGGCAGCGCGAAGGGGCCCTCCCCGCTGGTCGGCGGGAAAGGCCCCTTCGCGCTGCCGGCGTCCGGGTAGAAGCGGGGAGACTACTCGGGCGCCGGGATGGTGGGCTTGTCCGGCGTGGAGTCGCCGTCGGGCCGCCGGCTCGTGTCCTCCCCGGGACACTCGGAGCCCGCACCATGGACGTGGGCGCCGGTCGACGTGTCCTCAGGCACCGCCACCGGTACCTCCTCGACCGCGGAGATCTCCAGCTGGAAGTCGCCGTCGTACTCCTGGGCGCCGGTCACGACCGCCGCCGTGACGACCTCCTGCGCCTTGTGCCCGCGCACGATCAGCGGGTCCTTTCGCAGGTCCTTGATGAGCGCCACGCACAGCAGCAGCATGACCACCGTCCACGGCGCCGCCACCAGGATGGTCAGGTTCTGGAGGCCGGTGAGCGCGCTTCCCTGGTCCCCATCGGGCCCGGCCGTGACGATCCCGACCGCCAGCATGACACCGGCGACGGCGGCCATCAGCACGCCCCAGAACACGGTGATCCACGTCTTGGGGTCGCTGGCCCCGCGCTGGGAGAGGGTGCCCATGACGATCGAGGCGGAGTCGGCTCCGGTGATGAAGAAGACCGCGACGAGGACGGCGACCAGCACGCTGACGACCGTCGCGAACGGGAAGTTCGCGAGCAGGCCGTAGAGGCTGGCCTCCTGGTTGGCGGGGTCGAAGAAGTCCGACCCGTTCTCGAACAGGTTGATCGCGGTGCCGCCCATGATGGCGAACCAGACGAGGCTGACCACCGAGGGGACGATGATGACGCCCGCCACGAACTGGCGGATGGTCCGGCCGCGGCTGATCTTGCCGATGAACATCCCGACGAACGGGGTCCAGGAGATCCACCACGCCCAGTAGAAGATCGTCCAGCTCTGGAGGAACGGTGCGGCCTCGGCGTTGCTGGCCTCCGTGCGGGCCGCCATGGTGAAGAAGTCCTGGAGGTAGGTCCCGAGGGTGGTCGGGACCAGGTTCAGGATGTATACGGTCGGCCCGACGGCCAGCAGGAAGATGAGCAGCAGCGCGGCCATCAGCATGTTGGCGTTGGACAGCCACTGGATGCCCTTGTCGATGCCCGACACCGCCGACGCCACGAAGCACACGGCCAGGGCGACGATGATCGCGGTGAGGAAGCTGATGCTGATGCCCTCGATGAGCCCGATCTCCAGGAACCCGCCGGCGATCTGGAGGGCGCCCAGGCCCAGGGAACAGGCCGATCCGAACAGGGTGGCGAAGATCGCCAGCACGTCGATGGCCTTGCCGAGGGGCCCGTTGGCGGCGCGCTTGCCGATCAGGGGGGTGAACGCGGCGCTGATGAGCTGGCGGCGGCCCCGCCGGTAGGTGCCGTAGGCGATCGCCAGGCCGACGACCGCGTACATCGCCCACGGGTGCAGCGACCAGTGGAACATCGTGGTGGCCATGGCGGTGGCGGCGGTCTCGGCCTGGGAGCCCCCGCCGGTGCCGGGGGGCGGCTCCAGCATGTGGGCCATCGGCTCGGACACGCCGAAGAACATCAGGCCGATCCCCATGCCGGTGGCGAACAGCATGGAGATCCACGAGATCGTGTTGTACTCGGGGGCTTCGTCGTCACGGCCGAGCCGGATGTTGCCGTACCGGCTGAAGGCCAGCCAGAGGGCGATGACGACGAACGCCGAGGCGGCGAGCACGAACGCCCAGCCGCCGTAGTGGATCAGCCCGGTGAGGCCGGACGACGAGATCTCGCCCAGCCCTTCGGCCGAGAGCACGCCCCAGGCCAGGAACGCCAGTGCCGCCGCGCCGGCGACGGTGAAGACGACCCAGTCGGTCCGGGGCTTGGCCGCGTCCGCGGCCCCATGGAGCGGGGGCTCCCACAGCAGGTCTTCCGTGGTATAAGGCGACTCGTTCACGGACGTGCCGTTGGTATCTCCACCGGGGGCACCTGGGCCGTCCCCGGGGGGTCTGGTGGTGTTGTTGTCCGCCACGTTGATCGGCGCCTAAGGCGCCGCCTCCTCTCGCAGTGCGCGCCGGACCGCGTCTCCATCCGCGGCGCCGGCCGAGGCCGGCGCCCGAATGTGGCGCATCCAGCACAAGTGCTGTGGAACAGGCGCTTCTTACCCCTCTAAGGAGATCTCGAACGCGTCGGTCGCACCGCGTCGCGGCCGCATTCGGCGCACATCATCGTCGTGTATCGGTCAATAGTGCGACGAGTAGGTCACACTGCGCCACGCGCCTCGCCTGTGGCGTCCGGAACCGGTCAGGGCACCGCCGGTGCGGCGGCGCGGTGGTCGGCGCGCGGAAGTGCGCGGCGCTGCGCGGCGGAGGGGTCGCCTCCGGGCGCGCGGCTGCCCAGCGTAGTGGCTCAAAGGTAAAAACGTGACCTTATGCGCCTTCGGGGCCAATCGGTCATGTGTGGAAATGGGCGGACCTCGGGTTCTGCGGTCGCCGGGTGGTCATCCGCAAACGGCCCGCATGACCACCCGAAAGGCCGTGCGGGCCGCGGCGGGGCCGCGCACCGCGGCGGATGGCTCATATGGCCGAGATGGGCCAGTCCCCGTCGATCACCCTGCCGTGCCCGGGACGGCGGCGGTCCAGCCACTCCTGCCGGCTGCGGGCGTAGGCGGCGGCCCAGTCGATCTGGCGCTGGTGGAGCTCGGCCAGGCCCAGCGCCGCGATGTCGGGGCGGCGCGCGCCGATCTCGCGGGCCACCTCGAGGCAGGCCACGGCGTCGCCGTGCGCCGAATGGGCATCGGTCAGGTCGACGCCGTAGAACTCGCACATGGCGCCGAGGTTGCGCGCCCCGCGGCGGTAGGGGTCGACGCCGCGGTCGATGACCAGGGGGTCGATGATGGCCGAGAGCGGGCCCGAGAGCCGGTCGTCGAGCGACTTCATCCCATAGCGCCGCAGCTCCTCGCTGAGGACGACGAGGTCGAAGGGCGCGTTGAAGATCACCAGGCCGCGCCCGGCGAGCAGGTGCCCGGTCAGGGCGTCGGCGATCTCCTCCAGCGCGTCCTCGGCGCGCACGCCCTCGTCGCGGGCGCGCTCGGTGGAGATGCCGTGCACCGCGACGGCGTCCTCGGGGATCTCGCGGTCGCCGGGGTCGACCAGCCAGGTGCGGGTGGCACCGGTGGTGTCGACGAGCGCCGCCGACACCAGGAACGCCTCACGGGGGACGTTGGAGGAGGTCTCGGAGTCGAACCCGGCGAGGTCGCCGGTGTGCCACCCCAGGTGGCCGCCGCGCGGGGGCGGGACCGGCTTGGGTTCGTGCTCCGCGCAGTAGGTGCGCCACCGCCCGTCCTCCTTGAGGACGACACCGGCCTCGGCGGCGACGGCCGTCCCGCAGGTGGTGCAGCTTCCCGGATAGCGGTTGCGCATGGGCCTTCCCTGCCTCTCTGGGTCAGGGCCATGCTAACGGCGCGCGGCGACGCCCCATGGCCGATTGGCGCAGCCGACGCCCCGACGTGAGCGACCCCGCACGGCCCGGGCGCCGCCCGGCATAAGCGGCGGACCCCCGCTCGCAGACATAAGGCCGGGTCACAGGGGTACGCATCTGTAACGCGTGCCCCGCCCCCAGCGGGGAGGCGTACCGGAACGTCGCGGTCCCGAGCCGCACAGCCCAGAGGGATAGGGAGTATCCGGATGAGCCTGGACGAGGCGTCCCGCCAACTCGAAGCCGCGGTCCATGATGCCCGCGTGTCGTTCGACTGCATCGCGCTCGGCGAACTGGAACGGGCGCACACGAGCGCGATCACCGCACGCGCGGCGGTCGACGCAGCGGAATACGCGATCCGGGTGGAGGTGGAACGGCGCGCAAGCGAAGAGGAGGGCGCCACCGCCGCCCGAGAGGAAGCCCAGGGGTGACCGGCCCCGCCGGGCCCGCCCCGGCCCCGCCGGGCCCGCCCCGGCCCCGCCGGGCCCGCCCCGGGCCCGGCGGGACATCGGCGCCCCGGGGTGTCCCGCGGGCCGTCCACACCCCTTGATCCCATCGAACGTGTGTGCGATGCGATGGGTATGCTGGAAGCATGTCCGACCAGCAGTTGTCCCCGGACTGGCCCGCGAGTGTGCATCCGCCCGGGTCGGAGTCGTTCGAGCAGACCGCCGTCGTCTGGCTGTTCGACCACGTGCCCGCCGACTACCGGTTGCACGGGGTGCTGCGCCGCCATCCGGTCGCGCTCTCCCGGATCGCCCGCCGCCACGTCGCCGCCGCGCTCGAAGGCGCGCGCCAGGGGTATCGCACCACCCGGGTCGACCTGCGCGACCACCTGCCCACGCACGCCATCGACCAGGTCATGAACGCCTACATGGCCGAAGGTCGGCGCATGGCGGGGCTGCTGCGGGAGATCGAGGCCGTCGACGACGCCCTGCGCGCCGCCGCCGGAAGGCCCGAGGAATGAGCCCCGGCGGCGCCCCGGCCCCGCGCCCGGCCGTACCCGCGGCGCCCGGCCGGCTACACCGTCACCCGCACCACCACGGCGGGCTCGGTGCCCGTGTTGATCAGGCGGTAGCCGTCGCCCGAGCCCAGGACCCGGGTACGGCCCGGCGCCAGCTCCTGGATCGCGAGCATCTCGCCGCCGGCGGCGACCGCCACCAGGTGCGCCCGGCCGTGCGCCAGGCGCAGGACCGCGGGCCGGTGGGCGCCGTCGGCCGGAACCACCGTGAACCCGTTCGGGTCCAGGACGGCGGCGGTCACCTTCATCCGGCCGGTCACCCCGCGCCGGGCCGCGCGCGGGGCGGGCTGCCAGTGGTCGCGCCGGCGGGGCCACAGGGTGGGCCGGACCAGCGCGGCCGACGCCGTGCGTGCGGCGGCCGCCAGCCGCCCCACCGTCGGCAGGCCGCGCCCGGCCAGGTGGGCGTAGCCGCTGGCGAGCCCGGCCTGCACGATGTCGCCGATGCCCTCCGGCGACGGCACGGGTGCGGCCGGGACCGCCGGGGCGGCCGAGGCGATCGGAGCGACCGGGGCGGCCTGAGGGGCCGCCGCCCGGTGCGGGCGCGGCGCATCGATCGTGGCGGAGGACGGACGGGCGGGCGCGGAAAGGTCGTACGACACGTGGAACGGTCCTTCATGGGGCCGGCCGCCGGGTACGCGGACCGGGGTACGCGGATGCCGGAGCCGGCGGGTGGAAACGGGTGGTCTGCACGTCCGGCCCGCGAGCGCGTGGGCACGTCAGCGGGCGGAACTCCGGGGTGCCGGAACGGGCCCCCGGGAAAAACGGCGGATCGAGCGGGTACGCGGGAAAGCGGTCCGGCTCAGCGGTCGCCGCGACACGGCGGACACGGACACAGCGCACCGGCCACACGGCGAGCGGCCACGAGGGCGCTGCGAGCCATGACGGTCCGGACCAGGCGGGTGCGCGGGTGCATGCGCGTAAGGACATCAAGTCGCCGCGGAGGTGTCAACCTGTTCGCCCGCGCTCGCGTGTCGGATGTGTCACTGCGGCGACGCCGTCGTCTCGCACCGCTGATCGGACCCCCTCAGCCCGCCCGGAATATGGGTATCCGTCGGGACCAATTTTTCGCAAACACATTGCGATGCCCTGGTATTCGGTGATGGCATTAGGGTGCTCCGGCGTCGGGACGCCCTACCAGGGCGGCGAAGGCGCCGGACGAACGTCATCCGGGCCGCACGGCCGGTACCGGACACGAGCACGGCGGACCGCTGCACGCGGACCGCGTGGTCAACGGCGACCGAGCCCGCATCCCGGTCGGCGCGAGGGGCGGAGGCGCCCGCACGTCGGATGAGCACAACCCCGCCCGTGCGGGACGTGCCGGAGGTGAGTGGTGGGGGACGGCGGATCGATCCGCTCCGGTGCGGCCGGAGGGCCCACCGCGGCCCCGGGCGCCCGGAGGGTGCGGTTCGCGGTGCGTGCGCTGATCGCGGCCGGCGCCGGCGTCATGGCCACGGGCTTCATCGACTGGCGTGCCGGCCTCCTGGTCGCCGGGCTCACCGCCCTCACCTACGTCCTGCTCGCCACTGCCGTCCCGCGCGCCCCGAGCGTTCCACGCACCCCGATCGCCCCGCGCGTCCCGCCGGCGGGCGGCGGCGGGCCCGAGCGCTCCTTGCGGGAACTGGAGCGGCGGGGCTACCGGCTGGTCCGCGACGGCGCGTCGCGCCACCTGGCCATCGGGCCCGGCGGCGCCTACCTCCTGGAGGCCCTGGCACACCCCTACCGGCTGGTGGGGCGCGCGGGCGGGTGGCGCATCGACGGCCGGCCCGCCGGGCACGTCTCCGACCGCGCCGGGGCCCGCGCCGCCCGGCTGGACCGCCTGCTGGGCGTGCCGGGCACCGACCCCGGCCCCCCGGTGGTCCCCGTGATCCTGGTCGCCGGGCACCTGCCCGAGCCCGTCATGCGCTCGGGACGCGCGGTGATCGCCCGCCCGCACGGCGCGGTCCGCTACATCCTGGACCGCCCCGACGTCCTCGGCCCCGCCGACATCGACGTCCTCGCCGACACCGCCCGTACCCGGCTCCACTGACACCCGGCGCCGGCGACCTGGTGGCCAGGTCGGCCCGCCACGACACGCCCGGGCGCGCCCGGAATCACGGGAAACGTCCGGGGACGCCACGCGATTCGGCGAGATCACGGCCGATGCCCGGGAAGAACCGTAAATTCGTGAACCATGACGGACCCGGACCTTGTCCTCGCGCTGCGTTCGCGGCGCCTACGCCCGGCCGACGCCTGTGCCCGGCTCTACGACGCCCACGGCGATGAGATCTACCAGGCGTGCCGGACCGAGCTGCGCGACGACGACCTCGCCCAGGCGGTGCTGCGCGACACGCTGATCGTCGCCCGGGCGCACATCGACCGGCTCGGCGACCCCGCCCGGCTGCGCGAATGGCTGCTCGCCCTCGCGCGGTCCGAGTGCGCGCGCCACCGCGCCGGGCCTCCGCTCGGGCACGACGGCCCCGACGGAGTCGAGGAAGAGGGAGCCGAAGAAGCAGATGGCGACGGCGGCCCCGGCACCGGGGCCGGCGCCTCAAAGGTCGGCACCGTCCCGCCCGACTGCCTGCGGGTGCGGGTCCTTAGCGGGGTGGCCCAGGTCGACCGGTGCGGCCACCGCGCCTACATCGCGGCGCGCGCCGGGTCCTTCGACCGGGCCGGCTTCCCGGTCCCGCGGCGGCGCAGCGCCAACGGGCCGGCGGTCGTCCGCCTGCTACCGGGGTTCGTGGTCCTCGCCTGCACGCTGCTGATCGCCGTGCTGGCCTGCTACGTCTACCTGCTGGCGGTGGCCGACGGCGTCGGCACGGCCACCGACCCCGGCACCGCCGGCGCCCAGCAGGACACCGGACACGCGTCCACCGGCGACGACGGCGCCCCCACGGGAACGGACCCGGGATGAGCGCAGCGACAGTGTTTCCCGCTCAGCCTGCGGGGGCGCTTCCGGGCGGTTGCTTCCCTCGTCGCGGCGCGCTCCCTCGTTCCTCGGTCGCACACCGCTCCTCAGTCCAGCCACCGCCGCGCCCCCTCCGGCTCGCTCGATGGGAGCGTCCCACTCGGCCCGCTCAAGGGGCCCGCACCCGGCCCGCGGCTCCGGCGCGGCCCGCGGCGCGCTCCCTTGCCGGCCGGTCGCACGCCGCCCCTCACTCCATCCGGGGTGGCCTACTCCTCCACCTTGATGTGCGAGGTGTCGCCGTGCACGCCGGCCTCCTCGGCGCGCTTCACCGAGGCGAGGACCTCCTGCTCGGCGTCGTGCCGGCCGGCCCAGGTGGCGCCCTCGACCGACTTGCCGGGCTCCAGGTCCTTGTACACGGTGAAGAAGTGCTCGATCTCGAGGCGCTCGAACTCGTTCACGTGGTGAATGTCACGCAGGTGCTCCATGCGCGGGTCGGTCGCCGGCACGCAGAGGAGCTTGTCGTCGCCGCCGGCCTCGTCGCGCATGCGGAACATGCCGATGGCGCGGCAGCGGATGAGGCACCCGGGGAAGGTGGGGTGCTTCAGCAGCACGAGCGCGTCGAGCGGGTCGCCGTCGTCGCCGAGCGTGCCCTCGATGAATCCGTAGTCAGCGGGGTAGCTGGTCGAGGTGAACAGCATCCGGTCCAGCCGGATACGTCCTGTCTCGTGATCCATCTCATACTTGTTGCGCTCGCCCTTGGGGATCTCGATCGTGACGTCGAATTCCATGCTGTTCTCGGCTTCCCTTACGACTAGTGTCGCTACTACTGTTCGAAGTTTTCGCACGCCAGGAAGGCAGGTGCCGGGGTGCGGCAGGTACGGGCCCGAGCTCTCCTCGCCTTGGCCATCCTCAACATATTCGTGCTGGTGGCGGCCGTGGTCGTGCTGGATGTGATCGAGTCCCGCCCACCGGCGGCCATGCCCTACCCTGCCGCCGTCGCGCAGGACGCACCGGCCGTGGCACCGCAGGACGCCGACCGGATCGACCCGGACCGGCTGGCGGACAAGCTCGATGATCCCATGTCGGATTCGGGTATCAGTGACGGGCTCTCCGCTTATGTCGCCGACGCCGCCACAGGCGAGCCCCTGTTCGACCGCGCGGCCGAGGACGGCGCGGTCCCCGCGTCGACCACCAAGCTCGTCACCGCCGTCGCCGTACTGCACTCCGCCGGGCCCGACACGCACGTGCACACCGAGGTCTTCCTCGACGGCGACCAGGCCGTCCTGGTCGGCGGCGGCGACCCCACCCTGACCGCCGAGATCGAGCCCGGCGCCTACCCGCGCGTGGCCACCCTGGAGGAGCTCGCCGAGGACACCGCCGCCGCGCTGGCCGGCGAAGGCCTCGACACCGTCCGGCTGGGCTACGACGACACCCTCTACCCCGGGTCCGACATGGGCCCCGGGTGGAAGCGCGGCTACGTCGACGAGGGCAGCGTCGCCCCGGTGCACGCCCTCATGCTCGACGGCGGACGCGTCCACCCGGACCAGCCCTACAGCGAGCGCGTCGGGGACCCGCCCGGTGTGACGGCCGACGCGTTCGCCGAGCAACTCGAGGCCGCCGGGATCACCGTCGAGGGCGACCCGTCGCCCGCCGACGCCCCCGGTTCCGGCGACCCCATCGCCGCCGTCGACTCCGCCCCGATCTCCGCGCTCGTCGAGAAGATGCTGCTGGAGAGCGACAACAACATCGCCGAGGCGCTGGCCCGCCAGGTCGCGATCGCCCAAGACGAGGAGCCGTCGTTCCAGGGCGCCTCCGCCGGCGTCGCCGAGGCCATGGCCGACCTCGGCGTCGCCGACGTGCAGGTCGAGGATGGCAGCGGGCTGTCGGTCGACAACCGCATCACGCCCAAGGCGCTGGTCGACCTCGTGCTGGCCGCCGCCGACCCCGATCACCCCGACCTCTACTTCACGCTCACCGGGCTGCCCACCGCCAACTTCACGGGCACCCTCACCCAGCGGTACTCCCGCGGCAGTGACGCCTCCGGCGGCGCCGGGGTGGTCCGCGCCAAGACCGGGACACTCAGCGGGGTGAGCACGCTGGCCGGGACCGTCTACGACCGCGAGGGCCGGCTCCTGGCGTTCGCGTTCATGGCCAACAACGAGGCCGCCTCGGGCCCGGCCCTGGACACCTTGGCCGACGCCATCGCCCAGTGCGGCTGCTCCTAGGCCGTCCTCGCCCTCCCCGGCCCGCGCCCGCACCGCCTCGCCGGCCCGTTCACCCCCGATTCACCCCTGATCACCTGCGGTGACGACGAGTTCTCACATCGGGGTGAACCGGGTGGGCGCCTACTCCGTGTTGTGGGGGACAGCAAAGGCAGCGGGCCTACCCAGGGGGCACCCCCTCGGGCGAGGACCGCGGTGCGAGCCCCACTGGAGGGCCTTCGATGAGACGCAGGAACACGTTCATCGCCGTGGCGGCGGGTGCCGCGGGCCTGGTGATGGCGGCCGGATTGACATCGGCGTTCTCCGACCAGGTGAACCCCCCGGGCCAGGCCGCGGACGACTCCCTCGAACAATCCGGGGACGGCTACTTCCCCTCTGCCCTGGAGATCTCCGGGGACGGCGACGCGGGGGTCACCCTCGTCGACGACCAGGGGTTCACCCTCTACCGGTTCGACGAGGACAGCTCCGAACCCCCCACGAGCAACTGCTCGGGCGACTGCGAGACCCAGTGGCCGCCCGCGCTGACCAACGGCGACGTCGAGTTCGCCGGCGACACCTCGGTCCTGGGCACCGTGGAACGCGAGGACGGCACCGAGCAGATCACCGTCGGCGGCTGGCCGGTCTACCGCTACGCGGGTGACGCCGCCCCCGGCGACACCGAGGGCGAGGGCGCCGGCGGAACCTGGTGGTCGGTGGCCCCCACCGGCCAGAAGGCCCAGGACGCCGACGCCGAAGGCGCGGCCGGCGGCGGGGGTGGCGGCGGCGACCAGGTGGTCCTCCAGACCGCCGAGGACGCCGAACTCGGCAACATCCTCACCGACGGCGAGGGCTTCAGCCTCTACCGGTTCGACGAGGACACCGCCGACCCGCCGGCCTCCAACTGCGAAGGCGACTGCGCAACGGCGTGGCCACCGGTACTGAGCAGCGACGACATCGAATTCGACGGCGACGCCTCGATCCTGGGCACGGTCCAGCGCGAGGACGGCTCCGAGCAGGTCACCGTGGACGGCTGGCCCATCTACCGCTACGCGGAGGACGCCGAGCCCGGTGACGTCGAGGGCGAGGGCGCCGCGGGCACCTGGTGGACCATCAGCCCCAACGGCATGCGCGCCGCCGAGGACAACGACGACGGCCGCGACGAGAACGGCGAGTGGCTGGAAGGCTACTGCCCCACCGGGATCGAGACCGTCAACCACCCCGAGCTGGGCGAGATCCTGACCGACAACGAGGGCTTCACCCTCTACCGGTTCGACGAGGACACCGCCGACCCGCCGGCGTCCAACTGCAACGGCGACTGCGCCGAGGCCTGGCCGCCCGTGCTCGACATGGACACCTTCACGTTCGACGGCGACCAGTCCCAGCTCGACAGCGTCGCCCGGGACAACGGCATGGAGCAGGTGACCATCGGCGGCTGGCCCGTCTACCGCTACGCGGAGGACACCGCACCAGGCGATGTCAACGGGCATGGGGTCAGCGGCACCTGGTTCGCGGTGACCCCCGACGGCGGCAAGGCCGAAGAGGCGGCCGGAGCCGGGGCCGCCGGTGACGAGGCCGCCGCCCCCAGCGGCAGCGGCAGCGGCGGCGGGTACTGACCCGGTCTGCCCGGTCCGTACAGACCACCCCCTGAGTCCCCGTTCTCCGTGGGACCCCGCCGCCCCGCGGGCCCGCCGGGGACCACCCACCCGCGGTACCGAGGGCGCCCGGCAGAGGCGCCGCTCTGTCCCGGTACCGCGCGCGCCGCGGCGGCCGGCCTGCTCCCCGGGCCC
>NZ_JBHSBH010000006.1:109871-139858 GCF_042650565.1 Nocardiopsis sediminis
CGCCGGGCGCACAGCGCCCGGCGGGCCGGCCGCCGTTTCCCGGGAGGTCACGGACAGCGCCGCGGGCCGCCGCTCGGGGTCACCCCTGAGGAAACCCGGAAATCGCGACCGGGACCCCGTGAGGTCCGTGTCCAGTGGGTACGGTGAAGGCGTGAGTCTGATCGACTGGGACGTAGCCGTCAACACCGGAATCCGCCTCGTGCGGCCCGGCCCTCAGGTGGACATCGCCGACGCCCGGCAGGCCGTGGCGCAACTGCGCGAGCTGTCCGTCACCGCCCAGGGGCACGTGCGCGAGTTCACCGGTATGGAACCCCTTGAACCGGCGGGGCCGGCGGTCATCGTCGACCGTCCCGGCTGGATCAAGGCCAACGTCGACGGGTTCCGCGTGGTGCTGGAACCCATCCTCGACCGCCTCGCCGCCGCGAAGCCGGGCCTCGGCGCGGCCGGCGCCATCACCTCCGCGGTGGGATCGCGCGTCACCGGCGTCCAGCTGGGCGCCGTGCTCTCCTATCTCGCCGGGCGCGTGCTGGGCCAGTACGAGCTCTTCCTGCCGCCCGACCCCGAAGGCAACGCGCCGACCGGCCGCCTCACCCTCGTGGCGCCCAACATCGTCCACGCCGAGCGCGAGCTCGACGTCGACCCCCGCGACTTCCGGCTGTGGGTGTGCCTGCACGAGGAGACCCACCGCACCCAGTTCACGTCGTCGCCGTGGCTGCGCGAGTACCTCCAGCAGCAGATGCAGGACATGCTGCTGGCGTCCAACATGGACGCCTCGGACTTCCTCGACCGGCTGCGCGCGGCCGGAGAGGCCGTCGCCGAAGCCGTGCGCGGCGGCGAGGGCAACCTGATCACCGCGTTCCAGAGCCAGGAGCAGAGCGAGATCCTGGACCGGATCACCGCCGTCATGACCCTCGCCGAGGGGCACGGCGACTACGTGATGGACGCGGTCGGCCCCGAGGTCGTCCCCTCCGTCGCCACGATCCGCCGCCGGTTCCAGCGGCGCCGCGAGGGCGCCAACCGCGTCGACAAGGTCATCCGCCAGCTGCTGGGCCTCGACCTCAAGATGAAGCAGTACGAGGAAGGCGCGGTGTTCGTCCGCAAGGTCGTGGCCCAGGTGGGCATGGCCGACTTCAACCGCGTGTGGGAGTCGCCCGAGACCCTGCCGACCATGGACGAGATCCGCAACCCCCAGGACTGGATCGCCCGCGTGGTGAGCCCGCCGGCGCTGCCCGAGGCCGGTCTCGCCGCGCCCGAGGTGTGACCGGCCCGCCGCCCGATGTCGCCGCGGCGCGCCGCCGGGTGCGGCGCGCGCTCGGCGCGCTGGCGCCCGGCGACCTCGTGCTGGTGGGGTGCAGCGGCGGCGCCGACTCGCTGGCGCTGGCCGGCGCCACCGCCTTCACCGCTGCGCGGATGGGGCTGCGGGCGGGCGGCGTCACCGTCGACCACGGGCTCCAGGAGGGCTCGGCCGAACGTGCCGCCGCCGTCGCCGCGACCCTGCGCGGCCTGGGCCTCGACCCCGTCGACACCGTGGCCGTGCAGGTGGGGCGGGCCGGCGGCCCCGAGGCCGCCGCGCGCAGCGCCCGGTATGCGGCGCTCGACGCCGCCGCCGACCGCCACGGCGCCGCCGCCGTGCTGCTGGGCCATACCCGCGACGACCAGGCCGAGACCGTCCTGCTCGGCCTGGCCCGCGGCTCCGGCGCGCGGTCCCTGGCCGGGATGGCACCCGACGGCGGCCGCTACCTGCGCCCCTTCCTCGGGCTGGGCCGCGCGTCGGTGCGCGAGGCGTGCCGGCTCATGGGGCTCGACCCCTGGAGCGACCCGCACAACACCGACCCCGCCTACGCCCGCTCCCGGGTGCGCCACGACGCACTGCCCGCTCTGGAGGAGGCGCTGGGCCCGGGGATCACAGAGGCGCTGGCGCGCACAGCGGGGCTGCTGCGCGACGACGCCGACGCGCTCGACGCCTGGGCGGAGCGGGCCGCCGCCGAGGCGGCGCCGAGCCCGGGGGAGCTCGACGTGGACGTGCTCGCCGGCCTGCCGCGCGCCGTGCGCACGCGGGTCCTGCGCGGGGCGGCGCTGGCCGCCGGGTGCCCCGCGGGCGACCTCACGGCGGGCCACGTGGCCGAGCTCGACCGGCTGGTCACCGACTGGCACGGCCAGGCCGAGGTGCACCTTCCCGGTGCCCGCCGCGCCCGCCGGGCCGGGGCGCGCATCACGCTTGCGCAGCAGCCCGAACCGCCGCACGGGGCGCCGCCGGGAACCCGCCCGAAGGGCCGGTGAGCGGGACCGATGGCGTTCGGGGCGGGTTGTGGACCTTTATCCTGGTTGCCATCCGGTTCCGCGAGGCGAGCAGCGAGGACAACAGAGCGTGGACGCGAAGGACATGGGCGGCGACCTTGAGAAGGTCCTGGTCACCGAGGAACAGATCACGGCCAGGATCGGGGAGCTGGCCGCCGAGATCGACGCCGACTACGCCGGCAAGGACCTGCTGCTCGTCGGCGTCCTGAAGGGCGCCGTCATGGTCATGGCCGATCTCGCGCGGGGCCTCGGCCACGCCTGCGAGATGGACTGGATGGCGGTGTCCTCCTACGGCGCGGGCACGACGTCGTCGGGCGTGGTGCGCATCCTCAAGGACCTCGACTCCGATATCAAGGACCGCAACGTCCTCGTGGTCGAGGACGTCATCGACTCCGGGCTGACCCTGTCGTGGCTGGTCGGCAACTTGAAATCGCGCGGCCCGGCGTCGGTCGAGATCTGCACGATGGTGCGCAAGCCCCTGGCGTTCAGCGTCGACCTGGAGGTGAAGTACATCGGCTTCGACCTGCCGAACGAGTTCATCGTCGGGTACGGCCTGGACTATGCCGAGAAGTACCGGAACCTGCCGTTCATCGGCACCCTGGCGCCGCACGTCTACCAGGGCTGAGGCGGCACCGCGGGGCGGTGCCGCACCGGTATCGCCCCGGCCGCCGGGAACATTGCGGGCGTCCGCGGGCGTTGGTGCTTTGACGGGCCTCAACCGGCCGTGCTGGTCCGAGGCGTGAGTGCGCCCGGTCACGGACGGGGTGTACCGTCGATTATCCCGGCATCACTGTAGGGAATACGTGTCCGATAGGTCCCGCTTCCGGGGACATTGAGCGGCCCTCCGGGTGCTCGTGTGTGCTCGAAGCAGGCCGCTGGTCAGGAGGGACGGACCCAGCGGGGTTCCGTATCGATGAATCTCAAGCGTTTGTACCGCGGGCCGTGGCCATGGATCCTGGCCATCGGCCTCATGCTCTTCGTTTTCTTCCAGCTCACGAGTCTGGGCTCCGGTCCCGAACCGGAGAAGGTCGACACGTCGCGGGTCTTCGAGCTGATCTCCCGCGACCAGGTGGACAACGCCCGGTTGATCGACAAGGAACAGCGAATCGAGCTGACCACGACGAACGACCAGGTCTACGAAGCCTACTGGGTCGAAGGCCAGGGCTATGAGCTCGCGCAGGAGCTGCGGACCCTCGAACAGGACGGCGAGAACCTCCAGTCCTACGACGTCGAGGTCCCGCAGGACAGCATGTTCGTGTCGCTGCTGTTCTCGTTCCTCCCGCTGATCATCATCATCGTCATCTTCCTGTTCATCATGAACCAGATGCAGGGCGGCGGCTCCCGGGTGATGAACTTCGGGAAGTCCAAGGCGAAGCTGATCACCAAGGACACGCCCAAGAGCACCTTCGCCGACGTCGCCGGCGCCGAAGAGGCCATCGAGGAGCTCCAGGAGATCAAGGAGTTCCTCCAGAACCCCGCCAAGTTCCAGTCCATGGGCGCCAAGATCCCCAAGGGCGTGCTGCTGTTCGGCCCGCCCGGGACCGGCAAGACCCTGCTGGCGCGCGCCGTCGCCGGCGAGGCCGGAGTGCCGTTCTACTCGATCTCCGGCTCCGACTTCGTCGAGATGTTCGTCGGCGTGGGCGCCTCGCGCGTGCGCGACCTCTTCGAGCAGGCCAAGGCCAATGCCCCCGCGATCATCTTCATCGACGAGATCGACGCCGTCGGCCGCCACCGCGGCGCCGGCATGGGCGGCGGCCACGACGAGCGCGAGCAGACCCTGAACCAGATGCTCGTCGAGATGGACGGGTTCGACGTCAAGGGCGGCGTCATCCTCATCGCCGCCACCAACCGGCCCGACATCCTCGACCCGGCGCTGCTGCGCCCGGGCCGGTTCGACCGGCAGATCGTGGTCGACCGCCCCGACATGGAGGGCCGCAAGGGCATCCTCCAGGTGCACGTCAAGGGCAAGCCCATGGCCGACGACGTCGACCTCGACGTCATCGCCCGGCGCACCTCCGGCATGACCGGCGCCGACCTCGCCAACGTCGTCAACGAGGGCGCCCTGCTCTCGGCGCGCGCGGGCCGCAACGAGATCGACCTGCCCACACTGGAGGAGGCCATCGACCGCGTCATGGCCGGCCCCGAGCGCAAGACCCGGGTCATGTCCGACGCCGAGAAGAAGGTCATCGCCTACCACGAGGGCGGCCACGCCCTGGTCGGCCACGCCCTGCCCAACGCCGACCCCGTGCACAAGATCACGATCCTGCCGCGCGGCCGGGCGCTCGGCTACACCATGTCGGTCCCGATGGAGGACAAGTTCCTCACCTCCCGCTCGGAGATGATGGACCAGCTCGCCATGATGCTCGGCGGGCGCGCCGCCGAGGAGCTCGTCTTCCACGAGCCCACCACCGGAGCCGCCAACGACATCGACAAGGCCACGAGCCTGGCGCGCAACATGGTCACCGAGTACGGCATGAGCGAGCGGCTGGGTGCGCGCAAGTTCGGCAGCGGCAACACCGAGCCGTTCCTCGGCCGCGAGATGTCGCACTCCCGCGAGTACTCCGAGGAGATCGCCTCCCTGATCGACGAGGAGGTGCGCCGGCTCATCGAGTCCGCCCACGACGAGGCCTACGAGATCCTCGTCGAATACCGTGCGGTCCTCGACGACCTGGTGCTGCACCTGCTCGACAAGGAGACCCTCACCAAGGAGCAGGTCCTGGAGGTCTTCGCGCCGATCACCAAGCGCCCGGCGCGCGGCTCCTTCACCGGCTACGGCAAGCGCCAGCCCTCCGACCAGCCGCCCGTGCAGACGCCCAAGGAGCTCGCCCTGCTGGGCCCCCAGGACGTCGGCACCATCGCGGGCGGCGGCGGGCAGAACGGCCTCGCCGTCGAGGCCAGCCCCAACGGCCAGAGCGACTGGCGCGGCGACCGCCCCGCGGCCTCCGGCGGCACCGGCGACACCCCGGGCGACACCGAGCCCGGCGGCGACCACGGGACGCAGGAGTGAGCGGATACATCGGCGGAGAGGACGACGACATCCCGCTGGTGGCCCCCACCGGCGGGAAGGTCGACCAGCCCCGCATCGCGCGGGCCGTCCGCGAGATCCTGATCGCCATCGGCGAGGATCCCGACCGCGACGGCCTGCGCGACACCCCGGCGCGCGTCGCCCGCGCCTACGAGGAGCAGTTCGCGGGGCTGCGCCAGGACCCGGGCGAGGTCCTCACCACGGTGTTCGAGGCCGGCCACGAGGAAATGGTGCTGGTCAAGGACATCGAGCTGTACTCCACCTGCGAGCACCACCTGGTGCCGTTCTACGGCAGCGCCCACATCGGCTACATCCCCAACTCCAACGGCCAGATCACCGGGCTGTCGAAGCTGGCGCGGCTGGTCGACGTGTACGCACGCCGCCCCCAGGTGCAGGAACGGCTCACCACCGAGGTCGCCGACGCCGTGATGAAGCACCTCGACCCGCGCGGCGTCATCGTGGTGATCGAGGCCGAGCACCTGTGCATGACCATGCGCGGCGTGCGCAAGCCCGGCGCCAAGACCGTCACCTCGGCGGTGCGGGGCGACTTCCGCAACCGCGACCGCACCCGGGCCGAGGCCATGAGCCTCATCCTGTCCCGCGACTGACACCCGCCGACGGGTGCGGCGCGACACAGACGCGGCGGCGGCGCGGCTGCCGCGCCGCCGCGTCTCGTAGGGTGAGGACATGGCGTCGACGAACAAGCTCCCAGGACTTCCCGACCGCGGGCGGTGCCTGGTCATGGGGGTCGTCAATGTCACCCCGGACTCCTTCTCCGACGGTGGCAGCTGGTTCGACCCCAAGAAGGCCATCGAGCACGGCCTCCGGCTGGCCGAGGACGGCGCCGACATCGTCGACGTGGGCGGCGAGTCCACCCGGCCCGGCGCCCAGCGCGTCTCCAGCGCCGAGGAGCTGCGCCGGATCGGCCCGGTGGTCCGCGAACTCGCCCGCCAGGGCATCGCCGTCAGCGTCGACACCATGCGCGCCGAGGTCGCCGCGCACGCGGTCGACGCCGGGGCGCTCCTGGTCAACGACGTCAGCGGCGGGCTCGCCGACCCCGCGATGGCCCGGCTCGTGGCCAAGTCCGGCGTCGCCTACGTGCTCATGCACTGGCGTGGGCATAGTCATGACATGCAGAACCGCGCGGTCTACGCGGACGTCGTCACCGAGGTGCACGACGAACTGAAGGACCGCATGGACGCCATGGTCGGCGAAGGCGTCGATCCCGGCCAGATCGTCCTGGACCCCGGACTGGGGTTCGCCAAGCGCCCCGAACGGGGCCACAACTGGGCTCTGCTCGCACACCTCGACAGATTCGACGAATTGGGGCGTCCACTCTTGATAGCAGGCTCCCGCAAGCGTTTCCTCGGGCGGCTGCTCGCCGGCCCCGACGGAACACCCCGCGATTTCACGCAGTGCGACGACGCGACCGTCGCCCTCACCACGCTCGCGGCCGACCGCGGCGCATGGTGCGTGCGCGTCCACGACGTCCGGCCCAACGCCGACGCGGTCCGCGTCGCGGCGGCCTGGCGCAGCGGCGGCGCCGACCTCCACGACGGCCGCGCCGACCTCGCCGGCCGGGGTGGCCGGTGAAGTCCCGCCAGGAGGTCATGGAGCGCGTCGCCGAGGCCAACGCGCAGTTCTACGGGGCCATCGAGAACGGCGACATCGACCTGATGCGCCGCGTCTGGGCCGAGGAGGACGAGGCCCCCGACCTCGTCTGCGTCAACCCCGGCTGGCCCCTCCTGCGCGGGCGCGCCGAGATCATGCGCGCCTGGGCGCTGATCATGGCCAACGTGCCCTACATCCAGTACGTGCTCACCGACACCCACATCGGGGTGAGCGGCGACGTCGCCATGGTCACCTGCGAGGAGAACGTACTGACCGCCGAGGACGACAACCCCGGCTTCGTCGCCGGCGGCCAGGTCGTCACCACCAACATGTTCGTGCACACCGCACAGGGCTGGCGGCTGTGGTCGCACCACGCCTCGCCGGTGCTGCTGGACGAGGACGACGACGAAGGGGACGAGGGCTGACGGTGGCAGACCAGCCGGACCGGCCGGGCGCGGGGGAGCCACCGCCCGGGCCGCTGGACCGCATCGCCGTGCGCGGGCTGCGCGCCCGCGGCCACCACGGCGTGTTCGAGGCCGAGCGCCGCGAAGGGCAGGAGTTCCTCGTCGACGTCGTCCTCGGCGTCGACACCCGCGCGGCCGCGCGCACCGACGACCTCACCCTCACCGTGCACTACGGGGAGATCAGCGACCGCCTGGTCGAGGTCGTGCGCGGGGAGCCGGTGAACCTGATCGAGACCCTGGCGGAGCGGCTGGCCGCCGTCTGCCTGGCCGAGCCCCGGGTGATCGAGGCCGAGGTCACCGTGCACAAGCCCAACGCCCCGATCGCCCAGGAGTTCTCCGACGTGACCGTCACCATCGTGCGGAGGCGGCCGTGACCTCCGTCGACACCCCGCCCGACACCCCCGAGCGGGTCGTGCTGTCGCTGGGCGGCAACATGGGCGACCGCAGGGCGATCCTCCAAGGCGCGGTCGACGCCCTGTTCGATGCCCCGGGGCTGGAGCCGGTGGCGCTGTCACCGGTCTATGAGACCGCCCCGGTGGGCGGCCCCGAGCAGGGGCCGTTCCTCAACGTCGTGCTGCTCGCCGACGCCGAGCTGCCCCCCATCGAGCTGCTCGAGCGGGCCCAGGGGGTCGAGGAGGCGTTCGACCGGGTCCGGGAGGTCCGCTGGGGGCCGCGCACCATCGACGTCGACATCGTCGCCTTCGGCGAGCGGCGCAGCAGCGACCCCGATCTGACCCTGCCGCACCCGCGCGCCCACGAGCGCGCGTTCGTGCTGCGGCCCTGGGCCGACGCCGACCCCGACGCCGTCCTGCCCGGCCGCGGCGCCGTGGCCGGGCTGCTCGCCGACGTCGCCGACCAGGAGATCCGGCGGCGCGACGACCTCGCCCTCCAGCCGCCGCTCTGACCCGACCACGCAAAGGACCGCATGGACGACGACAACCAGCACAACGGGAGCATGCGGCCGACCGGCTGGCGGCTGCCGCTGGGCATCATCGTGGTCGGCGCGGCTATCGCCTACCTGGTGGTCGACCTGGCCTACGGGTCCGTCCCGCTGCTGGTGCCGTGGACGGCGATCCCCACCCTGGCGCTGCTGGCAGTGGGCGAGGGCATCACCGCCTGGCACACCCGCCGCCGCATCCGGCGGGCCACCGGCACCACGCCGATCGAGCCGCTGAGCGCCGCCCGGCTGGTGGCGCTGGCCAAGGCCAGCGCCCTGTTCGGGGCCCTGGCGGTCGGCGTGTTCGGCGGCGCGGCGCTGGCCCTGCTGGACCGGCTGAACGCCGCCAGCGCGCGCGCCGACGCCATCACCTGCGCCGGCACCCTGGCAGCGGGCGGCCTGCTGCTGGCCGCCGGGCTCCTCCTGGAGCACGCCTGCCGGGTGCCCCCGGAAGACGAGGAGCCGCCCCCGGGCCGGGGACCGGTGGCCTGAACCGGACACTCGGGACGTCTCGCCGCCCCGGATCCGCCGTGCGACCACGGCCGGAACCGGGGCGGTCGTGCGTGTGACCTGGGGGTTCCGTGGCCCCGGGGTGATCGGGTGCGGCGGGGGCGACCGTTCAGGGAGGGCCGATACGGGGTTCCTGTGGCCCCGCTCCACGGGGCGGGAGGATGATTGACTGGAATCGTGGAAATTGCCGCGTCCGACCCACCAGCTTCGGGAGCCGCGCTCATGTCCATCGACACATTGGTCACCCCAATTGCCGAGCACCCCTCCACGGCGAAAGAGGCCCTGCCCCGACCACCACGGGTGCGCCTCGACCCCTTTGCCCCCGCCGCTCCCCGCGGCCCTCTAGACCCGACCTGCCCCGCGGAGGGTTGCCCCGCGGAGATCGTGGCCGGTCTCACACCGGCCGGAACCGCGTGGCCCGCATCGCCCGAGTGGGCCGGGTGGCCCGCGTGGCGCACACCGCGCGGCGGGTTCGACCCGCTGGGCCCCACGGATCCGGGGGATCCGGCCGCCCCCTCCAACCCCATCGTCCCCCGCGCCCCGGTCGAACCGGCCGAACCCGCCGAGCCCGGCACCCCGTCCGCACCTGCGGAACCGCGCGGATACCAGGCCGATCGGCGGCCGGCTCGCGTGGCATGACTCCGCGGAGTGGCAAAGGGATGATTGACTGGAATCGTGGAGTTTGCCGCGTCTGACCCAACAGCTCCGGGAACCGCATCCGGTGACGACTCCGGAACCGCGCCCGAAAACGCCGAGGGAACGGTCACCGCGCCCGCTGGGGAACACCCCCCGGCGGGCGACAGCGGCGAGCCCGATCCCCGGGGCGGCTTCGCCCCCGCAGAGTTCGTGCCCGCTGAGCAGGCGGGGACGGCCGAGCCCACCGGCCCGGCCGACGCCGCGGAGAGCGCCGGGCACGGGCCGCCGGCCGCCGGCCCGGCGTCCACCGATTCCGCGGAGGCCGACGACGGCACCGGGAGCCGACCTGCGGCCGGTCCCGAGATCGTCGGCCCGGAAGCCGCCGCAGACGGCAACGGACATGAGCCCGCGGTCGGCCCGGCGTCCATCAGCCCGGCGGAGGACGTTGACGGCAGCGAGCACCGGCCCGCTGCCGGCCTCGAGTCCATCGGCTCCGTCGGCGAGAGCGATGGCCCCCCTTCGGGAACTTCCGGAACCGACCCCGCGGACGGCGCGGAGCAGGCCACATCGCCCGTCGACGCCGCGTTCGCGGCGCCCGTCGGCACCGAGTGGAACCGCGTCTCTCCGATGCTCGCCTGGTACCGTCGGCTGATCCTGCTGGGCGTGCTGGTCCCGGTCGCCGCCCTCGGCGCCGGAGCCCTGTGGATGTGGTCATGGGTCCTGGCGGTCGCTTGGGTCGTACTGGCCGTGGGCGTCGGCGCGGCCGGATGGCCGGCCGCGTCCACCGTGTGGCGGTCCTGGGGCTACGCCGAGGGACGCACCGACTTCTACCTGACCTACGGCGTCGTCATCCGCCAGCTGGTCGTCATCCCCTACGGCCGGATGCAGGTCGTGGACGTCACCTCCAACCTGCTGGAACAGGCGCTGGGGATGGCGACGGTCCGCGTGCGCACGGCGGCCACGACCGCCGACACCCGCATCCCCGGACTCCGGCTCGACGACGCCGTCGTGCTGCGCGATCGCCTGGCGACGCGCAGCGAGACCTTCTCAACGGGGCTCTGACCTGTGAGCGACGCCAACGACGACGCGCCGAACGGCGCCGCACGGGACCCGGGCCACACCACACCGGGCAGCGGAGCCGCGCCCGGGACCGGAAAAAAGAAGAAGAGGCGCTGGTTCGGCGCCGAACCCGAACCCGACCACGAGCCGCCGCCCGAGACCCACCCGGCGGACACGCCCGCCCCCGCCGGGACGACCGGGCCGGACAACGGCGCGTCACCGGACCATTCACAGCAGGACGACGCGAGCGCGTCGGACGAGGGGGCTGCCGCCCCGAATGGCAGCGACCCCGCAGAGAACGGCACCGGCCGCACCCCGAATGGCGACGGCCGCGCCCCCAACGGCGGTGGCCCCGACCTGAGCGGCGACAACGGCGGTGGCCCCGACCTGAACAGCGATGACGACGGTGGCGACCGCACGACCGGCGACGGCTCCGGCCCGAACGGCGGCGGTACCGGCGGCGGCTCCTCCGCCCCTACCGACGGCTGGCTGTTCGAGCTCCCCGAGCCGACCCCTCTCCCGGACCTGCGCCCGATCACCGCGCCCACCGACACCTACCGCACAGAACAGGTCGCCCCGCCCCAGGCCGACGACCGCCCCTACTACGGCACGCACGCGGGAGCAACGGACACCGGGGACGCCGCCACCACGGGGGAAGCGATCCGAGCCGCCGCCGTGAACGGCTCGGGAAGCGGCTCCGCGTCCGAGAGCGGAACCGACGCGGACTCGGGAACCGACGCGATCGCCGGAGCCACCCCCGAACCGACGGCCGGAGGAAGCCACCCCGAATCGGGGCGTCCGCTTGCCGACGCCCCCGAGCCGGGCCCCGACGGCCCCGCATCCGGCTCGGGACACGCTGATCGTGTTCCCGGGGCAACCGGCTCCGCCTACGACCCGGACCCGGCAGGGACGAAGGACGAGGCAGAGACAGAGACGGCGAACGGTCGCCCGCGAGGAGCTTTCCCTCCGCGGCTGTGGCCGCATATGCGTCTGCCGGGCGAGCCGGCCGCCGCCCGCCGCCGCGGACGCCGACCCGCGCCCGACGAGGCATCGCGCACCCCCGCCACCGTCGAGGAGACCGGCGACGCCGACGACGAAGACTTCGCCAGCGGTGTGTCGTGGCTCGGATTCGCCGAGGACGCCGTCCCGGCCGACACCACCCACAACGGCACGCCACGGGACGCCGACCCAGCGAGGCCCGACGGTTCCGATGAGCCGATGACCATCAAAGCGACGGCGAACACGGGTGGGCGTGATGAGCCGCTGTGGGCCGATGCCGGAGGTGCGGCGTCGGACCGTGGTGTGTCCGGTGCTTTGAGGGATGGCACGTCACCGGAGGCTGACGATGTGTGGCCGCGTGGCGGGGTTGCCAGCGGGCCTGCCTCTGGTCGGTCGGCGGGTGACGAGGGCGTCGATGAATCCCATGGGGGTGTGTCATGGGAGGCCCCGGAGGACGATCGTGGTCCACGCGCGTCGGATGGTTCGTCGCGGGCCGGGGATGATGTGAATGGCGATGCCGATGTAGCGCCGGATGTCGCCGCTGTGTGGACCGAGGTCGATGCGACCGGGGTCGTCTCCGGCGGCGTGTCCGTGGCCGATGACGGCGGGCCGGCTCGGGCGCCGGAGGTCGGCGGCGATGACGACACGGGGGAGCCCTGGTCCTCACACGGCCCAGAAGAGCATGCCAACGGCCTGTCCGGGGCTCCGCGCCCCTCCGGCATCCCGCGCTTTGCTCCGGCGCTTGAGGCGCCTCCTGGGGCTCCGCAGCCGCACTTTCCCTATCGGCCCCAGCAAACTCAGGCGTTCCCGGGGGACGGCCGTCCCTACGGGACGCAGCCCGGCCCGACAACGGGGGCATCTCCCGCCTATGGGCCGACGGTCACCGGTCCGGCGGCTCCTGGCCCATGGCCGAATGGCCAGGCCGCGCCGGCGGCGAGCGGTGAGGCCGCCCTCCAGCCCTCTCACGGCCATGCTCCAGGTGGGCCGGGGCAGGGTGCGCCGCCATCCTCCGCGTACCCATCGGGTCCGGGATCAGCGGGGCAGACGGCCGCCTTCGCCCGTCCTCCGGCGCCGCCCGCGGCGGCGGGCACTCCGGCCGACTCCCCGGGGTACCCGGCCCCGTACGCCGGCCACCAGGCGCCGTACACCGGCCAGCAGACCGCGCGCCCCGGGGACGAGGCCCCGTACGCGGGGGAGGGGAACGGCACTCAGGCGTTCGCCCAACCCCACCAGACGCAGACCTTCGGCCGGCCTCATCCGACGCAGGGGCCGGGGTTCGCCCAGCCCGACCAGGCGCAGGGCTTCGCGCAGCCCCACCACACGCAGGTGTTCCCGCAGCCTGATCGGACGCAGGGCGTCGCGGGCCCTCAGCAGTCGCAGGCGTTCGCGCGGCCCGATCAGACGCAGGGCGTGCCCGGTCCCCAGTACACGCAGGGGTTCGCGCAGCCGCAGCAGACGACGGCCTTCTCCCAGCCCCAACAGGCGCAGGGCTTGCCTCCGTCCCACCAGACACAGGGGTTCCAGCAGCCGTATCAGACGCAGTCCTTCGCCCGGCCCCAGCAGGGAGGGCAGGGCGAGCAGGGAGAGACGGCGGCCGGCCGGCCCTGGCAGGGCGGTGGCGATCAGGCGCGGCCCTACGGGGACGACGCCCGGTCCCAGGCATACGGTCCTGGAGCGTATCCCGGCCACGGCTCCGCCCCGGGCGCTCCGCAAGGGGCCGCCGGCGCGGTGGGGCCGCAGACGACCGGTGCCTTCGGCCAAGGGACGCAGCCGCCTCAGGTGACGGGCGCCTATCCACAGGCGCAGACCACGGGTGCCTACTCCCAGGCGCAGAGCACAGGCGCCTACTCGCAGGCGCAGGCCACAGGTGCCTACGCGCGCCAGTCGCAGCAGGCCTACGGCGCCGCCTCGCAGGCGTACCCGGGCGCGTACCCACCGGCCGCCGCCGGGTACCCCGGCCGGCCCGGCTACCCGGGCCAGTCCGGCCAGACCGGCCACCCCTCCCCGTCCGGCTACCCGGGGCAGTCCGGACACCCTGGCCATCCCGCACCGCCCGGCCACCTCGGCCACCCCGGATACCCCGGTCAGCCCGGATACCCGGGCCACCCCGGCAACGCCGCCGGGCACGGGGCGCACGTGCGTTTCCTGCCGCCCCCGCCGCCGGCCGCTGCGTCCGCCCCGTATCCTGCGGCGCCGCCGTCCGCGCCCCCCGCCTCGCCAGTTCCCGATGTCACCCGCGGGGCGCACCGCACCCACTGGGCGACGGTGCCCTTCCAGGTCGTGCTGGTCACAGTCGTGTTCCTGGCGATGCCCGGCCCCCTGCTCCTCGGGTTCGGCTTCGGCTGGCTGTCCATGCTCACGCTCGCCGTGGCGTGCGGCTCCACCGCCTACGCGCTGCTCTCGTGGTGGCACTCCTCCTTCGGCCTGCGCGAGGACCACCTCGTCGTGCACACCGGCCTGGTGCGGCGGGTATCGCGGGAGATCCCGCTCAGCCGCCTCCAGGCGGTCGACGTCGTCCGCCCGTTGCTGATGCAGGTGCTGGGCCTGGCCGAGTTGCGCGTGGAGCTGGCCGGGGGCGACTCCAGCGAGATCCGCCTGCGCTACCTCGGCCGGGGAACGGCCGAACGCCTCCGGGCGTCGCTGCTCGCCCACGCCGCCGGGCTGTCGGGGACGACCCCCGAGGCGCCCGAGTGGCCGTTCTACCGGCTGCCGTTCGGCCTGCTCCTGGGAGCGCTGGCCTTCCGGCTCCCCGTGCTGGGCGCGTTCATGCTCTTCCTGATGCTGATCGCCGGCGGCATCGCGGTCGGCGAACTCGGCGTCCTCGGCGGGGCCGTCCCGCTGCTGCTCGGCCTCATGCGCGGCTTCCTGGGCCCGCTGATGCGCTACACGGACTTCTACTCCTCCCTGTCGCCCGACGGCCTGCGGCTGCGCTATGGCGCCTTCGCCGCGCGGATGCAGACCGTGCCGCCCGGCAGGGTGCAGGCCGTGCGCCTGGTCGAGCCGCTGCTGTGGCGCTCGCTGGGCGTGGTGCGGGTGGAGGCGAACGTCGCCGGCTACGTCGGCGAGCGCCAGATGGACTCCTCCGTCCTGCTGCCGGTCGTCCCGCGCCACCTGGCCTTCGCCCTGGTGGACGAGCTCTTCCCCGGGACCGCGGCGGCGCGGGTGCCGCTGCACCCGGCCGCGCGCGGCCGGACGTCCGGCGACGCGCTGGGGGTCGACGAGAAGCTGTTCGTCACCCGGCGCGGGCTGTTCTGCCGGATCATCGAGATCGTCCCGCACGCCCGCGCGCAGAGCATCCGGATGACCGCCGGGCCCCTGGCGCGGCGTCGCGGCGTCGCCGTGATCGACGCCGACACCCCGCCCGGCCCGATCCGGGCGCGCGCGGTGGGGCGCGACCTCGCCGAGGCCCGGCGGGTGGTCGACGGCATCGCGCGCTACGGGCATGAGGCGCGCAGTTCCAGCGCCGGACCCGAGCGCTGGGCCACGCGCAGCGAGGCGGCCGGCCCGCGCGGGTGAGATCGGCTCCCGCGTGCGGCGGCGCCCCAGGGCGGCGGCGGTCTCGGCCGGCCGGCTCGCGCGGGTGACAGCCCCCGGTTCGGCCGCTTGCGCGCGGCTTCTCCCGCTGTGCCCCGCGACGCACGCATAGACACGCCCGTGTGGTGTGCGTCACCTGATGTGGGGGTTGTGGCGCACGTTGATCACGGAATGTCGGACATGCCGTCCCCTTCGGGACGGTGAAGATATCCGTCCAACTTTCACTTTCACAAAATCGGCGTTCCGGCCCGTCCGGGTGTGGCTAGATAGTGTCCGACCACGTTGCGTGTTTATCTTGATACGCACAGGAAGAATGTTTCGGTCGGCGTTCCCGGCCGGACCATCATGAGGGGATTCGCAGTGCTGAAGAACGTTCTCGCCACCGGAGCCGTCGCAGCCGCCTTCGCCGGGGCGCTCCTTGCGGGCACTCCCGCATACGCCACCGATGACGTGTCCACCTCGGGCAACGGCAGCCTCCTCGGGGGCAACCAGCTCGTCGCCGACCTGGACATCCCGATCAACCTCTGCGGCAACGCGATCGCGATCATCGGCAACGCCGGTGCCAGCTGCGTCGACTCCGGAGCCGCGACCATCGAGGACGACGACGACTTCGGCGGCCACGGCCACCACTGATCCGGCGCGTCCGGAGATTCCGGTCTCCCGCGCCCTCGGGCGCGGACCATGCATGATGCGGGCCGGTGCCGCCTGCCCTGGGGGCGGCGCCGGCCCTTGCCTTGGGCGCCGAGCGCGCCCGGCCACCCCCGATCGACCCCCGCCGGGCGCCCCCGTCCGGCGCGCACAGAAGGAGCCCCCGTGCCCACAGCGCCGACCACGCCGATCCTGCTGACCAAGTACCTCGCCGCCGGAGCCGTCGCCGCCGCGTTCGCCGGTGCCCTCCTCGCGGGCGCCCCCGCCTCGGCCGACGACATCGAGCCGGCGCCCGAGACCGAAACCGCGGCGGAAGAGGCGGAACCCGGGACCGAGGTGGAACCCGAAACCAAGCCCGAAACCGACACGGAACCCGCGACCGACATCGACAACGGTGCGGCCTCCGGCGGCGGCCCCGCGCTCGCCGGGAACCACATCGGCGACACGTGGTTCTTCGGCCCCATGTTCGTCATCTCCCACTGACGCGCCCCCGTCGCCCCCGTCCCGCCCACGCTCCATGACCCGCCGGGTACCCGGCGTCCGCGCTGATCAGCAACGGACAGTAAGCTGGCGGCCGGACGTCCGGTACCCGCAGTGGGCTGGAACGTGGGCGGAACGAGGTGCGATGGAGACAACGGAAGTCACCCGGCGCCCGGCGCGGCTCGCGGTCGGGGTGATCGGTCCCGGCCGCGTCGGATCGGTCCTCGGCGCAGCCCTTGAACGCGCGGGCCACCGCGTCGTCGCCGCCTCCGCGGTCTCCGACGCCTCCCGCGAGCGGGTGGCCGGCCGGCTGCCCCACGCGGTCCTCCTCGAACCCGCCGACGTCGTCGACGCCGCCGACCTCGTCCTGCTCACCGTCCCCGACGACGCCCTGGCCCCACTCGTGCGCGGCTTGGTCGACACGGGGGCCCCGGTCGCCGGCACCTTCCTCGCCCACACCAGCGGCAGCCACGGCCACGGCGTCCTCGCGCCCGCCACGGCGGTGGGGGCGCTGCCGCTGGCCCTGCACCCGGTCATGACCTTCACCGGCCGCGACGAGGACCTGGACCGCCTGGCCAACGCTTCCTTCGGCGTCACCGCCCCCGATGTGCTGCGTCCCATCGCCGAGGCCCTGGTGGTGGAGATGGGCGCCGAGCCCGTGTGGATCCCCGAGGAGCACCGCACCCTCTACCACGCCGCCCTGGCGGGCGGGGCCAACCACATGGTCACCCTGGTCGCCGAGAGCGCCGCGCTGCTCGCCCAGGCCGGAGTCGACGACCCCGGCCGGATGCTCGCCCCCCTGCTCGGCGCCGCCCTGGACAACGCGCTGCGGCTGGGGATGGACGGCCTGAGCGGCCCCGTGCTGCGCGGCGACACCGAGACCGTCGCCGGGCACATCGCCGAACTGCGCGAGCACTCCCCCGAGAGCGTCCCGGCCTACGTGGCGCTGGCCCGGCTGACCGCCGACCGCGCGCTCGCAGCGGGGCTGCTCAAGCCCCACGACGCCGAACGCCTGCTGGACGTCCTCCAGGCGTGAGCCGAGACCGATGACCCACCGAGGACACTGCGAACGCCTGCCGGACGTCCTCCAGGCGTGAGCCGTTCTTCCCCCTCACCGACGGAGGACATCCCCATGAGCGAGCAGGACCCGCAGGGCCGGCTGAACCAACAGGACCCCGCCCCGGCCCGCACCCCGGCCGCAGGCCGCACTCCGGCCGTGGCCCGCACCCCCGAGGAGCTGGCCCGGCTGCGGCCGGGCCTGGGCCGCCTCGCCCTCGTGCCCACGATGGGCGCGCTGCACATCGGCCACCGCACCCTCATCGCCGCCGCCCGCGAACAGGCCGACTCCGTCGCCGTCAGCATCTTCGTGAACCCGCTCCAGTTCGGGCCCAACGAGGACTTCGACCGCTACCCCCGCCCGCTCGACGCCGACCTCGCCGCCTGCGCCGAGGAGGGCGTCGACGTCGTCTACGCCCCCGCGGTCGAGACCATGTACCCCGGCGAGCAGATGGTGACCGTCCACCCCGGCCGCATGGGCGGGGTGCTCGAAGGCGAGTTCCGCCCCGGCTTCTTCGACGGCGTCCTCACCGTCGTCGCCAAGCTGTTCCACATGGTCCGCCCCGACCTCGCGTTCTTCGGCCAGAAGGACGCCCAGCAGCTCGCGGTGGTCCGCCGGATGGTGCGCGACCTGGGCATGGGTGTGGCGATCGTGGGCGTGCCCACCGTGCGCGATCCCGACGGGCTGGCCACCTCCAGCCGCAACGCCTACCTGTCGCCCAAGGAGCGCGAGAGCGCCCTTGCGCTGTCGCGGGCGCTGCTCGCCGGCGCCGACGCGTCCGTCACCGGCCCGGTCGGCATCCTCAGCGCCGCGCGCGCGGTGCTCGCCGCGGCGGCCACCGCCGCGCCCCCGGTGTCGGTCGACTACCTCGCCCTCGTTGACGCCCAGTCCTTCACCGAGGTCCCCGGCGATTTCCGGGGCGATGCGGTGCTCGTCGTGGCCGCGCGTGTGGGCGAGACCAGGCTCATTGATAACGTGCCGCTCACGCTGTGATCCCCAGCGAACCCACCTGGAACAGGGAGAGAACACGGTGAGCGCCACCACGTCGTCGCCCCTACCGCTCCGGCTCACCGCCCCCGAGCCCGGTTGGACGGCCGAAGCCGACGTCGTGATCGTCGGCTCGGGCGTCGCCGGGCTCAGCACCGCACTGGACTACACCGAGCGTGTGCCCGGCGGCCGGGTCGTCATCGTCACCAAGGACGTGCTCTCCACCGGGTCCACCCGGTGGGCGCAGGGCGGCGTGGCCGCCGCCCTCGGGCCGGCCGACCGCCCGGTCGCGCACATGATCGACACCCTGACCGCCGGCGACGGCGCCTGCGACCCCCGCTCCGTGCACGTGCTGGCCACCGAGGGCCCCGCCGCGGTGCGCCGGCTCATTGCCGCGGGTGCCCGGTTCGACCTCGACCCCGCCGGCGAGCTCTCGCTCACCCGCGAGGGCGGCCATCGCGCCGACCGCATCGCGCACGCCGGCGGCGACGCCACCGGCGCCGAGATCGAGCGGGCGCTGATCGCCGCCGTCGAGGCCCAGCCGCGCATCGAGGTCATCGAGCACGCCCTCGCCCTCGACGCCCTCCTCACCCCCGCCGCCCCCGGGGCGCCGCGCGGCCGCATCCGCGGCGTCACCCTGCACGTCATGGGCGAGGGGCGGCGCGACGGCGTGGGCGCCGTGCTCGCGCCCTCCGTGGTCATCGCGACCGGCGGCATCGGCCAGATCTTCGCCGCCACCACCAACCCGCCCGTCTCCACCGGGGACGGGGTCGCGCTCGCGCTGCGCGCCGGCGCCGAGGTGCAGGACCTGGAGTTCGTCCAGTTCCACCCCACCGTGCTGTGGCTGGGCGCCGATTCCCGCGGCCAGCAGCCCCTGGTGTCGGAGGCGGTGCGCGGCGAGGGCGCCTTCCTCGTCGACACCGAGGGCCGCCGGTTCATGCAGGGCGAGCACGAGCTGGCCGACCTCGCGCCCCGCGACATCGTGGCCCGCGCGATCGCCCGCGCCATGGCCGCCACCGGCGCCGACCACGTGCTGCTGGACGCGCGCCACTTCGGCGCCGAGAAGTGGGAGAGACGGTTCCCCACCATCTTGGCCTCCTGCCGCGCCCACGGCATCGACCCCGTGACGCAGCCGATCCCGGTCGTGCCCGCCGCGCACCACGCCTCGGGCGGCATCCGCACCGGACTGGACGGCGCCACCTCGGTGCCCGGCCTCTACGCGGTGGGCGAGGCCGCCTGCACCGGCGTGCACGGTGCCAACCGGCTGGCGTCCAACTCGCTGCTGGAGGGGCTGGTCTTCGCCGGCCGCATCGCCCGCGGCCTGGCAGGGGCGGCCACAGCCACCGTGGCATCCGCTGCCGGCTCCCCGCCCGCCCGGCCCCACGGCCTCGCCGACCCCGCGGCAATGGCCGAGCTGCGCACGGCGATGTCGCGGCACGTGGGCCTGGTGCGCGACGGCGCGGGCCTGGCCGCCGCCCGCGCCGTCCTGGACGGGATCGCCGCCGCGTCCGCCGAGCCCGGGGCCGCCGAGCCGGGCATCGCCGCGTGGGAGGCCACCAACCTGCTCACCGTCGCCGCGTTCGTGGCCGCCCACGCCGAGGCCCGGCGCGAGAGCCGCGGCGCCCACTGGCGGGCCGACCACCCCGGGCACGCCGAAGGGGCGCCCGCGGGCGCGGTGGGCGTCCTGGACCCCGAGGGGCGTGTCACCGTCGTGCCGCGCCCGGACGCCGCGCCCGTCCGGCCGCCCGAGCACCTGGCCGCCGAGCTCGTCGCCTCGGTCCCCGAGGCCAACGAGCCCACCCCCGACGACTCCGGCCTGGGCACGCTCGCCCTCGTGCGCACCGCCCTCGACGAGGACCTCCGCCACGGGACCGGCGTCGACGTCACCACCGTCGCCACCATCCCGGCCGGCCAGCTGAGCACGGCCGACGTCGTCGCCCGCGCCGACGGCACCGTCGCCGGGCTGGCGGTCGCCGAGCTCGTGTTCTGGACCGTCGCGGGCGGCGCGGTCGAGGTGCGGCGCCGCGTCGCCGACGGCGACCGGGTACACCGCGGCGACGTGCTCATGACCGTCACCGCGCGCACGCGCGACCTGCTCACCGCCGAGCGCACGGCGCTGAACCTGCTCACCCACCTGTCCGGGATCGCCACGGCCACCGCGCAATGGGTGGCGGCGGTCGAGGGCACCGGGGCGCGGATCCGCGACAGCCGCAAGACCCACCCGGGCCTGCGCGCGCTGGAGAAGTACGCGGTGCGCTGCGGCGGCGGGGTCAACCACCGCTACGGGCTGGCCGACGCCGCGCTGATCAAGGACAACCACGTCCTGGCCGCCGGCGGCGTCGCCGAAGCCGTCCGCGCGGTCCAGCGCGCCTATCCGGGGCTGCCGCTGGAGGTCGAGGTCGACCGGATCGACCAGATCGAGCCGGCGCTCAAGGCGGGCGCCCAGGAGATCCTGCTCGACAACTTCACAGTGGCCGACCTGCGGCGGGCCGTGGCCCTCGTCGCCGGCCGCGCCCGGCTGGAGTCCAGCGGGGGCCTGACGCTGGCGGTCGCGTCCGAAGTGGCCGCGACCGGGGTGGACTATCTTGCGGTGGGTGCCCTGACCCACTCCAGTCCGGCACTGGACATCGCGCTCGACCTGCGCGAGACCCACTGACCCCGCTGACCCCACGACCCCGGATGATGAGGCCCACATGCTGCTCGCGATCGACGTCGGCAACTCCCAGACGGTCCTCGGCCTCTTCGACGGCGAGGACCTGACGGAGCACTGGCGCGTATCGACCGAGGCGCGGCGCACCGCCGACGAATGGGCGGTGGTGCTCCAGGGGCTCATCGGCGGCAGCGCCCTGACCCGGCCGGGCGACATCGACGGGATCGCGATGTGCTGCTCGGTGCCGACCGTCCAGCACGAGATGCGCGAGATGTTCCGCCGGCACTTCGGCGACGTGCCGGCGGTCATCGTCGAGCCGGGCGTCAAGACCGGCGTCCCGGTGCGCATGGACAACCCCAAGGAGGTCGGCAGCGACCGGATCATCAACGCGCTGGCGGCCGTGCAGCTCTACGGCGGGCCGTGCGTGGTGGTCGACTTCGGCACCGCCACCACCTTCGACGCGGTGAGCGTCAAGGGGGAGTACGTGGGCGGCGCCATCGCGCCGGGCATCGACATCTCGGTCGAGGCGCTGTCGCGCCGCGGCGCCCAGCTGCACATGGTCGAGATCGTCAAGCCGCGCGCGGTCATCGCCAAGAACACCACCGAGGCGCTGCGCTCGGGGATCGTCTTCGGCTTCGCGGGCCAGGTCGACGGCATCGTGGACCGGATGGCCCAGGACCTCACCGCCGATGTCGACTCCGTCACGGTGGTGGCCACCGGCGGGCTGGCCCCCATGGTGGTCGACGAGTGCGAGACCGTCGACATCCACGAGCCGTGGCTCACCCTGATCGGCCTGCGCCTGGTGTACGAGCGCAACGTGGGCTGAGCGGGGCCGGGGCGGCCCCGTCCCCGCGGTCCGGCCGCGGTGACGGCGCGGATAGGATCTGTGCCGTGAGTGACGTGCCAGACGATTCCTACGATGACCTGCCCGAGCAGATGCGCATCCGGCGCGAGAAGCTGGACCGGCTGCGCGCCGCAGGCGCCGACCCCTTCCCCGTCGGGTTCCCCCGCACGACCGGTATCGGCGACGTCCGGGAGAAATACGCCGACCTCGCCCCCGACTCCGCCACGGGCGAGCGGGTGGGGATCGCCGGCCGCGTCATGCTCTACCGCACCGGCGGCAAGCTGTGCTTCGCCACCCTGCGCGACCCCTCCGGCGACCTCCAGGTCATGCTCTCGCTCGACCGCCTGGGCGCCGACTCGCTGGCTGCGTGGAAGTCCGACGTCGACCTGGGCGACCACGTGGGCGTCGAGGGCGAGGTGATCACCTCAAGGCGCGGCGAGCTGTCGGTCATGGTCGACTCCTGGGCGCTGACCGCCAAGTGCCTGCGCCCGCTGCCCGACAAGCACAAGGGGCTCACCGACCCCGAGGCGCGCGTGCGCCGGCGCTATGTGGACCTCATCGTCAACCCCGAGTCCCGCGAGATGGTGCGGCGCCGCGCCGCGGCGGTCCGCTCCCTGCGCGACGGCCTGATGGACCGCGGGTTCATCGAGGTCGAGACCCCGATGCTCCAGCAGGTGCACGGCGGCGCCACGGCGCGCCCGTTCACCACCCACATCAACGCCTACGACCTCGGCCTCTACCTGCGCATCGCGCCCGAGCTGTACCTGAAGCGGCTGGTGGTGGGCGGGATCGAGCGGGTCTTCGAGATCAACCGGAACTTCCGCAACGAGGGCGCCGACTCCACGCACAACCCCGAGTTCACGATGCTGGAGTTCTACCAGGCCTACGCCGACTACAACGTCGTGGCCGACACCACCCGCGAGCTGATCCAGTCGGCGGCCCGCGCGGTGTTCGGCTCCACGGTGGTCGAGCGCGACGGCCGCGAGTTCGACCTGGGCGGCGAGTGGCCGCAGGTCACCCTCTATGGGGTGGTGTCGGAGGCGCTGGAGACCGAGGTCACCCCGCGCACGCCGCTCGAGGACGTCCGCAAGCTCGCCGACTCCCGCGACATCGAGTGGGACCCCGACTGGGGCCAGGGCAAGCTGGTGGAGCACCTGTTCGAGGAGCTGGTCGAGCACACGCTCGAACAGCCCACCTTCGTGCGGGACTTCCCGGTCGAGACCAGCCCGCTGACCCGGCAGCACCGCGACGACCCGCTGCTCACCGAGAAGTGGGACCTCATCGGTTTCGGCATGGAGCTGGGTACCGGGTACTCCGAACTGGTCGACCCGGTCGAGCAGCGGCGCCGGCTCACCGAGCAGTCGCTGCTGGCCGCCGGCGGCGACCCCGAGGCGATGCAGCTCGACGAGGATTTCCTGCGGGCTCTCGAATACGGCATGCCGCCCACGGGCGGTGTGGGGGTCGGAATCGACCGGCTGCTCATGGGATTCACCGGCCGCAACATCCGCGAGACCGTGCTGTTTCCGCTGGTCAAGCCGGAATAGCGGGTGTCGCCGCCCCCGCCGGAATCAATGGCGGGGGCGGCATTGCACGACCGCACTTGCGCACGTTGCCGGATCGTGATGTTTGACACCCCCATGAAGGCCCTGGCCAGCGGCACTGTCTACATGGTCACTTTCTGAATACTGTTCGGGCGTCCCGAGCGCCTCCGCCGTGCCCGTAGCGTAGATTATTTTCGCAGGTCAATGCCGGAATTGAAGATTCCTGCATTCGCAGGTCATGACCGATAATGATCATCTGATCACACTCTGTGTTCATAACGACCTTGACGACCTGTTCTCATCCGCTTAGCGTTTCGAAACGAGCGGAGAAATCCGCGTGTTTGCCGTAGTGGATCTACATGACGGTGAGTGAGAATGGCTGAACACTGCTTCGGCGGCTTCTTCCATTCTTTGCCGTGCACGCCCCCGCAGGATCTGTCCGTCCCAGATCTCAGCGTGAGGGTCCGTGGACTCCCGCAGGCACCGCGCACCCGCCTCTGTGCCAGGGAGGCTCACGCGCCGGTGGTCGGCGGCCGGTCCCGGAGAAAACCCAGGCGTCCATGTCAAGAGGTTCGTCCCTCTGCTCGACCGAGGTCTCTGCGGCGACGAGTTGTTGTTCCGCACTCACCACGGATGAGGGAGGACGGAGTGGAACAGGCCACACTCGTACGTCGTGCCGTGAAGGACCCCAGCGTCCCGCTGCTGCGGGAGAGCATGGTGCCGCCGCCCGCGGCACCTGCCCACGATGCTGGACAGACCCTTCCGGTCAACTTGACCGACGATGAACTCCAGCTGCTGGCGGAAATCGCCACCGGCGTGACCACGGACGTCGCCGCGCGGCGTCTGGAGCTGAGCGCGCGCACCCTGCGCCGCCGGCTGCGTGCCATCTGCGACCAGCTCGGCGTGAACACCCCCATCGAGGCGGTCGTGTGGGCCGCACGCAAGCAGCTCATCTGACGGACCCCCCGGGGGCCGGTCCCCGGAGTCCCGCGCATGACGGCGGACGAGTAATCTGATGCGGTCATGCATCCCCAGCAGGTCACCGTCCGCCGCGCGCGGACCCGAGACGTCGTTCATATCCGCCGACTCATGGACACGTTCAGCCAAGAGCGGCGCGTGCTCGCCAAGAGCACCGTCAACCTCTACGAGGACGTCCAGGAGTTCTGCGTAGCCGAAGCCGGCGATGGCGAGCAGCGCACCATCGTCGGCTGCGGCGCGCTCCACGTCCTGTGGGAGGACCTCGCCGAGGTCCGCACCGTCGCGGTCGACCGCAGCGCCCAGGGCCACGGGGTCGGCCACCGCATCGTCGCGGCACTCCTCGACCGCGCCCGCGAACTGGGCGTGCGGCGGGTCTTCTGCCTGACCTTCGAGACCGACTTCTTCGGCAGGCACGGGTTCGAGCCCATCCAGGGCACCCCCGTCTCCCACCGCGTCTACGAGGAGCTGCTGCGCTCCTACGACGAAGGCGTCGCCGAGTTCCTCGGCCTCGAACGCGTCAAGCCCAACACCCTCGGCAACACCCGGATGCTGGTCTACCTCAACGCGCCCGGCACCCCCCGCCCCGCACCCGGCGGGGCAGGGGTCGCCTAGCTCAGATCAGCCGCAACTGGCGGTCCTTCGGCCGCCGGCGCGTGGCGGTCTCCTCGTCGACCGCCATGGTCAGGACGTCGTCGATCGCCGACAGGAACGCCGACGGCACGGTGTCGGCCGCCCCGCCGCCCCGCCGGGTGCGGCGGCGCGCCCGCGACAGGTACAGGCGCCGCTGCGCGCGGGTCACCCCGACGAAGAACAGCCGCCGCTCCTCGGCGTCGTCGGCCGGGTCCCCGCTGGCGGGCGCCGCCCCCGGCAGCCGGAACGGCAGCAGGCCGTCGTCGCAGCCGATGAGGAACACCACCGGGTACTCCAGCCCCTTGGCCGCGTGCAGGGTGAGCAGCGCGACCCGGTCGGCGCGCGGATCGAGCGCATCGACCTCGGCGCCCAGCGCCAGGGCCGACAGGAACGCCTCCAGGTCATCGCCGCACCGGCCGGCCGCGGGCAGCATCAGCTCGCCGGCCGTGCGCAGGTCGGTCACCAGCGCGGTGTCGCCGGCGTGCCGTTCGCACAGCAGGGCGACCGCCGCGCGCACGCGGCCGGTCAGCTCCGCACCCGGGTGGTGGGCCAGCTCGCCGGCGACCATCCGCACGGCCGGCCGCGCCAGCAGCCGGTCGTGCGAGCGCTTCTGGAAGGGGACGCCCGCGGTGTTGAACGCGCTGATGACCGCCTCGCTCTGCGCGTCGGTGCGGTAGAGCACGCAGATGTCGCCGAAGGACAGGCCGCCGTCGCCGTCGCCGGTCACCCGCCCGCTGTCCAGCGAGTGGTAGGACGTGCCGCCGAGCAGCCGGTCGATCGCGCGCGCCACGAACGACGCCTCGGCGCGCTCGTCGGCCGCCACGTGCACCCCGATCCGCGGCGGGTCGGCGAAGTCGCCGACCGCCCGCAGCTCCCGGCCGGGCACCAGCGACGCCGGGGCGATGGCCTGGGTCGCGGCGGTGACGATGGTGGCGTTGGAACGGTAGTTGCGGGTGAGCCGCACGGTGACCGCGCCGGGGTGGTCCTCGGTGAACCGCAGGAAGAAGCCGACGTCGGCGCCGCGGAAGCCGTAGATGGCCTGGTCGGGGTCGCCGATGGCGGTGATGTTGCCGGCGTCGCCCGCCAGCAGCCGCAGCAGCGCGTACTGGGTGCCGTCGATGTCCTGGTACTCGTCGACGCTGATCCACCGCCAGCGGTCCCGGTAGGCCGCCACCAGAGCGGGATCGTCGCCGAGCAGCCGCACGGGCAGCGCCACCAGGTCGGTGAAGTCCACCAGGTCGAGTTCGCGCAGCCGTCGCCGGTAGGCGTCCTCCTCGGGCGAGGGCTCCGCGCCGGCGGCGCCGTCGAGCCGGGCCAGGAGCCGGCGCCCCTCGCGCTCGCCCCCGGCGACATCGGCGGCGATCTCCAGCTGCCGGGCGGCGTCGGCGATGCCGAAGTCCGCCGACAGCCCGGCCCGCTCGTACTGCTCGCGCAGGATGAGCAGGCCCAGGCCGTGGAAGGTCGTGACGGTCAGCTCGCGGGCTCGCTCGCCCAGCAGGTCGGTCAGCCGCTCGTCGAGCTCCTCGGCGGCGCGCCGGGTGAAGGTGATGGCGAGCTGGTGGGCGGCCGGGACGCCGCGCTCGGAGACCAGGTGCGCGATGCGGCGGGTGACGGTCCGGGTCTTGCCGGTGCCGGGCCCGGCGACGATGAGCAGCGGGCCGCCGGGCACCTCGGCCGCGGCCCGCTGCTCGGGGTCGAGGCCGTCGAGCAGGCCGGGGATCGTGCGCGGGCCGTCGTCGGCCGTGTCGGGGAACAGAGCGGGCGTGTCGTCGTCGCGGGCCGCGCCGGCCTCTGCGGGGTCCGCGGGCGCGGCCTGAGGGGCGTCCGCGGGCTCCAGAAAAGCGGGCGGCGCCGTGCCCCGGGCCGCGCGGGCCTCCGGGGGATCGGCGGAGCGCACAGGGGCGGCCACGGGGGCGTCCGCGGGCGTCGGCGGAGCGAGAGCCGCCGCCGGAGCGGGGTCGCCGCCCTTGCCCGCCGCGGGCCGCGCCGGAAGGGGATCGTCGAAGAGCGTGGGCGTGGCGGACTCCGCGGCCAGCTCATTCGGGGTGAACATCCGGATCGTGCCGTACTCGCCGTCGTAGCCGCCGTCGCGGATGACCTCGCCCTTGCGCAGGCGCGCGATCGCCTCGCCCAGCAGTTCGCCGCCCGCGGCGCGGACGTCGTCGACCGGGATGGAGTGCAGGATGCCCAGTTCCGGGCCGAGCGCCGACACCAGCCGCGCGACCTCGCCCTGCACGCGCTTGCTCTTGGGGCCGAAGCCCAGGATCTCGCCGACGATCTCGGGCAGCGGCACCAGGCTCGTGAACCCGGCGGCCCCCGCAGGGCGGTACCCGAGGTCGCGGTCGGCCAGCTCGTGCACCCGGTGCGAGACCCCGACGGTGAGGGGCTTGGCGCAGACCGGGCACAGCCCGCCGTGCGCGCGGGTCTCGGCGGGGTCGAAGCGGATCCCGCACTTGCGGTGCCCGTCGAGGTGGTACTTGCCCTCCTCGGGGAAGAACTCGACGGTGCCGCCGAACCCCTCGCGGGTCTCCAGCGCGCGGCGCACCGCGTAGTAGTCGAGGTCGGTGTCGAACCGTGTGGCCTCTCGCGCGAGCATGGGCGGCGAGTGGGCGTCGGAGTTGCTGACCTGGGTATAGGCGTCGAGCATCGACACCGTCCAGTTCATTTCGGGGTCGCTGGAGAGCCCGGTCTCGACGGCGAAAATGTGATCGGCGAGGTCGGCGTAGCAGTCGGCCACCGCGTCGAACCCCGACTTCGAGCCGAGCACCGCGAACCACGGGGTCCACACGTGCGCGGGCACGAGATAGGAGCCGGGGTCGCTGGAGAGGGTGATCTCCAGCAGGTCCCGCGAATCCAGGCCGAGGATCGGGCGGCCGTCGGAGGCGAGATTGCCGATCTTCGCCAAATCCGCGGTGATCGCCTCCGCCGCATCCATCGACGGGGCGTACAGCAAATGGTGCACCTTTCGGGTGCGTTCGCCCCGTTTATAGATGGTGGATATCTCCACGGAGAGCATGAACCGCGTCGGTTTCCGACACGCCGGAGGCAGGGTCCGCAGCACACGGGCTTCGATTTCCGGCTTCAGCCGGAACAGGCCGGGCTCGGCCGGGACCAGATTGGCCCGCAGCTCCTCGCGCCAGGCGGGGTGAGTGAAATCACCGGTGCCCACCAGGTCAATGCCCTTGCGCGCGGCCCACCAGGCGAGGTGCTCGAGGTCGCAATCCCTGCTGCAAGCCCGTGAGTACTTGGAGTGAATATGCAGATCTGCATGGAACTCCACGGCGGCGGCCTCCGAATGCCCACGGTGACGGGGTGGTCGGGACTTTGGTCACTTACCCGGGCGCGGATACCCATGGCTTCGCCCCCGTGTCCCGGCCGAGTGCAGGATGCCACGATCCCACAACTCGCGCCTAGCACGGACGCATATGGTGCCCGGTGCGCAGGAGCGGATAGGGGCAGGTAATCTACGGATTGCGGTTGGTAACTCGCCGGGATGCTTCTTCGGGCCGGCCGCCGAGAGGGGTGGGCCGAGATCCGTCCACGGGCCGGGAAACCGCCCCGGACCGGCCACGAAGCGTCGTCTTTTCCACTCCGATTCGGTTGCGGTCCCGCTGGGCTAACCGGCTTCGCGTTGCCCGCCGCGGCTCCGGCTCTCATCTCAACTGGACAGTGCGATTGCGGTTCCCCGAAAGCCGCGAGTCGCACACCCGGGTCGGAACGGGTATGGAAGGTGTCTATGATGTCGGAGACCATGCCGATCTCTCCCGAGTCCGCGGCGGATCACGGCATGGTCCGCCGACTGATCGCGGACAGCGGTCGGCAGCGCCCCTCTGTGGGGTAATTGCTGCATAAAGTAACAACAACGAAGGGGTGTGCCAGCGATGAGTGACGTTTTGTCGGCGCTGATCCCCCCTGCTGTTGTCGCGACGGTCTTCTGCACGTTCGTCATCAAGCTGCTTCGCAACGAGATGGCGCCGAGAACATCGGATGGGCGCCTGGTCAGCGAGGTCGATGGCGCCGCAGGTCGCGAAGCGGCGGATGCCGGGGCGGCGCGCCCGGTCGGGGCTCAAGCCGTTACACCGGAAGACGGGGCAAAGGGCGCGGAGGGATCTTCCGCGGAACTCCCCGGGGACGGACCCCGTCCCGCAGAGGGCTAAGCGCGCGAATGCGGCCCGTCGCGGGGGTTAACGACTCCGGATCCCCGGGCAGGGGGCCGGGCCGTATCGCCTGTGGTGCCGGGATTTCGCGAGGTGCGCGGAGCCCGCGCGCCTTGGGGACGCCTCCCATCCCAAATTCCCCGTGAGGGAGAATTGTCTTTCGCGTTCTCTCCGGATAGCTTTATATATCAGGTGCCGCCGCACCGCTCTGCTGAAAGAGGATGTTCTATGGCACAAAAGGTTCAGGTGCTTCTCGTCGACGATCTCGATGGCGGCGAGGCCGAGGAGACGGTTTCGTTCGGGGTCGACGGCTCCGCTTACGAAATCGACCTCAGCGCCGGCAATGCCTCCAAGCTGCGTGATGCGCTCGCCCCGTTCGTCGAGGCCGCGCGCAAGGCGCCCGCCAAGGGCGGGCGCGGCAGTGCCCGTGCGCAGCGCAACGCGCCCAGCCGCGAGCGCAGCGCCGAGATCCGCGCATGGGCCAAGGCCGCGGGCAAGCAGGTCAACGAGCGGGGTCGTATCCCGGCCGCGATCGTCGCCGAGTTCAAGGCCGCCCAGGGCTGAGCAGCACGTGCCGCCCGCCCGCACGCCTCAGGCCGGACCCCGGTTTCCGGACGCGGGTGAGCGTGTTCGCTCAGAGCACATCACCGTCTGAATACACCGCACGGCCCGTGTGCCCTCATCAAGAGGGACACGGGCCGTTCGCTTGCGGCGTAGTTGGAACACCGGCGGCCCGATTGGTAGTTGGATGAGGGTGAACGCCCTATCGTCGGGGAAAGTCTCATGCACGGATGGTCGGTGACGGCCGCGGTGCGGGTTCACCGGGCCGGCCGGGTGACCGCCTGACCGGATGGACGGGTGCGGTACGCCTCTCGGGGGTCCCTCCCCAGGGGCTGGTTTGCGGAAAGTGGGGTTCGGGTTTTCCGTCCCTGTCTGACCGCT
>NZ_JBHSBH010000007.1:0-26976 GCF_042650565.1 Nocardiopsis sediminis
CGTCGGCCGCTTCCTGCGACCGCGCCGGCGCAGGGTCATAGAAACCGTCCACGTCGCTGTCAGAGTCACTCTCGCCATCGTCGTCGCGGGAGTCGTCAAGAGCGTGGTCGTTTCGCAGGTCGTCGGCGGGGCGCGGGTTCTCGTGCGCCGGGGCCACGGCGCGGTCGTCGCCCGTGTCGGACGCAGTGTCCGTTTCGGTCGCCTCGGCCGGGGCCTCCGGCTCGGTGGCCGGACCCCGCGACGTGGTGGCGGCGGGGTTGAGCGCGCTGCTGAACCGTTCGGCGAATCCCTGGCCACCCTGCGGCTCAGGCGCCACAGGGGGTCGCAGATGGTCCCCGGCGCCCGCGGCCGGCTCCGGCAGGGACAAGGTCCGGATTTCGCGCGGCGGCGTGGACGCCCGCGTCTCGGGAGTGGGGGCGGCGTCGGCCCCGGGTCCAGCCGGGGCGTGGTCGTCGGTGGCGGCGGAGCGGGTGGTGGCCGGGGCTTGGGTGGTCGCCTGGCGCGCAGGCGTGGTGGCGTCGCTGACGGTCGGCGCCTCGGTGCTCTCGGTCCGCATCGGTGGCGCGGCGTCGAGGTCGCGCGGCCCGGGGCCGCGGGATCCGCGGCCGCCCCGTCCGCCGAAGCCGTCGCCGGACGCACCGCTCCCCCCGTTCCCAGAGCCGCGCCCACCGCCGAGACCGTCCCGTTCGAAGGTGACCCGGCGCCCGCCGCCGGCCCCGCTGCCCTCGCCGCCTGGGCCGCCTGGGCCGCCTGGGCCGCCTGGGCCGCCGCCGGGAGTATCGTCGGTCCCTCCGGCGGTACCGGTGGCCGGCAGGGCTCCGCCGGTGAACGCGGCGACCGCCGTGTTCTGGGCGGTCAGCCAGTCGCTGAACGCCTGGTTGTAGTCGGCGCCGCGGCGCTCCACGGTCGTCTCGATCCGCCGGTAGGCGCGGAACGCGTCGCTGTCGGCGGGCTGCCCCTTGGCCTCGTGCGCGGCCCACCACAGGTCGCGGCGCGCCTTGAGGTAATCCGACTCGGCCTCTGCCAGCGCCTGCTGCTTCACTGCGACGTCGTCCACGGCCCCGGCGGCTGCTTCCACCTGTTGGCCGTCGAGGATGCCCAGCCGTACGGCGACGTCCTGGGAGACCCATGCCGTGACCTTGGCCCGCGTCTGGCCGAGGTGCGGCCGGGAATCGGCGCGGATTCCTCCGAGCCCGGCGATGGCGCCGGGGGCGTGTTTGGCGGCGATCGCCCAGTCGGAGTCGAACTCCACCAGGTACAGCGGCCCCGTGTAGAGCCCGAGGCCTTGGTGGAGCGGTCTGGGCGCGACGGTTTCGTCGTGCGATCCGCCGCTGTGCGAGGTCCGGTTCACCTCGCCGGTGTTCCACTGGGTGGCCGAGGGGGGCTCACCGGACCCGCTGGTGGTGCTGTCGGCCAGGGCGACGCCTCCGGTGGCGCTCACTCCGCCGCTGTGATCAAAGCCGGTGGTGCTCGCCGCGCCCTGGATCTCGTCGTCGGTGATGTTTCCGGTCGGCGCCACGTACAGGACACGCGCCGAGCCGTAGTCGGGGCGGACCGACAGGCCCCAAGACGTCTTGGAGATGTCGTCGAAGCTGATGCCCCCGCTGGTGTTCGCGCTGATGAAGTGGGAGGGCAGGACGGAGGCGCCGAGTTCCTGTTTGACGGCGTCGGAGCGCGGGTTCAGGCCGAGCTTGCGGATGGCGTGGTCGCGTGCGGCGGCGATCCCCGCGTCGGTGTAGCGGCCGTCGCGGATGTCGTTGCTGCCGGGCTGCCAGCCCCTGGCCGCGGCGAACACGGTGTAGGCGAGGTCGAGGACCTTCCCGCCGCCGTCCTCGATCGCCACCGGGAGCACGAGGTCGCCGCTGTTCGGGGAACCGGGCTCCGGATCGGTGCCGGTCGCGGGCTCCGGCGAGGTCGAACCGCTCTGGGTCGCGGCGTGCTTCCACCGGGTCAGCGCGGCCTCGGGGGTGGCGGCGTCGGCGTCGGGCGCGGTGGCCCCGGGGTGGCGCCCGCCCTGCGGCGGTTCCGATCCATCACCGCGGCCATCGGCGGCGCCCGCGGGTGGGGTGGGGCCGAAGTGAAGGTAGGCGGCCGGGTAAAGGTTCTGCACCCGCCCGCCGTCGCCGCTGGCGGTGATCCCCTCGGTGCGCACCTGCCGGGACAGCTCCACCTTCGGGCTGAGGCCGTCTCCCACCACCTCCAGGGTCAGGGTGAGGTCGCTTTCGGTGCCCAGGCGGGCAAACGGGCCGGGCGCGAACAGGGCGATCACGCGCTTCCTCGCGTCGGTGGTGGCCCCTGTGGTGGAGTCCGACGAGCCGAGGGTGGTGTCGTGGGGGGTGGCGGCCGTGGACAGCACGGCGGGGGAGGCGGTCTGGGTGTGGTGGTCGCCGGCGTCGGGGTTGGTGGGGCCGCTGTTGGGCACGATCGTCCCGAATCCGCCAACGCCCCTGGTCGTCAGCGTCCCGCGGGTGTCGGCGGTCGTGGTGGAGACGGTCCACGAGCGCGTCTCGCGGAACTCGCTCTGGCCCCCGATGTAGCCGACGTCGGGTTCGCCCTGGCGGGTGGTCGCCCCGATGTGGATGACCGCGGCGATCGTGGGCGGCTCCACCGGGGTTTTCGGGAAGCCGGTCCGGTTGATGATGGGGCGGATGTTGACCGGGACCGGGACGCCGGAGCCGGGGTTCTTGGCCAGGCGGGAGTTGAGGGTGTGGTTGAGGCGGTTGCGGCTCTCGCCGGTCAGCTCCAGGCCCTCCTCCCGGAGCTTGGTCTCGAGGTCGGCCACCGCCGCCTCGGGGTCGACGGGGCGCAGGGTGTCGCCGTTGGCGGCCAGGCCGGGGCGCGCGTCGACGGGGTGGGAGATCGGGGGGAGGGCGCGGGTGGTCAGGCGGCTGGTGCCGTCGGTTCCGGCGAAGGCGTCCAGCACGAGGCCGTTGGCGATGGCGTCCCAGGCGTGGGTGAAGCCGGCGAACAACTCGTCCATCCGCATCTGCCACCCGGCGTAGAGGGGCGAGCGGTAGAACGTCCCCACAGCGTCCAGTTCCCGGGCGATCTCGGCCGACTGGCGGATGAGCCCCGACCCCTGGATCAGGTAGGAGGAGTCCGCCTTGTGGACGAAGGTGGTGCGGATGCTGTAGTTGTGGGCGGCCGTGATCGAGCGGGAGCTGAGCACCCAGCGTCGTCCCGCACTGGGCCCGGTGTAGAGCGTGGGCGCACCGGCGTCGCCGCGCATGGAGCCGGGGTCGGCGTCGGGCGGGTTGGTGTTGCCGGACGGGAGGAAGGCGCCGCCCAGCACCGCCTGCCAGGTCCGCGTCCTGCCGTGGTTGAGGGCGCTCTTGGTGGTGCCCTCGAAGTACATCACCAGGTCCACGGGCACCGCGGTCAGCGACTCCACCACGCTGTCGGTGACCACGGTGGGGCGGATGGTGTGGGGCGACCAGATGCCGCCGTCGAACTCGGGGCGGCTGACGATCCCGTTGACGAGGTGGTTGGCGAGGTTCTCCTGGGAGAGCACGTTCTCGAAGAACTGCCGGCCCGCTTCGCTCTCGCCGGTGAAGTGGTCGTACTTGCGCAGGTAGAAGTCGCGCAGGCCGAAGTAGCGGGCGTCGCCGAACTCCGCGGAGAACATGCGGCGGTTGAGGTCGAGCAGGGACGGCTGCGCGGGCACCTGCTGCCCGTCCTCGGTGGTGCGGGCGGGCGTCTCGCCTCCGGTGCCCACCCAGGCGATGAACACCGCCCCGTCCAGCAGGTGGTTGAGGGAGCTGGGGTTCGCGGGCGCGGTCGAGGCATTGGCGCTCCGCGCGTCCTCGCCACCGCCGGTCTCTCCCTCCTCTGCCTCTTCGCGGATCGGCGCGAGCCGCTGCGCCTGTCGGCGGCCGGTGATGATGGCGCGAGCCTGGTCGGAGGTGAGCTGCTCGTAGCCCGCGCCGTGCCGGTCACCGGTGGTGAATCCGGGGTCGCCGTCCGGCTCCGGGCGCGCGCCGGTGCCGTGGCCGCCGTCGATGGTGAGGGCGGTGACGCCGGCGGGGAACGGCCGGGCCAGGCGCGGTGTGGAGACCTCCATGCGGGCCTGGATCCCCTCGTCCAGGACCTCGCCCCGGTCACGCAGCACCTCGGAGCCGTGGTAGCGCTGGGAGTCGTCGATCTTCGCATAGAGCGTGATGTCGCTGAACCACGTGTCGGTCGCGCCGGTGAACAGCAGGAACGCGTTGGTTCCGAACCCGGTGGCGATCCCCTGGCCGGTGGTGAAGCTGCCGCCGAGCGCTGCGCGCAGCTGTTGCTGGAACCCTCCACCCGAGGGTGCCCCGGACGCGTCCGGCTCCCCCTCGCCCGCGAAGGAGCCCACGAACCGCGCGGCGAGGTTGTGGGAGTCGCCGGACCCGTGGGAGGACCCGCGCTGTGAGGCGCCGATCATGAAGACGCCGGTCTTCCGGTCGCTGGTCCCGCTGTGCTGGAACGCGCCGACGTCGGCGAAGAGCCGCACCGTGACCTGTTCGGGGCGGACGAACTTCTTTCCGCTGCGGAACAGGTCGCCGGCGTCCACACTGGCCGTCTCCAGCAGGTGGACGGGAAGACCGTCATGGGTGAGCTTGGCCAGATTTCCCTTGAGGACGGCTTGTGCGACCGCGGTGCGGATGCGGTGGGTGTTCTCCAGGGCGGTGGCGTAGTCCCGCCGGAACGGACGGTGCTCGCGGCCCACGAGCGAGGACGGACCGCCGGGCCGGTCGGCGAAGTCGGACTCGGTCCGCGACGTCTCCGGGACGACCAGCCCGGGGTAGCGCTGGGCGGTCGCCTGCACGAAGCGGTCGCCGAGCCATTGGGTGAACGGGGTACCCCGCGCGGGGACGGGAGCGGCGCCGTGCCTCTCGCCGTCGCGCGCGCCTTCGGCGTCGTTCGTGCCTGCGGCGCCGGTGGCGTCCTCGCGCTCGGCGGCCTGACCGCCGGACGCGTCCTCGCGCTCCGTGGCGGGGCCGCCGGTGAAGAAGGGGGAACCGTCCGGGTAGGTGAACGACCGCAGCACGGCGAAGTGGAAGTTCTTGGGGTGGGGACCGCGCAGGTGCGGGAAGGGCGGCTCTTCCGGGACGGAGGTGTCAGCGGGTCTCGCCACGGTTCCCGTCTCGGTGCGGGTCTCGGGGGCGGAGGTGTCGGCCGTCTTCAGCAGCCGGGCGTCCTCGGCGGCGAAGAGCTCGTAGGTCGTCCCGGTGAACACCGTGGGCTCAGGGTCGCCGCTGAACTGGGCGTAGTAGGTCCGCGTCACCTCATAGAGCACCGTGTCGGGAGCACCCCACATCAGTGAGTAGCGCCCGGCGTCGTCCTGGCGCGTGTCGTGGACCTGCCGCGTGATCTTGCGGTAGGCGTACTCCACGACCGCGGGCGCGAACCGGAAGATGCGGTCGCTGATGCGGAAATCGGCGCCGCCGCCGAAGAGCAGGCTCCAGAACGACGTCTTGCCCGTGGTCTGTGAGGTCGAGGCGTCCACCCGGCTCAGATTGGAGAACTCGGCCGTCTTCGGCGGGGTGGGCAGCAGCCGGTACGACGTCGGCGAGGATGTGAGGCGCAACCGCCGGTGCTGGCCGGCGGCGTCGACGAAGGGCAGGTCGGCGTAACCGGTCGACATGGCGTTCAGGTTGCCCTTGATGAGGTCGCCGCGGAGGCCCTGAAGGGTGGTCTCGTTGTGCCGGGTGAACTTCGCCGAGGGCTTCGGGGGCTGTTTGACCAGGCGGTTGCGCCCCGAGGCGTCGCGGGACGGGCTGGGGCGGCCCTTCGCGGCGGCCGAGGAGTATCCCAGCAGGCGGTCCCGGGCCCAGTCCGCAAGGCTGATCCGCCCCTGCGGCGCGGGCGCAACGACATCGCCGACGTGGACGGGGAAGCTGCGGTCGATCGCCCGGGAACCGGGCCCGGGCACCCCTGCCGCGTCGGCGGCCCGCGGGTCGGCGAGGGTGATCCGCTCGGGGGCGTCCGGCGGGTTGGTGCCCGGCCCGCCGGGGAGGAACAGCCGTACCGGGAGTTGCCACGAGAGGGTGTGCGCCGCGGCCCGCCCCTGCTCGGTGTCGTCGATCCGCGCACCGTTCTGGTTCTGCGTTGGCGGCATACCACCGGGCGTGCTGGGGGCCGGGTCGCCGGTCCGGGCTGCCGGGGCCTGGCCGGTCTCCACCGGAGCGTGCGGCGGCGTCGCCGGTGGCGGGGTGAGCGTCAGGGTGACGGGCAGGTCGGCGTCGTAGGGCTCGGGCGGCCCGGCGAGCTCGGTGTAGGCGAAGTCGCCGCTGGTGCCGCTCGCCGTCAGCGTGCTGGTGCGCACGCGGTAGCCGAGCCCGCCGCGGAAGGTCAGGCGGGCGCCGGCCATGTCCAGTTCGGGCACACCGGGGCCGATGGGGGCGATGTAGAACGGGGTGACGAGGATACCCAGTGAGAATGACTTGCTGCCGCCGTGGCCGCCACCGAAGTTGTAGGCATGGGCGGGGTCGCCATCGCCCCGCGAGAACTGAGGCTGGGGGCGGCGCGTAGGCGGCGGCAGCTCGGAAACAGAGGAGACGTGGCGGTACTCGGCGTCGGGGTCGACGCGCAACCGCACCGTCCACTCCCCCCCGGGCCCTTGCACCGTGGCTGCGAACCCGCGCTCGCCGAAGAACGGCTGGATGTCCCGCTGCGCCTGGGCGCGGACCTGGTCCAGGATGTCGGCGCGCATCCGTGGGGTCAGCTCCGGCATGGTGCTGCCGTTGATGCGGTCCGCGAGTTGGGGCAGCAGCCCGGTGATGTCCACGGGGTGAGTGCCGAACCAGGACGACAGCAGCGTCCACCCCAGCCGCCCCGTCGCGGGGAACACGTCGCGGGCGAGGTCGTCGGCGCGCAGCGCGGCGGCCAGCGCCTTCTGGTACGCGGTCTCGGCGACCTGTCCGGCTGCGCCCGCACTGTGCTCGGCGGCGTCGGCGAGGTGGCGCGCGTCGTCGGCCGCGACCGCGGCGTTGACTGCGGCGGCCTGCGCCTGCGACTGGGCGTTGTCGGCGTCGACTGCGTCCTGCTCGGCCTGGTGCAGGCGGTGCCGCGCGCCGTCGGCCGCCTCGCGCGCCCTGTCCGCGGTGTCCCGGGCCGCCGCGGCGTCGTCCTGAGCCCGGTCGGCGGTCTCCCGCGCGGCGTCGGCGGCGCCGATGAGTTCGGTCGCCTGGTCGAAGACGGTTTCGGACTCGGTGCGGAGGCGGCCGACGTCATCGGGCGTGATGCCCGAGCGCTCCCACAGCTCCGCGGCGCGCAGGGCGGCCTGCTCAGCGGCACCGGACCGGGTGGCCGCCTGTTCGCGCAGGCCGGCCGCCTGCCCAGTGGCCTCAGCGATGGCGGCTTCGAGGCCGGTGATGCGCGCGCCGCGATCGGGTGTGCCCGGTGGGGACTGCGCGTCCGCGGACTCCTCCCCCGGGGATTGCGTCCGCAGGTCCGACAGTTCCAGTCGCAGCCGCTGCGCGTCCTCGTCGATCCGGTCGGCCCGGAAGTTCAGGTCGTCGGCGTCGGCGCGGGCCTGCTCGGCCTCGGAGTCGAAGCGCTGGGCGTCGGCGGCGGTGTCGAGGATGTCCTCCAGTTCCGCTGCGCGCTGCCGGGCCGCGGCGTAGGCGCCGTCGGCCTCGGTCCGCAGTCGGTCGGCGTGGGCGTCGGCGGCATCGGCCGCCTCCTGCAAGCGGTCCGCCTCGGCCTCGGCAGCGTCTGCGGTGGTTTCCAGCTCATCCGCGCGGTCGACCGCGTCCGACGCCGCCTGGTCGGCCTCCTGAAACGCCCTGCGCCGCTGCAGCACCGCGGCGCGGGCCTGCTCAGCCGCGGCGGTCACCTGCCGCTCACGCTCGTGGGCGGCCTCGGCCGCGTCGTCCAGCCGCCGGGCCTCGGCCCGCAGCCGCGCCGCCTCCTCGCCGGCATCGGCGGCCACATCGCTCAGCCGTATGGCCTCGGCGCGCGCCAGGTTCGCCCCGCCGCGGGCCTCGGCCGCCCGATCGGCGGGGTCGTTGTGCCGCTGCGGAGCGTGGAGGGGATCGGCGCTCTCCGGGCGGGTGGACCGGGGACGGGGTGGCGGGGCGCCGCCGTCGACGCCCGTGCCGCCGGAGCGTGAAGAACCCGGCGTTGCACCGCCCATGCGCTGGGGAACGGGCCGCTCCCCCGCGTCCGTCATCGGCTCCCCCGGGGCAGCCGGGGCCGGCGGGCCGGCCGGCGATTCCACGCCTCGCGTCGTGCCGGCGCCGTCGACCGCCGCCGCGTGCATGACGTCGCGGGTGGGGTCTCCCTCGCCGTCGGCCTGAGCGGGCGGGGTGGTTCCGGCCGGCCGCGGGGTCTCCTGTGCCTGCGGGGCGCGCGGCGGGGCGTCGGGCAGGACGGTGTCGGGCCCGTGCTCAGCGGATCCGGCCCCGGCCGCCGCGGCGCCCGACCCCGCCATAGCGTCGGGGAGCACGGCAGGATCGGCGGAGGCCGTGGGCGGGTCCTGCTGGTCGCCATCCCCATCGCCCCTGGCATGGCTCGGCCTGAACTCCGCCGAAGGGCGCTGGAGAGGGGCCCCAAGGGGGGCGGGCGCTCCCGTTGCCTGAGAGGGCCCTTGCTTCGCCTGGGCGGGAGCTGCCGCGGATGTCGCGGACAGGGGCACTCCCAGCTTCCCCAACTCGTTCAGCGCCGTGTCCAGGAGGCCCTGGGCCTTCCAGACCCGCACCTCGGTCTCCCGCTGTTCTGCGGTCATCCGGACCGGGGGATGCCCCGGTTCGCCCATCGTGGAGCCCCGTGGCCGATCGCCGTGCACGCGCTGGTCGTACCCGGCCATGAGGACGGACAGGGCGACCCTTTCCCGCAAAGACTGCGGGAGAGAGCCCGCCAGCCCTCTGAGGACCGAATTCTGCGGCAAGCGACGCAGCAGGTCGTCGGCGAGTGGTGCGGTCTTCGTTGTGGGCAGGGAACCGACCCATGCAGAGCCTTCCACTTTGAGCCCGGCGGAGTCGAGCGCGCGGAGCGCGGGGAGCAGATCACCGCCGTCCTTCCACTTCTCCATCCGGGCCTGGATGGCGGCGGCCGGGACTTTGTGCCCTTGTGTGCCGGTAATACCGACGTACCAGCCGCGCCGCCACCGCAAGACCTCCAGGCCCACGGCGAACATCGCTCGCTTGAGAGCAGGATCATCCGACCCGGACAGCAGGCGACCGATCTGGGCCTGGACGTCATCGGGCAGTGCGTCGAGCTGCACCACGGCCGGTATGCGGACCCCCATCCGGTCGATGGACTCCAGCGCCCGCGCCAGCCGGCCCTGGGCCTTCCAGTCGTCGATCACGGTTTGGATCCGGCCACGGGCCTTCGCGGCTCGGTCATCGGCGGCGATGACGGCCGCTTCGGCACGGGCCTGTTTGGCACGGTCGACCGCGTTGCGTGCGACCTTCTCGGCTTTGGCGGCCCGGTCATCGGCGGCGTCGGCGACTCTGTCGTCACCCTTGGCACGAGCGGTGGCGGCGCGGGCCCTCTCACTGGTGGCCGCGGTGCGCGCATTGGCGGCAACGGTCATCTCCTTACGGACCGTGGCGCGCGCCGCGAAATCGCCGTGCGCGATGAGCGTGTCCGCCACCCGCTCGCCGTCCCAGCCCCGAAGCATCTGATCGACGGCCGTTCCAAAGATGTAGAGGGTCGCACTTGCCTGCTTCTGGTCGTTGACATGGCCGGGTTCGAGGATCCGGACGATGTCGAGGTGGTTCTCCGGGGCCAAGTCGGCGACCCGCACCGCCGGTGAGTAATCCGATGTGCCGTGGTTGATCACTGAGGTGAAGTCATCGGCGTACTTGGTCCGGAAGAAGGGATCTTCGACCGTCCTGAACCGCCCTCCGATGAACGCATCCGTCCGATTCGACATAAGGCCGAAGTCAAGGCGCACGGAGTTGGTGGAGGGGTCCCAGCGGAAGACCGACCTCTTGTCCGGGTATTCGTCAGTCCCGGCCAGCCAGTGCCAGAGCTCATGAAGCAACGACTCCACCGGGAACGCGTCGTCCCACTGGGTCATGGAAATCTGGTTCGGCAGGTCCTCTTTCCGTGCGGCGTCGTCGGAGTGGCTCACGATGGGGCGGGCGTGGGCCTCCCCCGGGGGCGCGCTCTCGTCGAGGATCTCAAGGTTGAAGTGGAGCTGGTCGCCGGTTCCGGGCAGCGGGTCGGTGCCGGACACCGTGGCCTTCTTGCCCCCCAGATCATTGGGGTCGGGCTGGCTCCCCTTGCCGAACAGCGTCTCGAACAGCCGTGCGTCGAGCCGGTGCACCACGCGGCCGTTCTTGTGCACGACGCTGCCATCCGCGCGCAGCCGGAGCTTGCCGTTGAACATCTCGTCGTGTGCCTTGGCGAGCTCCTTGAGAAGAGAGGTGAATTGTGCCTTCGTCATACTCGGGTGGCGGGTGGGTTGCAGGCGAAGGGTCGCCTTCAGAATGTGGGTCGGGGCGCCCTTCCCGGCCCTCTTGCGGTACCTCTCCGGGATATCCACCCGCTGCCACTCGAACCTGCGCCAAGCCATCCACTTTGGCTCCATGTCGGCTCGGATGAACGTCGGCACACCCAAGGACTCGTCCTGGTGCACCACCGACCCCGGGTCCTTGATAGCGCCCTGGGCGTCGTAGTCGACGGGGCCCAGCGGCCGGGCCGCGCGGGCCGTCCTCTTGATCTCGGTGTAATCAGCGCTCGCATGCGCGCCCACCTGGTGGACCTGCGCGCGCGCCTGTGCGGCCTTCCACTCGTCCCTGCCCGCGCCCCGCCACTTCGACGGGTTTCCCACCACCGTGACCTTGTGGTCCGTGAGAGGGGCCTCGCCCTGGGGATCGGCCCATTTCCGCGACGGACGCGGCTCCGTCAAGATCTCGATCCGGTTCAGGGCCGGCCGGGTCACGTAGGGCCGATCCATACCCCGCGCCGGGTTCCCGTCCAGCAGCAGGAGCTGGCGCAGCACCTCGCCCATTCCCTCGACAGAGCCGAAGGGCGACGAGCCCGCCCCGGCAGAGGGCGCCGGAGACCAGGTGAGGGTGGCGTGGGCTTGGTTGCTCGGGGCGGAGGGCCTTACCAGGTCGACGTACACCACAAGCTGGTCACCGCTGCGCGGCAGGGTGTACATGCGGGCGAACCGACCCTCGACGAAGGACTTCACCCGAGAAGAGGCCACAAGTGCGCTCGTCTCGTCCACTCCGTCGCCTGCGCGCACGCGCAACTTCAGCACGACGATCCGGAAGGAGCCGGGACCGCCCCGACGATCTGCACCGTCCTCACGGAAGACATCGGTGGAGGCGTACAGGAAGGCCCGGTTGTCGATCACCACCTCCGCGCGCATCCGGCCGCTGGGGGTATTCACCTCGACGGTCAGCGGCGGAGCATCATCCGGCCGCTTGAGGGCCTCGATGAGGTGGCGCGAGACCGTGCGGACCTTCCTCTGCGGATCGGGGTCCCCCTTCTGCTTCCTCCTCTCCTCGCTCTCGTTGAAGCTGGGCAGGACCATTTTGACGGGCGCGGCGTCCCCGATCCGCTTCAGCGTCCTCTTCGCCACGAACGACTGCCCCGCGCCCCGCACCGGGTCGGGGTCCAGCAGCCCCAAGCGGCCCAACAGGTCGCCGGCACCCTGTCCATCGAAGCCGGGCAGGGACCCATCGGCCCCCGGCGATACGTAATGCCACGTGAGGGTGGCGTGATCCCTCTTACCGGGTTCCCCCCCCACCACGGTCACCTGCAACTGGTCGCCGCTGCGCGCAAGAACGTGCTTGCGGTTGATCCCTGACTCGATGACCTGCTTCAGCTTCGCGTTGGCCGCCTGCACGGCGGCCGTGGACACGTCACCGGCGGCTTCTCCTGCCTCCATCCCCAGCCGCAGCGCGAACTCGCGGACGTAGCGCACACCGCCCTTGCCCTTGCCATCGGGGACCGCGTCCACCGAGAACTCGTAGAAGGGAAGGTTGACCTTCACGTCCGCGCGCATCATGCCATTGCCGGTGTCGACGTAGATACTCAACGGCGAACGCGCGTTCTCGGGCCACTCGAAGAAGGGAAAGGAGATGAAGCTCCTTTTCTCCTTCTCCTCGGTCAGCACCGACTGCTGCGGATCGTAGGCCGGCAGATCCTTGTGGACCGGTGCGGGGGCCTCGAGCCGTTGCAGCGTCTGCTGTGCCACGATGAACTTCCCGCCCTGCTCGGGATCGGGGTCCAGCAGCCCCTCACGGCGCAGAAGTTCCCTGATCCCCTGGCCGTCGACGCCGGGCTGGGATCCATCGGCCCCGGGCCGCACGGGATGCCAGGTGAGGGTGGCATGCGGCTCGCCGGACTTCGCCCCCTCCACGGTCAGATGCACCTGGTCACCGCTGTACGGGAAGATGTACTGGCGGTTGTACAGCGAATCGATGTGCTGCGTCAGCTTCTCTGTGGCCGCGTTCACGGCGGCCGTGTACTCGGGGGTGAGGGCTTGCCCCGGCTGCATGTTCAACCGCAGCTTGACCTGGCGGACACGGCGGGCCTTGCCCTTCCCATCGGGGGCCTCGACCACGGAGGACTCGACGAACGGCCGGTGAACCTCCACATCCGCCCGCATGCGGCCATGAGCGGTATCGACGTACACGCGCAACGGCGAGAGCGCGTCCGTGAGCGGCTCGACGAAGGGAAGCGGGACGACCTCCTCGGATATCGTCTTTCCCTTCTTCAGATCGAGGACCGGCAGATCCTTGTGCACCGGGGCCGGAACCAGCCTTCGCCTGCCCGCACCGCCGGAGTCCGGCGAGGAAGGCGAGCCCGAGCCGGGCTCGGGGGCATCGGGGAGGCTTCCAGCGTCGTCGTCGGCGTCGTCGATGTCCATCGGGTCGCCGGTGGCCTGGGCGGGCATCAGTTGCGGTGCTTCGCTGCGCGACGGCGCCGCTGAGGCGTCCGGCTCCGGCGCGAGGAGCTGGGGGGAATCGCCCCGGTCCGCCGGCGTGGCCCCAGGGTCTCCCGATATCGACGGGGCGCCACCGGCGGCAGGCGCAGCGGGCTTGGGAGCACGCTCCGCCCGGCCATCGTCGGCGCCGCCCTCGGGCCCGGCCGATGGCTCGCCCTGCTCCGTCCGTCCCTGCCTGCTCTCGTCGGCGCGCTGCGCCGGGTTGAGCACATCGCCCCACGCCTGGGACAGGGATACCGGCTCTTGCGCGGGCGGGGTCGGCTCGGCAACGGTGGAGGCCGGCCGGGCGGCTCCCTCTTCCTGCGCCGCGAGTCGGGAGGCTTCCGTCTGCGGCGTGGCGGGCGCGGAGGCGTCAGCGGGCGGGGCCGGAGCGGCACCGCCGCCGCTCGGTTTGGACAGAGGTACACCCGACGCGCGCAAGACATCCTGCGCATCGTCCTGAACACCATTGGCCTCCCATTCGCGCAACTGGGTGACCATCTGGTGCGCGGTGAACCGGACCTCCGGATGCCCGGGGACGGCCAGCCGGCGATCCTGGAAGCGCTCACCATGAAAGGCGCGGTCGTACCTGCGAGCGAAAAGTTCCAAGACGACGCGTTCCAGTACCGGTCGCGCCAGGCCATCGAGGATGGAGTTCGCCTGCGGGCTGCCCGGGGGCAGCAGGGTGTCGATGAGCTGTCGGCGCCGCGCGTCGGGCAGGGCACCGATCCATTCCGCGCCGCCCACCCTCAGTCCATTGGCGTGCAGGACACGGAGCGCTTGGACCGTGACGCCGGTGTCACGCCAGTACTCCAGGTGGGCCTCGATGTCGCGTGCGGGGATGGAGGTCCCCTGGCCGGTGGCCATATCTGTGATCGGGCCACGTCCGTTGGCGTGATCGCGGCCCACGGCGAAGGCGGCGAGCACGGTGGTGCCGTCCGCGGGATCGTTCGCCCCGGACAGGCCGCGAGCAAGTCCGGTCAGCACCGGCAGGGGGAGCGCATCGATAACGGCCGCGGCGCCGACGCCCAGCCCGCTCCGGTCGGCGAGGTCCAGTGCCCGCGCGAGCCGGCCGTCGGTCCTCCAGCCGTCGACCTCGGTGACGAAGGCGGCGAGGGCCTGTGCGGCGCGGTCATCGGCACCGCCGGCCACCGCACGGGCACGGGCCTGTGCGGCACGGTCGTCCGCGTCGCGTGCGGCCCGTTCGAGTTTGGCGGCTCGGGTGTGATTGCCGCGCGCCGTCTCCTCGCGTGCCGCGACGCGCACGTTGGCGGCTGCGGTCATCTCCTCACGAACGGCGACGCGTAGCACGAAATCGCCGAAAGTGATGAGCGCGTCCGCCAACCGCTCACCGTCCCAGCCCCGGTGCGCCCCATCGACGGCCAAGGCGAAGTGGTCGAAGACCGCACGTCGGTCGGTCGATGAGCCGTCAGGGTCGAGGATCCGGGCAATGGCCTTTTGGGCCTCATCGTCCAGGTCGGCGGCCCGCATCGCCGACGAGTGATCCGCAGTGCCGTTAGCCATGACCGAGCCGAACGTGTCGAGCTCGTCGACCCATACGACAGGTGCGCCGGTCTCCCGCCAACGCCCATCTGAGAATTCGGTCCACTCCCCGTTGCGCATGAGGCGCGGGCCTGGGCGTACGGAGTTGCCGTCCGGGTTCGAGCGGAAGACCGACTTCGGGTCCGGGTACTGGTCGGGCAGGCCGAGAAGGTGCGCGATCTCATGGACGGCGACTTTCGGCGTCCAGATGTCGAACCACTCGCCCGTGCGCATGGACGGCACCTGCTCGCTCGAAGAGACATCGGCCGAGTGGTGCAGGGTGATGACGTGATGCACCTGGTCGGCGGGGGTGGTGTCGTCGGCGAGTTCGAGGTTGATGTGCAGCTGGTCACCGGTCCCGGGCTGCGGGCCGGGGCCGAACAACCTCGCCGCGTTGCCGTTCAGGTCGTCGGCATCCCGGTGGCTCCCCTCGCCGAAGAGCGTCGCGAACAGGCTCGGGTCGACCCGGTGCATCACCTTGCCATGGGCGTTCACAACGGTTCCGTCTCCGCGGAGCCGGAACTGGCCGTTCCACAAGGCCTCCATCTCTTCGCGGACCGCCGTGAGATAGGCGTTGTACTGCTCCTTCGTCATCCCCTTGGCGCGGAGGACCCGGGGGCGGTAGGTCATCTCCACGATGTGGGTCGGCCCCCCCGGCTTTCGGTACCGGGCGGGGATCTCGACCCGCCTCCACTCGAACCTCCGGTCGCCCCCCCAACGGAGCAGGTACGGCCGGATGTGCTGCGGCACGCCGGAGGACTCGTCCTTCTCCGTGACCGACGAGGGGTCCTGGGGGTGCTCGTCGGGGCCCACGCGCCGCGCCGGACGGGCCGCCACCTGGATCTCGGGCCACGAGGCGTCCACGTGCAGGCCCACCTGGTGAACCGGGGCGGCCGCCCGCGCGGCCTCCCACTCGGCCTTCCTCTTGCCCCTCCACGTCGACGGGCTCGTCACCACCCCTGTGTGTGCGACATCCGACGCCCGGACATCCTCCCCCCATCGCCGCGACGGCCGCGGCTGCGTCATGGCCTCGATCCGGTCCAGGGTCGGCCGCGCCACATAGGGCTCGTTCACCCCCTGCGCAGGGTCGCCGTCCAGCATCCCCATCCGCAACAGCATCCGCCCGATGCCGCGGGGGCCGGTCGCAGGGGCCGGGGCCGGCGGACCCTGCTCCGCGGACGGCACCGGATACCACTCGAACGTGGCGTGAATGCCCTCGGGCGGGGCGTCGCCCTTCCGGACGGACACCGAGACGTGCATCTGGTCACCGCTGCGCGGAAGGATGTACTGGCGGTTGAACACCCCCTCGACATGCCGCTTCACCACTCCCGTGGCCTCGAGAGCGGCGGTCTCGTCCACGCCGGCCGCTCCGCGGACACGCCAGAGCTGTTTGACGTTGCGGAAGAAGGAGGGGCCGTCCGCGGCACCCGCATCGCCGTCGCGGTGGGCCTCGACCCTGGACCACGCCATGTACCGGTCGCCCAGCGTCACGTCCGCACGCATCCGGCCGTGGCTGGTGTCCACCTCGATGGTCAACGGCCGCGTATCGGCGGCATCAAGGGAACGCACGAAGTGGGTGGAGAACCCGCGTAGCGCCACCGAGGGCTCTTTGCCCTGCGGCTTCTTGCCTGTCGCGTCGAAGTCGGGAAGGTCGCGCCGGATGGGCGCGGCGTCCTTGATCCGCGTCAGCGTCTTTCGCGCCACGAACGACTGCCCCGTGCCCCGCACCGGGTCGGGGTCCAGCAGCGCCGCGCGGCGCAGCAGTTCCACGATTCCCTTGCCGTGGGCGCCTGGCAGGGATCCATCCGCCCCTTGCGATACGGGATGCCAGCTGAGGGTGGCGTGGACCGGCGTGCCGGTTCCCGGCTCCACGACGGACACATGCACATGCACCTGGTCACCGTCGTGCGGAAGGAGGTAGTTGCGGTTGTAGCCCGTCTCGATGTAGCGCGCCAGCTCCGAATTGGCGGCCTGCACAGCGGCCGTGCCCGCGTCGCCGGCTGCCCCGGCCTGCACCTCCACCCGCAGCGCGATGTCGCGGACATAGCGCACACCGCCCTTGCCATCGGGGACCGCGTCCACCGAGAACTCGAAGAACGGATCGTGGACTTGCACGTCGGCCCGCATCCGGCCATGGCCGGTATCGACGTAGATACTCAGCGGCGAACGCGCGTCCTCGAGCGGCTCGACGAAGGGACGGGAGGTGAACTTGCTCTTCTCCTTCTCCTCCTCGGTCAGCAACGACTGCTGCGGATCGTAGGCCGGCAGATCCTTGTGGACCGGTGCGGGGGCCTCAAGCCGCTCCAGCGTCTGCTGTGCCACGATGAACTTCCCGCCCTGGTCGGGATCGGGGTCCAGCAGCCCCTCGCGGCGCAGCAGTTCCCTGATCCCCTGGCCGTCGACGCCGGGCAGGGATCCATCGGCCCCGGGCGACACGTGATGCCAGGCGAGGGTGGCGTGAGAGCTCTCGCCGGACTTCGCTCCCACGATGATGACACGCAGCCGGTCACCGCTGTAGGGAAGGAGGTATTTGCGGTTGTACTCCGAATCGATGGCGCGCGTCAGCTTCCCTGTGGCCGCGTTCACAGCGGCCGTGTACTCGGGGGTGAGGGCTTGCCCCGGCTGCATGTTCAACCGCAGCTTGACCTGGCGGACGCGGTGGACCTCGCCGCTCTCATCGGGGGCCTCGACCACGGAGGACTCGACGAACGGCCGGTGAACCTCCACATCCGCCCGCATCCGGCCGTGCGCGGTATCGACGTACACGCGCAACGGCGAGAGCGCGTCCGTGAGCGGCTCGACGAAGGGAAGCGGGACGACCTCCTCGGACGTCGTCACTCCCTGCGTCAGATCGAGGGCCGGCAGATCCTTGTGCACCGGGGCCGGAACCAGCCTTCGCCTGCCCGCACCGCCGGAGTCCGGCGAGGAAGGCGGGCCCGAGCCAGGCTCGGGGGCATCGGAGAGGAACCCGAGGTCGCCGTCGAGCACTCCCTTCGCCTCCAGGTCGGCGAGGATATCCTTCGCCTCCAGGTCGGCGAAAAGATCGCCGAGATCGTCGCCTTCGGGGGCATCGGGGAGGCTTCCGGCGTCGTCGTCGGCGTGCCGCTCGGCGGTCTGCGCCGCCCGGTGGGCATTCTCGGCGCGCCCTCCGGCGGTGCGCGCATCCACCTCGTCCGAATCGGCGACGGGGGCCGGCTTCGACCTGGGCTGCTCCGCCTGCGCGGGAGCGGCCTCGGCCGGAGCCGCCGACCGTCGGGGCGACGCGGCCGCGGTGGGTGTGGTGTGGTCTGCGGCGGACCCGCCGGCCGCCTGGGCGGCCGGCGGGTTGGGGCCGGTGGGACTGTGATACGCCGGGCCGGGGCGCCGTGGTACACGTGCGGGCAACGGGCCGAACCCGAGTTCGGAGAGCGTGTCCTGAGCACCGCGCCGCGAGGCTTCCCCGTCGCCGTCGCGGTGCGTCGCGGCCTGCGCCGGAACCTCCGTCTCGGCCGGACGGCTCGCTTCGACGTCGGGGCGCGCGTCGCCCGCCGGGTCGCTCTCTCCCCTGTTGGAGGCGTCGACCGGCCGGGCCGGTCCGGGTGCGGAAGGCTGGGGGCCGGGGAGACCATCGGAGAGGTCACCGGTTGCGTCGTGGGTCTCGTTCTCGAGTCCGCCGGTGGAGCTGTGTTGCCCGCCCATGGTGTCAGGCCGTCCGGCACCGCCACCACCGGTGCCACCCCGCCCGGTGCCTCCACCGGGGCTCGACGAAGGCGCAGCCGTGGACGGCCCGCCCTGCCCGCCGGCCGCCCCGGGGGCGGGGGCGTCGTCATCATCGGAGTCGTTGTCGGAGACGCCGTAGAGGTCCTCGACGTCGGAGTCAGTGTCATCGCTGGTGTCGGAGACGTCGCCGGTCGAGATGGTCTCATCTGCTGCGGCGGGGGGCTGGGTGGCCGCTATGCGGGCAATGGCGATGGCATGGGCGAGGTTGTCCGCACCCAAGATCGGGATGATGCCGCTGATCTCGTGGGGGACCGATTCGGGGTCCAGGCCGGTGGCGGCGGCGATCTCCTCGTCGTTGTGCCCCACCGCGAGGGAGTGGACGATCAGCCGCTGGAGCCGGGTCATGCCGGCGCCGTCCCGGACGTGCCTTACCTGCTCGAAGGTCACTGTGGGGGCGGCGCCGCTGTCGGCGGTGACCCACTCGACGCCCGAGAGGTAGTCGACGTAACGGGGGTCGACGATCCAGTTGCCCCGGCGGAACTCGCCGTAGCCATGCTCTCCCGTACCTTCCCCGTACTCCTGGGCCCGGATGTAGGAGACCAGTCTGCGGTCGATCCTTCCGGCCCCCGAAAGCTCCGCAGGGATCAGGTCGGTCCGTGGCGAGGTGTGCATTGCCCCCGTCTGCGGCCGACGCACAGCGTTCGCGAAGCGGTCGCTGGGGTCCATCTCGGAGACCATCTCGGTCAGGAAGCGCGACCTCGGCGGAGCGATGATGAGGTTGTTGTCGAAGCTGCCCATGCGCCACTGGTACTGGGGGGGTGTGGGCAGTTGGGACTCATCGGCCCCGGCCCGCCGCCCCAGCTCGGACAGTCGCCCCCGGACCCGTTCCTGCCCCCCCGGGCCGTTCATCTGCGGGGCGAGCACGGGCACGGAATCGGTGTCCATCGGCGGCAGGGGACGGTTCAGATCGATCGACCCCGGGCCGATGTCGGGGTCGGCGTACATCCCGCCATGGGCGATCAGAGCGTGGTAGCGGACGATGTCCGACTGCACGTCCCACATCTGCCACTGCACGGCGAAGTGGTGGAGGCGACGCGCACCGCCACCGATGCCGAGGACGTCGGCGGGGCTGGTCAAGATCTCCACGGCCGGCCGGCCATCGGCCCCCATCGTGCCCAGCAGGTCGGTGAACAGGTCGGCGTTGCGCCCCATCGCCCAAGGATCGGTCCACAGGCGCACCGTCCAGCCCGCCTCCGCGGCGCGGGTGACCCAGTCGCGCATGTTCTGCGCGCTGGCGGTGGGCACTTTGCGGTGGAACCAGTTCATGTGCAGGATCCGCGGTACCGGCCGGGCACCGTCGCCACCGCCGCCCATGACGACCCGCTGCCGGGGCGGTTCGACGGTACGCAGGTCCGCGGAACGGTTGGCGTCCCTCCCGCCCGGCACCTGTGACGGGTCCAGAAGGCTCGCCTCCAGGTCGGCCCCGGAGATGCCGACCTCGTGCAGATCTTGCTCCATGACCGATCGTCTGTACGCGCGGGCCACCTCGGCCCCGCGGGAGTGCGCCGTATCGGAGACCCCTGCCCGGTTCCCGTGGCCCTGCGCCTCCACGGCAGGCAATTGCGTGTTGTGCACCAGTGCCTGGTAGGCCTCGTCGACGACTCGGCGCTGGGCGAAGGAGGCGATCGCCGACAGGTCACGGTCGCGCAACGTGTCGCTGCCACGCGTGAACGACACCCTGAGCGGTGCGGCGGAAGACTCCGCGCGCCGAGTCGGCGATTCGGATGTGAAGCTCGAGGTAGCGCTCTGGGGGCGCACCTCAGGAGCGCCGGATGGCGGAACGAACCCCGGGGAACCGCCCTGCCCGGTCACGCGCGCAGTCACGGGTACCCGCAGCGCGGGCAGGCGGTCCATCGCACGGTTCAAGACGCCCTGACGGGCCCACTCGTCCAGCTGGACCTGCACCTGGTCCGCGCCCAGCCGCACCTCGGGATGCCCCGCGACGACCACCGCCACCCCGAGATCTCCCGACGGCCGATTGTGCACGATGCGGTCATAGCCCTTGGCGAATATTTCCAGAGCGACACGCTCCAGCGCAGGCCGCGGCATGAACGTCAGCGCTTCGATGACCGAACCGGGCGGCGATCCCTCGAAGGGCAGCAGGTCACCGACGAGCAGACGCCGGTCGGCGTCGGTCAGGGTCCCGATCCATTCACTGCCCGTCACCATCCCCGGCCCGTTGGCGTGGCGCTGGCGAAGCCGTTCCGCTACGCCCATCCGCCGGGCGTCGGGCAGCATGTCCATCATGGCCTGAGGGGAAACGCGCAGCCCGTTCCGGTTGGCGATGGCCAGAGCCTTCCCGAGCCGGCCGTCGCCGCGCCAGCTGTCGATGTCCGCGATCAGCGCGTCGCGGGCCAAGGCGGCCCGATCATCGGCGCCGGAATCGGCCGCGTGCTGACGAGCCTTGTCCGCGAGAACGTCGGCCGCACGGGCCCTCTTCATGAGCTCGGCGGCACGCTCCTCGGCCTCGCGCGCCACCCCGTCGTCGCCGTCGGCACGGGCCTCCTCTGCACGCTCCCTCTCGACGTCGGCGATCGCACGCGCACGATCGGCCATGGCGACCTGCTCATAGATGGCGATGCGCGCCGCGGCGTCCGTGGATGAGATCAACTGCTCGGCGACCCGCTCGATATCCCATCCGCCCAGCAGGTGGTCGGCGACCAGGGCGAAACGGTCGAAAACCTTGCCCAGCCCCCGGGCGTTCGCCGGAAGGCCGGGCGCGAGGGCCTGGGCGATGTCGTCCTTCGCCCCGGCGGGCAGCTCGGCGGCCCGCATCTGCGGTGTGCGGACCGAGGAGCTGTGGTCCATGGCCGAGCCGACCACGTCAAGGTACCTGGTCCGGATGAACGGCTCACGGAACTGCACCATCCGGCCGTCGGACGACGGCTCGTACCAGGAGAGCCCCTCCATGAGGGCCCCATCCTGGTTGCCGGCGTCGTCCCACGAGCGGAAGACGGTTTTCCCATCCCGGTACTCGTCCCCGATTCCGATGAAGTGCCCGGTCTCATGGACCGCCGCGTTCGCCGGATACGCGTCGCTCCAGTGGGACATGTGCATGCGCGGCGGGTTCTGCCCAGGGGCGGGCTCGAAGTGGGAGACGACGGGCCTGGCGTGCACGTCCGCGTCGGGCGTGGTGTCGTCAGCGAATTCGAGGCGGACGTGGAACTGGGCGCCGGTGCCGGGCAGCGAGTCGACGCCGGGCACCTTGATCGGGTTGCCCCCCAGGTCCGGTGCATCGGGGTCGGGCTCGCTCCCCTTGCCGAACAGCGTCTCGAACAGCTTTCCGCTGGGCCGATGGACCACCACGCCGTCCGCGTTGACGAGGCTCCCATCGCCGCGCAGCCGGAACTGGCCGTTCCACTTGGCGTGCACGGCGGCGGCGTAGTCATCGAGATACGCCTCATACGCCTCGACCGTCATGCCCGGGTCGCGGCGTGGCCGGACGCGGAAGGTGATCTCCCGGACAACGGTCGGGCCGCCGTCCGTGCGGTACTCCTCCGGGATATCGATGTCCCGGCAGTCGAACCTGCGCTTGCCCGGGTACTTGTGCTGGGGGCCGATGTCGGCGGCGATGAACCGCTCCGGGTCGCCGGACCGGCGGTCGGGGTTCCGCCTGACCTGCGCCGGGTCGACCTGCCGCCCGTCGGCGTCGAAGTAGGCGAGATTTCCGTCGGCATCGGCGCCGAGCGGGCCACCGTCCTCATCGCGGCGCATCGGACGCGCCGCACGGGCGCTCTTGAAAATGTCGTCATGCGGGGCGTCCACATACCGCCCGCCGACCCGGTGGACCTGCGCACGCGCCCGGGCGGCCTCCCACACCTGCGATTCCATCGCCTGCGGGTCCACCAGCCCGACATGCGCGTGCCGCAACGCGGGAGCATCGCCCTCGGGATCCGGCCGCCTCCTCGGAGGCCGCGGCTCGACCATGATCCCGATCCGGTCCAGCGTCGCCCGCGCCACATACGGCTCGGCCACACCCCGCTTGGGGTCTCCGTCCAGCATCCCGAGCCGACGCAGGAACTCTTTGACCTCACGCCCGGCCGTGCCGGTCGTGGGGGTGGACGCCGACGGTCCGCCCCCGGTACCCCGAGCGAGATCGCCGTCCGGCCGGTGGAGCTTGCTCAGGAACTTCTTGATCCCGCCCCCGAAGGCGGAGGACGACGATCCGCCCGCGACGGGCTGCACCCGATGCCAGGTCACCGAGGCGTGCACACGCTCCGCCGGGTCGGAGTGCCATCGGGCGACCACCTTCACGTCCAGCAGCTCTCCGCTGTGCGGCAGTACGTACTTACCGTTGAACTGCGCCTCGATCTGCCGCTTCAACACCTGGTGAGCCGCGACCGCGCTCTCTTCGTCCGTCCCGTCCCCGTGATAGAGGGCGATGCGCACGTTGATCTTCCGGGCGAAGGACGGACCGTCGGGCGCCCCGCCGCCACGATCGAGTTCGATAACGGAGGACTCGAAGAACCAGTTGTCGATCTTCACCTCACCCCGCATCGGGCCGTGCGGGGTGTTCACCTCGACGGTCAGCGGCGGCGCGTCCGCCGGCGGCTTCAGGGAGTCCACGAACCGGGAGGAGACCTTGCGGACCTCCGGTTTCGACATGCGCCCCCACGGCCCGGGGAGACCCGTGCGGCGCGGCGCGGGATCACTCGGCCGGTGGTTGACGGGCGGCCCGAACACGGGGGGGTCGGACGGGTCCGGCGTCGACGGCGGGGTGGCGGCGGTGGCCTGCGGAGCGGCGCCCTGGTGCGCGGCATCGTCGTCCGCGGAGCGCACGGGCAGGGCCTGCGTCGCACCGCTGCGCGGCGCCATCCCCGGCGCGAAGGGCCGCCCCGGGCCGGGGGATGCGGGCTGCTGGGGCGGCGCCTGCCGCCCACTGGGCTGCGGGGCCGGTTCCGGCGCGATGGCGCCGATCTGGGCGTCGGTGATGGGCACACCCGCCCCTTGGAGAACCCGCAGCGCGCCGGCGAGTCCGCCGTCGTCCTTCCAGGCCATGAGCCGGTCGTAGACCTGCTGCGCGGTGAAGTGGACCGTGGGGTGGCCGGGGACGTCGACGGCGATGTCCCGCGCGAATCTGCCGAGGGCGACCTGGTCGTAGGCCGAGCCGAGAATGTCCAGCATGGTACGTCCGGCCACCGGTGGCGGCAGAGCGCCCAGCCCGGCGCCGGGAGCACCGGACGCCGACGCGGGGGCGACTTCGCTGGGCGGAAGCAGGGTGAGGAGGCCCTGACGCGCCGCGTCGGGCAGGGCGCGGGTCCACTCGTCGCCCATGACCGCGATCGCGTTGTCGTTGAGCACGTGGAGCCCGCCCAGCAGGCGGCCGTCTCGGCGCCACTCCTCCAGCCTGGACTCGGCGTCGAGGGCGCTGATGGCGGGGTGCCCCTGCGCGGCGGGGATGTCACGGATCCGGCCGTCGCCCGATGCGGAATCACGGCCCGCGGCGAACACGGCGAGCGCTTCGGTGACCGCGACCGGGTCGCGGGATCCGGCCAGCCCACTGCCAAGCCGGGCGCGCTCGGCGTCCGGGAGCACGTCGATGACGGCCTGGAAGGGGACATCGATCCCCGACTGGGAGATGAAGAACACCATCTGCGCGAGCCGGCCGTCGTCCCGCCACTTGTCGACGTCGGCGCGGTAGGCGGCGGGGTCGGCGGCGAACCGCTCCACCCGGTCACGGCTCCAGCCGCGGACGTGTTCGTCGGCGGCGAGCGCGAAGTGGGCGAACACCCTGCCGGCATCGGAGGCTCCGGGCGTCAGATACTCCGTGATGAGGGAGGTGTCCTCCGCGGACAGGTCGGCGACCCGCTTGAGCGGCGCCTGAGCCGAAGAGCCGTGGTCGATGACCGAGCCGATGGTGTCGAGATCCCTGGACCGGATCCACGGAACGGCGACCTCGACCATGGTCCCGTCCTCGCCATCACCCACCCAGCCGTGCCCCATGACGCCGGGCCCGGGGCGCACCGCGTCGGCGTCGTCGCCCCAGCGGCGGAACGAGTCGTCCTCGGGGTATTCGTCGAGCAGGCCGAGCTTGTGAAGGGTCTCGTGGACGCGCGACTTCACCGGGTACCCGCGGTCGTACCAGTCCGTCGTGGTCATTCGCTGCTCGGTGTAGGGCAACGACGGGTCGTAGCGGTGCACCGTGATGTGGTCGTGCACCTGGTCGGCGGGGGTGGTGTCGTCGGCGAGTTCGAGACGGATGTGCAGCTGGTCGCCGGTCCCGGCCAGCGGGGCCGAGTCGAACCGGTGGACCACCACACCTTCCGCGTCGACGACGCTCCCGTCCCCGCGGAGCCGGTGCTGGTGGTTCACCATGGAGTCCAGCTCGTCGGCGTACTCCTCGAGATACGCGTCGAACTCCTCGTCCGTCATGCCCGACTCGTCATCGATGCGCGGACGGTAGGTGATCTCCGTTACGTGCGTGGGACCGTCCTCGGTGCGATGCTCGGGCGGGATCTCCAGCCGCCGCCACTCGAACGTGCGGATGTTGGCGAAGTGGTCCAGATGGCCCGCAGGCCGGTCGGACTGCTCGGTCAGGACATCGGCGAAATCCGCGCTCATGTGCGCACCGCCCACGTAGTGGACCTGCGCGTCGGCTCGCGCGTGCTCCCACACCGATGCGTCAACGAGCCCGTCCTCGGCCCGCGTGTACTTCGTCGCGGGCCCGTCGCCCTCCGGGTCGGGGATGCGGCGCTGCGGCCGCGGCTCGACCATGATCGCGATCCGGTCCAGCGTCCGCCGCGCCACATACGGCTCGGCCACACCCTGCGTGGGATCGCCATCCAGCATCCCCAGGCGCCGTAGGACCTCCCCGATCCCCCTGCCGTCGGTGCCGGGCTCGGCCTCGGACGGCGCGGGATGCCAGGTCACGGTGGCATGGACGCTGTCCTGTGGCGCGAAGTACTCCGCCGCGACGACGGTCACATTCAGCTGCTGGCCGCTCGGCAGCACGTACGCGTTGTCGTAGGCCGCCTCGATGCGCCGCTTGAGCTCTTGCGCGGCCGCGGAGACAGTGGCGGCGTCCACACCATTGCCCGGGAAGTGGCGCAACCGCAGCGTCACATTGCGGATGGACGATGGACCGTCGGCGTCGTCGTTGTCGAGCTCGATCGTGGAGGACTCGAAGAAGCGGTTGTCGATCGACACCTGTGCGCGCATCGGCCCGACGTCGATGGTCAGCGGCGGCGCACCCTCGGGCAGCCGGTCGAGGGTCTCCACGAAGTGGCGGGAGAATTTGCGGATCGCCGGCGCCGACTCCGCTCCCCGCACGCCCGGGCCGGGCAGTCCGGTATGCCGCGGCGCAGGGTCGTCGGGCGACCCGGTGGTGCCGGCCACCCACGACCGGCCCGACCCCGATGGCTGGTGCTGCGGCGCGGCGGGGACGTCGGACGCGGGGTTGCGCGGCGCGGAGCCCTGCGAGGACGCCGCCTGCTTGGGCCGGGGGGCCATCCCTGCGGGGAATTGCCCTCTCGAGCTCGACGAAGGCGCAGCCGTGGACGGCCCGCCCTGCTCGCCGGCCGCCCCGGGAGCGGGGGCGTCGTCATCTTCGGAGCCGTCAGAGACGTCGTAGAGGCCCACATCCTCGTCAGAGTCAGAGTCAGAGTCGGCGTCGATGATGATGGGCTCGGGGGCATCTGGTGCGACCCCGGTGGGCTCCTGGCCGCTGTCGGCAGTGCGGGAGACGGCGGCGGCGAATTCGGAGGAAACGGCGCGGACCAAGGCCTCCGCCTCGGCAGTCTTGCCCGCATTCACGGCGAGCAAGATGGGGGTAATGCGCTCGGAGGTCACGGCGCGGGCCACCACACCCGCCGCGGCGCGGTCACTCACCTCCAGGGTTCGGACAATAGCGGAAACGTAGACTCTGATCGCGGATATCTTGTTGGGCGTGCCTTTGCGCGTCCTGACGAGCTCACCGATCTCGCGGAGATCCTGCGTTTCTCCCAGGCGGAGGAAAACCTCGTACCGCACACCGTCGCCCAGATCGTCCAGCTTCTCGGCGGCCCGGGCCATCTGCTCAGCGGTGAGTTCCACAGCCAGGGCCACCCGGTCGGGGGCGCCTTCACCCTCCATGGCGTCGACTGTGGTGAAAGCGCCCTCCCTGTCAAGGGTGAGCCCGCTCTTGCGAGCCTTCTCACCCAATTCCTTCAAGCCCCCCACACCCACACGGGGATACATGGCCCTAAGGCGGTTGCGTACCCTGGCCAGCGGTATTCCGGTTCGCGCGGCAATGTCACCGGCGGTCAGCCGTTGCCCGGCCAGGGCGGCGATCGTCCGGTCGTCGCCCTTAAGGCGCGTGACGGGAATGACGCGGTTGGTGAGGTGAGCAGGATCAGGGGTCAGCCCGCTCTCGCGAGCCTTCTCACCCAATTCCTTCAAGCCCCCCACACCCACACGGGCAAACACGTCTTTAAGGCGATTATAAAGCGTGCGCCGCGGCATTCCGGTTCGCGCGGCAATGTCACCGGCGGTCAGCCGTTCCCCGGCCAAGGCGGCAATCGTCCGGTCCACGCCCTTAAGGCCCGTGACAGAAATGATGGGAGCACCGATGAGGTGAGCAGGATCAGGGGTCAGCCCGCTCTCGCGAGCCTTCTCACCCAATTCCTTGAAGCCCCCCACGCCCACGCGGGGATACATCCTCCTCAATTGGTCTTCGACCGTGCTCAGCTGTGTTCCCGTCCGCGCGGAGATGCCGTTGGCGGTCAGCCCTTCCCCGGCCAAGGCGGCAATCGTCCGGTCCACGCCCTCAAGGCCCGTGACAGAAATGATGGGAGCATCGATGAGGTGGGCAGGATCAGGGGTCAGCCCGCTCTCGC
>NZ_JBHSBH010000007.1:27012-27639 GCF_042650565.1 Nocardiopsis sediminis
CACACGGGCAAACATGCCTCCAAGGTGGCGATAGAGCGTTCTCAGCTGTATTCCGGTTCGCGCGGCAATGCCGCCGACGGTCAGCCGTTCCCCGGCCAAGGCGGCAACCGTCCGGTCCACGCCCTCAAGGCCCGTGACAGAAATGATGGGAGCATCGATGAGGTGGGCAGGATCAGGGGTCAGCCCGCTCTCGCGAGCCTTCTCACCCAATTCCTTCAAGCCCCCCACACCCACACGGGCAAACATGCCTCCAAGGTGGCGATAGAGCGTGCTCAGCGGTATTCCGGTCCGCGCGTAAATGCCGTAGAAGGTCAGCCCTTCCCCGGCCAAGGCGGCAACCGTCCGGTCCACGCCCTCAAGACCCGTGACAGAAATGATGGGAGCACCGATGAGGTGAGCAGGATCAGGGGTCAGCCCGCTCTCGCGAGCCTTCTCACCCAATTCCTTGAAGCCCCCCACGCCCACGCGGGGATACATCTCCCTCAATTGGTTTCCGACCGTGCTCAGCGGTATTCCGGTCCGCGCGGAGATGCCGTAGAAGGTCAGCCCTTCCCCGGCCAAGGCGGCAACCGTCCGGTCCACGCCCTCAAGACCCGTGACAGAAATGATGGGAGCACCGATGAGGTG
>NZ_JBHSBH010000007.1:27651-278293 GCF_042650565.1 Nocardiopsis sediminis
GCCCCCCACACCCACACGGGCAAACATGCCTCCAAGGTGGCGATAGAGCGTTCTCAGCTGTATTCCGGTTCGCGCGGCAATGCCGCCGACGGTCAGCCCTTCCCCGGCCAAGGCGGCAACCGTCCGGTCCACGCCCTCAAGGCCCGTGACAGAAATGGGGCGGGTGGGAACGGAGTCATCACCAGGGGCGTCAGGGAGAACGCCGACATCACCGGGGTCCTGGACCGGAAGAGGGTCGGCCACGCCGACCTGGACGTCACCGAAGGCATCGGAACCGCCGACGTCGTCGAAGCCACCGGGAATGAAGCCGGTATCCAGATCCTGAGCTGAGCCGAGATCGCCCCAATTGTCCCAGTCGAACTGGACGTCGTCGAGGCTCGGGAGGCCGAAGTCCAGATCGCCGAGATCCACGGAATCGAAACGGAAGTCGAACTCGTGGACATCGTAAGAGCCGTCCGGGAGGTCACCCAAGCCGAAGTCCTGGTCGGCATTGGGAAGCTGTTCGGGATCGTCGGTGCCTGCCATGAAGACCTGGGTCTCGGCGTCTTCAGCCGTGTGATTCCCGAAGTCGTCGAGCCGATACCGGTAGGTCAGGTCAGCGACGACCTCCTCGACCGTCCGTGGCCGCTCGCCGTTCTTCCCGGGATCGCCAGGCCTGGCCGGCCGCTTGCCGTCCAAGGAATCGGCGAGCCCCCCCGGAAGAACCGGAGACTCCCCCGATACCCTCGTGGGCCCGAAATCGTCGGCGGCACCGTCGGTATCGGCCCGCCCCCCGACATCGACCGCGGGGACCGAATCCCCGGCAAGGTCGGCGGCATGCCGCTCGGCGGCCCGCGCCGCCCGGCGGTCGTCCTCCACCCGCTCCCCGGCCCTGCTCACGTCCATCTCAGCGGAATCGGCGAAATACTCCGCGTCATCGGCCGCAACCCCAGCAGCATGCGCGGCCGCCCGCGCCTCCCGCACGACGGAGTCGGCCTCGCCCCTGGCAGCCACCTCCTCCGCACGCACCCGAGCGGCATGGGCAACCGCCCGCAACCGCTCCGCCTCCTCGCGGGCATCGGCAGCGTCATCACGGAGATCTGCTGCCATGGCGAGCGCAACGTCATCGCTGTCGAGGCCGTACGCGCCGTCCACGGCCCGATGACGAGTGCCGCCGCCGGCTCTCCGGCCGCCACCGGCTCCGGTGTCCTCCCGCCCGGTACCTCCCCCGGAACCCGACACGGGCGGCGCCGAAGAGGACCCACCCGTCCCACCACCCGCCGCGGGAGCCGGAGCATCGTCGTCATCGTCGGAGCCACGCCGCGGACCAGGCCCGCCCCCAGCATCAGAGTCGACGTCGGAGACGTCGTAGAGGTCCACATCTTCATCAGAGTCAGAGTCGGCGTCGTCGTCGGTGACCATCGGCTCAGGCTCGGCCGCTGAGGCCGTGGTGGGCTCCTGACCGATGACGGCGGCGCGGGACACGCCGGGGATGAATCCGGAGAAGTGGGCGCGGGCCACGGCGCCCGCCTCGGCCGGGCTGCTCACCTTCAGAGTGCGGACGACCTCGCGGACGTAATGGGCGGCCCATTTTTCCGTGATGGGCGCGCCGTTGCGCTGTTTGATGCGGTTGGCGATCTCGCGGATGTCCTGCGTATCCCCCAGATGGCGGAAGACCTCGTATATCCGGCCGTCGGCCAGGTCGTTAACGTGGCCCCACGCCTGGGTCAGCTGCTCGTCGGTGAGCTCTACAGCCGGGGCTGCCCGGTCAGGGGCGTCGTCACCCTCCATGGCAAGATCGGGGGTGAGCCCGCTCTCGTCACTGTCTTCATCGTCGGAGTCCGACGAGTCGTCGTGCTCTTCGCGGGGAGCGTCGGACAGCGTCTCGTCCTGGTCTGGCCCTCGGCCGGCTGTGCCGGCTCCAGGACTCTCGGCAGCTTCCAGAGACTGATGGATTTCGTCGACGAGGCGCGCGGTCGAGCCCGGATCGTCGCCATCGAGCCTGCCGACGATGCCGGGCTGGTTCAAGCCCCGCTCGACGACGTCAAGCACTCTGCGCTGGTCGGCCACCGGGTCGGTGGCCGGACCGCCCACGCGGGCGACGGCGGCCGCCACGCGATCGGCCTCTGTCAGAGCCCGACGGAAGATGGCGGTCGCATCCGTCCGAGTCCATACGCCCAGGAGCCCGTAGATCTCGGCGACCACGCCAAGGAACTCCTCCGGCGCCACACCGAGGGCACCGGCGATCTGCCACGGAGGTCGAGGATCCCCATCGAGAAGCTGGAGGATCCGGCGCTGGGAGGGTGCCAGTACCCCCAGACTTCCGTCGCCGACGCCGGGATCGGGGCCGAGAATGCCGCCCGGGTCGGGAACGCGCAGGGCTGTGGCATCGGTGTGGCTGCCGTGGAAGTCGGCCGCGCGGGCAATGGCGCTCACATCACCCTTGTCCGCGCCCAGCCCGCCCAGGTGGTTGCGGATGACGGCGATGTGATGGCTGGCCGTGGACAGCTTCAGCAGCTCGCGGATGTCACCAGACGCCAGCCCTTGCTTCATGAGGTTCAGGACCGTGCGCTGGAGGGGCGTGAGTCCCTTCAGGAATTCGAGGGCGAGTTCGCGAACGCGGTCCTCGACGGTCAGCGAAACACCCGGTTCGCCCTGACGGGGTGCATGGGGCGCAGGAAGCCCGATGGCCCCTTGGCCCTCGCCCTGGGCCGGGGCGGTGTCGGGATGAGGGGGCGGACCTTCGCTGTGGACCGGAAGGTGGCCGACGGCCTGCTCCTGGTCGGGGTGGTTGGTGGGGACGTCCCCGTCATCAATGTCGGAGTCGTCGATGTCCATGGCACCGGGGTCGGCTGCTGCGACCGCGGTGGGCTCCTGGCCACTTGCGGCGGCGCGGGAGACGAAGGGGATGGCCCCGGGGAATACGGCGCGGGCCACTTCGGCGGCCTCTTCGCGGTTCAGCACCCCCAGGCGGTGAATCAGATGACCGATGTCCCGTTTAGTCGTTGCGGGCGATGCGCCGCGTTCATCGCCGATGACCTTGTTGGGCTTATGCACAATGCTGAGGAGCTGGAGCTGGCGCCGCTTCTCGTTGAGGAACCGGGCCCGGACGAGACCCCGTCGCAATCGAGCATCGGGGTCCGGCATCTCGGAGGCGAGGCGATCGTCGGTGAGCCCGGCGGCCTGGGCGACCGCGGCCGCTTCCTCCGGGCTGTTCACGCCGAGGGAGCGGACGATAATCGTCCTGGCGCGGGCGAATGTCATACCCGTTAGTTTCAGGCGCGTACGGATCTCGTCTTCGGGGCGCCCGCGCCCCAAGGCCACGAAGAAGTCGAACTCGCCGTCGGTCAGCTTGCCGATAGCCCGATGTTGCTCGTCGGTGAGTTCGCCGGTGGGGTGGTCGGCGCGTGTGGCCGCGACCCCCTCACGGCGGCCGAGGGCGGGAGCCGGTCCGGTGTCGTCGACCGGAAGGGGGCGGACGACCTGCCGAGAGTCGGTGGCGGGGGCCTCGGGGAGGAAGCCGGCATCACCGGGGTCCCCGGGGTCCAAGCCGTCGGAGGGGTCCTCCACGCCCTCGGACATCCTGTCGGTAGCAGGGCTGGGAGCCTCAGGGAGCCCTTCAGCACCAGCGTCATCGGGGTTCGGGGCCGGGCTGGGCTCTGGAGTGGGGGACGGGCTGCCCGGAATGAGCCCCTCGCGCCTGAAGTACGCCATGAGGGCGGGGTCCCCGGTGTGCTCCCCGCCGGCGCCTGTCTCCCCGAAGGGGAGCATCGCAGGGTCAGTGAAGTCGGCCGGGCCGAAGACCTGGCCGGCGTCGGGGAGCTGGTCGGAGGCCTCGTTGTAGAAGACCTCGATCCGCGCGTCTTCGGCCGTGTGATTCCCGAAGTCGTCGAGCCGGTACCGGTAGGTCAGGTCAGCGGCGACCTCCTCGACCGTCCGGGGCCGCTCGTCGCTCTTCCCGGGATCGCCAAGGGAGCCGAAGCCGGGCCTGGCCGGCCGCTTGCCGTCCAACGAATCGGCGAGCCCTCCCGGGAGAACCGGAGAGTCCCCCGATGACTTCCTGGGACCGATATCGTCGGCGGCACTGTCGGTATCGGCCCGCCCCCCGACCTCGGTGTCGGGGAGAGAGTCCCGGGAGAGATCGGCGGCGTTCCGCTCGGCGGTCTGCGCAGCCCGGCGCTCGTCCTCGGCACGCTCTGCGGCCCTGCTCACGATCATCGCAGCGGAATCGGCGAAGTACTCCGCATCATCGGCCGCGACATCAGCGGCATGCGCGGCGGCCTGCGCCTCCCGCTGGACGGCTTCGGACTCGCCCCTTTCAGCCACCTCTCGCACACGCGCCTCAGCGGCATCGGCAACCGCCCGCAACCGCGCCGCCTCCTCGCGGGCATCGGCGGCGTCCTTGTGCAACACCAGGTCCGGGACCTGTTGATCCGCGGTACCGGACTCCTGAAGGGGCGCCTCGCTCACATCGCGCCTGCGGTGCCTTTCTCTTTCCCGGCCAGAGTGCCCGCCGTGCCGGGAGCGGCGCCCATGGCCCGACTCGTGGTGCCGCCGCCGGTTACCTTCCCCGGAACCCGACGCGGGCCGGGCCGAGGAGGAGCCGCCCCCGGCCGCGGGAGGATCGTCATCATCCGGGCCACGCCGGGGACCGGGCCCACCCCCACCGCCGGAGTAGTCGTAGTCGCCGTCATCAAAGTCGGCATCGGAGTCGGAGTCATCGTCGATGACGATGGGGCCGGCGTCGTCGCCTTCCCTGTCGGAGACGCCGTAGAGGTCAACGTTATCGTCGATGACCATGGGGTCGGGATTGGCTGTTGCGTCCGCGGTGGGCGCCTGGCCCCTTTCGGCGGGGCTGGACCTGCCGGGGACCCATCCGGACGATATGGCGCGGGCCACGGCGCCCGCCGCGGCAGGATCACCCACCCTCAGGGTGCGGACAACCCTGCTGACGTGATCGGCGGCCGTCGTTTTCGAGATGGGCTCGCCGTTGCGCTTTTTGACCCGCTTGGCGATCTCCCCGATGTCCTGCGTGTCCCCCAGATGGCGGAAGACCTCATATCTCTTCCCGTCGCCCAGATCGTCGATTCTGGGCCATACCCGGGTGAGCTGCTCATCGGTGAGTTCCCCATCGGGCGCCACCCGAGCGGGGACCTCTTGGGCGGCGGGAACCAGCCCAGCAGCGACGGCGACGTCGATCGCCTCCTCACGATTCCGCACCCCCAGGCGGCGCACAAGACCGGAGACGCGCTTCTTAACCACGTCGCGAGTCGTGCGGCCCCTGGCAATGGTCTTGTCCTGCTCACGAAGGCGGCCGAGAAGCTTGCGCCCCTCCTCGCCCAGGAACCGGACCCGGATCAGGGCCCGATCCATTCGCGCCTCGGGCGTCAGCTCGGTGGCGGCCCTGTCGTCGGTGAGCCCGGCGGCACGGGCGACGGCGGCCGCCTCCTCGCTGCCGTCCACACCCAGGGAACCGGTGACACGCCCCATGAGAAGGGCGAATCCACGTTGATTCGTCTTGAGCCGGGTGATGATCTGACCGTCGCTGCGCCCGGCCCCCAAGGCCACAAGGCCATCGAACTCGCCGTCGGTCAGCCTGTAGATGTTGCCGACAGCCCGGGCCAGTTGGTCAGCGGTGAGATCTGCAATAAGAACCGCCCGGGCCGGAACCAGCCCAGCAGCGACGGCGGCATCGGCGACGTCGGCCGCCTCGTCGCGGCCCTGCACCCCCAGGCGGCGAACCAGAGCGCGGACGCGCATTCTAACCATGTCGGCATTCATGTTGCCGCCGATTTCTCTGGCGACGATCTCGTTTCGCTCACGAAGGAGGACGAGGAGGTTGCGCTGGTCCTCGTCCAGGAACCGGACCCGGATCAGGGCCCGATCCATTCGCTCCCCGGGCGTCAGCTCGGTGGCGGCCCTGTCGTCGGTGAGCCCGGCGGCACGGGCGACGGCGGCCGCCTCCTCGCTGCCGTCCACACCCAGGGAACCGGTGACACCCCCCATGAGAAGGGCGAATGCGTGGTCCTCCACATCGAGCAGGTTTTTGATGTCATCGTCGCCGCGCCCGGCTCCCAAGGCCACAAGGACATCGAACTCGCGGTCGCTCAGCCTGTAGATGTTGCCGACAGCCCGGGTCATCTGCTCGGCGGTGAGTTCCCCGCCGGGAGCCACCCGGGCCGGAACATGCCCAGTGGCGATGGCGTCGGCGACGTCGGCCGCCTCACCGCGATCCTCCACCCCTAGGCGGTGAACGAGACCGGAGACGCCCTTTTCAACCGCGCTGCGAGTCGTGCGGAGTTCTTTGACGAGGGTCTGGTTTTGCTCACGCAAGAGGCCGAGGAGCTTGTGCGCGTCTTCGTCCAGGAACCGGGCCCGGATCAGGGCCCGATCCATTCGCGCCCCGGCCATCAGCTCGGTGGCGGCCCTGTCGTCGGTGAGCCCGGCGGCAACGGCGACGGCGGCCGCCTCGCCGGGGCCGTCCACACCCAAGGAATCGATGACACCCCCCATAAGGTGGGCGAATCCGCGGACTCTCAGTTTGAACCGGGTGGCGATGTCACCGTCGCTGCGCCCGGCCCCCAAGGCCACAAGGACATCGAACTCGCGGTCGCTCAGCCTGTAGATGTTGCCGACAGCCCGTGTCAGTTGCTCAGCGGTGAGATCTGCAACGGGAGCCACCCGGGCGGGAACCAGGCCAGCAGCGACGGCGGCATCGGCGACGTCGGCCGCCTCGTCGCGGCCCTGTACCCCCAGGCGGTGAACCAGAGCGCGGACGCGCATTCGGGCCCCGTCGAGAGTCGTGCGGAGTTCCCTGGCAATGGTCTTGTCCGGCTGACGAATGAGGCCGAGGAGCCCGGGCTGGTTCTCGTTCAGGAACCGGACCCGGACCAGGGCCCGATCCATTCGCGCCCCGGGCGTCAGCTCGGTGGCGGCCCTGTCGTCGGTAAGCCCGGCGGCAACGGCGACGGCAACCACCTGGTCACGGTCGTCCACACCCAGGGAACCGGTGACACCCCCCATGAGACGGGCGAATGCGTGGTCCTCCACACCGAGCAGGTCTTTGATCTCATCGTCGCCGCGCCCGGCCCCCAAAGCCACAAGGACATCGAACTCGCGGTCGCTCAGCCTGTAGATGTTGCCGACAGCCCGGGTCATCTGCTCGTCGGTCAGTTCGTGGCGGTCGGGGGCGTCGGGGAGTCCGCCGTCCTCGCGGAGGAAGTTGTTTAGGTCGAGGTCAAGCTCTCCCTCCTCGTCCATGCGGTCCACGACGTCCAAAAGGTTCGACGTGTCGTGTTCAGGGGCGTCGGGGAGGAAGCCGGGATCCGGATCCTGCCCTGAACCCGGAGCGGCCCAGTCGAACTGGGGATCGCCGACGTCGTAAGAGCCGTCAGGGAGATAGACCGAGCCGAAGGTCGGGTCGAAGGCGGCAGCCTCGGGGGCGCCGTACTCCGCAGAAGGCGGCGCTGAGGGGAGGAACGTGTCACCGGTGGCGGTCGGATCCTGGCCGTACTGCGCCCCCAACGCATACGGGTCCTCACCATAGGGGTCGGCGACCCAGCCGTCCCCCGGCGCCTGATACCCCCAGGGGTAGCCGCCTTGACCGTCCTCCTCCTGAGAAGCCGACGTCTGATACTGGGTGAACTGCACCTCGGTCGGATACTGGGAGAGCTGCGTCCCCTCCGGGAACTGGCTGGTAGAGCCCTCGGCGAAGTCGTCATAGCCGTCCCGGCCCTCGTACTGGCCGGAGAGGCCGGGCTCCGCGCTGTGGCCGCCGGTGTCGCGGCCGTGGCGGCGCCGGCGCTCGCGCACCATGAAGACCTGCTCTTCGACGGGGCGGTTCCCGATGTCGTCGAGCTGGTGGCGGAAGTTGAGGTCGGCGACGACGTCCTCGACCGTCCGGGGCCGCTCGTCGTTCGTCTTGGAATCGGCCAGGGCGCTGAAGTCGGGCCCGGTCCGGCCATCGCCGTCCACGGGAGCCTTGGGGTCGGCGAGCCCGCCCGGAAGAACCGGCGAATCCCCCAGAGCATCCTCGGGAAGAAGGGCCGAAAGCTCCGGCGGCCCCGACGGCTTCCCCTGTCGCAGGTCACCGGGATCGGCAGACAGGGGCGGAACGCTCTGCGGGAGCCCCGGCACCGGCCCGGTGGAGTCGATAGGCCGCGTGGCAGGCCCATCGGACGCCTGCACAGGACTCGCATGCTCTGTCTCGAGGGAAACGCCCCGGGCGGGGTCGTCGAAGTGCCGTTCGACAGCCTCCTCCGCCCGCCGGACGTCTTCGGCGCGCTGCCCGGCCCTGCTCACGTTCGTCTCAGCGGAATCGGCGAAATACTCCGCATCATCGGCCGCGACCTCAGCGGCATACGCGGCCGCCAGCGCCTCCCGCTGGACGGTTTCGGACTCGCCCCTGGCAGCCGCATCCCGCGCACGCTCCTGAGCGGCATCGGCAACCGCCCGCAGCTCCGCCGCCTCCCGACGGGCATCGGCCACGGCATCGTGCCCAACCAGGTCCGGAACCTGCGAGTCTGCGGCACCGGAATCCTGAAGGGGCACATCGCTGACATCGTGCCTGCGAGGCCCGCTCGAACCCGAGTGCCCACCATGCCGGGGCCGGGAGACGCCCCCATAGCCCGAACCGCGGTCCCGCCGCCGAGTACCTCCCCCGGGACCCGACGCGCGCCGGCCCGAAGAGGACCCGCCCTGCCCGCCCCCGGGCGCGGGCGGGTCGTCATCACGGCGAGAACGGGGAGGACCGCTGTCCGCCACCAGCAGGCCCGCGGTCCCCCGCGCGTTGCGGGCCAGCATGCCCAAGCGCGCCCGCATGCCCTCATACCAGCCCTCCCGGCCGAGCCGGAGGAACTCGGGGCGCAACGCGGTGATCGCGCCTTCCAGCCATTGCACGTCGCGCACCGTCAGCGGGTTGGCGATCCACCGGTTGTTCGCGAAGTCGTAGTAGGTCTCCATCGTCGCCGGGTTCGCGAATCCGCCCAGGTTCGTGGGGTCATAGGGCTCGTTCTCCTCGATCGCCCAGCCGCCGCCGTGGTCGATGCCGATGACCGTTCCGTGTCCGGTGTACAGCAGGTTCTCGGGCCCGCGGTCGGTGTTGGCGATGAGAACGTCCAGCAGCCCCAGCCTGAGTCCGGACGCTCCGGTGAGTTCGGGGAAGTCCCCGCCGAGGCGATCGGTCGCCGACCTGCCGTGCATGTAGTGCATGTACAACTCGTTGTAGCCGACCCGGTAGACGCCGGGGACATCGGCGCCGATGGCGCGACCGACCAGTGAGGCGAGTTGTTCGGCGTCGGCGCGCTGGCGGGCCGACTCGCGTTCATTGGCGACGAACTCGGGGTTCGATTCGGGATCCGAGGTGAATTCGGTGTCCTCAGTGACCTTGTGGACCGCCAGCGTGCCATCACCGAACCGCACGAGTTCGGTGAGTTCATCCTGGCCGCCTCCCTCATGGAAGTCCCATTGTTCGGCGATGCCGGTTTGCGCGGAGTCGACCAGGTCGCCGATTCCGTCGTGGGACCCGTGCCATCCGGCGGGTGCCGCCTGGGTGTGGCTCCCCGCGGACTGCTGGGACTGCGCGGGCGCCGTGGGCGCGTTGCCTTGGTCTGTGTCGCCGGGGTACGCGGAGTAGGGGGCCTGCGCGGTTTCCGTGGTCGAAGCCGCGGGCTGCTGATAGTACGTCGCCGCGGAGGCGTCGTAGGTCGCGTTCGGCCACTGGCTGTACAGGATCTGGTCCGGATCCCAGCTGATCTGCACCTCCGGTGGGTGCTGCTGGCCACCGGACTCCTGGCCGCCGTCCCCGTAAACGTCGTCATCGGCGTAGGGGTAGTGGTCGAACCGGTCGGCGAGGTTGACCCACTGGTCGTTCTCGAAAGCAGCACCCACGTCCTTGAGCGCATCCCGGAAGTCGACCAGGCCCGCCTCCTCGATCGAACGCGGCCGGTCCTTACCCCCCTTGGGATCGATGAGAGGCGAAAGGTCCGGCAGCCTGGGCGGCTTGCCCTGCCACGGATCGTCGCGGACGGCCGGCTCGGAGACGGTCGGCGACTTCGCCGGCGGGTCGTCGTCGTACAGCTCCCGGAGATCCTCGGGAAGACCCTCCTTGTCGATGGTCCCGGTGTCCTTCCGGGGCAGGTCGGCGCTCTCCGTGACCGGAGGCGCCAGAGCATCGGCGAACTCCTTCGCCAACGGTTCCGGGGCCGTCTCCGGGACAGACGTCCCGTCCTGCTCCTTCTGCGTGGCCGGGGCGACGGCATCGTCCGGCCTGCCGGGCACACCGTCCTCGTGGAGGCTGTCCACGTCATTGTCGAAGTCGTACGCGCCATCCACGGCCCGATGACGAGTCCCATGCCCACCGGAACGTCGGCCGCCCCCGCCTCCAGCGTCGTCCCGTCGGGCTTTGCCTCCCGAGTGCGACGGACGCGAACCCGAAGAGCGCCCGCTCCGCCCGCTCCCTGACGCGGGGGCGGGCGGGTCGTCATCGCGGCGAGAACGGGGACGACCGCTGTCCTCCACGAGCAGGCCGGTGGTCCCCCGCGCATTGCGGGCCAGCATGTCGAAGCGCGCCATCATCTCGTCGAACCATTCGGTCCGGCCCAGGCGCTCGAAATCATCGAACAGCCGGGCCAGCCGGGGCCGCATCCAGCGAATATCCGCCCGTGTCAGCGGATTGCGGATCCACGTGTTCCTGTCGAAGTCGTAGAAGGGCCGCATGCCGTCGGTGTAGGCCAGCCCCTCCAAGTCAGTGGGGTCCTCCGGCGTGTCCTCGTACTTGAACCAGCCCTTGCCGTGGTCGATACCCGCAACACGTCCATCGCCCTGATCCAGCCAGTTTCCGGGGTTGCGGTCGCCGTTGGCGATCAGCAGGTCGAGCAGGCCCAGAACATGCCCGTCCCACGTGGTGGTGAGGGGCGACTGCGGGTTGTCGAGGTGGGTGAACCCAGATGCGCCGTGCATGAAGTGCATGAACAGCTCGTACTCGCCGATGCGCAGGACACCGGGGACATTGGCGCCGATGGCGCGGCCGACCAGTGAGGCGAGTTGTTCGGCGTCAGCGCGATCACGGGCACGAATGGTCTCCTCCGTGTCCTTGTAGACCGCCTGCATACCGTTCTCGAAGCGCATGAGTTCGGTTCTGCCGTCGTTACCCTCTGCGTTGAGCGTCTCCTGGCCCACGACGTCGGATGCGGTGGCATCGACGAGGTCCTCAACACCGGCAAAGGACCTGTTCCACTCCCTGAGCAGTGCGACGCGATCGTCCTGGGCCTGCGTGGATTCCTCGGCCGCGGCCGCCGGCTGCGGGTAGTACGTCGCCGCCGAATCGTCGTAGGTCGCGACGGCGTCGTACGTCGCCGCGGTGTCGTCGTAGGTCTCGGTGCGGTACTGGGAGTACTGCACTGTCGTCGGGTACTGGGAAACCTGCGTCCCGGCCGGGTACTGCTGGTCCGAGGTTTCGGCGGGGTCGTCGTAGTCGTCCGTACCTTGGTATTGGCCGGAGCGGCCGGGGTCCGCGGCGTAGCCGTCGGTGTCGTAGCCGTAGCGGTGACGGTCCGCCAGGAAGACCTCGGTCTGTCCGTCTTCGGCCGTGTGGTTTCCGATGTTGTCGAGCTGGTACCGGTAGGTCAGATCGGCGACGAACTTCTCGGCCGTCCGGGGCTGCTCGTCGTTCTTCCCGGGATCACGAAGGGCGCCGAAGCCGGGCCTGGCCGACCGCTTGCCGTCCAAGGAATCGGCGAGCCCGCCCGGAAGAACCGGAGACTCCCCCGATGCCTTCTTGGGCCCGATGTCGTCGGCGGCACTGTCGGTATCGGCACGCCCCTCGACCTCGGTGTCGGAGAGCGAGTCCCGGGAGAGATCGGCGGCGTGCCGCTCGGCGGCCCGCTCCGCCCGGCGGGCGTCCTCGGCACGCTCCTCGGCCCTGCCCACGGTCAGCTCAGCGGAATCGGCGAAGTACTCCGCATCATCGGCCGCGACATCAGCAGCATGCGCGGCCGCCCGCGCCTCCCGCACGACGGCTTCGGACTCGCCCCTGGCAGCCGCATCCCGCGCACGCGCCTGAGCGGCATCTGCAGCAACCCGCAACCGGGCCGCCTCTTCGCGGGCATCGGCCACGGCATCGTGCGCAGCCAGATCCGGGACCTGCTGATCCGCAGTAGTGGAGTCCTGAAGCGGTGCTTCACGGACATCGTGCCTGCGATGCCCGCCCGAGCCCGAATGCCCACCATGCCCGGAGCGGCCCCCATGACCCGACCCGTGATGCCGCCGCCCCGAGCCGTGACGGTCGCTGCGGTGATCACGATGCCGGTCGTCGCGGTGCCTGTCACGCCCGCCAGAACCACCACCGCTTGAACGATGCCCGGACGGGCCTCCCCCGCTGTTCTCCGCCAGAAGGCTGGTGGTCCCCCGCGCATTGCGGGCCAGCATGTCGAAGCGCTCCATCATCTCGCCGAACCAAGCGGTCCGGCCCAGGTGCTCGAAATCATCGAACAGCCGGGCCAGCCGGGGCCGCAACCACCGGATGTCGTCCCGGGTCAACGGATTGCGGATCCACCGGTTCGCGTCGAAGTCGTAGAAGGGCCGCATGCCGTCGGTGTAGGCCAGTTCCCCCAGGTCGGTGGGTTCCTCGGGCGGGTCCGAATACTTCTTCCAGGCCTGGGCGTGGTCGATACCCGCGACCCGGCCGTCGCCCTGGTCCAGCCAGTTTCCTGGGCTGCGGTCACCATTGGCGATCAGCAGGTCCAGCAGGCCCAGAACATGCCCGTCCCACGTGGTGTAAAGAGGGGACCGCGGGTTGTCGAGGTGGGTGAACCCAGATGCGCCGTCCATGAAGTGCATGAACAGCTCGAACTCTCCGACGCGCAGGACACCGGGCACGTTGGCGCCGATGGCGCCGCCGACCAGCGACGCGAGCTGTTCGGCGTCGGCACGCTCACGGGCACGCGTGGTCCCCTCGGTGTCCTTGTAGACCGCCCGCACGCCGTTCTCGAAGCGCATGAGTTCGGTGTTGCCGTCGTTACCGTCTTCGACGAGCATCCGCTGGTCCGCGACGTCCAACTGGACGGTGGCGACGAGGTCCTCAACACCGTCGAAGGACCGGTTCCACTCCCTGAGCAGCGCGGCGCGCTCATCATGAGCCTGCGCGGTCTCGCCGGTCGGAGTCGCCGACCGCTGGTACTGCGTCGCCGACGAGTCGTCATAGACCGCGGAGTCGTCGTACGCCACCCCGGAGTCGTCGTAGGTCGCGGTGGAGTACTGCGGCGTCGTCGGGTACTGGCTGACCCGCGTCCCCGGCGGGTACTGGCCACCGGAGCCGTCATCGTAGCCCCCGTAGCCGTCGTCACCGGCGTAGGAGTCGAACCGGTCGGCGAGGTTGACCCACTGGTCATTCTCGAAAGCAGCACCCACGTCCTTGAGCGCATCCCGGAAGTCGACCAGGCCCGCCTCCTCGATCGAACGCGGCCGGTCCTTACCCCCCTTGGGATCGATGAGAGGCGAGAGGTCCAACGGCCTGGGCGGCTTGCCCTGCCGAGGATCGCCGGGGCGGGCCGACTCCGAGACGGTCGGCGACTTCACCGGCGGGTCGTCGTACAGCTCCCGGAGATCCTCGGGAAGACCCTCGTCGTGGGTGTTCTCGGTGCCCGTCCGGGACGGGTCGGTGCTCTCCGTGACCGGAGGCGCCAGGGCCTCGGCGAACTCCTTTGCCAACGGGGTCGGGGCCGTCTCGGGGGTCGGCGATCCTTCCGGGAGGGGTGTCCCCTTCTGCTCGTTCTCCGTGGCCACGACCGTGGCATCGTCCGGCCTGCCGGCCGCACCGTCCCCGCGCGGTGCGGGCCGGGGCGATGCTTCGGGCGCGCCGTCGCCGCGCGGGGCGGCGGCGTTGGGCCGCGAGGCTCCCGCGCCGTCGCCGCCTTGGGCGGGCGGGGGTGCCATCGCCACAACAGGCGGGGCACCCGCGACACCCGGGGCGGCCCCGGGGGCGTCGGAAGCGGGCCCGTTCTCCCCGATGTCCTCGCCCTGCGGTGGCCCGGCGACCTCCTCGGGCCCCTCGACGGGTCCTCCGTCGAGGATCGGCACGTCCACTGCGTCGTCGTCCCCGGGCCGGGGCTGGGACGGGTCGTCGGCGTGCGGGGGCGGGGCGTGCTCGGGGCCGCTGTCCGCCGCGTCGGGGGTACGGTTCGGTCCCACGTCGGATGGGGTCTCGGCGGGCGGGGGAGCGGGGGCGTCCACGGACGTGCGCGGCGGGGTGGCGGGGTTGTCCGCGTCCTGCGGACCACCCTCTCCGGACCGTTCGGCGTGCGGGGTGTCGATCGGCGAGCTGCCGTGCTCGCCGGCGCCGGGCGGCGGCGCCGGGTGCCCGGGGGTCTCCGGTGGCGGGGTGGGGCGTGCGTTGTCGCCGGTCTCCGGCGGGGTCCTGTGTTCGGAGGGCGTATCGGGGGCGTCGTCGGCGAGGTCGTCGGAGTCGGGGCGGTCGACGCGCTCCGGGGCTCCGTCGGTGCCGGCGTTGTCGGCCGGGCCACCACGGCCGTCCGGTTGACCGGGACGGCCTTCGCCTGCGGCCCCGCCCTGGCCGCCTGAGCCGCCGCGGTCGGCCGGGGAGTCGTTGCCGGGGGAACCCGAGTCGCCCTTGACCGGCTCGGGATCGGATTCCATGGCCGGCGGCGGTGTGGGGGAACCGAGCGCGTCCGGTCTGGACGAGAACAGGCCCTCCAGTGCCTCCAGCCCTTTGAGCCCGCCGATCGTGCCGCCCATGGCGATCAGCGAGTTGGTGACCCCGGCGACGGCCGTCATGCCGGTCACCTTGAACTCGTGCTCGGGGGTGAGGATCATGTTGCTCAAGCCCTCGCCCAGGACGTTGGACGCCGCCCCCTCTGCGGGGTTGGTGAGCCACTGCGCGGCCATGCGCCGCCAGTCCTCGCCGAACTGCGACAGGCTACGGCCGACTCCGTCAGGCAGGTCACGGGAGAGGAACGTGTTCACCTCCGGCGTCAGCCGGCCCCCGGGGCCGCCGGGGGCATTGTCGAGCACCTTGGCCAGGGAGTCGCCGATCTCGTGGCGGCCCCAGTTGGCGGTGAACGCGTCGGCGTAGTCGCGCCCCAGGTTGCGGGCGGCGTCGCGGCCGATCTGGTCGCCGAAGTTCTTCGCGAACACGTTGCCCATGTCGTCGCGGAACCGGTTCACGGTGGCGATGTTGTCCCATGGGCGCGGGTGGCGCCCGAACGGCTGCATCAGGTCGTGGACGTTGCGGCCGAAGACATGGGAGAGCTCGTCGATGAGTTTGGGCGGGAGGTTGCGCCCGCCCCCGGGGGGCGGCGTTTCGGGGAGGTCGCGCGTCCCACCCCCGGCGGGCGGGGGCTGGGCATCGCGCGTCGGCGGTGGCGGGGTGTCGCCCACCGGAGGCGGCGGGCCCCCGTCGGCACCGCGGTCCGGCGGTGGAACGGGGATCGGCCCGTCCCCGGGGACGTCGTCGGGGTCGCCCTTCTGGCCGCCCGGCGGCCCGGCTTCGACGTCGCGGTCCCCCTTGGGCGAGGGAGCGCCGTCCGGCGTCGGGCTTCCGTCCGGCACGTCTTTACCGTTGCGCGGGGGTGGAAGGGGCGTATCCTCCCCGAGCCCTCTGCCGACGCCCGGGGGAGGTGCCGGGTCCGGCCCGCCTTTGTTCAGGTTGAGGTTGATGATGTCGCCGAAGTCGTTGCCGAAGACGTCGGCGACCTTGTCGCTGACCTTGTTGAGGAACCCTCCGGCAACGCCGTCGAGGGCGCCTCCGACGACGGCATCAAGTGTGAACTGGTCGTTGTTGCCGTCCGCGATGCCGAGGGCGACCAGGTTGCGCTGGATGAGCTGGTCGAGTGCCAGTGCGAGGGCGGTGTTATACGTCGTGTGCGCCAGCAGCTGGGTGATCAGGAAATTGATCAGACGCTGGATGGCGAGGCTGGTGATCCGTTTGAGGAGGGGGATCGTGGTCAGGCTGGCGCCGAAGGTGAACTTGGCCATGAGTATGGCCGTTTTGATCTCCACGAGGAGCTGGACGAGCTGCCCGATGATCATCCGCTTCGTGTACGCGACCTGTTCGCGCACTTCCCCGACGAATTCGGCGAGCTGGCGCAACCCGTCGGATGTGATCTTTACGTAGTTGGTCTCCCCTGTCGTGAACTTGTCGATCGATTCCTCGTAGAATTCGGCGGCCTGGCTGTCGAAAGAGGAGCGCACCCGGCGTTTGACGGAGGTGATGAGCGGCGGAACCTCGGTTTCGAGCCGCGTGGCCCCGCGTTTGAGGGCATACTCGAGCTCGGCCAGCAGTCTCTCGTCCGCGGTGAACCATTTCGAGCCCGTCAGTGCCTCTAAGAGGCCTGCCAGTGGTCCCGGAAGCTCCCCCTCCATGGCCGCTTACCCGCTACGTCCGGATCCGGCCGCCGCCGGGCATGTTGTTGGCCAAGTCGTTGCCCAGATCGAGGGATCGATCATCGGCGTCGCGGAGGTCTTCGGCGTTCTTGACGGTGTTCTCGCCCGCAATTTCAAGGGCATCGGCGAGCTCCTCGCCGGCGTCCCCGGTCTGTTCGAACGCCGGGCGGAACTTCTCATCGCCGATTTTGGCGATTTCATCGCCGTGGCCCCAGGCGAGGCGGTGGAGCCGCTCGACCTCGTCCCGGACCTCCTTCATGATGCTATTCCTGACGAGGTCGGCCGGCTCCTGCGTCAGCGCTCCGAACTCGCGCATGCGTTCGGGGTCGGCGAACATGCCATTACTGGACATGGCAACTCTCCTTTCAGCGTTTCGAGGGTCTGGGTCGTCGGTGCGGGCGGGCCGCAGCCTCAGTTGCCGGGGCGGCCCGGCCCGGGAAGGTCGAGGCGGTCCAAGCCGAGGTCGACCAGCATCTTCGCGGGGTCGAACCCGCCCTCCCGGGCGGCCTTCATATCGATCCCCTCGGGGGCGAAGGGGGCATAGGCCTCCAGCACCCGGTCCTGCATCGCGTCGCGGGCACGCTTGAAGACGTCCAGGACGGCCGCCGACAATTCGGCCGGCGGCATCGACTTGTAGGCGTTGGTGCGGAACTTCAACTCCACCAACTCACCCTCAGCGTTCACCTTCGCGCTGATCCCCCGATCCTTGGAGACGGCCTCTTCGGTTGCCGAGGCCAGGCTTGCGCTTGCCTTGATGAGCTTCTCCTGGTCCTCCCGTAGCCGTGCGAGTTCCTGTTCCATTTCCTGCGAGAACGTGCTCATCGGGGTCTCCCTTCGTGACATCGCCGGGGCCTGGGCGCCCCAGTACCGAGATCTTGTCGCCCGCGCTGGTGCCCCAGACGCGTTCGTCCTCCGACAGGTAGGAGGTACGGTTGCGCGACTGGTCGCCCTGGCCGGCGCCGCCGCCCATGCCCCCCATGCCGCCGCCCATGGGCGGCATCATCGGCGGCATCCCGCCGCCGCCCATGCCCCCGCCGTAGCCGCCCAGGCCGCCGAAGTTGCCGCCGCCCTGGCCGCTGCCGCTGCCGTTGACCGCGCCGGTGTACGCCTCGTTTTCCGAGGGGTCGCTGCGCAGGTCTCCGCCGCCGCCCGTGACGCCGTTGGCGTCGGGCTGGGGCTCGGGGGTCGGGTCGGTGGCGGGGTTCTCCCATCCGTTACCGATGGAGTACGAGGGGGGCGGCGTCCCCTCGCCCTCGCCGTTGCCGTTGTCACGGCCCAGGGAGTCGCCGAGGCCGCCCCCTCCGGCGTCGGGGCCGGAGTTCAGCTGCTCTTCGAGGTCGGCGGCCTGCTGGTCGTAGTACTCCTCCAGCTGACTCCGGTAGTTCTCCTCGGCCGACGAACCCTCACCGTCATCCCCCTGGCCACCGTCACCGCCCAGATCCCCGCTATCGGAGTCGGGGCCGGAGTTCAGCTGCTCTTCGAGGTCGGCGGCCTGCTGGTCGTAGTACTCCTCCAGCTGACTCCGGTAGTTCTCCTCGGCCGACGAACCCTCACCGTCATCCCCCTGGCCACCGTCACCGCCGAGGTCGCCGCTGTCGCCGTCCGGTCCGGAGGCGAGGTCCTCCAGCTCCTGGCTGCGCTGGTCGTAGTACTCCTGGAGCTGCTCCCGGTACTCCTCCAGCTCCGGCGAAGGGTTCCCGTTCTCGTCAGTGATGCCGTTGACGTTCTCCCGCAGGCGGTCGAGGTTGTCCTGCTCCTGGTCGGCGTACTCCTGGACGCGCCGCTCGTACTCGGCGGCGGCGTCGCCGTCATCGTCGCCGAGGTCGCCACCGCTGCCTTCCGGGCCCGACTTGAGGTGCTCGAGGTCCTCGCGCTGGTTCTCGTAATACTCGTCCAGCGCCTGCTGGTACTCCTGCTGCGCCGGGGTGAGCGCCTCGCCGTCGCCGGTGCGGCCGTCGCCGTCGGGGTCGGGCGAGTCGGCCATGAGCCGGTCGAGGTCGCCGGTCTGCTCGTTGTAGTACTCCTGAAGGCGCTGCTCGTACTCCTCGGCCGAGGGCTGGTCTCCGTTGCCGCCGTCACCGCCGAGGTCACCGCCGCTGCCGTCCGGGCCGCCGTTCATCTCCTGTTCGAGGTCGCGGGAGGCCTGGTCGTAGTAGTCGTCCAGCTGCTGGTTGTAGCGGTCCTCCGACGACCGGCGGTTATTGGAGTTGCTCCCGCCCCCGCCTCCACCTCCGCCGCCCAGGAACCCGCCACCGCCGTTGGGGCCGTTCATCTCCGATTCGAGGTTGTCGGCCTGGTCGTTGTAGTAGTCGTCCAGCGCCTGGTTGTACCGGTCTTCCGAGGGCGGGCCGTCGTTCTCCCCCGAATCGCCGCCGTCGTTTCCGCCATCGCCCCCGAGGTCGCCCCCACTGCCGTCAGGGCCGGACTTCAGGTCCTTGATCGCGTCGCCGTAGTAATCGTCAACGGCCTGGTTGTACTCGTCCTCCTTGCTGGGACCGTCGTTGCCCCCGCCGCCGTTGTCGCCGAGATCACCCTCACTGCTATCGGGCCCGTTATTCGCTTGATCCTCAAGGTCTTTGAGCGCGTCGTTATAGTAATCTTCGAGGGCTTGGTTGTATTTTTCCTCCGCACTGGAAGCGCCGTCGTCTTCGCCATTGTCACCTCCCCCATCATTGTCGCCATCTTTATTTTGGTTCATCAAATCCTTGAGATTTTTGATCTCCTCTTCGTAGTACTTTTTGAGGAGGTTCTCGTACTCGATCTGCTCCGGGGACTTCTTGCCGTCCCCGTTATCGTCGTCGCCCCCGAGCCCGCCGCCGCTGTCGGATCCGCCCGTCGAATCAATGTCGGAATCCTCGATCGGGTTGTGCTTGAAGATCGTGGCCTGTTTGGAGTAGGACTCCTGGATCGCCGCCAAGCGCTCGGAGGCGCCCTTCATGAATGGGCCGAGGGTGTCGATCCAGTTCTTCTTGATCTCCGACTGGATCTTGTCCCAGGTGTCGGCGGAGTTGGCCGGACCGTAGCCATCGATGTGAGTGGTCTTATCGCCCTTGCTCAGAGAGGCGATTCCGTAATTCTTACCGAACCAGTTTCTGATCGCCTCGCGGGGATGCGAGCCCTCGTCGTCCACCCACTCGTTGTACAGCCGGCGAAAGTCGTCCGCCGCCCACGGCTGGACCGCCGCCCGCGTGTCCCGCAGCGCCTCGGGGTAGGGGGACATCTGTTCCCCCAGCAGGTCCAAGCGCAGCCGCAGGCTGATCAGGCCCCCGACGAACGCTTCCGCGGCCTTACCTTGGAACGCCTCGCCGACATTGTCTTCCCATGTCTTCACATCGCTGACGATGCCTTGCAGCGTCTCCTTCAGGTACGAGAGATCGTCGGCGAGTTCGATGAACTTCTTCTCGTCATACGAGGAGCTCTTGACGGAGGGGACCCCCAGCGGACCGTTGAGGATGCCCTTCATGTTGTCAACGAAGTTCTGCCATGCGGGTTGCCCGAGGAATGCCCAGTTGAAAGTGATGCCGGAATAATAGGTGTGCGAAGTGGTGGTGTCTTCGGTGTTGCTACCACCGCCTCTCGCGTCCTGAATAGCGCTTGAAGATTCGCCTTTTTCTGTCGTGACAAATCCCGACTCCAGGTACCAGTCGAGGCCGTCGGGTGACTTCTGGTCGGATTTGTAGTGGGAGAACCAGTCGGCTTCGATGACCGCCTCGGGCGTGATCATCGGCGGGACCGCCGAACCCAGTGACTTGTCGGCGAAGACGTTCAGTACGAGGTGGAGTTCGGGTGAGATCGCGACATGCTCAGGCGCACCTACACCCGGTGCAGACGGATCCTCAGTGCCCGCATCTTCGTTGCCCTCCTCCCAAAGTTGTTCTTCCTTCGCTTCGGGATCCTTCGGCATTTCCCCTCCTCACACTTCCCCACACCCGATACATCCGCACTGCCGCACGGCACTGCGGGGTTCCCCGACTTCCTACGACGATCTCCGCCGAGGCAGGAGCGCCGAACTTCCTCTCGTCTCCGCACTAAATGAAGGACTCGCAGCCAGCGACTTCACGTATCGTCCTCATCACTCGTGGAGTCAGACGTGGAGTCAGAAGAACCGAGGGAGTCAGACGACGACCCGGAGGAACCGGAAGAGGACATTACCCAGTTCAACTGCTCTGCGGTCAGAACGGAATCCTCCTCGGTCTTTCCGAATTCGACCTCGAAACGCTGCAGCCGGGATTTGATGCCGTCGAGTTCATCAATGAACTCCTGAAGCTTCTCATATATGGCATTCACATTCGAGTTAACGAGATAGGATATGTCGCCGGCAACGGGAAGGAGCTCGGGGTTTCCAGCGCGGATACCCTTAAGAGAAATCGAACCGTTTTTCACTTCGGATTCATCGACGTACTTCTCGTAAAATACGTTCCTCTTCTTTTCGAGTTCATCCTGCAGCCCTTGCAGATTTCCTTCGCGGAATTTGCGCAGGTAGCCGAGGGTGATCTTGGTCTGCTCCGCCATGCTCGCTCTCCTCGCTCTTCTTCCGCGTCGGCCGGGCGCACCGGTCGCCGGCGGGGGGATAGTCGGATATTTCTCTCGGCGGCGGAGCAGCGCTGAGCCCCGCATTGATAGGGGCGTCAGGATTGGGTGTAGTGGAAGATGGTGACGGGTTTTGCCTGGTGGAAGATCGTGGGGTTGAGCTGGTTCATCCACTCGCTGGAGTTGACCAGGTTCTCGTCCTCCACGTTCAACATGCCGGTCCTCGTGCCGCCGAAGACGCCGATCATGTTGTTCATCCCGTTGACGATGAGCCGCAGCTCCTCCAGCCACTTGGCCAGCGCGGTCTCGAAGCTCTGCTCGGCGCCGCCGCCCCACGTGCCTCGCAGGCGGTCGCGCAGGGAGTCCACCTGGGTGTAGACCGCGTGGCACTCCTCATAGGCCGCCTCCATCGCCTCACGGCCCGTGCTCATCCCGAGTTCGGTACTGGTGGTCAGACTCATGTCCACCGCTCCTTCCGGCTTATGGGACGCAAACCCCCGTGCCGCGGTGATGGCGCGGCCACTCACTCTCCCCCTGCTCACAACGCCCACCCGCGGCATGCACATAGGTGAACGGCAGATGTTCAGATCAATGGTTTCGGCGAATTGCACGTCTGATGCGGGGATCCGACGGTATTCAGCCCGACGGCTCCGTTCCCCCGCGCCTGCGGGTGCGTCCGATATGGAACACCATGCCGTCGCGGCATAGTCAACTTCAGGCACAGGAGACCTCAATGCCGCTGGCCGCCAACAATGCCGTTACGGCACGGATTCCATCGGTTCCGAGCACATGGGCTCACTTAGCGGTAACGCTCGCCGACTTTTCCGGCATGCCGTTGCGGCACGGTCAGGATGTTTCGCGTGACATACGACACTTTCTCTCCCGGCGACAATTCCGGGGCCCGACGCACACCGCGCCGACCGGACGACGCGCGCCCGGACGGTGATCGGTAGGGGCGGTGGCCCCCACTCACGTCACCCCGTCGGCAGTGGGGATCGGGAGGGACGGGGGCGAGCAGAGGGAGAGATGCTGAACCGGCTCTCGGTGATGTCCTGACCGCTCACGGGTGCGCTGCTTCCGCCGGTGGAAACGCAGCCGGGAAGTCGGTCAGCGACCGGTCAGCGGACGTCGCAACGCAGCGTCCAGTCTTCGCAGGAGCTCGCCTGCCCGGCCGCGTCCACCCGGTGCCTCGGGGTAGCGAGCCAGCACGCTTACCACGACCGGGGTGGCCAGGGCCCGTGCCCTCTCGATGTGGCCGGTGCCGATCTCGGGGGAGTCGCCGGCGTCGAGCTCGAATGCGCAGGCCGCATGCGCGGCCGATCCGAGGATGTGCAGGACCTGGGTCGCCTTCGCCAGGGGGTGGAGGAACGCCGCACCGGCCGCGGCGACGGCCGCGCGGGCGGCCTCGCTCGCCGCGGCCTGCCCGGCATCGCGCGCCTCTTGATAGGCCCGGTGTGCCGGCCTCTCGAGCCACGGCCGCCCCCGTGTGGGCCCGCCCCCACGGGGGCGGGCCCGGATCGACGGATGCGGGGGAGGCGTGTCAGCCGGCCTTTTCGCGGAGTGATCGCTGTTCGCGCGCCAGTGTCCGCTCGATGCGCCGCAGGACGTCGAGCTGGGCGGGGTTGAACAGGTCGCCCAAGGCCGACCGGATCGTCTCGGTGGTGAACTTCGGGTTCCTCGACACCATGTTCGCGGGGTCGTGCAGCTCCGGGTGGGCGGTGAGGACGTCGCGGCTGATCGGGAGCAGGCGTTCGGCGAGTTCGCTGCGGGTGGCCTCGTCGGCGTCGGCGGGCAGGTCCGTGAACTCGGCGTCGGCGGGCTCGGCCTTGTAGTGGCGCAGCAGCTCGATGTAGGACTCCAGCGCCCGCGGCCCGAGCAGGCGGGTCCAGACCGCGGCCAGCGAGCGGGCGGCTCCGCTGAGGCCGACCTCCGTGGCGGCCATGGCCACCTCGGGCGGCAGTTCGGTGAAGCCGGATCTGCGCGCCACCAGCGCCAGCTCGGTGCGCACCCGCTGAAGGCGCCGGACCGTTTCCGCCAGCTCGGCGTCCAGGGTGCGCAGCGCCTGGTCGGGGCGGGCGCCGGTGTCGTCCATCTCGGCGATCTGGGCCAGGGAGAACCCCAGTTCGGACAGCCTCTTGATGCGCATCAGGCGCACCAGGTGCGTCACTCCGTAGCACTTGTAGCCGTTGGCACGCCGCTCCGGCTCCTCCAGCAACCCCACCTCGTGGTAGTGCCGCACCGCTCGCAGGCTGGTGCCTGCCAACTCGGCCAGCTCGCGGGTACTCCAGGCCATGACCGCCCCTCCTCGGAGAACAAACGGCCGGCACGTGCGTGCCGCCGGTACCGTCATTCCAGACCATGACGCAACGGCAAAGTCAAGCGCGGCGATGGTCGAAGGTAGGCCGGCTCCCCCTCTGCCTGTCCCGGAAACAACGAAGGCCCCCACCTCACGAAGACGGAGGAGGAGGCCGGAGAGGGGACGTGGCTCATGGCCGTGCTCCCGCCCCGCGGGAAGCGGTGCCCCGCTGCCGCCTCCACCACCGCCGCGCTCTGCCTTGCCGAGTCGCCCTGCCCGACGAGACCCGCGTGACAGGGGGATGTCCCCGCGACCGACGTTTCGCCGTCTGCGGTGACGCGTCCCATCCCATCCGGTGCCCGGTGGACGGGGCGCTTCTCCTTCTCGTCCGTGTTCGTGGGGCCGCGGTGCCAATTGCGAAGAGAGCCGGACTCCATGTGGATCTCGGGTCGATTCAGGGGTCCGTTCCGACGTGGGGGTGGGGTGCCACGTCATCGCACGGAGCGGGCCGATGGGGGATCCGTGTCGCGGGCGGTCGAGGCGCTGCGGGCGTCGGAGGGCGCAATTCCGTGAAAGTCGCGGAATGCGCGGGTGAAGACCGCGTGGTGGGAGAAGCCCCAGCGCGTGGCGATGTGGCGCACGGGGGTCCCGCTCTGGCGGGGATCGGCGAGATCTCGACGTGCCCCCTCCAGCCGCTGGGAGCGGATCGACGCCATGACCGTGGATTTCCCCTCCTCCCGGAAGAGCTGGTGCAGGTGGCGGGTGGAGATGTGGTGGGCCGCGGCGATCATGGCCGGGTCCAGGCCGGGGTCGTGCAGGTTCTGGCGGATGAAGGCCTGGATGCGCAGGACCAGGCTGCGCCGGCTGGGCTCGGGGGCCAGGGCTTCATCCGCCTCCAGGGTGTGTGCGAACAGGGCCGAGACCAGATCTCCCAGCACGGTGGCCAGGTTCCGCCCGTCCCCGGGGGTGAGGCCGTGGGCGGTGGAGGTGAGACGGCTGATGAACCCGGCCAGCGCAGAGCCCATCCCCTCGCGGTAGGACATCGGCCGGTCGATGACCTTGGCCACGAGCCGGTCGGGCAGCCCGACCGATTCCCTGGGGAGCTTTATCCCGATGGCCGAGAAAAGACTTTCGGCGTTGGTGGCCGCAAGGCCGAACGGTCGTGACAAGTCAAGGGCGAAAATCTGGCCGGGAACGTAGGACGTCTGATGGCGCCCCCAATCCGTGGTGACCGTGCCGTCCACGATGAGCCCGAGGTGGTAGTCGCCCGGGTCCCCGGCCCGGATCAGCCGCGGTGTCCTGCTGAAGGCAGTGGCGTGGAGGGCCGTCGGCCAGACCAGTGCCCGGCCGAGCGTCAGGTTGCGCTGGCGGAACCTGAAGTCGTCGGTGTGGTCGGTTGTGACCCTCATCGGCGAGTAGCTTCCGCCCATCCAGTCGTGGAACCGGGCGAAGCGTTCAGCGCGGGGGAATTCCTCGCTGGTGAAGGTTTCCTCGATCACCGCGGCTCTCCTCGGGGTCGTGTTTCTCCGTCCGATACCGGGCCGAGCGGCGTGATCGCCGCGCGCCCCGGGGCCCATCCGTAGGTGTGCCCGCCGCTGGGTCGCGGGTTCCTTCACGCGTTGTAGCGCGTGCGGTCCTCGACGGAGAGGGCGCCCCATTGTCCGGGCGTCTCCAAGCCGCGGCCAGTGGTCCCAAGGGATATTCGGCCACAGCCGAAACCGTCCCGCGCGACCGGGCCCGTTCCTTCCCCCCTACACCGGCCCCGCCACGCGGGACGCCGGCCGGGCCTGTGCGGCCGAGCGCGCCCGCGGTCGCCGGGGCGATGCCACTGCGGTGGGCGGTCCGCCCCGGCTCACCGGAAGTCGGCGGCGTGGTCGCGGGCCCACTGGGCGAAGGTGCGGGCCGGGCGTCCGGTGACCTGCTCCGCGGTCGGCTGCGGGCCCAGCGCCGCCGGGTCGGACGCCGCGACCTCCTCGGGGGTGGTCTCGGCGCCTCCATAGTCCTCGAACCCGAGGAGGAAATCGGCCGCCTCCCCGGCGAAACCGCCCATCGCGCGGTAGATCTCGCGCGCCTGCTCCGGGGTGACCTGCTCGTGGGCGATCTCTCTGCCGATGGCGGCACCGATGGCCGCGACCTGCTCCCGGTGGCTGAGCAGCTCCGGGCCGTTGAGGGTGTAGGCGGCGCCGGCGTGGCCGCCCTCCAGCAGCGCCGCGCAGGCCACGTCGGCGATATCGGCCTCGTGGACGGGGAACCACGCGGCGTCGGGAAAGGGGTCGCGCACCACGTTCTCCGCGCGGATGGACGGCCCCCAGAGGGCGACCTTGTTCAGCGCGAACTCCCCGGGGCGGACATGGGTCCACTCCGGCACGGCCGCCTCCACCGCCTGCTCCACCGGGAGGTGGAAGTCGGTGTCCAGGCCGCCGGTGACCGCGCCGGAGGACAGCACCACGACCCGTCGCACCCCGGCTGCCGCGGCCAGACCGGCGACCTCGGCCGCGGTCGCCGCCACGGGGAAGAGGAACATCCGGTCCACCCCTGCGAGGGCGGGCCCCAGCGTCGCGGGGGCGGCCAGGTCGCCCGCGACGACCCGGACGCCCGCTGAGAACGCGGCATTCACGGGCGCGCGCGTGAGTGCACGGACTTCCTCGCCGGCGGCGGTGAGCCGCTCGACGACCAGTCGGCCGATGTTTCCCGTCGCCCCGGTGACCAGGGTCGTCATGTTCGCTCCTTGATGTCGTGTCCGCGGCGGCGGGTTCCGGCGGCCTCGGGCGGGCCCGGGACTCCGGCACACCGAAGGGTCGCCCCAGGCCGGGGCGCGCGCAGAGGCGGGGGTGCGGTGGAGGGCCTCCGCGGGCCGGGGCCCGCGGACGGCCCATCCTCACGCACTCGCCGATGGGAAAGCAAACGCGAACATGCTGTTCACATTCACTCTGACCTGCGGAAACACCCGGCCGGCCCGCGTATTCCGCGCGTGTCCGGTACCGTTTTCGCACCGTGGCGACGCGAGGTGACGTGCGGCTTCGCAGGTCCGGAGCCGGCGCACGGAAGGTCTGTTCTCGCGTGGCCGGTGTCCGCGCCCGCGGCAGGCGCGCGGGGGCGGCGCCGGCGTCGGCCGCCGTCCCTTGTGAGGACGTCCAGGACCCAGCCGCGCGATATCGGCGGGGCGCTCGGCGAACACCGTGTGGCCCGCGGACAGGTGGGCGGCGAGCAGGCGGGGCCGTTCCCGGGCCCGGTCCGTCAGGGCATCGCGGACCCCGCGCCGGTGCGCGGCGATGAGCTCGGCGAGCTCCTCCCGGCCCGGGGCCCTCCCCGCCGACGTCGTGGGCCGCGCCGCATGCCGGTTGGCCACGCCGGCCCGCCGCACTCACCGTCGCTCCGCGCTCGTCCGTACGCGGCCCGGTACATCTCAGCAACGACGCCGTCCGTTCGACCCCGGCGCCTGCACAGATCAGACCGCCCTCGGAGATGGCGGCGCAGTGGCCGAGGTGTCGGTGCGCCGCCCCTGCCAAGCCCGACGCGCATCCCGCGCCGCGAGGGGTCGGGCTTCTACCCCCCACAAAGGCGACCTGCCACGCCCCGCGCAGAAGCGGTTGCCTGGAAGTGCGCCCCGGTCACGACACCAGCGACCGCCGCGCCCTTCCTCCACCGACCGAGTAAGAGGTCCACTCCATGCAACGCCGCACAGCGCTCGGACTGATCGCCGCCACCGGCGCCGCCGCCTCCCTCGCGGCCGTGCCCGCCTTCGGTGCGCAGACGAGCCGCGCAGACGCCACAGGCCCGGCCACGGCCGCAGGCGGCTACACCTTCCCGCTGAACCGCAACGTCGATCGAACCCCGGTGCGGTTCACGAACCGCTACGGCATCGAACTCGCCGCCGACCTCTATGTGCCCAAGAACGCCCGGGGCAAGCTGCGCGCCCTGGCGCTCAGCGGCCCCTTCGGCGCGGTCAAGGAACAGGCCTCGGGCCTCTACGCCAACGAGTTCGCCCGCCGCGGCTACGCCGCCCTCGCCTTCGACCCCTCCTTCACCGGACAAAGCGGCGGCACGGTGCGCGACGTCGGCTCGCCCGACATCAACACCGAGGACTGGAGCGCCGCCGTCGACTTCCTCGGACTACAGGACATCGTCGACCGCGAGCGGATCGGCGCGCAGGCCATCTGCGGCCTGAGCGGCATGGCCCTCACCGCGGCGGCGGCCGACAGCCGCATCAAGGCGGTCGCCACGGCCGCGATGTACGACATGTCGCGCGCCATGTCGCGCGGCCACGAGGACTACTACACGCCCGAGCAGCGCCACAAGGTCGTGGACCACCTCAGCCGGCAGCGCTGGATCGACGCCGAGAACGGCACCTACGCGCGGCTCTCCGCAGAGGTCCCCTTCGACGAGAACGGCGACGTGGCCCCCACCGACCGCGTCCTGCCCGAGAGGCTCCCGGAGGACGCCGACCCGATCACGGCGATGTTCTTCGACTACTACCGCACCGAGCGCGGCTACCACCCGCGCTCCATCAACTCCACCACCGCGTGGACCGGGACCACGCCGATGTCGTTCTTCGCCTTCGGGCAGGTGACGAACATCGGCATGCTCGCGCCTCGCAAGGCCCTCCTGGTGACCGGATCGGAGGCGCACTCCCGCTACTACTCCCAGGACGTCCAGGCGATGGCCCCCGACACCATCGACCTGCTGACCGTGCCCGGCGCCGACCACGTCGACCTGTACGACCGCACCGACATCATCCCCTTCGACGAACTCGACGCGTTCTTCACCCACAACCTCGCCTGACCGTGACAGCAGGGCGGCTGTCCGCGGATCCCCCCGTCCGCGAGATCGCAGGGCTACTCGCCGGGGGCGGCGAGCGCGTCGATCTCGACCAGCATCTCCTCGTGGGGCAGCCCGACGAACACGGTGGTGCGGGCGGGCAGGTTCCCGTCCGGCACGAACCGGGAGACGAACTCGCCGTATGCCTCGTTCATCGCGGTGAAGTGCGCGCGGTCGGTGAGGTAGACGCGGAACATCAGGACGTCGGCGACCGATGCCCCGCCGGCCTCCAGGATCGCCCGCACGTTCTCCAGCGTCCGCAGCGTCTGGGCGTGCACGTCGCCCGGCGCGATGTAGGTCTTCGTCGCCGGGTCCATCGGGCCCTGCCCGGAGACCTGGAGCAGGCCGCCCTTGCGGACCGCCTGGCTGAAGGTGTGGGCCGGGGCGGGCGCGTCGGGGGTGGAGACGACGGTCGTGCTCATGCGGTGGGATCCTCTCGGGTCGGTCGCCAGCCGTTGTCCCGGGAGATCGCCCCGGTGACGGCCAGCAGTGACGGGACCAGCTCGATCAGCTGGTCGTAGCCGGCGACGATGGTCGGCACCGAGACCGACACCGCCGCCACCACGGTTGCGGCCGGTCCGCGGACCGGCGCCCCGATGCAGTTGATCGAGGGTTCGTTCTCCTCGCGGTCCTGCGCCCAGCCCTGCTCGCGCACCCGGTCGAGCTCGGCGAGGTAGGTGCCGCGGTCGGTGATGGTGTGCGGGGTGCGCGCGTTGAACGCGACGGCGTCGAGGACCCGGTCCCGCTCAGCGTCGGGCAGGTCGGCCAGCAGGACCTTTCCGGCGGCCGTCGAGTGCACCGGGCCGCGCAGCCCGACCCGCGACGCCATCCGCACGTGGTCGTGCGACTCCAGCTTGTCGATGTAGACGATCTCGCTGCCGTCGCGTTCGGACAGGTGCACGGTGCGGCCGTGGGCGCGGTTGAACGCGTGCAGGTGCGGCGCCGCGACGCCCCGGACCTCCCGCTGATCCAGTCCGCGCGAGGACAGCTCGAACAGCCGTGAGCCGAGCCGGTAGCGGTGCTGGGCGTCGCGGTGGACGAAGTGCTCGTCGGCGAGAGTGCGCAGCAACCGCAGGACGGTCGTCTTGTGCACGTCGAGCCGGCCGGCCAGTTCGTCGAGGGACGCCGGTCCCTCTCCGAGGACGGTCAGGATCCGCAGTCCCTTGCCGAGGCTCCCGCTCACGCCGGTGCCACCGGGCCGTGGTCCGTGGTGCCCACCTGCGACAACTCCTTCTCGCGCCGTTGACCTCTCGCGGAAGTGAATGCTACAAACGAGAATTAAAAAATGCAACAAATGGTGCAAAATACGCAACGTTGCAGTTCAGCGGCGCACTGCGGGAAAAGGCTGGTGAGACTGGTGGTCGATGTCGTCGACCTGGTAAGCGACATGGTGCGGATCCCCAGCATCAACCCACGTGGGCGACCCGAGCCGGCGGAAACCCCCCTTGCCGAGTTCGTCGCCGGCTGGGCACGTGCGCACGGCATGCACGCCGAGCTGCGGGAGGTGCAGGACGGACGGTGCAACGTCGTCGTCACCCTCCCTGGCGACGGGCCGGAGACGCTGCTGCTCGAAACCCACCTCGACACCGTCGAGGTCGAGGGCATGTCGGTGCCGGCTCACGAACCCGGCGTGCGTGCCGGACTGCTCTACGGGCGCGGGGCGTGTGATGCCAAGGGCCCACTCGCCGTGTTCCTGGCGGCGATGGCGGACCTCGCCGCCGCCGGACCGCGCCCCTACACGGTCGTGCTGGCCGGAGTGGTCGACGAAGAACACCTCTACCGGGGGGTGGTCGCGCTGCGCGACTACGGGCTCGACCCCGTCGGGGCCATCGTCGGGGAACCCACATCATTGCGCCTGGTCACCGCGCACAAGGGATGCATGCGGTGCCGCATCACGACCCGCGGACCCGGGGGGCACAGCTCCGAACCGTGGGGGAAGACGAACGCGATCGCCTTCGCGGCCGAGGTGGTCGACCATCTCGCCGGTGAGCACGCGGCGAGGCTGGATGCCGACGTGCGCCCGCTCGTCGGGCCGCCCTCCCTCGCGGTCACGATGATCGAGGGAGGGTCGGGGCCCAACGTGCTGCCCGATCGCGCCGTCATCACGATCGACCGGCGCACCGTCGCAGGTGAGGACCCGCACGAGGTCTGGGCGGCGCTGCGCGCCGAGCTGGTGCAGCGCTGGCCGGAAGGGCTGGAGGTCGCCGAGCCGCACGTCGTGGATTACGCGTTGCAGACCGACCCCGATCTGCCCCTGGTCCGGGAATTCGCGGGGGCGCTCGCCGCGGCGGAACTGAACCCTTCGGCGCGCGGCGTCGGACACGGCACCGACGCATCCAAGATCGCTCTCGACGGGGTCCCCTGCGTGGTGTTCGGGCCGGGCTCGATCGCGCAGGCGCACATGCCCGACGAGTACGTCCCGGTAGCCGACCTGCACACCGCCCGATCCGTGCTCGTGGACGTGCTGCGGCGCCCGCTCTCCCGAGGAGGAAGCCGATGAGCATCGACGGCGACCGGGGACCGGCGTCCCTGCTGGACAACGGACCCATCGGCCTGCGGTTCCCCGGCCTTCCACTGGACGCCTCCGCGCTGACGCTGGCCGAGCTCGGCGCCCAGCGCCGGCCGCTGTTCGGCGGCGGGTTCGATTTTCCGCTGATGGTGCTCCGCGAGTCGGCCGTGCGGCACAACGCCGAATTGATGGCCGCGTTCGCGGCGCGCGGCGGCGTGTCGCTGGCCCCCCATCTGAAGACGACCTGCGCGCCCGAACTCGCCGGATATGCCCTGCGGGCCGGGGCCTGGGGCGTATCGGTGGCGACCCCGTTCCAGGCGCGCGTCTTCATGGCGGCGGGGTACGAGCGGATCCTGCTCGCCAACCAGGTCGTGGACCCGGGGTTCGCCGTCGAGGCGGCCGACTGGGCCGACGCGGACCCGCGGCGCGACTTCCTCTGCCAGGTCGACTCGCCGGCGGGGGTGCGGGTGCTCGCCGACGCCCTCAGGGCGCGGTCCGGTGAGCACCCGTTGCCGGTGCTCGTCGAGATCGGCCACCCCGGTGGTCGCGCCGGCTGCCGTGACCGGGCCGCGCTGGACGCGGTGGTGCAGGCCGTCCGTGAGGAGCCCGCGCTGGTCCTCGCCGGTGTGAGCGGATACGAGGGGTCCGTCAGCCACTCCCGCGGTCACGACGGACTCGCCGCCGTCCGTGACTACCTGCGCTGGGTCAAGTCGGCCATGGACGAGGTCCTCGCCCGGCCCGATCCCCGCAGGCACGAGTACGTCCTCAGCGCCGGAGGCAGCCTCTACTTCGACCTCGTCGCCGAAGAGCTGGCCGCCGACCTGCCCGCCGGGCCCGATACGCCACCCGTGCGGGTGATCACACGCCCCGGGGCCTACCTGACCCACGACCAGGGGTTGTACGCCGAGCTCTCACCTTTGGACGGCGGCGGCAGCCCGCCCGAACCCCTCCGGTCGGCGATCGAGGTCTGGGCGCCGGTGCTGTCGCGGCCGGCACCGGACCTGGCGATCCTCGGGGCCGGCCGCCGGGAGCTGAACTTCGATCAAGGACTCCCGACGCCGTTCGAAGCGCGGGACAGGTCCGGCCGCTCGGCCCGGCACGGGGGCCCGGAGTGGAAGGTCGTGGATCTCAACGACCACCACGCGTTCCTCCGGCTGCCGGCGGATGCCGAGCTGGCCCCGTCGGACCTCGTCCGGCTCGGGATCTCGCACCCGTGCACAGCGCACGACCGATGGCGTGCCGTCCTGCTCGTGGACGACGACGACACCGTCGTCTCGGTCGTCCGTTGCTACTTCTGACCTTCAGCGGCCCCGCCGCCCCAGTACCGGGAGTCCAGCCATGACACCTCCGTCCACGCAAGAGCGAACCGGCGCGAGGACCCGCGTGCGCTACGCGGTCCTCGCATCGGACGCCGTGATCCTCATGCTCAACTACGCCGACCGTGCGGTCATCGGCGTCGCGGCACCCCTGATCATCTCCGAGTTCGGGTTCTCGAACGCCACGTTCGGCTGGATCCTCGCGGCCTTCGCCTTCACCTATTCCCCGTTCGGCTTCATCGGCGGCTGGCTCGCGGACCGCTACGGTCCGGCCAAGGTCATGGGCTGGGCGGCGATCGCCTGGTCGGTGTTCACCGCGCTGACCGCGGCCGGTGTCGGGTTCGTCAGCCTGCTGCTCATCCGGTTGCTCTTCGGGGCGGGTGAAGGCCCGCAGGCCACCGTCACCGCCAAGATCATGCACAACTGGTTCCCCAAACGGGAACTCGGCACGGCGCTCGGCATCGCCAATGCCGCGACGCCACTGGGCGGTGCGGTGGGCACGCCTGTCGTCGTCGCGATCATGGAGGCGACCCAGGGCAACTGGCGGCTGCCGTTCATCATCTTCGGCGTCCTGGGCCTGCTGTGCGCCATCGGCTGGTTCATCGTGGTGCGCGATCGCCCCGAGGACCACGCCCGGGTCTCCGCCGCAGAACTGGCGCACATCCGGCAGGACGAAACCGTCCGGGCCGATGAGGCCGAGGACGGATCGGCCCCGAGCGGCCCATGGCTGCACCTGCTGCGGCGGCCCGCTGTCTGGTCGACGGCGATCGCCTACTTCGGCTACGCGTGGATCCTCTGGACCTTCCTGAACTGGTTCCCGACGTATCTGGTCAACGAACGCGGGATCGACATCGCCGAACTGTCGGTCACCGGTGCGGTCCCGTGGGTGGGCGGCTGCATCGGCCTGGCCGTGGGAGGCATCTTCACCGACTGGCTCGTCCGCCGGACCGGCCGCACGCTCGCTCCCCGGCGATGGACCGTGGTGGTGTGCCTGGCGGCGACCGGCCTGCTGTTCGGACTGATCGGGCTGGTGGCGAGCACGACGGGCGCGGTCGTGCTCATGACCGTCGTCGTCTTCCTCCTCTACTTCACCGGCGCCCAGTACTGGATCATCGTGGGCACGGCCGTACCGGCGGAGCGGTACGGATCGGTCTCCGGCGCGGTGCAGATGTTCGCGACCTCGGCGTCGATCATCGCCCCCACCGCGACCGGGTACCTCGTCGACTCGTCGGTCGGGTGGACCGGTACGTTCGCGGTGGCCAGTGCCGTGGCGGTGCTGGGCGCGCTGCTGCTGGCCGTCGTCGGAGGCGCCACTGGCCGCCGCGAGGCAGCCGGCTGAGGGCGACTCAGGCACCCAGGGGTCCTGCGTCGGCGTCCACGGCGCGGAGGAACGGCCACCAGGCCCCTTGGCCAACGACGCGCCGATCCACGGCGGCCCGCTATGGGAGATCACCCGGTGCCTCGCGCTTTGACGACCAGGCACCAGTGGGCGCCCGGCTGAAGCTCGCGCGATAGGCCGTGGGGGTGAGTCCAACCCTGCCGACCATGTGCTTGCGGAGGGAGTCCGCGCTGCCCAGGCCGCTCTTCCTTGCTACCTGATCCATGGGCAGCCCGGTGATCTCCAGGAGCTCTCTGGCCCGGTCGATGCGCCGGTGCAGCAGCCATTGGAGCGGGCTCAGTCCGGTCTCTGCGTGGAAGCGCCGGGTGAGGGTGCGCACGCTCGTCTTGGCGTGATCGGCCAAGTCGGTCAGGGTGAGCGGGCGATCAAGGTGTTCGAGCGCCCAGACGCGAGTGGGGGCGAGTGACGTGCCGCGCTCCGACGGCAGCGGGGTCTCGATGAACTGGGACTGGCCGCCCGGCCGTACGGGAGGGACGACCGCGAGCCGCGCGGCCGCGTTGGCGGCCGACGCTCCGTAGTCGACCCTGACCAGATGCAGGCACAGGTCGATGGCGGCTGCGGCGCCCGCCGAGGTGAAGATGCCACCGTCCTCGACGAAGAGGAGGGCGGGCTGCACATCGATGGATGGAAATCGGGTGGCGAGGTCGTCGGCCAGTCCCCAGTGGGTGGTGGCGCGGAGCCCGTCGAGCAGGCCGGCCTGGGCCAACACGAACGCACCCGTACACAGGGAGGCGATTCGCGCGCCGGTGGCTGCGGCTTTCCGTAAAGCGTCGAGGACCTCCGTGGGAGCCTGCTCGCCGCCGCTGCCGACGGCGATCACCGTGTCGGCGCCCTCCATCGCGTCCAGCCCGTCCGGCACTACGATGTCGGGCCCGCCGACCGTCGGCGTCGGGCCGGGCCGCGCCGTACAGACACGCACGTCGTAGTGCTCGACGCTGTTGAACACCATGAGCGGGATCGAGACGTCGAAGCCCAGCACGGGCGGCACGATGACCGCGACGACGCGATGCATGGCCGGATCCTCCGGATGGTCGGCATTGTGGCCACTATTCTACGAAGCCGTGGAGCGGCACCGTTGTCGGCATGAAATCTCATGTGATCGTGGGCCGTGGGGCCGCTGCGTCAAGGACCGCTCTTCTTCTCGCCGAAGACGGCGAGCGGGTGCGAATGGTCAGCCGGACGGGCGGCGGGCCCGACCACCCGCTCATCGACAAGGTCACCGCGGACGCGACCGACACCGATCGGCTCACCGAGCTGACAGAGGGGGTGGACACGCTGTTCACCACCGCCGCGCCGCCGTACCACCTCTGGCCCGAGCAGTTCCCGGTCTTGTCGGCGTCGCTCCTCACCGCGGCGAGGCGGACCGGGGTCGCGTACGTGATGCTCGGCAACCCTTACGCCTATGGGCCGGTGAGCGGGCCGATCACGCCGGACCTCCCCCTGACGGCGACCGGTCCCAAGGGGCGGACCAGAGCGCGGGTTTGGGAGGAGGCCGCCGCCTCCGGGGTGAACGTCACCGAGGTGCGGGCCGCCCAGTTCTACGGCGCCGGCGCCGTCTCGGTGTTCAGCCTCATGGTGCAGCGGCAGGCCATGGCAGGCAGGCTGGTCCTGGTGCCGCAGGAACTCGACGTGCCGCACAGTTATTCGGCGATCGGCGACACCGCACGCACGCTGGTCGCCGCGAGCCGCAACGAGCAGGCGTACGGCCGTGCCTGGCACGTACCCGCCTCGACCCTGTCGGTGCGGGAACTGGCCGAGCGACTCGCCGACCTCGCGGGGGCACCGAAACCGCGGATGGAAGAGATGACCGAACGCGACCTGGCCCTACTGGCGTTCACCGAGCCGTTCTGGGCGGAAATGCACGAAGTACTCACCAAGCGCGGCCATCCGTTCGTCATCGACTACTCCGAGACCGAGAAGGTCCTCGGCGTGAGCGTCACCCCGGTCGACGACGTGCTCGGAGAAGTGATCTAGCGGGTTGGCGAGCGCCATCGGCGCCCCGCCGTCCGCCCGCTCGCGTGCAGCCAATCCCCCGTTGACCCGGCGAGCCCAGGAGCATTCCGAGCGGCCCCGCCCTGTCGTCGAACGATCTTCGGCGACAGGGCGGCCCGCTCGACGCTGAGGCGTCAGAGCCCGCGCCGCCCGGCCACCCGGGCGTCGCCGAAGATCAAGCCCTGGGCCATCGGCCGGTCCATGAAGGCCCGGGGGAAGGTGCGGCCGGGATCACTGACCGCGTCGAGCCGCTCGACGTGCTCCCTGTCGAGCACGACATCGAGCGCGCCCAGGTTGTCCTCGAGCTGGCGGGCCGTGCGCGCTCCCAGCACCGGCGAGACCACCGCAGGGTTCAGCAGTGTCCAGGCGATCGCGACCTGGGCCGCGCTGGCCCCCACCTGCGCGGCGACCTCCTGGACGGCGTCGGCGATGCCGACGTTGCGGTCGGTGAGGTTGCCGGAGCTCTGGATCACGCCCCTGCGGGTGCCGACCGCGGCGTCCTGACCCGCCTGCTCGGCGACGTCGGCGCGGCCGTACTTCCCGGTGAGCAGCCCGCCTCCGAGCGCGGACCACGGAAGCACCCCCAGCCCCAGGTCGAACGCCATCGGCAGGAGCTCGTGCTCGACGGTGCGCTGCACCAGGCTGTACTCGCTCTGCAACGCGACCAGCGGCGTCCACCCGCGCAGGTCCGCCAGCGTCTGCATGGCCGAGATGCGCCAGGCCGGGGTGTTGGCGATGCCCACATAGGTGATCTTCCCACTGCGCACCAGGTCGTCGAGCCCGCGCATGACCTCCTCGTGCGCGGTCGTGTAATCCCAGCCGTGAAGGTAGAAGAGATCGATGTGGTCGGTGTCGAGCCGGCGCAGGCTCGCCTCCAGGGACCGGACCATGTTCAGCCGGTGGTTTCCGCCCGCGTTCGGGTTCCGCCGGTCGCGGGTCATCGTGTACTTGGTCGAAAGGACGACCTGGTCCCGCCTGTCCTTCACGAACCGGCCGAGCAGGCGCTCGGCGGAACCATCGGTGTAGTTGACCGAGGTGTCGACGAAGTTGCCGCCGCGGTCGAGGTAGGTGTCGAGGATGCGCCGCGCCTCCTCCGGTCCTGCTCCCCACCCCCAGTCCTCACCGAACGTCATCGTCCCCAGCGACAGCGGGGACACCCGCAGTCCGGAACGTCCCAGCAGCCGGTAGTCGGCCAGTGAGCGGCTCATCTCGATCCTCGCTTCTCGGTGTCGCCTCGATGGATGCGGCGCGGTTCCCGACGGGCGCCGGGACCGCGCTCGGCCCATGCTGCGTCCCGGCCGCCGGGGCGGCCAGGACGCGGTCAGCCTGGCTGTGGCACGCCCAGGCTGACCGCGACAGGGGTGGATAAGGTGGGCTCCATGCCCGACAACGACCTGGGAGACTTCCTCCGGAGCCGCCGGGCGCGGCTGCGGCCCGAGGACGTCGACATGCTCAGCTCCGGCACCCGGCGGGTCGCGGGCCTGCGCCGCGAGGAGATCGCCGTCCTGGCCGACGTCAACGTCGACTACTACACCCGTCTCGAACAGGGGCGGGAGCGCCGACCCTCGGCCCAGATGGTCGACGCCCTGCGCCGGGCCCTGCGCCTCGACGAGGACGAGGCCGCGCACCTGCACCGCCTCGCCGGCACGGTGCCCCTCCCGTCCGGCTCCCGGCCGCCGCACCACGTCAGTGCCGGGCTGCGGCAGCTGCTGGACGGCTACTCCCACACCCCCGCACTGGTCCTCAACCGGGGACTGGACGTACTCGCGACCAACCCGCTGGCCGACGCGCTCTTCAGCGCGTTCGCACCGGTGGACAACCTGGCGCGGATGGCGTTCGTGCACCCGGCGGGCCGCGGCTTCTACCGGGACTGGAACCGCGTGGCGCGATCGACGGTGGCCAACCTGCGGCACGCCACCGGCCACGAGCCGGGCGACCCGCACCTGGCCGCACTCGTCGCCGAACTCGCACAGCACAGCCCCCGCTTCGCCGAGCTGTGGGCCGAGCACGACGTACGCGGCAAGTCCCACGAGGCCAAACGGCTCCTGCACCCCGACGTCGGACCGCTCACACTCGACTTCCGGACCTTCGACGTCCGGGAGGCACCCGGGCAGCAACTGGTCATCTACCACGCGGAGCCCGGGAGCGAGAGCCACCAGGCCCTGAACCTGCTGGAGACCTTGCACGCCACCCGCGCCGCCGAACACGGCCCCGCGCACCTCACCGGGTCACGACGCGCGTGACCGAGGACCGCTGACCACGGCGTCGGTCTGGTCGCGGACGATCAGCCACCGGCCACGTGCGTCCCTGCGCCGCACCTGCGAGTTGACGGCGCGGACTTCGGTCATCACCCCGTCCGCGGCGGTCAGCCACGCGAGGAAGACCATGCGCGTCGCGGCGAGCCCGCCCGACACGATGACCTCGGGCTGCTCCTCGATCACGTGCTCGGCCCGCCGCAGCGCGGTGAACGCCGGGCCGAACACCCTCCCGAACTCCCGGGCGTCGCGCAGGACGCGGCGCTCGGGATCGGCGTTGTCGAAAAGGATGACGTCGTCGCCGGCGAAGTCGTACTGGTCGGCGAAGCGGGTGTCGAAGTCGAAGTCCCCGTCGTTCTCGTCACGGTCCCAGAGGAAGATCCACTCGCGGTGCTGCGCGGCGACCGCCTCGACGTCGTCGCGCTCTGTGGTGGTCGCCGTCGGGAGTCCCTCGGTCATCTCGGTGCCTTTCGGTCGGTGCCCGGTCGCATTCGAGTGTGGGCGCGCGGACGGACGCGCGACAGGGCGGCCTGTGCCCGGACGCCGCACACCCAGGCACTGTCCTTTTCCGGATCGACGCCCTGGCACCGGGATCCTGCACGACGGCGGACTGCGGTCATTGCTCAGGCGGGTACCGCGGCGCCAGAGGGTACGGGTGTTGAGGGTGTCGCTGATGGTGCCGGTCGGGTCGCCGTCGACCAGCAGAAGGTGGGTGCGGGGTGCTATCCGGGCGGCGCGGTGGAGGCGCGCGGGATGAGGGTCGGGGGGCGGACCACGGTGGCGTCGGGGGCCGCGGGGTCCAGGACGAGGCCGACGGCGGCGGTGGCGATGTCGCGGAAGGGCACCCGCATGGTCGTGAGCGGGAGCGGCAGGCGCCCGGCCAGGGGGATGTCGTTGTAGCCGACGATCGACAGCTCGCGCGGCACGTCCAGGCCGGCGCGCATCGCGGTGGACAGCACGCCGACGGCGGTGTTGTCGTTGATCGCGAAGATCGCGGTGGGCCGCTCGGCGCCGGAGAGCAGGGCGCGGGCGGCCTCTTCGCCGGCCTCCATGCTGAACGCCGATTCGCGGACCCACGCCGGGCGCGGGGTGATGCCCGCTTCGGCGAGGGCGCGCAGGAACCCGTCGCGGCGCCGGGTGGAGCTGGAGGTGTAGGCCGGGCCGGCCACGCACGCGATATCGCGGTGGCCCAGGTCGATGAGGTGCCGGGTGGCGAGGTAGCCGCCGAGCTCGTCGTCGCCGACGGAGGCGGGGCTGTGGCCGTCGGTGCGCAGGGCGAGTGCGTGGGGGGTGTTGGTGCGGCGCAGCTCGGCGAGGTAGGGGTCGTCGAGGCGGGCGGTGGAGAGCACGAGGCCGTCGACCCGGCGTTGCAGGAGCGATCGGGCGGCGCTGCGCTGGGTGTCGGGATGGTCGTCGGTGGTGGCGACGACCGCGAAGTAGCCGCGGGCCTGGCAGGCGCGGGCCAGCTCCTCGTACAGGATCGCCATGACGGTGTCGGTCAGCCGGGGGACGAGGACGCCGATGGTGCTGGTGCCGCGGCGGCGCAGGCTGGAGGCGACGGAGTGGGGGGTGTAGCCGAGTTCGTCGGCGGCCCGGCGCACCCGTTCGGCGGCCGCGCTGCGCGACGGCGGGACCCGGGGGTCCAGGACGCGCGAGACGGTCGAGGTGCTCACCCCGGCCAGCCGCGCCACGTCGTGGATCGTGGGCGGCTTGGCGGGGCCGGGGGCCGTGGTCGCCTCCTCGGGTGGCATGGCTGGCTCGGCCCTCCTCCTGGGTTCGCGGCGACCAGTCTAGTCGGGGCGCGCGCCCTCGCCCGTCGCGGTGCGCCGCAGGTCACCTCTTGACGTGTCCTGCACCACACCACATAATGCAAACGTTCCCGCAAACGTTCCCGGAAGGATAGGCACATGTCGCTCGACCTGCGCGGACTCACCCCGGCACCCGTCACCCCGTTCACCCCCGAGGGCGAGGTCGACCACGACGCCCTGGCATCCATGGGCCGCTGGCTCGCCGGCTTCGACGGCGTCAAAGGGCTCGTCTGCCTCGGCCACGCCGGAGAAGGCACCTTCCTCACCCAGGACGAGCAGACCGCGGTGATCCGCACCCTGGTGGAGGCGGTCGACGGCCGCGTGCCGATCATCGCCGGGATCACCGGCGAGGGCACCCGGGTCGCCGCCCACGAGGCCGCCCGCGCCGCCCGGGCCGGCGCCGCGGCCGGGCTGCTCTACCCCTCACACGGCTGGCTCAGGTTCGGCTTCCAGCCCGGCGCCCCCCAGGACCGCTACCGCAACGTCCACGAGGAGTCCGGGCTCCCCCTGATCCTCTTCCAGTACCCCGACGCCACCAAGGCCACCTACGACCTCGACACCCAGCTGGAGATCGCCGCCCAGCCCGGCGTGTTCGCCACCAAGAACGGCGTGCGCAACATGCGCCGCTGGGACACCGAGATCCCGGTCCTGCGCGCCGAGCTCCCCGACCTCCAGATCCTCACCTGCCACGACGAATACCTCCTGCCCACCATGTTCGACGTGGACGGCGCACTGGTCGGCTACGGCACCATCGCCCCCGAGCCCCTCGTCGAGCTCATCGCCGCCGGCCGGGACCGCGACTACGCCCGGGCACGGAGGATCCACGACACCCTGCTCCCGCTGACCAAGGCGGTGTACCACCGCAACTCGCACATGGAGGGGACGGTCGCGCTGAAGATCGCCCTCGAACTGCGGGGGGTGCTGCCCGGCGCCACCGTGCGCTCGCCCCTGCTCCCGCTGGCCGACTCCGCCCGCCCGGAGATCGAGGCGGGCCTCAAGCACGCCGGCCTGCTCTGACACCGGCCGCCGGGGCGCCGTCACACCGCGCCCCGCCCACCGCTCCCCCGCCGGCGACCACCTGGCCTCCCGCGACGGACGCCGCTCCCACGTCCCGCGCCCGCCGGCGCCCGTGCCCGGCCGGCCTCCGCGACCCCGACCGCGCCGGAGGGCGTCCACCCCCTGCGATCCCACCCCACCCCACCCCGCCCTGCGGCCCGGGAACGGCCCGGCCGCAGACTGGAGGCGACACCATGACCGCGAACCCCCGCCCCTCCCCAGCAGCGGCGCCGCCGGATGCGACGCGGCGCTCGCGCCTGCTGCGCGCCCTGGCCCTCATGGGCCCCGCCTTCGTGGTCGGCGCCTGGCAGTTCGGCCCCGGCAACCTCACCTCCGCCATCGAGGCCGGCGGCCGGTTCGGCTACGCGCTGATCTGGGTCATCGTCGTGTCCACCCTGCTCATGACGGTGTTCACCGACATGTCGGTCCGCATCGGGCTGGCCTCGCCCGGCTCGGTCGTCGACAGCATCAAGCAGCGCCTCGGCCACGCGTGGGGCGTGCTCGCGGGATGCGGGGTCTTCCTCATCACCCTGATGTTCTCCGTGGGCAACGCGGTGGGCTCCGGCCTGGGGCTGTCCATGCTGTTCGGCGGGCCGCCGGTGGCGTGGACGCTGGCCTGCACCGTCCTGGTCGCCGTCCTGCTGCTCACCCGCGACTACTACCGCCGCTTCGAGAAGGTCCTGCTGCTCACCGTGGTGGTCATGGGCATCGGGTTCCTGCTCGCCGCGATCCTGTCGGGACCCTCCTGGCCGGAGGTGGGCCGCGGCGTCGTCCCGACGGTCCCCGACGGTGTCGGCCTGCTGCTCGTGGCCATGGTGGGCACCAACTTCTCCGTCAACGCCGCCTTCTACGCCGGCTACACCATCCGCGAGCGCGGGATCGACCGTTCGCGTTACCGGGAGACCACGCTGTCGGACACCATCCCCGGCATCGCCGCCCCGGGCCTCATGACGATCATGGTGATCGTGGCCAGCGCCGCCGTCGCCCAGCGCACGGGCACGGCGGCGGGCAGCGCCGGTGAGCTCAGCGGCGTCCTGGAGTCGGTCGCCGGGCCGGCGGGCGGCTACGTCTTCGCCGCGGGGTTCACCGCCGCCGCCTTCTCCTCGATGCTGGCCAACGCCACGGCCGGCGGAACCCTGCTCGCCGACGGCCTGGGGTGGGGCTCCGGCCTCGGCGGCCGCAGGGTCAGGGGGCTCATCCTGGTGATCCTCGGCTTCGGCCTGGCCGTCGCGGCACTGGCGAGCGGCTCCCCCGTGCAGCTCATCATCACCGCCCAGGCCCTGACCGTCGTGGTCGCCCCGTTCCTGGGCCTGGTGATCCTGCTGCTGGCCAACCACCGGGGGCTCATGGGCGACCTGCGCAACCGGTGGTGGCACAACCTCCTCGGCGCCGCCGGGTGGCTGGGCATCCTGGCCGTCTGCGCCAGCCTCGCCGTCGAGGTCCTCTGACCCCGCGGGCGGGCCCTGCCCGGTCACGCCAGTGGCACGCCCGTGTGGCGCTCCAGGGCGTCGATGAGCCGGGCCTGGAACGCTTCGTCGGCCGCCGCGGGGTGCGGTGACTGCGTCCGCCCGTGGTACCAGTAGCCACCGGTGGCCGGGGCCACGCCGGGGTGGGTGGCCAGCCAGGCCTGCGTCTGGTGCCCGGCGGCAAGGTCGTCCGATGCGCTGCGCCCGCCCATGCGGGTGGGGACCCACCCGGGGTCGACCGCGTGGCTGACGGTTCCCTCCCAGCGCGACGCGCACGCGAGCGCGAGCGCGGTGACCCATAGCTTGGTGTCGCTGTAGGAGGCGTCGCCTGTGGCCAGCCGCTCCAGGTCGGTGGAGCCGGTGCGGTGCATGGAGCTGCTCAGGTAGATGAGCCGGGCCGGCTTGTCCATCAGGGCCGTCAGCACGTAGGGGGCGATGGTGTTGACGGTGATCAGCTCCGGGGCGTGCATGGTCCCGGCGTTGTGGATGACCGCGTCGAAGCGGCCGAACGCCGACGCCTGCCGGGCCGCGTCGTGGATGCCGTCGAGGCGGGAAAGGTCGCCGGTGACGGTGCCGGCCCACCGGCCGGCTCCCTGGGAACCGGCGCCCTCTGCGTCGGTGAGCCGGTCGGAGTTGCGGGCGTGGACGACGACGTCGTGCCCCTCGCCAGCGAGGTGCGCCGCCGCGTTGTGCCCGAGCCCGCCGGATGCTCCGGTCACCAGGACCAGGGCCATCGCCGGTCTCCTTTCGTCGTGGTGGGGGTGCGGCGCCGTGCCGGCGGTATCCGCACCCCCCCTATGCCCGTTCCGCGCCGGGACCGGCACCCCCATCGTCGGCCGGATCAGAGGGTGAGGAGCACCTTGGTGGCGCGCCGTTCGTCCATAGCCTTGTAGCCCTCAGCGGCCTGGTCCAGCGGCAGGGTCAGGTCGAAGACCTTGCCCGGGTCGATCTTGCGGTCCCAGATGAGGCGGATCAGGTCGGGGAGGAAGCGGCGCACCGGGGCGGGGCCGCCCTCGGTGTGGATGCCGGCGAAGAACAGCTCGATGCCGGGGACCTTGACGTCGTGGCTGACGCCGACGAAGCCCATGTGCCCGCCGGGGCGGGTGGCGCCGATCGCCTGCATGACCGCCTCCTGCGTGCCGACGGCCTCGACCACCGAGTGCGCCCCAAGGCCGCCGGTGAGTTCCTTGATCTTCTCCACGCCCGCGTCGCCGCGCTCTTCGATGATGTCGGTGGCGCCGTAGAAGCGGGCCAGCTCTTGGCGCTCGGGGTGGCGCGACATCGCGATGATCCGCTCGGCGCCCAGCTGCTTGGCGGCCAGGACCGCCATCAGCCCGACCGCGCCGTCGCCGACGACCGCGACGGTCTTGCCGGGTCCGGCCTCGGCGGCGACGGCCCCGTACCAGCCGGTGCCGAGCACGTCGGAGGCGGCCAGCAGCGACGGGATCAGCTCCGGATCGGGCTGCCCCGGGGTGGCGACGAGGGTGCCGTCGGCGTAGGGGATGCGGGCCTTGTCGGCCTGGGTGCCGATACCGGCGTGCACGAACTCCCGGTGCACGCAGCCGGACTGGTAGCCCGATCGGCAAATCTCGCAGGTGTTGTCGGAGATGACGAAGGAGCCGACGACGAAGTCGCCGACCTTGACGTTCGTCACCTGGGAGCCGACCTCTTCGACGACGCCGACGTACTCGTGGCCCATCAGCACGTGGTCGGCGGGCTCGACCCCGCGGTAGGGCCACAGGTCCGACCCGCAGATGCAGGTCGCGGTCAGCTTCACGATGGCGTCGGTGGGCTCGACGATCTCGGGGTCGTCGCGCTCCTCCACCCGGACGTCACCGGGCTCGTGCATCACCACTCCACGCATGGGTGGCCCTCCTCCTATGGTGTGCCGGCGCCGGCCGGTATCCGCCGTGTCCTGGGCGGGGCACCGAGCGCCGTCGGCTTCCGTTGTTCGCGGCCTTGCGTCGCCGCGCCCATGGGGCGGGCGGGGCGGAAGTCGCGGCCGCCGTACGCAGTCCAGGTAACCGGATGGCGCGCTGACCAGGAAGGCCGCGGTTATCGGGGGTACAGGCTCAACCTCCCTTCCCGGCGATTCGTGCCTATGGTGGATGGCATGGACCCGCTACCCGACAACCGCTCCGAGATTCGGGACTTCCTCGCCACCCGGCGCGCCCGGATCTCCCCGGAGCAGGCCGGGCTGCCCACCGGCGGCCGGCGCCGGGTGCCCGGTCTGCGCCGTGAGGAGGTCGCGCTCCTGGCGGGGGTGAGCCCCGAGTGGTACACGCGCCTGGAGAAAGGCCACGTCAGCGGGGTGTCCGACGACGTCCTGGACGCGGTCGCCCGCGCGCTGCGCCTGGACGAGGACGAGCGCACCTACCTGTTCGACCTGGCCCGGGCCGCGCAGCCGCCCGGGCGCTCGCCGCGCCGCCGCAAGGCCGTCGACGTCCCGCCCCGCGTGCAGTGGCTGCTGGACTCCATGACGCTGTCCGCGGCGTTCGTCACCAACGGCCGCCTGGACATCGTGGCCACCAACGCCCTGGCCCGCGCCCTGTTCGCGCCCGTGATCGACAGCCCGACCGCCGAGGGGCACGATCGTCCCAACTTCGCCCGGTACTACTTCCTCGACCCCGGCGCGCGCCGCTTCGTCGAGGACTGGGAGGCTGCCGCGGACATCACCGCGGCCCTGCTGCGCGCCGAGGCGGGCCGCTGCCCCAGCGACAAGGCGCTGCGCGAGCTCATCGGCGAGCTGTCCACCGTGAGCACCGAGTTCCGCACCCGGTGGGCCGTCCACGACGTGCGCATCCATCACGCCGGTGTCAAGCTCTTCCACCATCCCGACGCCGGGCGCCTGGAGCTGATCTACCAGCCGCTGGACCTGCCGATCGCCACCAACGAGGCGCACTCCCTGACGATCTACACCGCCGAGCCGGGCACCCCCGACGAGGACCGCCTCAAGCTCCTGGCCAGCTGGGCGGCGCCCCCTGCTGGGCAGGAGGACCCGCCCGCTGTCCGCGGGGAGCGCCGGGACGGCGACGCCGAGGTGGGCGACCCGTCCCAGTAGGCGCGCCCGGCCGGGCTCCGGGCCCGGGGCGCGGCGGGCTGGAAGCGCCTCGTGCACACGCGCAGTGCCCCGGCCCGGCACCAATGTCCGCACGTGCCGTGAGGTGTTCCACGGGCTCGCGTCGCTTCCCGTTCTCGGAACGCAGAGGTGCGGCCGGGCCGGTCTGCGCCGCCAGGTGAGACGGTGCGGACCAGCGAGATGGTCACGGGACGAGCACGAGCTTCCCGCCGGGTCGGCGGGACTGACTGAGCTTGGCCGCCTCGTGGATCTGGCCGAGCGGGTAGGTGCGGCCGATCGACACGGCCAGTACGCCTTCGCCGGCCAGCCTGGCGAACTCGTCCAGCCGGTCGTAGCTCATCTCGATCCGGGTGATCCGCACGCCCAGTCCGGCCGCGGCGGCGAAGTCCGAGACGGTGACGACACGGTCGGGGTCCCCGCTCAGCTCGACGAGGGTCGGCAGCGAGCCTCCCGCCGGGCTGGCCCGGCCGGGGCGGTCGACCCGGCCGCCGCTCGGGGCGGCGTCCAGCACGCGGTCGACGCGACCACCGGCCAGCGCGGCGACGCGTTCGGCCATGCCGTCGCCGTAGGCGGTCACCTGGGCGCCGATCTCTTCCAGCGCGGCGGCCCGTGCGGGCCCGGCGGTGGCGATCACCCGGATACCCCGGTGCAGCGCCAAGCGCACCGCCGCCTCACCCACGGTGGAGCCTGCGCCGTGGACGAGCAGCAGCTCGCGCGGCTGGATGCCGAGGTCGTCGAGTGCGTGCCACGCCGTCTCGGCCGCCATCGGCAGCGCGGCGGCCTGCTCGGCGGTGACGCCCTCGGGGATGGGTGCCCAGGCCTGCATCAGCGCGTACTCGGCGGCACCGGCCGTGGGGCCGTCGAAGGTCGCCGGGCCGAATACGCGGTCGCCGGGGGCGACGCCGGTGACGCCCGCACCGAGCGCGTCGACCGTGCCCGCGACCTCGAGGCCGAGCCCGCGCGGCAGCGGTGGCAACCGGTCGGCGAGGAGGCCGTCGATCACCGACCAGTCGCCCGGGTTCAGGCCGCACGCCCGCACGGCGATCCGGATCTGGCCGGGTCTCGGCTCCGGTTTCGGGACCTCGCGGAGCACGACCACGTCCGGGGACCCGAATCGGTCGAACTGAAGAGCCTTCATGACGATCTCCTGTTGATGACAGCATCTGTTGTCATCGACCGTAGCACGGTGATGACAGCATCTGTTGTCGTATCGTGGTGGGCATGCCACGATGGGAATCCAACGCACAGGGCCGGCTCGAGCAGGCGGCACTCGAGCTGTTCGAGACGCAGGGGTTCGAGCGCACCACGGTCGCGCAGATCGCGCGTGCCGCCGGCCTGACCGAGCGCTCCTTCTACCGCTACTTCCCCGACAAGCGGGAAGTCCTCTTCGCCGGCAACGAGCTCGAGACCCACCTCGTCGCCCAGGTCGAGGCGGTCGACCCGGGCGTCACGCCCATCGAGGCGCTGCTCACCGCGCTGGGGACCGCCGATGAGATCTTCAGCTCACGCGAGTTCCTGCGGCGGCGCACCAGGGTGATCGCCGCCAGCCCGGCGCTGGCCGAGCGCGACCTGATCAAGCTCGCCGACATCGCCCGCGCGATGGGGCGAGCGCTCGAGCGGCGCGGTGTCGAGCGGGGCGAGGCGCGCCTCATCATCGACGTGGCGGTAGCGATCTCCCGGCGGGCCACGTCCCGCTGGCTGGCCGACCCGGACGCGACCCTCTCCGAACTCGTCGCCCAGGCCGCCGCCGAGCTGTGTGAGGTGGTCGCACCGTTGGCTCCCACGGTCCGCTGAGTCCGCGGGCTGAAACGGCCCGCCCGGGTGGTGGTGTGTTCGAGATCCGCGGTCGACCGCTGGGTCACGGTGGTTTACAACGCGTGACTTTCACCCTCGAATGCCGCCAACGAGGTGATGAAGCGCTCGGCCGCGGCGTCGACCTCGGCGGTCGGGGTCAGCAACCTTTGCAGTAAGAGTCCTCGCAGACTTGCGGTCGCGATGATGCTCTGCCGCCTGGCGTCGGTTGCCGTAGCGCCGTCGCGAAGAGCGGCCGCTTCGAGAAGGTGCGCCAGGCCATCGATGTCGACGACGAGCTCCTGGAATCCGTCGCGTTCATAGACCGCGAGCCCGACCAGGTGGAAGAAGGCACGGATGCGATCTTCGTGCGCAGGGTCCGAGTAAAAGTCCCAGATGGCTCTGCACAGGGCCACGAACCCGAGTTCGTTGCCGGTCGCGGCGATGACGAGGTTATCGCGGCGGCGCGCCTCTGACAGCACAGCACGCAGCAGACCCGGCCGCGACCCGAAGTGATAGGTCAGCAACGTGTGGTGCACACCGAGCCGCTCTGCTACTTGGCGCATCGACAGGTTCGGGCTGGGGCCGTTCTCGCCGAACTCATCGAACAGCGCCTCCAGGAGACGTTTCTTCCCTGCCCCCACCGGCGATCTCACGTTGCCTCCGTTTGACGGTTTCACCACTGTTGAGTACGTTACCGCACAGTCAATTCACCACTGTTGAGGACGGTGGGTCCGCAACGCGGGACCGCATCGCCGGAGTCCGTCAACGCATGGCGACAGCGCTGGACATCTCTCGCGCGGCGGACCTAGGGAGAAACTCGATGAGCGAGATATTGCACGGCTGCTTGCCGGACACGGAGTACCTGGAGGTGACCGCCCGGTCAGGGCACCGCTACGGCGTCTGGGTGACCACGCCCCCCGGTTATGCGGACTCCACGGATCCCCTACCGGTGATCTACGTGTTGGACGGCAACTGGACGGTCGGCCTCACCGCGCCCCTCATCGTCATCCAGGCGGACCCGTACCTGACGGTCGCCCCCTACATCCAGGTCAGCATCGGGTACACCGGTGAGGAGGCTGCGGCCTGGGCACAGATTCGCAACCGCGACCTCGTGCCGCCGGGGGAACCCATCGGTGACGACATGCGGGCCACCCTCGCAGCGGCTCGCGATGCGGGTTCGATGACCCAGGAGCAGGTCGACGCCTACCTCGCGGAGCTGGAGAAAAGCCACGCCGACGTCTTCCTCGACTTCATAACCGGCGAACTCCACCCTCACCTGCGGTCGAAGCTGCGTGTCAGCGGCTCCGGGCACGGCCTCTTCGGCTACTCCTATGGAGGTCTTTTCGCCCTCTACGCATGGCTGCGCGAGACGGGACTCTTCGCGAGCATCGGGGCGGGCAGCCCCGGTGTGGCCAGCACGGACAGCCAGATCTTCACCCTCGTCGAAGCCCTGCCGGAACCCGGCGAGGACGCAGCCGCTCCACGGCTGCACATCACGCTGAACGAAGCCGAACTCCTAGGAGACATTCCGTTCTATCGCGGAATGGCCCGTAACGTCCTTGCGACGGTGGAACAGCTGCGCACCCAGGGGCGGTCGGAGCAGGTTTCGCACGCGTTGTTGCAGGAGACGCACGTCTCCGGGCTGCAACCATCATTCCTCAGCTACTTGAAGACCTGCCACAGGCGCTAGCCGGCCGCGACCGTGACGTCGCCCGTGGCGGGGCCGGCCGTGTGCAGGGTGACGTAGGCCGCTCCGCAGATGGTCCCGGCCGACTCTCAGTCGCCCGGCGCTCCGCCGTCCGCGTCGGCGGCATCGGCGTCGGCGATGGGCTCGGGGTCCGTCGTCCCCGGGACCGCGCACAGCCCGGTCGCCGGGTCGCAGTAGCCGTCCGCCTCGCCGTGGACGAGCAGCAACGGCCGCGGGGGCTCGGGGACGGTCTCAGCCATGGACCTGCTCCCATGCCTGGTCGATGGCGTCGGCGTACTGGTCGGTGCTCACCGCGCCCGGGATGCCCAAGCGCTCGCCGAGAACGGTGAAGGGCACGCCCCGGGCCCCCAGCCGCAGGGCGTCGTCGTGGTCGGCCCGGACGGCGTCGGCGTAGCGGTCGGTGGCCAGGACATCGCGGATCTCGTCTCCGGGGATGCCGAGTTCCTCCCCGAGCCGGATCAGCGTGGCGTGCTCGAAGGCGTCGGCGTTGCCGCCGAACACTTCGGCCTGCATCGCGCGCAGGTACTGCCAGGCGACGCCGTGCTCGGCGCCGAGGTGGACCAGGCGCAGCATGTCCATGGTGTTGCTCGCGGGCCGGTCGGATGTGTAGGGCAGGCCTTCGGCGGCCGCCTTCGCGGCGACGCCCTCCTCCATCGCGCGCGCCTGGGCGGGCGACACCCCGAACTTGTTCGCGAGGTAGTCCAGGGTGGGGGCGGTGGTGGTGGGCGCGGTGGGGTCGAGCTGGAAGGTGTGGATCCGCAGCTCGATATCACCGGCGTGCGCGGACGCGGCGATCGCCTTGTCGAGGCGCTCCTCCCCGAGGTAGCACCAGGGGCAGACCACGTCCGCCCACACATCGATCCTCAGCCGGGCAGAGGTCGCAACCGCCGACGGTTCCATACCGGGCCGCCCTTCCCATAACTTGATCCGTCACTCAAGATGAGACTCTAGCACCGAACTTGAGTGTAGGGTCAACTTTCATCGCCCGGCATCGGTCACCGGCAGCGATTCAGCTCGTTGAGACCCCCGAATCCTCCTGCGCGGCGGCGCCGAACCACTTCTCCAGGCTGTCGAGCAGATCGCGCTGGTCCTCCCCGGCCCACGCCACATGGCCGTCCGGGCGCAGCAGCACGGCCGGCACGTCCAGCTCCTCGCTGGTGTCGACGACGTGGTCGACCCGGTCCGCCCAGCCCGCCGCCGAAAGGCGGCCGGTCTGGTCGAGGAGGAGTCCGCGGCCGCCGTGCAGCAGCGCGTAGAGGCGGCCCTGCTGCAAGCCGATGTCGCGCAGCCGCCTGCCGAGCAGGTCGTGGCCTTCGCCGAAGTCGTAGCGGACCGCGACCGCGGTGACGAGCCCGGTCACGTACCGGTTCACCTCCTCGAAGTCCATCAACTCCGCGAACAGCCCGCGCAGCGCGGTCGCGCCCGGACCGGTCCCCAGCAGCGTCATCTGCGCGCGGGTGTTGTCGAGTACGCGGGCGCCCACCGGGTGGCGTTCGGTGTGGTAGGTGTCCAGCAGCCCCTCCGGTGCCCAGCCGCCGACCGCGGCGGCCAGCTTCCAGCCGAGGTTGAACGCGTCCTGGACACCGAGGTTGAGCCCCTGCCCGCCGGTCGGCGGGTGGATGTGCGCCGCGTCGCCGGCCAGGAACACCCGGCCGGCGCGGTAGCGCTCGGCTTGGCGGGTGGCATCGCCGAAGCGGGAGAGCCAGCGCGGTGAGTGTGCGCCGAAGTCGGTGCCCGCGGTGGCCCGCAGCTGCTGCCGGAATTCCTCGATGGTCGGCGCGGCCGTCCGATCCTCGGCCACCCCCTCGGCGGGCACGCCGACGCGGTACACCCCCTCCCCCATCGGTACGGCGCCGAACCGCAGCTGGGTGCGGCGGACGTCGGCGACGACGGCGGCGACCTTGTCGGGGTCCTCGGTCAGCTCCATCTCCCCCAGCAGCGTCTCGACCGTGGAGGGCTCGCCGGGGAAGGCGATGCCGAGCCGGTTGCGCACGGTGCTGCGGCCGCCGTCGCAGCCGACGAGGTAGCGCGAGCGCAGGCGCGTGCCGTCCGCCAGCTCGACGCTCACCCCGTCCTCGTCCTGGCCCACCCCCACCACGTCGCCGCCGCGCCGGATCTCGGCGCCGAGTTCGAGGGCCCACTCGTTGAGCAGCCGCTCGGTGACCGGCTGCGCGACGGCGAGGCCGTAGGGGTGGGCCGTGTCCAACCGTTCCGGGAACGGCTTGCTGACGCCCGCGAAGGGGCCGCCGACCCGGAACTTGTCACTGACGGCGAGGAACCGGTCCAGCAGGCCGCGCTGGTCCATCAGCTCGACGCTGCGCACGTGCAGCCCTTGCCCGCGCGACTCCCCCGTCGGCGCGGTCAGCCTCTCCAGCACGACCACGTGCACGCCGTGCAGCCGCAGCTCGGCGGCCAGCATCAGGCCGGTCGGCCCGCCGCCCACCACAATGACATCGATCATGAAGCCCCCCGTTCAACTGAACCGCATTCCGGTCATCCGCACCGCGCGCAGCGCTTTTCGTGACGCGCGTGTCCTGCGGATTCCGACCGCGATCGACGATTCTGCGGCATGCCCCGGGTCTTGCCGCAAGCCCCCGGGTGCGCTATACGTTGAGAGTGGAGGGGAGTGTTTTTCCTTCCCTCGATCTGCGTCCCCCGGACGGACGACCTCCTCGCGCGGCCCCACAGCTTTTCGACCGGGCAAAGCAGCGTGTTGTCCGCTCACCGATGGCCCCGTCTCATGGCCGCCGGGGCGCAAGGTGGGTATCAGCCGGTCGTCCACCGCCGGAGCTTGTCGGGGTTGCGCACGGACCAGATGTGGGTGATCCGGTCGTCGGCGATCTCGAAGGCGATCACCGACACCGTGACGCCGTCCTGCTGGGCGACCAGGCCGGGCCGGCCGTTGACCGTGCGCTCCAGGAGCGTCTGCTGGCGCAGGACGGGCTGGATGCGCAGCAGGAAGCGCGCGATCTCGTCGGCGCCCTCGATCGGGTGGAGCACGGTGGTGGCCCGGCCGCCGCCGTCGCCGATCGCCGTGGCGCCGGGGTCGAGGAGGCCGATGAGGGCGTCGATGTCGCCGGCGTCCAGGGCCTGTTTGACGTTCCTGACAATGCGGGCCTGCCGGGCCGCCGGAACCGCCGTCGAAGCCTGCGCGGCGCGGATGCGGCCGCGGCCCGATGAGGCCAGCTGGCGGCAGGCCGCCGGGGTGCGGCCGACGATCCGGGCCACCTCGGCGAAGGGGTAGCCGAAGACGTCGTGCAGGACGAAGGAGACGCGCTCGGCCGGGGTCATGGCCTCGAGCACGACCAGGAAGGCCATGCTGACCGATTCGTCCAGGGTGACCCGGTCGGCCGGGTCGGATGTGGCCACGCCCGGCCGCCCGCTGATCCACTCGGTGCGGTCGGGCAGCGGCTCAGGGATCCACTCCCCCACGTAGCGCTCGCGCCGGGCCCGCGCCGAACCGAGCATGTCCAGGCAGATGCGGCCGGCGACCCGCGTCAGCCAGGCACCGGGGGACGCGATGGCCGCCTGCTGCTCGCGGGACATGGCGTACCAGCGGGCATAGGTCTCCTGGACGGCGTCCTCGGCCTCGGCCAGGGAGCCCAGCAGCCGGTAGGCGAGGTTGATCAGCTGCCGCCGTTCGCTGATGACCGCGCTCAGGCCTGCGTCGGTCCCCTCGTGTGCCGGCTCTGCGTGGTCGGTCATGGTTCCGGTCGCCCCCTGTGTCGGATCCGCCCCTCGTTCCTCCGACGAGACAGCCCCCGTGATTGTCAGGCCGGCGCGTCCCTGACGTTTCGGCGGGTGGTGTCGTCGTATAGGTGACCGGCCGGGATTCCACACCGAAGATAAGGGGGCGGGCAGCGATGCCGACACAGCACGAGGTGGACGAAGCCGCGATCCGGCGGCACATCGACGGGATCGTCGAGGGGATCCGCGCCAAGGACCTGGAGGGCCTGAAGCGCCTGTATGCAACGGACGTCGTGTCCTTCGACGTCGAACCGCCGCTCCAGCATGTCGGGGTGGAGGCGAAGCTGAAGAACTGGCGGAACGTGTTCACGTTCTTCGAGGACGTGGCCTACGAGGTGCGCGACCTGGCGCTCACGGTGGATGAGACCGTGGCGTTCGGGCACTGCTTCGGCCGGCTCAGCGGCACGCTGAAGAACGGGACGGCCACGAGCGGCATGTGGGTGCGGGCCACCTTCGGCTTCCGCAAGATCGACGGCGCCTGGTCGATCACCCACGACCAGGCGTCGGTGCCCTTCGACATCGCCACCGGCAGAGGGGTGACCGATCTGGAGCCGTGAGGGACGCCTCACGCAGATGGACACCGGCCGGGCCGGCCGGCGCCGGCCCGGGTCCGGCTTCGCGGCGCGTCCCGGGACGCGCCGTGAGGCGCTCCGGCCTCCGGCCGGGACGGTGCGCCGGTGAGATCGCTCAGGCGTGCGGGGCCGTGGCCCGGATGCCGGCGAGGACCACGGCGACGATGCGCTCGGCGTCGGTGCGGGTGAACGAGCGCATGCCGCGGTTGACGATGAGGTGGGCCGGGCCGGAGATCATCTCGCCCAGGAAGGAGCCGTCGACCGGCGGGAGTTCGCCCCGCTCGACGGCGGTGTCCACCCGCCGCCGCAGGGCGGCCACGCGCTGGTCGAGGATCCGGGTCACCGCCTGGACGGTGGAGCGCTGGCGGGCGGGCTGGACGGCCTGTTCGAGCGCCCGGCCGAACGGCGTCTCCAGGCCGCGGGCGAGGGCCAGCAGGAAGTCCACCAGGTCGCGGTGGATGTCGCCGGTGTCGGCGATCGAGGCGAGGTCCTCGGCGTAGCGCAGCAGGGCTTCGACCACCAGCTCCTCGCGGTCGGGCCAGTTGCGGTAGACGCTGGTCTTGTGCACGCCGGCGAACTCGGCGACCTCCTCGTAGCGGAAGCCCGCGATGCCGTCGCGCGCCACCAGCTCGGCGGTCGCGGCGAGGATCTGCTCGCGCACCCGCGCGCTGCGGCCGCCGGGGCGCCGTGCGGGCGGCCGGTCGGCGGTCTCGTCGGCCATCGCCGCGTTCACCCCCTGTTCTCTGCTCCGCTGCCGATTCTGGCCAGGTGCGGCGTTGCGGTGCAAGCCGACCGCAAGTAGCCTCCATTAAAGCAACATATTGTTGCTTTAGTATTCGGTGCCGCGGCTGCGGCCCATCCGCCGACCGCACTGCTCTGCACCTCCCCTCTCGCCCACCGGCGGGCCGCCACCGGCCCGACCGGTACATTCCGCCTGGCCACGCTTGGAGCACCACTGTGAACATCCTGATCTCCGGAGCCGGTATCGCCGGCCTCGCCGCCGCACACGAACTCGGCACCCGCGGACACGACGTCACCCTCGTCGAATACGCCCGCCACCTCAGGACCACCGGCACCCCCATCGACATCCGCGGCGACGCCATCGAGACCGCGGAGAAGATGGGACTCCTCACCAAGATCCACGAGCGACGACTCCGCATGACCGAATCCACCTGGTTCGTCGACAGCGCCGGGCAGCCGGTGGCCCGCATCCCCGTGGCCCAGATCAGCGACTCCGACGACGACATCGAGATCCTCCGCGAGGACCTCGTGCACATCCTCGCCGACGCGCTCCCCGGTACAGCGAAGATCCGCTTCGGCGACGCGATCGAGGCACTGACCGACGACGGTGACGGTGTCGACGTGCGCTTCGCCTCCGGCCGCACCGGGCGCTACGACCTCGTCCTCGGCGCCGACGGCCAGCACTCCGCGGTACGCCGCCTGGTGTTCGGGCCCGAGGAGGACCACCTCCGCCACCTCGGCGTCTACATCGGCCTCGCCGCCCTGCCCGCCGAGGCGCACCCCGGGGGCGCCAACGCGATCTACAACGTCCCCGGCCGGATGGCGGGCACCTTCCGCTACAAGGACGCGGCCGTCGCGGTCTTCCAGTTCCGCTCCGAACCCCTCGACTACGACCGCCACGACCTGGACGCCCAGAGGAAGATCCTCATCGACGCCTTCGCCGGTCACCGGTCGTGGCGCATCCCGGAACTGCTCGATGCGGCCTGCGACGACCCCGACTTCTTCTTCGACTCCGCGGGCCAGATCCACCTGCCCTCCTGGCACCGCGGCCGGGTCGCCCTCGTCGGCGACGCCGGGTACTGCGCGGCCTTCCTCTCGGGCCGGGGCACCTCACTCGCGCTCACCGGCGCCCGCATCCTCGCCGAAGAACTCGACCACTCCGGCGGCGACCACACCGCCGCGTTCGAACGCTACGAAGCCCGGCAGCGCCCCTACGTGGCCTTCGCCCAGAACAGCGTCGACGGCGGCCGCGACCGCATCCTGCCGACCAGCTGGGCCGCCATCGCCGCCCGCAACGAGGCCCTGCGAGCAGCGGGAACCGACGCGCTCTGAACCCGGCGCAACGAGACCCAAGGCAAGGCATCGTCCCCCGACGTGCTGGAGAGAAAACCTCGTGCAGAACACGCTGGAAGAGCCTGATCCCACCGCCCGGGAGCACCAGGAGCACCGCTGGAGCAAGCGGCTCATCCTCTGGGCGTCCGTGCTCATCCTCGCCAACGTCCTCGCCGACACGGCCATGGGCTCCCCCATGCTGGTCATCAACCAACTGCTCGCGCACTTCGACACCGACCAGATCGCCTGGCTGAGCCAGAGCGGGCTGCTGTTCGGGGCCATCTGGTCGCCGCTGCTCGCCAAGACCTCCGACCTCTTCGGTCAGCGCCGGGTCCTCGTCATCACGCTGCTGACCGCATGCGCAGGCGCGCTGGTCTGCTTCGCCGCACCCAGCCTCTGGATCTTCCTGATCGGGCGCTTCCTCCAGGGCACGGCCCTGGGCTCGATCTTCATCACGGTGGCCCTCGTCCGCCATCTCTGCGCCCCGCGGGTGGCCATGCCCGTGATCGGGCTCGTGACGGCGGGCGCGTCGATCGCCGGGATCATGGAGCCGCTGGTGATGCAGCCCATCGTCGACGCCTTCGGCTACCGGAGCGTGTTCGTCGCGGCGGGCCTGCTCGCCGTGGTGGCCGCGATCAGCGTGCGCGTCGCCATCCCCGAAACACCGGTCCGCAGCACCGGCCGGATCGACTGGGGCGGGGCTCTGCTGCTCGGCGGCGGGATGGGCGCCGTGCTCGCCTACATCAGCCTCGGAGCGGACTCCGGGTGGCTGTCCGGGGGCATGCTCGTGCTGCTGGTGGCCGGGGCGGCCTCGCTGGCCGGCTGGGCGGTCCTCGCTCTGCGGGTCGCCGACCCCATCGTGGACATCCGGGCACTCAGCCGGCCGATCCTGCTGACGCTGCTCGCCCTGGTGCTGGCTGCGGGCTCCTTCCGGGGCATGCTGCTGCTGACCTCGACCATCAGCGGGGTACCCGCCGACTGGGGACTCGGCTACGGGCTGGGCGACGGAGAAGGGACGGCGGTACTCCTGTCAATGGCCCAGCTGGGCATCTTCGTCGGCGGCACCGTCGCCGGATGGGCCGCGGGGCGGTTCGGGACCGTGAAGCCCTTCCTCGCCGCCATCGTCGTCGGGACGGCGGCGACCTTCCTGATGCTGGCGGGTGCGTCGATGTTCCCGCTGGCACTCGTCTGCGGGGCCACGGTCGGCATGGCCGCCGGCGCGATCTCGACATCCGGCTACAACCTGGCGACCGACCTGGCCCCGCCCGAGCGGCAGGGCACGGTCTCGGGGCTGGTGTCGGTCATGTTCGCCCTCGGGTCGGTCCTTTTCAGCTTCGCCGGAGGCGAGATCCTCAAGGCGACCCGAATCCCCGATGGGCCCGTGGTCGACGGCGCCCAGGTGAGCTCGGCGACCGGCGTGTACCTCTACATCCTGATGGCCGGGGTGGTCTTCGCACTCGCCATCGTGCCCGCGGTCAGGCTGATGCGCAGGCGGCCCGCCGCGCCGACGGCGCCCGAGGCGCCGGCCGTGCCCGGCGCACCGCAACGACCGGAGGCGCCGGCGGCCGACGGGTAGGCACGTCACCGGCGACCGCCGGGATCACCGATAGGGCCGGAGGCGATCACCGAATCCGCGCGATGGTGACCGGTGTCCAGTCGGTCCGCTCGTGCTCGGCGCCGTGGTGCTCGTTCCGTTCGATTCTCCGCGAACCCGTGCGGGACGGCCGTCCTCGCTCCCGGATCAGGCCGGGTCCGGATCACCGGCCGCGCCCGCCATGCGCGCGTACTCGGTGGGGGTGAGCCCGTACCGGTTCTTGAAGGCGCGGCTGAAGTGGCTGCTGTCGGCGAACTGCCAGTGGGCGGCCAGTTCCGCGATGCTCGGCCGGCCCGGTGCGGTGAGGAGTTCGAGCCGGGCCTGTTCGAGCCTGCGGCGGCGGATGTAGCCGGCGACGCTGTCGCCGACCGCCGCGAAGGCCCGGTGCAGTGTGCGCACGGAGACGTTGAGCTCGCGGGCCAGCATCGACGGGGAAAGGTCCGGATCGGCGAGCCGGCTGTCGGCGAGGTCCTTCGCCGCCTGGGCCAGCGCGGGGCCCAGGTCGGGCTCGGTGCCGTCCCCCTGCTGCCGCAGCACCCCCTTGACCAGCTCGAGAAGGGCGTTGCGGGCGGCCAGCGCACCGGCCGGGGCGAGTTCTCCGGCGGTCTGTGCGACCAGGTGCAGCTGGCCTACGAGCAGCCGCATCTCGGCCGAGGATGCCGGCCCGGCGATGAGCCGGTCCCCGATCAGGTGGGACAAAGGAGAGGCGGGCAGAATGAGCACGGTCGCCCTGGCATCGCGCGCGTCCTCGAACGTCGGCGGGCCGGTGAGTTGGAGCATGAAGTGGCCTGCGGGGACGGTGTGCTCTCCCTGGCGCGGTCGGGCGAATCGCCACGTGTTGCGCCGAACGACGCGCATCACCACGTGTTCGGTCTGCTTGTGCGGTTCGTCGGCGTGGGTGCCGATGAGCGAGGCGCTGTCGACGTCGGCGATCACCGCGTCATGCGCGGTCAGGGCGCGGGCGCTGATCCGGAAGTCGCCGGTACCGCCCGGTGTGAAGGCGGGCGCCGGAGTCGGTGTGCCGAGCTGCTCTGCCCAGTCGCGCCAGAGGGCGCCGAAGCGCTCCATCTCGGCCTGGAGGGACATGGCGACCGCGGCGGACGTGTCGCTACGTCCGGATCCGTCCGGCACTGTCATTCCTCGCCTTGCCCCTTCCGTGGCGTTGATGTCCTATTTGCGTGGCGCTGGTGTTCGAGCGTAGACGGTGTCGCGTTTCCTAGCGTGATCACAGCCGGCCGGGCGGCGCCTGCGATGACAGGGCGCGTGCCCCCGGTCGGGCGGCTGCATCTGTGCCGCGGCCTCGTGACGCCATTGACGGGTTCTGCTCCTGCCCCCACGGAGCCCGTGCGGATGGCGACCCGGCGCGGCAGGGCGGCCGTCGCTACGAACATCGGGAAGGACGATCATGTGTTCGGCGAATGCGGTCGGCGATCTGGACCGCCGCCTCGGGGAAAGGCTACGGGCTGACCGAGGGCACCGCCCGGGCGACCCGGCGTGTACGGCCGCCGTGACGCTCTGGAACGGTGCGGTGAGCAGCCGGCCCGCCCTGGTCGTGCGGCCGCGCACCGGGGCGGAGGTCGCCGTCGGCAGCGGGGTGCAGGCGGATGAGCACCATGCCGTCCGCGGGTCCGGGTTTGTCCCCCGTGCGAGCCACACACAGGTGTCCACTGTGCGGTGACGACCCCGGATCGCCGAATCCGTAGCGTCGTCCCCAGTCGCGGCGCCCCGCCCGCAGAGCACGGGCGACACCGTCCGGCGCCCGTCGCCAGCACCCCCCGATTCGCCTTCAGGAGGCCCTCATGCTCCCCACCGTCCGCCATGCCGCTGTCACGGCACTGTGCTGCTCCGTGGCCGGCACCGGGCTCGCCGGATGCTCGGTGGTATCCCAGGTGCAAGACGAGGTCCAGACCGACCTGGAATCGGCCGCCGAGGAGGTGGCGACCAATGGGGAGCTGTTCACCGGAACGAAGACGCTCGACGTCGACGGCGGTTCGCTCAACCTCTCCTGCTCCGGCACCCCGGCCGATGACCGGCCGGTCATCGTCCTGATGGCCGGGATGGGCGACGGGCTCGACACCATGGCCGACCTCCAGCGGACCCTGAGCGAAACGGACCGGGTCTGCTCCTACGACCGGTTCGGCGAAGGCGAGAGCGACGCGCCGCAGGGCCCCCAGAGCATCGCCGATGCAGGCGAGACCCTGACCGCCGTCCTCGACGACATCGCCCCCGACGGTCCGGTCGTCCTGGCCGGCCACTCGCTGGGCGGACTGATCGCCGCCCGCTACGCCCCCGACCACCAGGACCGCGTCGCCGGGCTGGTCCTGATGGACGCCACCTCCCCGACGATGCTGGACGACATCACCGGCGTCATCCCCGAGTCGGCCACCGGCGCCGGCGCCGAGGTGCGCGCGCAGAACCTCGCGCTGTTCCAGGGGGAGAACCCGGAGCAGATCACGATCGACAGCGACGCGGAGGTCCGCTCCGCCGGAGACATCCCGACCGAGGTCATCCAGCACGGCGTCCAGTACCTCGGCGAGATCCCCGAATACGGTGACGAGCTGGAACGCGTGTGGACCGAAGGCCAGGAGAAGTGGCTCGAGGTCTCCGGCGGCAGCCGGCTCAGCACCGCCGACGAGGCCGGCCACTACATCCACACCGACCAGCCCGAGGTCGCCGTCGAGGCCATCCAGCGCGTCACCGACCAGGCCGCCGGCTGAGAGACCCGGGCGTGGCCAGGGCACGGGGGGCACGTCGCATCGCCGCTCCGGGCCCGGCCACCGCGAACCGACCGGCCACAGCCGTCATCCCACCACCAGGGGATCGCCCCCGGTCGGCCGTCCGATGACGGCCGGTGACGGCCGGCCCGACTCAGGCTCGGGCGCCCCCATATATACGACTTCCGAAGGGAGGGAGCACCCGTGTCGTGGAGCACCCGTGAAATCGCCGATCTCGCCGGCATCAGCCTGCGGACGGTACGCCACTATCACGATGTCGGCCTGCTCGACGAACCCGAGAGGCGCGCGAACGGATACAAGAAGTACGGCGTCGTCCACCTCGTCAAGGTGCTGCGCATCAAGCGCCTGACCGACCTCGGGTTTTCTCTGTCCCGGATCGCCGATATGGAGGACACCGGCTACCCGACGGCGGAAGACCTGCGTACGCACGACACCGAACTCGCCGCCACCATCGAACGGCTCCAACGGGTCCGCCACGAAGTCGGCCTCCTCCTGACCGGGTCCGGGTCCGGGTCCGATCCGACCCAACCGCCCGCCGCACCACCCGCCGAAGCGCCCCCCGCCGGTTGCCAGTCCCGGACCGCGAAAGCCCGGCCGTTCGCCCACCGTCGCCCCCTCCCAGGACCCGGGCTCTCCAGGTCGGCGGGCCCGGGCCGACAAGCTGCGGGCGATCCGGCCTGACCTCGCGGCCGCCGTGCCCGATCGCATGCGGCCGCTCAACGGCGATCGACCGGCTCCGTCCACGACGGCATAAGGGTGGGTCCAACGAAGGATGTGACCTGGCTCATGGTTTCGTCGGCTTGAGTGTGCCGTAGCGGCATACCGTACTTCTGGTACTCGCCTCCCGCGCCACGGACACCGACCAGAGGAGCGAGACACCATGGGTGCGACGCCCCCGCGCTGCCACTTCCCGCCCGCTTTCGCCATGGGCGGGAACAGGCGCGCTCCCGGTGCCGCTCCGGCCCGCGCAAGCGATCGGCCCTCCCCCTCGTCCCCGGGCGCCACCAGTGACACCACGTCACTGCCTCACGGCGGAAAACGTCATAGCGGAGTGGTGACGCGGCTCCACTGCCGGATGCGCGCGCATACCGCTGGAATGAAGGACATGCCCCCGCACGATCCGCCGGCACGGAACGCCTGAAGGGCGATCACCGGCAGGGGCGGCACCGACCGCCCGCGTGCACGGCAGACCTGCGCCCCGGCCGCGCAGCACCGCCCGAGACCAGCAACAACACGGAGTCCCATCATGTCGACCGCTCACCCCCACCCGCCGGCCCCGACCGGCACCGGCTCCCCGGCACGGCCGGGCTTCATCGAGTGCCTTCTCGGCCTGATCGCCATGGTCGCCGCCACCGCCGTCCTGCCGTTCCTGGGGCCGTTCGGCCTGGGCCTGGACGAGGACCCGGTGGTCTACGGGCTGCTCGTGGCCGCCTGGTCGGGCGTCGTCGGCCTCATCGGCTTCGCCGCGGCCGCGCTCATCCGCATCCGCTCCTGGGGCGCGTTCAGCGTGCGCCGCACCACCTGGCGCTGGATGGCGCTGGGGGTCCTAGGCGGGCTGGTCGCCCTGGTGGCCAAGTACGTGCTGGTCTCGGCCGTCACGATGTTCACCGACTTCGGCGACACCGACCCTCAGGGCATGTACTACGACGCGGCGGGCGGCGGCGCGCTGGCCGGGGTCCTGACCCTGCTGTTCCTGGCCGTGCTCACCCCCATCGGCGAGGAGTTCCTCTTCCGCGGCGTGATCACCAACGCCCTGCTGCGCCACGGGCCCCTCATCGGCGTCCTCGGCGGCTCGGTGATCTTCGCCCTCGCCCACGGGATCAACATCATCCTGCCCGTGGCGATCCTGGTGGGCATCATCGCCGCCGAGCTGATGCGCCGCAGCGGATCGATCTGGCCCGCGGTCGCCGTGCACGCCGTCAACAACGCGGTGCTGCCGCTGCTGGTGATGGTCACCGGCTACTCCGGACCCAGCTGACCCGCCGCACGGGTCCGCCATTCAACGTTCATACGGCGCCGCGACCCCGCGCCGTATGAACCGCCTTTTTTTGTCAGAACACCGTCTCAATGGAGGAAGCCGTGACCCGCAACAGATTCGGAAGATCCGCCGCGATTGTGCTGTCCTGCGCCGTTGCCGGCGCGGGACTCGCCGGCTGTTCCGCGGAGGAATTCGGGGAGGCTGCGGGTCAGGCCGCGGAGGACATCGGGGAGTCCGCGGGCGAGGCCGCGGAGGGCGTGGGCGAAGCCGCCGGAGGCGCCGCGGAGGAACTGGTCACCGGCACCCGGACCGTCACCGCAGGAGACCACGAGGTGAACGTCTCCTGCTCCGGCGACCTGGCCGGCGACCGCCCGACCATCCTCCTGCTGCACGGCGGGGGCGACGACCTCACCACGATGGCCGACTTCCAGGAGGCGCTGAGCGCCGACGGCCGGGTCTGCTCCTACGACCGGCTCGGCGCGGGCGGCAGCGACCAGCCCGACGGCCCCCAGGACTACGGCGACATCGGGACCACGCTGACCGCCGTGCTCGACCACGTCGCCGGGGACGGCCCGGTCGTGCTGGCGGGGCATTCGATGGGCGGGCTGATCGCCGCCCGCTATGCCCCCGACCACCAGGACAGGGTCGCCGGCCTGGTCCTGCTGGACGCCACCTCGCCGACCGCCGTCGCCGACCTGGAGAGCCGGATCCCCGAGGACGCCACCGGCCCCGCGGGCGAGCTGCGCGCCCAGACGCTCGCGATCTACGGCGGGGAGAACCCCGAACAGCTCGTCTTCACCGACGGCGAGGTCCGCTCCGCCGGCGACATCCCCGTGCAGGTCATCCAGCACGGGCAGCAGTACCTCGCCGAGGTCCCCGAATACGGGCAGGGCCTGGAGGAGGACTGGACCAAGGGCCAGGAGGACTGGCTGAACGTGTCCGGCAACAGCGAGCTGAGCACCGCCGAGAACGCCGGGCACTACATCCACGTCGACCAGCCCGAGGCCGCCCTCGAGGCCGTCGAGCTCGTCGCCTCACAGGCCACCGGCTGAGGCGCCGGCACCCGGTAGCCCCTACCCCGTAGCCGGTAGCCGGTAGCCGGTAGCCGATACGGCAACGTGCGCCCCCGGCAGTCGCGACGACTGCCGGGGGCGCACCGTCTCACGGGTGCGGCATGCGACCCAGCGGCGCCCACCCGTGCCGCGCCGGGTCGCCGTCACCCCCTATCCCTGCGCCACCGAATCCAGCCGGCTGTGCCGCAGGCGCAGCGCGCGCTCCGCACTGGCCGCCGTGGCACCGAGCGCGAGCATGATGTTGAGCCATGCCGGCAGCCGGACGGGCGAGGTGAACGTCCCGAAGCGCTCGGCCACGGGGGGCGGCTCGAACGCCACTTCGGCCAGCTGCGGGATGAGGAGCAGAGCGGGCACGACGAGCAAGGCCAGCGACAGCAAGCCGATGCAGCGGCTCAGCACGGGGCGCTCGCGGTCCAGGCGTCGTCGTTCTCCAGCCGCAGATAGAACAGCGCCCGGGACGTGGGCTGCCACCAGCGGAAGGGCTTGAGCCGGCGCCCGTTCCCGGGCTTGACCCGCTGCGCGGCCAGGCGCCGTGACCATTCCTCGATCATCTCGGGTTCCTTACTCATCACGCGTACACGCCTCGGCGGCATCGGGGCCGGCCCGGACACCGTTACCGGGTCGCGGGCCGGCACTAGCTCAGGCCGGGCAGGACGTGTCCTGTGCCGGCAGGTCGCCCTCGACCAGGAAGGCCGTGGCCACCTCCTGCGCGCAGGGGTTGTCGCCGTAGACGTAGGCACCGTGGCCGCTGCCGTCGACGCTCACCAGCCGGGACCGCTGCCCGAACTTCTCGCGGAGCATCTGGCCGCCGAGGTGCGGTGTGACCGGGTCGCGCAGGTTCTGCATGATCAGGACGTTGCTCGGCCCGTCGTCGGTGATCTCCACCGGCGGCTCGGCCGGTCCCTGAGACCAGAAGGCGCAGGGCATGATGTTGGCGCCGGCGGGGCCGTACACCGGGTACCGCTCCCGGTCCTCGGCGACGCTGCGCCGGTAGGTGTCGACATCTTCAGGCCATTCGACGTCGTTGCAGGTCACGGCGAGGAACACCGACCAGGTGTTGTCGAACGGCGACGGCTCTGCCCGCGGCGCCGGCGCGGCACCGGCCGCGGCCGCGGGCGCGGGCACGCCGGCAGGCGGGGCCGCATCGAGCAGTTCCCCGACCGCCGCCCCGTCGGAGGCGAGTGCCAACTGCCAGATCTCCGCCGTCTGGGGGTAGGACAGCTCGCTGTAGAGTCCCACGAAGGTGGCCAGCCGGAAGAGGGCGCCATCGATGGGGCCGTCTCCCGTGTCCACCGGGTTCTCGTCGAGCCGCTCGGCGAGCTCGAAGTAGGTCGCGCGCACCTCCTGGGGCGAGGCGCCCAGGCCGTACTCGTCGTGGCGCTCGGCGGCCCAACGGGCGAAGTCGGGGAAGGTCTCCTCGGCGCCCAGACCGTACCTGCGCATCCCCTCGTGGTCGAGGTGGGTGTCGCCGATGTTGCTGTCCAGCACGATCCGGTCGGAGCGCTCGGGGAACATCGAGGCGTAGGCGGCCCCCAGCGCCGTCCCGTAGGACAGCCCGAAGTAGCTGATCTTCTCCTCGCCGAGCGCGGCGCGGATCCGGTCCAGATCGCGGGCCATGTTGGCCGTCGACACGTGGCGCAGCAGCCCGTCGTCGTCGTTGTCCGCACACTGGTCGGCGGCGGCCTCCGCCACCGCGGCGTGCTCGGCGACCGCCGCGTCGTCGACGGCGTAGGGCGGGATGTTGCCGCGGTAGTCGGTGGTGAACCCGCAGTTCACCGGGGATGAGTGCCCGACTCCGCGGGTGTCCATGCCGATCAGGTCGTAGCTGTTAACGGCGTCGGCGGGCATGCCCAGGGAGACCAGGTCGGCGGGCATCGACAGCCCGGACCCGCCCGGGCCGCCCGGGTTGAGCAGCAGCACGCCGCGCCTCTTGTCCGGGTCCGGGCTGGCCAGCCGCGACACCATGATCTCGATCTCGGTGCCCTCGGGATCGCTGTAGTCCACCGGCACCGGCACGGTGCCGCACTCCAGCTCGGGCGCCTCGGCCGCCACGTCCTCGGGGCAGGCGCCCCACTCCACCTGCCCCGCCGCCTCTCCGCCCCGGTCGCCGGCCGCCGGTTCTCCGCCCTGGTCGGCGGCCGCACTCGGCACCGCGACCAGCGGCCAGACGAGGACCATCGCCGCCAGCGCGGTCCGGGCTGTTCTACGCCTTCGTTCCATATCCATCCTCACGTGTATCGATCCCGGCGCCGCTGCTCGCCCACGGCCCCCGCCGAGCCGTTCGGGCGGGGACAAGGCCCACGACCGTCCCCGTGGGATCGGGGGACAGCGGATATCGAGCCGGGGATGAAGGGGGGCCGGTCGTCGTGGGGGGGCGGCACTCCGAACCTAATCCGCGGCGGATCCGTGACAGAGTGTCACGGGTCACGGGTTTTCTCCGCGCCTCGCACGGGTCGGGCATGACAGATGTCATTCATCGGTGCACCGGAAAATCCCTCGCCCTTACGCGCCTCGCCCGGTACGGTCGCCGAGGCGTTCCCACTGCGGTGGGCGTGAGATCCGCGCGGCCATCCAGGTCGTTCCCCGGCTGAGAGAAGGTGCCGTCGATGGCCTGCCGTATCAGTGAGCTGGTGCTCGGTTGCCGCGACCCTGAGGGGCTGGCGCGGTTCTGGTGCGAGGTCCTGGACTTCGTCGTGCTCGATCGCGAAGACGACGGCACCCTCGAGATCGGGCCGCGCGAAGGGTTCGGCGGGGCGCAGCCGACGATCATCCTCAGCCGCAGGGACGAGCCGGAGCCGGGCAAGCCCCGGCTGCACATCGACGTCAACGCCACCGACCGCGATCAGGGCGCCGAACTCGAACGCCTCCTGGAGCTCGGGGCGCGCCGGGCCGACATCGGCCAGACCGGCGAGGAGCCCTGGCACGTCCTCGCCGACCCCGAGGGCAACGAGTTCTGCCTGCTCAAGGCCCGCCTCAACCCGCTCTGACGGCTGCGCGGGCGCGGGGTTCCGGCCCCTAGACCTCGACCTTCATCGGGTCGCCGGTGGGTTCGGGCATGCCCGACTCCGGTTCCAGGGTGATGCCGATCTCGCGGGCCGAACCGAGGCCGTCGGCCATGCCCGCGAGCATGCCGTCGCCTGACTCCTGGAGCATCCCCGCCGAGCGCATGCCGTCGTCATCGACGTACCACATCTGGTACGCCCTCCCGCTGGGCGCCGGGGGCAGGCCCTCCACCACGATCATCACGGCGTCGTTGCGCTGGGAGGCCACCACGGTGGCGCGCGCGTCGCTCCGGCCGACCTGCGACGCGCGCATCTGGGCGTCGGAGGCCGCGAGCAGCGCCTCGACCTCGGCGCTGTGCGTCCGCATCTCCGACATGCGCATGCCCATGGACACGCTCGTGCCGCCCAAGGCGACGGCGATCAGCAGCGCCGCCGCGGCCAGGACCCACGGCAGGCGGGCCCGGGCCTGCGGTGACAGGGGGAACCTCCGTCGGCGCCGCGCGGCGTCGACGGCACCACCGGCGCGGGCACCGCCGGGGGCGCTTCCGTCGGGGGTGTTTCCGTCGGGGGCGCTTCTGTCGGGCTCCTCGGCCGCGGCCACCGGAGGAAGCTGGCGGATCTGCGGCACCGACGCGCGCAACCGCTGCCAGACGTGGTCCCCCGGCGCACGGGCGGCGCCGTAGGCGAGCCGGACCGTCGTCGCACGGAAGTCGTCCAGGTCGCGGCGGCAGTCGGCGCACTCCTCAAGGTGGCGTTGGGCGCGGCGGCGCTCGTCGTCGGCGAGCGCGTCCACGGCGTAGCCGGCCGTGAGCCCGTGGTCGTCGTGGTCCGGACGCGTCATGCGGTCACCCCCAGGCAGTCGCGGAGCCGGATGAGACCGTCGCGCAGCCGGCCCTTCACCGTGGTCAGCGGCACCCCCAGGACGTCGGCCGCCTCCCGCTGGGTGTAGCCGGTGTAGTAGGTGAGGCGCACCGTCTGCCGCTGGAGGTCGGTCAGGCGACGCAGGCAGCGCCGCACCTTCTCCCGTTCGAGCCGGTGCTCGACCTGGTCGGCGACGTCATCGGCCGCCGACGCCTCCGGGGCGAGCCGGCCCACCGCCGCCACGAGGGCGGCCGACGACTGCTCGGAGCGGACCCGGTCCACCGCGCGGCGGTGGGCGATGGTCAGCACCCACGCGCGCACACTGCCGCGCCGCCGGTCGAAGCGCGCCGCCATCCGCCAGACCTCGGTGAAGACCTCCTGCGTGACCTCCTCGGCCTGGGCGCGGTCGAGCAGGACCCGGGCGGCGAGCCCGAAAACGGGGCCCGACAGCTCGCGGTAGACCGCTTCGAATGCGTCGACGTCGCCGAGGGCGGTGCGGTGCAGGTGATCGGCGAGGTCGTCACCGTCGCCGGTACCGGGCCCGCTACCGGACCCGTCCTGGGGGTCGGCGGAATGCGCTTGCGTCGCGGGGCGGCCGCGCGCCGCGCCCAGCCCCGCCGGTATCGCCTGTTCCACCCGTGCCACCATCCTCATTCCCGCGCCCTGCCGCCGGCGCACGCCGGTCACCACTGTGGCATTCGGAGCCGTCCGGGATGAGGCGACCCCGCGCGGGAGAATTCTCCGGGCCGCCGCCGGACCGGAGCGGGTGGGGGCGGGCGCGGAGCGGACCGCCGAACGGGGCGTTGCCGTTTCGTGATGACGGAGCCGGTCGCCCTTCCTCACCGGGCTCCGAATCAGGGGCGTGTCCGATCTCAAGCTCGACCCTGCACGCCCTCCGGCGGGCGGCCCGCTCTCCCGTCGCTCCGTCGGTGCGCTGTCCGGTCTCGTCGCGGCGGGTGCCGGCCTGGCAGCGGCGGAGGTCGCGGGGGCCGTCACCCGGCCCGAGGCGACTCCCCTGCTCGTCGTCGGCGATGCGGTCGTCGACCTCACACCCCCGCCGCTGAAGGACCTCGCCGTCACACTGCTGGGCACGGCCGACAAGCCGGTCCTGCTCGCCGGCATCGCCGCCGTGCTGGCCGTGGTGGCCGCGCTCATCGGGATCGCCGCACGACGCCGGGACACCGTCGGCGCCTTCGGGGTCGCCGGGATCGCCCTCTTCACGTTGGCCGGGGCGGCCGCCGCGGTCACCCGCCCCGATGGCGGCACCTTCGACGCCCTGCCGAGCGTGCTGGGCGGCGCCGTCACCTACGTCGCACTGCGGCTCCTGCTCGCCTCGGCACCGCGGGCCCCCGAGGAACCCCCGTCCGGCTTCGACCGCCGCCGGTTCGTGCTGCTGGCCGGGGCCACCGCAGCGGCATCGGCCGCCGCAGGAGGCGGAGCCCGCTGGTATGCGTCGGCCCGGGCGGACGCGGCCGCCGCCGACCGCGCGATCCGGCTGCCGCGCCCGGCCTCGCCCGCCCCCGCGCTGCCCGACGGCGCCGAGCTCGACATCGACGGCCTGGCGTCCTTCTTCACCCCCAACGACTCCTTCTACCGGATCGACACCGCCCTGTCCGTCCCCCGCCTCGACGCCACCACGTGGTCGCTGCGCATCCACGGCCGCGGCGCGACCGAGCGCGAGTACTCCTTCGACGACCTGCTGGGCCGCCCGGACCTGATGGAACGCGACGTCACCCTGGCCTGCGTGTCCAACCCGGTCGGCGGTCCCTACGTGGGCAACGCGCGGTGGATCGGCGTGCCGCTGGCCGCTCTGCTGCGCGAGGCCGGGGTCCGTTCGCCAGCCGACGGCGGCCCCGCCGACCAGCTCGTGTCGCGCTCCTCCGACGGGATGACGATCGGCACCCCGGTCGCCGACGTGCTCGACGGCCGCGACGCGATGCTCGCGGTGGGCATGAACGGCCGCCCGCTACCGGTCGAACACGGCTTCCCCGTGCGGATGGTCGTGCCCGGGCTCTATGGCTACGTCTCGGCGTGCAAGTGGCTGGTCGAGCTCGAACTGACGTCGTTCGCCGACTTCGACGCCTACTGGGTGCCGCGCGGCTGGTCGGCCCGGGGACCGATCAAGACCCAGTCGCGCATCGACACCCCGCGCGACGGCGACCGGATCGCCCCCGGACGCGTCGCCGTGGCCGGGGTCGCATGGGCCCAACACGTCGGGGTCGATGCCGTGGAGGTGCGGATCGACGACGGCCCCTGGCAGCAGGCGCGCCTGGCCGAGGAGGACACCACCGATACGTGGCGCCAATGGGTCTTGGAGTGGGATGCCGAACCCGGCGACCACCGGATCAGCGTCCGCGCCACCGACCGCGATGGACGGACCCAGACCGGCGCCCAGGCACCTGTGGCCCCTGACGGGGCGACCGGACACCATGTTCTCGAAGTACGCGTGAACTGATCGAGGTGAGCGCGAACCGATCGCGGTGACCGTGGCCCGATCGGGGTCGCCGCCGCCCCCAAGACCCCGCGCCCGTCGTGGGCGCGGTGCGTGACGCGGTGCGCTCCGCACCCGGCACCCGACGAGATCACCCCCACCACGAAGAGGAGTCGAACATGTCCCTGTCCCACCCCACCCGAGACGAACTGCGCCGCCTGGCCGCGGCCGCCGGTCTCGCCCTGGCGGTCGTGCTGCCGCTGAGCGCATGCAACAACGGCGACGGCGACGCCGACGAGACCGTCTCCGAGTCCGGCGACTCCGGCGGCGGCGCGGAGACGAACGAGAGCATGGACGACGGAGAGGGAGAGCAGATGGAGGGCATGGAGGGCATGGACGACGGCGACGGTGAGCAGATGGACGACGAGAACGGGATGGGCGACGCCGACGACACGGACGGCGGGGAGCCCATGGACGACACGGACGAGATGGACGACATGGACGGCGACGGCAACTAGACCGTCCGGGTAACACCGTCCCGTGCGGGTGCGTCCGGCCGCGCCATGGGCGGCCGGGCCCGACAAGGCGCTACCCGCCTTCGCGGACCGGGACCCGTTGGACCGAGCCGAGGCGGGCGATCGGTCCGCCTTCATCGGCATGTTCGGCTGGGAGGCGTGGCCGACCGGGCTACAGGACGGTCGCGGACGAGAGCGTCTGTGTGACGTGACCGGCGACCATGACCGCCTCAAGGACCATCGCGAGGACGGACAGGATCGCGCCCGCCACGGCCAGCGGCTTGCCGCGGCGGTGGCCGATGCAGGCGACGATCGCGGTGGCGAGTCCGGCCGACCAGAATGGGAAGGCGATGTAGGGGCGCACGCCGGTCAGGTCGATCGGGAGGAACGGCAGCACGCATCCCAGAAGGCCGAGGACCACCGCGGCCACGGCCGGCCCGGGCCCCTTGGGCCGGATCGGAGGCGCTCCGCCCGGCCACCCGGTGGCATTGGGGCCGGTCCAGGGCTGTTGCGGATGAGGGTGCGGCGGCATCGGGCCCTGCGGCGGCATCGGAGCAGAGTACGCGGCGCCTTGGGCTCCCGCCTCCGGTTCAGGTGCCGGGCCGTCGGCCATGGGGGCTCTCCTCACGGGCAGGGCTGCTTCATTGCGCAGCTGCATACTAGCCGGGCGAACCTCGCCCGGACGGCGGCCCGACCGGCCGCCGTGCCCCCGCGACGGCGCGCACGGCGCACGAGGCGGCCGACGAGGGGGCACGGTGTGTGGCCGCCCGGAGTGGGCGGAGGCACCGCTGGGGCGGCTCCGGTGCGCCCGCTCCGGGCGGCCGGCGGCCTCACATCAGGTCAGATGCTCTTGTAGTGCCTGGCCTGCCGCCTCGCCTGCTCCATCCCTCCGCGGCCGCGGTAGGTGCCGGAGCTGAGGTTGCCTGAAGGGCCATCGCGCTTTTGCCGCTCGCGTTCGGCGGCCATGACCTGCTGGGGGGTCAGCCAGCCCTCCACATCGCGCCTATCCGCCTCCATCCGCTCCTGCTTGCGCTTGCCGAACAGGCCGCCCTTGCGCTTGACCGGCTTGAGGTTCTCCCGTTCCCTGAAGTTGTTGAGCTGGTCGGCGGAGAACCGCACCTTCTGCTCGACGACCAGGTGCCGTGGCGGCTTCCTGGGGTTCTCACCGATCGGGTGGAATTTCTCCCACTTTTTGGCGAACGCCTCGTCGAAGGCCTTCTCCACCCCCTTACGAAACTCCTTCAGGACGTCGTCGACGCTCTTGTACTTTCCTTTGACCTTTTTCCCGCTCACCGCATCTTTCTTGACCTTCTCGCCAAGCTTCTCGACACCCTTTTCGACTTCCTTCTTGGCCAGATCGACCACGTTCAGGATCGGCTGCGTGAGATGGATTTCGTTCATAATGCCCCCCTTCTCTATCGTGGATAAGCGGGTGCACTCCGCGCGGGGCGACGCGTGTTCCCCGCAGTCGGCCCGCGAACGGTCAGGGCGGGCGCGGGAACGGCCCCCTCGGCCGGTTCCCACCCCGATAGACGGGACGCCGCTCCTGCCGGTTTCATCTCCGCCCAACGATTTCCGGTCCCGACTTGCCATTTAACTGCAACCGTGGAAGTGTCAGTTTCCGCCGCGGTCCGACAACGTGCTCGGACCCCATCCGCATCAGACACGGCCCGACAGGAGTGAGCACCATGGCCCATGAACACGAGGTGAGCACGAGGGCCGAAGTCCGCGATCCCGCGACCTACGACCTCGTCATCCGCCGTGCACACCTCTTCGACGGCCACCGAGCACACGCCGGGCTCTACGACATCGCCGTCAGCGGCGCAGATATCGCCGCCGTCTCAGCGGAGCCGCTGAGGGGCCGGACGGAGGTGGACGCTGCCGAAGGATGGGTGATGCCGGGGCTGATCGACACGCACATCCACTTCTACGACGTCCACGGGGTGTCCGATCCGGAATCGATGCGGACGTTCGAGGAGGACGACCTTCCCGGCCGGCTCGGCCTGTTCCTCCGGCACGGGATCACCACCATCAAGTCGGTGGGCGATCCGACCGGGGGGATCCTGGAGACGCGCGCCAAGATCGCCGAGGGAACGCTACAAGGCCCGCGGCTCCTGGCGACCGGCTGCGGGATCACCGGGCGGGACGGGCATCCCGCGGCCACCGTCTTCGGCGGCAACCCTTGGGCGCGTGCACGGTTCACCGCCGAGATCGACAGTGCGCAGCAGATGCGCGACCTGGTGCACGATCTGGCCGACCGCAACGTGGACGCGATCAAACTCCTGTCGGAAGGTGCATGCGCGCACCCCGGATCACCGAAGTACGTCTGGCACAACGCCGCCTTCCCCGATGCCGTCGAGCTCGCCCGGCTCCCCCTCGATGTCCTTCGGGCGGGCATCGAAACCGGGCACGAGCGAGATCTCAGGGTGACCGTCCACACGACGCAGCAGGTCGCGGCGCGCGAAGCGATCGAGGCCGGCGCCGACGGCCTGGAGCACGGTGTCACGGTCGAACCCATCGCCGATGACGCGCTCGTCGAGCTGATGCGCGAGCACGACATCACCTACACGCCGACGCTCTGGGCCCACGACGCGACCCATCCGGACATCCGGGGCAACGTCAAGAAGGTCGCCGATGCCGGTGTGCGCATCGCCCTGGGCAGTGACACCTTCAGTGGCCGGGGCGTGTTCGGGGCGAACACGCTGGACGAGGCCGAGCTGATGGTCGCAGCGGGGATGACCCCCCTTCAGTCGCTGGTCGCAGGCACCAGTGGCGCTGCGCGGCAGTGCGCCCGCCCCGATCTCGGCACGGTGGCGCCCGGCAAGCGCGCCGACCTGATCGTACTGACCGCCGATCCCACCCAGGACATCGGCAACCTTCGCGAGCTCAGCGCCACGATCCTGAACGGCGAGGTCGTCGTCGACGAGCGCGGGCCGCGCCCACGGCGCACCTTCCCGTGACCCCGTACACCGGCCACGTCGGCATCGCCGGACGCGCCTGACCGAGGATCCGCCCTGGGCAGGGCAGCGGTGTCTGCCGGGAATGGGCACTGACCTCCATCGTCACCTCCCCATGCCGACCATGGCTGCGCTTTCGCGCCACAGCCGATCCCGGGCGCCGTGAGTGGTAACCCGGATCCAGCGGCCCGGCCACGCCGGAGATCCGGTGTCAGCGGGTAGGGATGGGAGCACTCCCGCCCCTTGGAGGTGGTCTCGTGGTCGTCCTGCTGGAGGTGGTCTTGGGGCTCGTCTTCCTGGCCGCCATCGTCCTCTTCGCCGTCACGGACGGCTTCGGGACGTGGTCCGGTTCGTCGGCGGACGGACGGGCCGGTGGAGACGGGCACGGCGGCCGGTCGTCCGACGACGGCGGAGGAAGCTGACCGCCGGCCGCGCGCGAAGGCGTGATCCCCGGCCGGCGTGCAGGGGACGGCACCCTCCCTGAAAGCCAGCACACATCCCCCTGTGACCCTTGACACTTTTCGATCGCCACGCGTACCCTCCCGTCTAGTTGTCTAGACAGATTTGCTTTGACTACGTCCTGACTTCAGCGACGGAGGACTACTGATGGCACCCCTCAAGGAAGCCCGCTACGAACTGGTCGAGATCCCCGAACACTTCGGCCCGGTCACTCTCGACGTCGATCCGCAAAAGGTTTTGGACTACGCCTACGCCCAGCACGACTTCGGCGACTGGTACTTCCGCGAGTCGCCGTTCGGCGGGCCGATCGGGCACCCCCTGGTGCTCGCCAACGATCTGCTGTTCCTCTTCTACCAGGGCTACGACGGCAACACCGCCCAGGGCCTGCACACCCACGAGACGCTGCGCTTCCGCTCGCCGGCCGCGGTCGGCGAGACGGTCACCGTCGAGGGCGCCTACACCGGCAAGTACGAAGCGCGGGGCCAGGGCTACGTCACCCTCGAGGCCACGGCGCGCGGCGCCGACGGCCGCGTGCTCGTCGAGCACGTGGGCAAGGAGATCATGCGCACCGTCGCCGGCGACATCGTCGGCAAGGGCCGCTCGGCCCAGGCCGGCCGCAAGCGCTCGGTGCTGGCGACCGTCGACGCGAGCGTCCCCGCGATCACCGCCGCCGCCCACGGCCTCCCCGAACGCGCCGGGATCCCCGCGCGCACCGTCGCCTTCACCCAGGACCAGATGTCGGTGTTCTCCTGGGCCGGCAAGGGCTTCGCCAACGTGCACACCAGCCGGGACAAGGCCGCCGAGACCGGCCTGGACCGCACCATCGTGCAGGCCCAGCAGCAGACCGGGCACATCATCGCCAACCTCGTCGACGTCTTCGGGGCGAGCTGGTTCACCAGCGGGGAGCTGGACCTGCGCTTCGTCTCGCCCGCCTACGTCGGCGACGCGCTCACCACCACCGGCGCCGTCCTCGGGGAAGCCGAGGGCCGCCTCGAACTCGAGGTGTGGGTCGAGAACGGCCATGGCACCAAGACCGCCGTCGGCTGGGCTTCCGCCCGGATCGACGATGACCCGGCTCGCCCCGTGCAGCTGATCTGACCGGCGTGTTCCGGATACCCCCGGACGTTCAGAGGAATCGACCATGCCCAACACCGACGCACCAGCCCCGCACACACCCGCCGAACGCGCCAAGCTCGCCAGGCGGGCGGCGATCGCCAGCCTCGTCGGCACCGCCGTCGAGTGGTACGACTACTTCATCTTCGGCACGGCCTCGGCCCTGGTCTTCGGACCCCTGTTCTTCCCCAACCCCGACGACCCCATCATCGGCACCCTCTCGGCGTTCGCCGTGTTCGGTGTCGGGTTCGTCGCCCGCCCGCTCGGCGCCGTCGTCTTCGGGCACTTCGGCGACAAGTTCGGCCGCAAGGTCGCGCTCATCACCACCCTGATGATGATGGGCGCCTCCACCTTCCTCATCGGCCTGCTGCCGACGGCCGAGCAGATCGGCCTGTGGGCGGCGGCGCTGCTGGTGCTGATGCGGCTCGCCCAGGGCTTCGCGGTCGGCGGCGAGTGGGGCGGGGCCTCGCTGGTGGCCGTCGAATACGCCCCGGACGACAAGCGCGGCGCCTACGGCAGCTTCCCGCAGATCGGCAACGCCGTGGGGCTCGTGTTCTCCACCGGCATCTTCGCCCTCGTCTCCCTGCTCCCCGACGACCAGCTCTTCTCCTGGGGCTGGCGGATCCCCTTCCTGCTCAGCGCCGTGCTGATCGCCGTGGGCCTGTTCATCCGCTTCAAGCTCACCGAGACCCCCAGCTTCCAGGCCGCGCAGGCACAGCTGGAGGCCGACCGGGAATCGGCGCAGGCCAAGGAGAAGATGCCGCTGGCCGAGCTCTTCCGGAGCTTCAAGAAGCCGCTGCTGCTCGCGATGGGCATGCGCCTGGGTGAGGCGGTCTTCGGCTACATCGTGCTGACGATCGGCCTGACCTTCGTCGAGAACTACACCGACATCGGCCGCACGCAGGTGCTGATCGCCTCGTCGATCGCCGCCGGCTTCGCCATCTACACCTATTACTTCTTCGGCACCTACAGCGACCGGATCGGCCGGCGCACGGTGTTCATCTTCGGTTCGGTGTTCGGCGCCGCCGTCGTCTTCCCGTTCTTCTGGATCCTGGCCGCCGAGAACATCCTGCTCATGTACGTGATCTACACGCTCGCCTACGCCATCGGCGTCGGCGCGGTCTACGGGGTGGAACCCGCGTTCTTCTCCGAGCTGTTCGGCACCAAGGTCCGCTACACGGGGGTCTCGCTGGCCGCGCAGGTGCCCTCGATCCTCGTCGGTTTCTGGCCCTTCCTGGCCACCGCGCTGCTCGCGGCCACCGACGGCGACCCCTGGCCCATCGCTGCGCTGACCGCGGCCTGCCTGGGCATCGGCCTGGTCTGCGCCTACCTCGCGCCCGAGACCAACCGGGCCGACATCGACGACATTGGCGAGGACGCCCGATGAGCCCCGCCGAAGCCGGCCGCGATCTCACCGACCCCCGCGCGGTGGCGTCCGGTGCCGACCCCGAAGCGGGCCTGAAGGAGCCGCTCTTCGAGAACCTGGAGATCCCCGAGCGGCTGGGCCCGGTCACCGTGCGGGTCGACGATCACAAGATCAAGCGGTTCGCCTTCACCCAGGACGACCACCACCCGTGGCACCTGCACTCCAGCCCTTTCGAGGGCCGGCGCATCGGCCATGCCGCGCTGCTGGGCAACGACCTCGTCCAGCTGTTCACCACGGTGTACGCGGCCAGCAGGGTGGTCGGCCTGCACACCGAAGAACAGGTGTGGTTCGACTCCCCCGCCTTCCTCGACGAGGCCGTCACCCTGGACGGGACCTACACGCAGGCCTACGAGCGGCGCGGCCAGGGCTACGTCGTCATGGAGGCCACCGCCACGGGTCACGACGGGCGCAGCGTCCTGCGCCATCGCGGGGTGGAGATCCTCCGCACCCGGCCGGGTGACGTCGCGGGCCGCGGCTCCTCGGCACCTGCACCCGGCGCGCGCCGGGTCACGGGCGAGGTCCCCGCCGGCGCGCCGGCGTTCGACCCGGCGGCTCCGCGGCCGGGCCAGGTCCTGGCCCCGCTGGCCAAGACCATCACCACCGAGCAGGCCGCGGTGTTCTCCCGCGCCGGCGAGTACGTGCGCAACATCCACAACGACCTCGGACTCGCCCGTGCGGCGGGGCTGCGCGTGCCGATCGTGCAGGGACAGCAGCAGTTCGGCGTGCTCGCCGAACTGCTGACCCGAGCCGCCGGCGCCCCGTTCTTCACCGGCGGATGGATGCGGGTCAAGTTCCTCACCACCGTGGACGTGCACGAGCCGATCGAGGCGGGCGGCGTCGTCACCGCGGTCGGCGACGGCAAGGCCGAATTCGAGATCTGGGTGCGGCGGGCCGACGGACGGCTCAGCGCCGCGGGGTGGGCGAGCGCCCCCCTCACGACCACCGACGAATGACAACGAAAGTGACGGTAATGACGGAGATGACCGGCGGCGAACTCGTCGTCAAGATGCTGGAATCGCTCGGAGTCACCCACGTCTTCGGCGTGGTCGGCGGGCAGACGCTCGCCATCAGCGACGCGATCATCGACACCGACGCCATCGAGTTCGTCCACACGCGCCACGAGAACGCTGCGGCGGTCATGGCGGACGCCTACGGCAGGCTCACCGGGCGCCCCGCCGTGGCGATCTCCACCACGGGGCCCGGTGCCACGAACCTGCTCACCGGCGTCGGCGGGGCGTTCCGCGACTCCAGCCCCGCGATCATCATCACCTGCAACAACAACGGCGAGAACATCCACAAGGACGACGCGCAGAACGCCGACCACGTCGACATCTTCCGCAACTACGTCAAGTACGGGCGGCTGGTGGCCCACCCCACCTCGATCAAGCAGGCCATGGAAGAGGCCTACATCAACGCCATGACCGGCAACCCGGGCCCGGTGCACCTGGACTTCGCCCGCGACACCATCGAGCAGCCGGTGGCGGACCCGCCGGCGGTGCCCGCCGTTCACCCGGCCCACTCGTGGGTGGGGGCCCGCCCGGTTGCGGCGAGCCCTCAGGTCGAGGCGGTCGCCGCCCGCGTGCTGGCGGCCGAGCGGCCGGTCATCTGGCTCGGCAACGGCGGCAACCGGGGGCAGGCGTCCGACGACGTCCTGGCGCTGGCCGAGGCGCTGAACATCCCGGTCATCACCACGTTCAACGGCATGGGCGCGGTCCCGACCACCCACCCGCTCGTCTTCGGTGCGCTGAGCCGCATGGGGACCAAGCTGACCACCCGGGTGATCGGCGAGGCCGACCTCGTGCTGGCGCTGGGCAACAGCCTCAACGCGGTCTCCACCACGCGCTGGCGCCGCCGGCTGCCCGAGGTCGTGCAGGTCGACATCGACCCCGCCATGATCGGCCGCTACTACGCGGACGTGACCACCGGTGTCGTCGGCGACGTCGCCTCCTTCGCCCGCGACCTCACCGCGGCCACCGCGGCGCAGGCCGAGCGGGCGCGCGGCCCCCGCGCCGGCTGGATCGCCGAGCTACAGAAGGCCGAGAGCGAGTGGTGGGAGCTCAGCTCCTCCGTCGAGCCCGAGAACCCGGGCACCGTCTCGCCGGCCGTCGTCGTGCGCGCGCTCAGAGACGTCACGCCCGAGGACGCCGTGCTGATCCCCGACGCCGGCAACCCCGGGGTGTGGTCGTTCCTGTGGGAGATGCCGGTCCCCTACCGCTACATCAAGCCGGTCGGATTCGGGAACATGGGCTTCGCCCTGCCCGCCGCGATCGCCTCGGTCTGCGCCGCCCCGGAGCGGCCCGTGCTGGCCCTGATCGGCGACGGCTCCCTCGGGATGAGCCTCGGGGAGCTGGAGACCCTGGCCCGCGTCGGCGGCCCCGTGGTCGTCGTGGTGCTCAACGACTCCAGCTACGGCAACATCCGCCAGGAGCAGGTCCTGCACTTCAACGGGCGCACCGTCGGCGTGGACTTCGCCGACGTGGACTTCGCCCAGGTGGCCCGCGGCATGGGGCTGGAGGCGGTCCGGGTGGGCGACCGGGAGACGATGGTGCGCGCCGTGCGCGAGGGGTTCTCCTCCGCGAGGCCCCTGGTCGTCGACGTCGTGCTGGACCGCGCGGCGAACGCCTGGACCTACGACGCGTTCACCCCCTACGAGGGCTGAAGGGAGGAGGCCGACATGGAGCACGAGGAGAGCAGTGCGAGTGCGACCCCAGGGCCGCTCGAGGGCGTGAAGGTCCTCGACCTCTCGCGCTTCATCGCGGGCCCGCTGTGCGCGCAGATCCTCGGGGATTTCGGCGCCGAGGTGGTGAAGGTCGAGCGGCCCCGAGGCGAGGACTCCCGCCACCACGGGCCCTACTGGCAGGGCGAGAGCATCTACATGTTCCTCTACCACCGCAACAAGCAGGCCGCGACCCTGGACACCCGCCACCCTGAGGCCAAGGCGATCCTGGAGGACCTGGTGCGCTGGGCCGACATCGTCGTCGAGAACTTCCGGCCCGGCACCCTGGAGAAGATGGGGCTGGGGTATGAGCGGATGAAGGAGCTCAACGAGTCCGTCATCCTCGTCTCGGTCTCCGGCTTCGGGCAGACCGGGCCGGACTCGCGCCGGGCCCTGTTCGACGCGATCTCCCAGGCCTCGTCCGGCCTGATGAGCATGACGGGCGAAGCCGGCGGCAAGCCCACCCTGAGCGGGACCTACATCGCCGACTACACCACCGGCTACCAGGGGGCGATCGGGGCCATGGCCGCGCTGGCCCACCGGGAACGCACCGGCGAGGGCCAGCTGGTCGACATCGCCAGCTACGACACCATGTTCTCCGCACTGGGCACCCGCCTGATCGCCGAACTCATGCTCGGCCTGGACATGCCCCGGTCGGGCTCGCGCGACCTGCTCACCGCCCCGGTCAACGTCTACGAGGCGGCCGACGGCCCCATCTACATCCAGGCGGGGACCGCCTCGCTGTTCCCCAAGCTCTGCTCGGTGATGGGCCGCGAGGACCTCTCCACCGACCCGCGCTACGCCACCGTGGAAGGCCGGATGGCCGACCAGGCCACCCTGGAGGCCGCCATCCAGGAATGGGCCGGCCCCCTCTCCCGCGAGGAGATCGCCCGCCTGCTCGACGAGGCCGGGGTGCCCTACGCCAACGTCGCCAGCGTGCGTGAAGCCGCGGCCTCACCGCAACTGGCGGCGCGTGGCATGATTGCCGAGGTGGAACATCCATCCCTGGGAACGATCCGCATGCCCAACAACCCCATCCACATGGAGAAGTCACCGCCCACGGTGCGCAAGGCACCACCCCGGGTGGGCGAGGACAACGACCACGTGTACGGGACCATTCTGGGGCGCAGCGCCGACGACATCCGGCGACTCCGCGCGCAGGGCGTCATCTGATGGCGCGCAGTCTCTACCGGGTGATCTATGACGACATCTCCGCCCAGATCGCCTCGGGGGCGCTGAAGGCCGGCGCGAAACTGGAGAGCGAGACCGAGCTCGCCCGCCGCTACCAGGTGAGCCGGATGACCGTGCGGCAGGCCCTCGATCTGCTCATCGCCGACGAGCTGGTCACCCGCAAACGCGGAAGCGGCAGCTATGTGCGCGAGCACCCGCGCCGCGGACGGCGGCTCAACCGGCTGCGCTCGTTCGCCCAGGAGCTCGCCAGCCCGGAGGAGGCCGTCACCAGCCAGGTCCTCTCGGCCACGGAGGAGGAGGCTCCGGCAGGGGTCGCCGACCGGCTGGGCCTGGAGGTCCACGACGCGGTCAACCGGATCAGGCGCCTGCGCCTGGTCGGCGGGGTGCCGGCGGCGGTGCAGGACGCGTGGGTCCCCTACGCCGTCGCCCCCGGCCTGGTGCGGGATCCGCTGGTGGAGGGCTCCCTCTACCGGACCCTGACGGAGAAGCACGGCCTCAAGCTCCGCTGGGCCGACCAGACCATGACGGCGGCCCTGCTGGAGCCCGCGGAGGCCGAGCTGCTCGGGGCCGCGGTCGGCGGGGCGGTGCTGCACTCCCTGCGCATCACCTACTCCGACACCGAGCGCGCCGTGGAGTACACCAACAGCTGGACCCTTCCCGAGTTCCCGCTCCTGCTGCGGATCGACGCCGAATGAGCGCCGCCGAACCCGCCGTCGTCGCCGTCGACGCCGGTACCTCCGCCGTGCGCTCAGGGCTGTTCAGCCTCTCCGGACGGCTGCTGCGCTCCGCACGGGTCGCGCGCAGGGCCGGTGCCGGGGACCTCTTCGACGCCGCCGAACTCTTCGCCGAGGTCGGCGCATCACTGCGCGAGCTCGACGTGGATTCCCGCCCTCGCGCGCTGTGCGTTTCGGCGCACATCGGCGCCGTCGCCGTCGACGCCCACCTGGATCCGGTGCTGCCGGGGGGCGGATGGTCCGACACCCGCGGCCTCGACCTGCTCCGCCGGATGCCCGACGCGCAGCGGGCGGCGCTGCTCGCCAGAGGCGGGCGTCCCGCGCTCTCGGGCGGGGCCCTCGCCCTCGCCCTGGAGCTGGCGGGGTCCGGTCTCGGGGGGCGTGTCCGCGCGCTGCTGAGCCCCAAGGACCTCATCGTGGCGCGGCTGACCGGTCGCGTGGCGTCGGACACCGTGGACGCCGCCTACACCCTGGTCTCCGATGTGCACGCCCGCTCCTGGCAGTCCGGCGCCCTCCGGGGCCTCGGACTCCCCGAGGACTGGTTCCCCCCGCAGGTGGAACCGGCCGCGCCGGTCGGGCGGGTCCACGACGCCGGGGCGCGGGCCACCGGCCTGCCGGAGGGGACCCCGGTGATCGCGGGTGGCCCCGACGGTTCGGTCGGCATCGGTCTGCTGCTCGGCACCGCGTCCGCAGGGATCGCCGACGTGGCGGGCACGACCGATGTGCTCGCCCGCCTGATCGACGACCCCGCCCGCGCCGGGTGCGGCGCCGTGGTGAATCCGGCCATGGTCCCCGGGCGGTGGACCGCGGGCGGTGCGACCGGGATGACCGGCGGCGCGGTCGCGCGGTGGCGGTCGCTGGTCGGTGCCGTCGACGACGAGCGGCTCGGCGCCGTGCCGGCGGGCAGCCGCGGACTGCTCGCCTTCCCGGGTCTCTCCGGTGAGCGGTTTCCCCGCTGGCGGCCCGGTACGCGCGGCGCGCTCCTGGGGCAGACCTCGGAGCACGGGCCGGCGGAGATCCTGCGTGCCGCCCAGGAGGGTGGCGGCTTCACGGTGCGGGAGGGCGCGGACCTGCTGGACCCTGATCGTGACCTGCCCCTGCTGCTGGCGGGCGGGTCGGCGCGTTCGGCGCACGTGGCGCGGCTGCGCGCGGACATCCTCGGGCGGCCCGTGCACGTCGCCGACAGCCCCGATGTGACCCTGCTCGGCGCCGCCGCCCTCGCACTGGTGGGGATCGGCGAGGTGCGCGATCTCGACGAGGCCCGTGACCGGCTCGGCCTCACCTTCAGCGTGGTGGCGCCGGACGAGCGGCGCAGTTCCCGCTATGACGAGGTGTTCGCACGTTGGATCGCCGCGCGGGAGTCGGGTACGTGACCGGGCCGGTGACGCACCGGACTTCCGGCGCACACGCCGCACCCGGCGGCCCGCACGCGGCCGTCATCGGCGCATACGCGGCGGGCCGGCCGCGCTGCCCGCCGCCAAGCTAGTCGTCGTTGTCGGCGTCCCCCGTCTGTGCCGCGAACGAGGCACTGTAGGTGGCGGCCCCGGCTATGGCGTCGGCCGAGAAGGTGACGTGCCCGACGGGGGCACGGCCGCCGACCGCCTCGGCGACGCGGGCGGCGTCGGGCAGGGTGAAGCCCCCGCACAGCTCGATCAGCGCCGCGCCCTCCTCGACCAGCGCCCGGGCGACCCGCGGGGCGTCGGCCGAGCTGGGGACGGGGACCAGCAGCGTCCGCTGCCCGCCCCGGTCGACGACGACCCGGTCGGCGTCGGGGTCGGTGGAGGGGTGTTCGTAGATGTAGGCCCAGGTCGGCATGGTGGCCTCGTTTCGTCGTGGGGAACCGCCGGCGTCGTACGCGGCCAGCGTAGAACCTCCAGTTAGGTCTAAGTAAAGCCCGTGGCGCACGCCCCGTGGGAACGATGGGAGCGAGACGGGCGGGCGAGGGTCCGGGGCCGCGCCGTCCGTTCGACGGCCGGACCATACCCTGGATGACGTGGTCATACGAGGCATGCGGCCGGACTTCGGCGCCGGGTCGCGCGCGGCGGGGCCGGGGCGGCGCGGTGCGGCCGTCCGTCGCCGGCTGCCCCTCTACGCGGCGGGCGAGATCGACGTGGCCTACGTCGTCCGGGGCACGGACGAGGCCGTCGACCGGGACACCTGGTGGGAGGAGCATTCGCACCCGACCCACGAACTGCTGTGGAACCGGCGGGGCGCGTCCTCGGCGACGGTGGGCGCGCGCGTGTGGACGATCACCCCGCTGGTGGGCCTGTGGGTCCCCGCCGGGACGCCGCACGCCGGCTGGGCGCCGGCGGGGACCGTGCATCACGCGGTGCAGTTCCGTGCCCGCTCGGTGCCCTCGATCTCCGGTGCGCCCGTCGCGGTGGACGTCACACCGCTCCTGCGGCTCCTGCTCGACCGGCTCACCGCCGAGGACCTCGACCCGGGCGCCCGCGCGCGGACGGAGGCGGTGGTGCTCGACCTGCTGGCCCCCTCCCGCAACGAGCTGCTGCTGCGTGTCCCGCGATCGCCGCTGCTGGCGCCCATCGTCGCGGCCGTGGGCGCGGACCCGGCGGAAGCGACGACCCTGGCGGGGTGGGCGGCGCGCCTGGGCGTGAGCACCCGCACCATCACCCGGGCATTCCAGGCGGAGACGGGGCTCGGCTTCAGCCGGTGGCTTGCCACGGCGCGGGCCCAGCGGGCCGTCGAGCTGCTCGCGCAGGGAGGGCAGATCGCCGATGTCGCCGAGCTGGTCGGCTACCACTCGGCGAGCGCGTTCGGCACGGCGTTCCGGCGCGTCACGGGGGTGAACCCGGCGGCGTTCCGGTCGCGGTGACGGCGTCCGCGCTCCCCTCACGGTGCTGTCCGATTCGCGAATGGTGGTGTCGCATTCGCGTGGTTGCGAACCCCGTGCGCATGGCTCTAACTTTGGTGAGGCAAACCTTACTGATCTCTGCATTCAGCGTGGTCACGGCCGCCCCTCCGGACGTCCGCCGCGCCGGTGAGCCCTGCCCGCATGCCCTCGCGGCGGCACGGCGGCGCCTCCGCGCGTGCGCGCACCCGGCGCCCGGGCCTTCACCGGCCGGAGCGAGAACCCCCGCCACGGCATCGCCGTGGCCGGCCACCCGGCCACCCGGCCACCACCGAAAGGACACCATGCCTCGCGCATCACGGCGGGCCGCCCTCCCCGCGGCCGCGCTGCTCACCCTCGCGCTCGCGGCCTGCTCGGCACCCGCTCCCGGTGACGGGGCCGGCGGCTCCGCGGACTGGACCCCCGTGACCATCGAGCACGCGCTCGGCACCACCACCGTCGAGTCCCGGCCCGAACGGGTCGCCACCGTGAACTGGGCCAACCACGAAGTCCCCCTCGCCCTCGGGGTCGTCCCGGTCGGCATGGCCGCCGCCGACTTCGGCGACGACAACGGCGACGGCGTACTCCCGTGGGTCGAGGAGAAGATCACCGAACTCGGCGCGCAGACGCCGGTGCTCTTCGACGAGACCGACGGCATCGACTTCGAGGCGGTCGCCGATACCCGCCCCGACGTGATCCTCGCCGCCTACTCCGGGCTGACCCAGGAGGACTACGACACCCTGAGCGAGATCGCCCCGGTCGTCGCCTACCCCGAGACCCCATGGGGCACGCCGTGGCGGGAGATGATCGAGCTCAACAGCCGGGCCCTCGGCCTGGCCGACGAAGGCGAGGAGCTGATCGCCGGCCTCGAAGAGCAGATCACCGCCTCCGTCGCCGAGCACCCGCAGCTGGAGGGCCGCTCGGCGATGTTCCTGACCCACGTGGACACCAGCGACCTCAGCCAGGTCAGCTTCTACACCGCCCACGACACGCGCGCCATGTTCTTCGAGGACCTCGGGCTGCAAACCCCCGGCAGCATCGCGGCGGCCTCCGAGGAGACCGACCGGTTCTCCCTGACCCGCAGCGCCGAGCAGGCCGACGCCTTCGACGACGTCGACATCGTCGTCACCTACGGCGGCGACGCACTCCTGAGCACCCTGCAAGGCGACCCGCTGCTGGCGCAGATGCCCGCGGTGGAGCGCGGCGCGATCGTCGCCCTGCCCGGCGACAGCCCCCTCGGCACCGCCGCCAACCCGACCCCCCTGGCGATCGAATGGGTCCTCGACGACTACCTCGACCACCTCGCCGCAGCCGCCGACGAGGCCCGGTGACGGCACGGTCCACACCCGCCGTTGCGGGCGCCCGGCCGCTGCGGCGTCCCGACCGGGGACGGGCCCTGTGGCTGCTCGCCGTGCTCGGCGTGCTGCTCGCGCTCGTGTTCGCCTCCATCACCGTCGGCTCGCGCGAGGTGCCCTGGTCCGACATCGCGGCGGCACTGGGCGGCGGGACCGACGGATTCGGCCAGGCCGCGGTCGCCACGCGGATCCCCCGCACCCTGCTCGCCGTCGTCGCCGGCGCCGCGCTGGGCGTATCGGGAGCGGTCATGCAGGGGGTCACCCGCAACCCCCTGGCCGACCCCGGCATCCTCGGCGTCAACATGGGGGCCTCGCTGGGGGTGGTCACCGCGATCGCCTTCTTCGGCCTGGCGACGGCGACCGGCTTCATCTGGGCGGCGATCGCCGGCGCCGCCCTCAGCGCCGCGTTCGTCTACGCGGTGGGCTCCCTCGGGCACAACGGCGCGACCCCGCTCAAACTGGCCCTCGCCGGCGCGGCCACATCGGCCGCCCTTGCGTCGTTCATCCGCGCCATCGTGCTCGGGCGCAACGACATCGCCGGCGGGGTCAGGTCCTGGCAGATCGGCGGCGTCGGCGGCGCGACGTTCGACGGCCTCGCCACCGTGCTGCCGTTCCTGGCGGCCGGGTTCGCCGCCTGCCTGCTCGCGGCGCGCGGGCTCAACCTCCTCGCCCTCGGCGACGACCTCGCCGCCGGCCTGGGGCAGCGCGTCGCCGCCGCGCGCGCCGCGGCGGCCGTCGGCCCCGTGGTGCTGTGCGGCGCCGCCACCGCCGTCACCGGCCCGATCGGCTTCGTCGGGCTGGTCGTACCGCACGTGTGCCGGCTGCTCGTCGGCGTCGACCACCGGTGGCTGCTGCCGTTCTCGGCCCTGGGCGGCGCCGCCCTGCTGACGGCGTCCGACGTCGTCGGGCGCATCGTGGCCCGCCCCGAACAGATCGACGTGGGCATCGTGACCGCGCTGATCGGCGCCCCGTTCTTCATCCACATCATCCGCCGCCAGAAGGTCCGTGCGCTGTGAGCATCTCCACCGTCGAAGCCGTCGCCCGCGGCCGGGTGCGGCGTGCGCGCCGGCGGCGCGCCGTGGTCGCCGTCCTCGCCGGCCTGACCGTGCTGGTGTTCGCCGCGAGCCTGATGGTGGGGCGGACGTTCTACCCGCCGGGCGACGTCGTGGGGGTGGTCCTAGGGCAGGACGTCCCGGGCGCCTCCTTCACCGTGGGCCGGCTGCGGCTTCCGCGGGCCGCGCTCGCGGTCGTGGCCGGGCTGTCCTTCGGGCTCGCCGGCATCACCTTCCAGACCATGCTGCGCAACCCCCTCGCCAGCCCGGACATCATCGGGATCAGCGCCGGGGCCAGCGCGGCGGCGACCTTCGCCATCGTCGTGCTCTCGCTGGGACCGGCCGCGGTGTCCGCGGTCGCGATCGCCGCGGGGCTGGCGGTGGCCGTGGTCGTCTACGCGCTGTCGTTCAAGAACGGTAGCGCCGGGAGCCGGCTCATCCTGATCGGCATCGCCATCGCGGCGATGCTGGAGAGCTTCACCAACCACATCCTCGACCGGGCGGCCGAGTGGGACCTCCAGGAGGCCATGCGGTGGCTGACCGGCAGCCTCAACGGCGCGACCTGGAACGACGTCCTCCCGGTCACCGTCGCGCTGCTGGTGCTGGCGCCCGTCCTCCTGCACCGGTCCGGCGAGCTGGCGCTGTTCCCGCTCGGCGACGACACCGCCTCGGCGCTGGGGGCCCGCGTCGAGCGGACGCGCCTGGTCGCGGTCGTCGGCGCGGTGGGGCTCGTCTCCTTCGCGACCGCCGCCGCGGGGCCCATCGCGTTCGTCGCGTTCCTGTCGGGGCCCATCGCCGCGGGGCTCACGGGGCGCAACGGCTCCCTCCTCATCCCCGCCGCGCTGGTCGGTGCGCTCCTCGTCCTGGTGGCCGACCTCGTCGGGCAGTTCGCCCTGGGCTCGCGCTACCCGGTGGGGGTCGTCACCGGAGTCCTCGGCGCGCCCTACCTCGTGTACCTGATCATCCGGACCAACCGCGTGGGGACTTCCCTGTGACCACGGACCATTCCCTCCTCGCCGAAGAGCTGACGCTCGGCTACGGGGACCGCGACGTCATCCACTCCCTCGACCTCGCCGTCCCCCCGGGACGCATCACCGCGATCGTGGGCGCCAACGCGTGCGGCAAGTCCACCCTGCTGCGCGCGATGTCCCGGCTGCTGGCGCCGCGCGGCGGGCGCGTGCTCCTGGACGGCCGGGAGGTCCACCGCCTTCCGCCGAAGAAGGTCGCCCGGACGCTGGGCCTGCTGCCGCAGGCGCCGATCGCGCCGGAAGGCATCACGGTGAGCGATCTCGTCGGCCGCGGACGCCACCCCCACCAGCGGATGCTCACCCGCTGGAGCGCCGGCGACGACCAGGCCGTCGCCGACGCCCTAGAGGCGACGGGGACGGCCGAGCTGGCGGACCGGCCCGTCGACGAGCTCTCCGGCGGCCAGCGCCAGCGCGTCTGGATCGCCATGGCGCTGGCCCAGCAGACCGACCTGCTCCTGCTGGACGAGCCGACCACGTTCCTCGACGTCAGCCACCAGGTCGAGGTCCTCGACCTCCTCACCGACCTCAACGGCTCGCGCGGGACGACGATCGTGCTGGTCCTGCACGACCTCAACCTCGCGGCGCGCTACGCCGACCACCTCATCGCGCTCGCGTCGGGCCGCCTCCACGCGGCCGGCCCGCCCGAGCAGGTGATCACCGCCGAGACGGTGCGGGCCGTGTTCGGGATCCGCAGCCGCGTCATCACCGACCCCGTCTCGGGCACCCCGCTGATGCTCCCGATCGGCCGCCACCACGACGCGGCACGTGCCGTCTGACGACGAGCCGCCGGGGCGGCCCGCCTGGCTTGCCCCTGACACCGGTGTGAGCTCTTAGCGTGGAGCGCGCCGGCGCTCGCCGGCTCTTCACCCTGATCTCACGAATGGCCGGTTCAGGCCGCGTGGAAAGGCAGAACGTCATGCGCGCAGTCCGCTATCACGAGTACGGCGGTGTGGAGACCCTCGTGGTCGAACAGGTGCCGGCCCCCCATCCCGGGCCCGACGAGATCCGCATCCGCGTGGCGGCGGCCAGTGTCAACCCCGTCGACTGGAAGGTGCGTTCCGGTGCAGCGCGCGAGATACTCCCCTTGGACCTGCCCGCGATCCCCGGGCGAGATGCCGTCGGCGTGGTCGACCAGATCGGTGCGGGCGTGCAGGGGGTGGGCATCGGCGACCGCGTCTTCGGTCTGGGCGGCGTCACCGGCGCGACAGCGGAGCTGGCCGTGCTCTCGGCCTGGGCCTACACGCCCAAAACGTGGACCGACGAGCAGGCCGCCGGCGCCGGCCTGGCGTCCGTGACCGCGATGGGCGGGCTGAAGGCGCTCGGTCCCCTGCGGGGGCGCACCCTGCTCATCGAGGGCGCCGCCGGAGGCGTGGGCAGTGCCGCGGTCGAGATCGCGGTGGCCCAGGGCGCCGCCGTGATCGGGACGGCGAGCGAGCGCAACCACGAGTTCCTCACCTCCCTCGGAGCCGTCCCCACCACCTACGGCACCGGCCTCGCAGAACGCCTCGCCACCCTCGCCCCGGACGGTGTCGACGTCGCGCTCGACACCGCGGCCTCGGGGTCCCTGGCCGATCTCATCGCGATCGTGGGCGACCCCACCCGTGTGTCGACGGTCGCCGACTACACCAACGCGCACCGCCTGGGTGTGCACCTGGCCAACGCCGAGAACGACTCCACGCTCCTCGCCGAAGCGGCCGAACTCGGCCGGCAGGGCCGCTACACACCGCGCATCGAGCGGACCTATCCCATCGAACGCATCGCGGAAGCGCACGCATACGCCGCGCGCGGACGCACACGGGGCAAGATCGTGGTCCGCATCTGAGCCCCTCCCACCGTGCGGGCTTCCCGCGGCTCCGTCCACGGGAAGCCCGCGCCCCCGGATCATCCGTCCTGGAGCGACCCGGCCGCCTCGGCGATCATCCCGTCGGGTTCCCCGACAGGCCGGGCCCTCGATCCGCCTCGCGCGCAGCGATCGCCGACCAGGGCCGGGAGCTGCTGTGGGCCGACCTCGGCTGCGACCCCGACGACCCCGCCACCCGCATCCGGGGCGGGCCTCCCACCGTGACGTCCCGCCGCTGCTGGCCGTGGGGGAACCCGACCTCGGCGCGAAGGAGCCCACGCCGGTGGAGCGGCCGGTCATCGAGGCACTGCGCGCCGGCTGACCCGCGCTGCCACTCCCTACAGCGGGCGGCCGGGTCGGCGGGTGTCAGCGGAGCCAGGTCCGGTCGGTGGCGAACAGGTAGTTGCGGCCCGCCGTGGTGACCTCGGCGACGCGTGTCCAGCGGCGGCGGCGCCACGCGTACATGGTGTAGCCGCGGTGCAGCAGCGATTGGGCCACCATGCCCGAGGTGATGCCGTACTTGGCGAGGTGCCGGTCCTCGATCTCCAGCAGTAGCGCGGGGTGGTGTTGCTCCAGCGTGCGCGCCGCCCCTGACAGCACTGCCGACTCGAACCCTTCGACGTCGATCTTCATGAAGTCCACGCGCTCCAGCCCTCGTCGGGCGCAGATCTCGTCGACGGTGTGCACCTGCGTGCTCAGCGTCCGTTCGGCGGAGAAGGAGCGCCGGCGCCCAGGGCTGAGCTTTCCGGTTTGCAGGTGGGCCCAGCCATGGATCGGCAGGCCGAACCGGTAGGGCAGCGTCATCCGTTGCGACCCGCTGTCGTTTCCGAGCGCGGCGTTGCAGATGCGGATGTGCCGTGCGCCCGACGCCCGGTGCCCCGCGGCCAGGATCCGGTACGGGTTGGGGAGCGGCTCGAAGCTGTGCACCTGCCCACGCGCGCCGACGAGAGCGGCCAGCGGGTAGGTGTACATGCCGTACGCGGCGCCGATGTCGAAGCACACATCTCCGGGCCTGACGATCTGCGCCAGCCCCCGGATCTCGGGTTCGGAGAGGGATACCGAAGCGCAGCCGCGCAGCGTCCCGGCGATCGCCCCCAGTCGGAGCGTGTGCCGCTCAGCGGGCGTTGGGGATGGGCAGGCCGCGGCTCGGCTCGTTGCACGGTTGTTGGGCATCGTTCCCCGTTCCAGGTTCCAGGTGCGCCGATCGAGGTGTCGGTCGGCCACGCTAGAAAGGGAAAGCCGGCGGGGACATCCCCCGGCAGAGCGCAGTCGGCGCCCCGGCGGTTGGCACTGGGGAGCCAGTGCCCGGAGCCGTGCGGGCCAAGGCCCCACCGGCCGATCGCGGCGGCGCGGTTCAGGAGCCGCGGCGGCCCGGGAGGACCAGCCCGCTCTCGTAGGCGAAGACGACCGCCTGGGCCCGGTCACGCAGGCCGAGTTTGCCGAACAGGCGTCCGATGTGGGACTTGACGGTCTCTTCGGCGATGCCGAGGTCGCCGGCGATCTCGGCGTTGGCGCGTCCGCCGGCGATGAGCCGGAGCACGTCGGTCTCGCGGGCGGTCAGCTCGTTGAGGCGGAGCGATTCGGGTGTGGCGGCCGGCCGCCGGGCGGAGAACTCCTCGATGAGCCGTCGTGTCACGGAAGGGGCGAGCAGGGCCTCGCCGCCGGCGATCACCCGGACGGCGGTGATGAGGTCGTCCGGCGGCGCGTCCTTCAACAGGAACCCGCTCGCCCCGCCGCGCAGGGCGGCGTAGACGTAGTCGTCGAGGTCGAAGGTCGTGAGGACGAGTACCTTGGGGCGGTGGGCCTGGTGGGGGCCGGGGCGGAGGATCTCGCGGGTGGCCTGGAGACCGTCGAGCTCGGGCATGCGGATGTCCATGAGGACGACGTCGGGGCGCAGCTCCCGGGCCGCGGCCACCGCCCGCCGGCCGTCGGGGACGTCTCCCGCCACGCGGATGTCCGGCTGCGCGGCGAGCAGCGCCGCGAACCCGGCACGCACCATGGCCTGATCATCGGCGATCAATACGCTGATCATCGCTCGTGTCCCTCCCGTCGCCTCCGTCCATCACGTCGGGAGACGGTTCTCCGGCGCCCGTGGAGGAGGCCAGCGGCAGTGTAGCCCGCACGATGAACCCGCCTTCGGGGGTCGGCGCCGCGGTCATGTCACCCCCGTGCACGGCCACGCGCTCGCGCATCCCCACCAGCCCGTGTCCGGGGTGCGGACGCTCCACCGCGGGTGGCGGCGCGTCGGGTGGTGCGTTGTGCACCTCGACGATCAGCGCGCTGCACGTCTCATCGGGAGCGACCTCGACCCGGGTCGCCGCGCCGGTCGCGTGGCGGACGACGTTGCTGAGGGCCTCCTGCACGATTCGGTAGGCCGTCAGTGCGGCGGCCGGGGACAGAGGGTCCGGCGTATCCACGACCGCCAGCCGTACCGGGGTGCCGGCCCGGCGGGCGGATTCCATGAGCCGGGGAAGATCGGCCAGGCCCTGCGGCGGCGGCTCGGTCTCCGCGGGGTCTGCGGGGTCGCGCAGCACGCCGAGCAGGTGCCGCATCTCGCGCAGGGACTCCCGGGCGGTGGCATTGATGGCCTGGAACTCCCGCGACGCTTCCTCGGAGACGCCGCCGGGCAGCCGGTAGCGGGCGGTCGCCGTCTGCACCGCGATGACGGACATGTGGTGGGCGACCATGTCGTGCAGCTCCCGGGCGATGCGGTTGCGCTCCTCCAGCACCAGCCTCCGTCCCCGCTCCTCGGCGATGCGCAGCGTGCTGGTGAGCCGCACCCGCTTGTTGTGTCCGAGGACCATCGCCACCAGCACCGCCATCGCCCACACGATGGCGCCCGCGATCGCGTTGGGGAGGTCGTCGAGAAGGTGTATGGGGGTCAACGCGCCTGCCGCCAGGTAGATCACGAACGCCGGGATCGCGATCCTGAGGCGGACGGACAAGGCCAGGACGTAGACGACCGCCAGGTGTGCCGGGATCGCGTTCAGCAGCCACGGCCGGTACTGGAGCGCTTCATCGTCCGACAGCACCGGCCCCAGCAGTGTGAGCAGGAGCAGGCCGGCGAGGGCCAGCCACCATGCCGCCATGGGCCGGTACCAGCACAGCACCACGGGCGCTGCGATCAACAGCGCCGCCGGGACGCCGGAGAGGCCGAAGCCGAAACCGATCGACAGCGTCAGCGCGTTGACCAGGAACAGTGCGATACCGCCGAGGAGAAAAGGGAGTCGTCGCACCACCGGCCGAGGCCCGGAGCCGTCGTCCGGTGTCAGAGCGTCCGGAACCCGCGCGTCATGCGCCTCCCGAAGAACGCGACGGATCGCCTGCACTCCCACCCCCCGATCACACCGCCCGGGCACCGTGCGCCGCGGCCGTATCGCCCCACGATGCCATCCGGGCGAAGCGTCGTCTCCCGCCCGGCCCCGGCTTTCACCGGCTGCTCGACCTGCTGATGGACGCGATCACCCGCGCGGGCGCAGGGCGCGGGACGCGTAGCGGCGCGCTCCACGACCGGGGCGGACACGGCTGACGGTCACCGGGCTCGACGACGGGGGCGTGGCCTATCCCGTGCGCACGGGTGTCCTTGTGATGCTGCGGAGCGTGTCGGCGAGGTGTTCGCGGTGTTGGCGCAGGAGTTCGACGGAGATGTCCTGCGGGCCGACGGAGACGAGGTGGTCGGTCGCGGCGCGCAGGGCCGCGCTCGTGGCGGCGGCGAGCATGCGGACCTCGAGCGCGCCGGCCGGCATGCGCATGCGCTCGGCGAGCACCTCGGCGAAGGCACGCTCGCCGCGTTCCCGCAGCACGAGGTAGACCGCGCGCAGCACGGGCTCGTCGTGGGTCATGCGGATGACGGCGAGGACCGCCTCGAGGTCGGATCCCGACGTGTCGAGCACGGGCGTGTAGGCCGCGCGGAGGTGGTCGGGCAGCTCCATGTCGGGCGGCCAGGTGCGCAGGACCGCTTCGAACGCGTCGATCGTCTTGGTCAGCAGGGGTTCGACGCAGCTCTCCTTGCTGCGGAAGTAGCGCCACAGCGTGCGCTCGGACACCCCGGCCGCCCGCGCGATCTGCTCCCCGGAGGTCGCGCCCACGCCCTGTTCCCGGAAGAGCCGCACCGCGTGGCGGGAGATGTCGAGCCGCTGCCGCTCGCGCTGCTGGTCGCTCACCGGAGGACGCCCGCGTCGGGGCCGGACATCACCTCGCTCCGCCACGTCCACCTCCACCGGCATTTAGGGACAGGCGCTGACCCACCCTAACCGACGCAACATTTATGGCAGGAGCTGACATAAAAGGGTAGAGTCCGGCACAGTGCCGCCGGACCCACCGGGAGGAAAGCGATGAGCGTCACCGACGAACGCCTCCAATTGCCCTTCGAACGACCCAACATCCTCGAGCTCGCACCGCTGTACGAGGTGCTGCGCCGCCAGGCACCGGTCACCCCGGTCACGACGCCGGCGGGCGACCCCGCCTGGCTGGTCACGCGCTTCGACGACGTCCGCGCGCTGCTCGGCGACAAGCGGCTCGGGCGCTCCCACCCCGAGCCCGAACGGGCCTCACGCATCACGACCGCGGCGGTCCAGGACGGCCCCACGGGCAGCTACGCGACCGAAGCGGCCGACCACGCGCGGATGCGCAGGCTGCTGACCCCGGCGTTCTCGGCCAAGCGGATGCGGCTGCTCACCGACCACGTCCAGGACCTGGTCGACGGCTACCTCGACCGGCTCGTCGCCGAGCGCGCCGCCGCACCCGGCGGCGTCGTCGACCTGCACGCCGGGCTGGCCTTCCCCCTGCCGGTCGCCGTCATCTGCCGGCTGCTGGGGGTGCCCGAGGACGACCGCGAGCACTTCCGCGCCCTGTCCGAACGCATGGCCAGCTACACCAGCGGAGACGACGCCCACCGGGCGCGGGCCGAATTCAGCGGCTACATGACGGGGCTGGCCGAGGGCAAACGCGCCGAGCCGGGCGAGGACGTCATCTCCGACCTCGTGCGCGCCCAGAGCGACGACGAGGGCTTCGACTACAACGAGATGGTCCGCCTGTGCGTCGGGCTGCTCTTCGCCGGGCACGAGACCACCGTCAACCGCATCGGGCTGGGCACCCTGTTCCTGCTCACCCGGCCCGACCAGTGGCAGGGGCTCACCGCCGACCCCGCCGGCCGGGTCAACGCCACTGTCGAGGAGATCATGCGCCTGGGAGCCCCCGGCGACCTGGGCCTGCTGCGCTACGCCCACACCGACCTCGATGTCGACGGCGTCACCGTCCACCGCGGCGACGCCCTCATCCTGTCCATCAACGCCGCCAACCGGGACCGGTCGGCCTACGCCGACGCCGAGACCTTCGACCCCGACCGCGCCGAACGCGCCCACCTCGGGTTCGGGCACGGCGCGCACTTCTGCATCGGCGCCAGCCTCGCCCGCACCGAACTGCGGATCGTCTTCGCCACCCTCGCCCGGCGCCTGCCCGGGCTGCGCCTGGCCAAGGACATCGACGACCTGGAGGTGCGCACCACCATCACCGGCGGCGTCACCGAACTGCCCGTGACCTGGTGAGATCACCCGGCCGCCGCAGACGGTGACGGCCCATGGAGGTGACGCGGACAGCGGCGGCGGCGCCGGCCGTCGCGTGGAGCGCCGCCGCGACGCGACCCCCGGTCGTCGGCCCTCTCCCCCGGCCGCTCGCGCGCACCCGTCAGGACGCCGGATCCCGGCGGGTGCGCTGCTGGTGGCGGCGGGCCTTCAGGCGGTTGCCGCAGGTTTTCATCGAGCACCAGCGGGCGGTGCCGGCCCGGCTGCGGTCGAGGAGGAAGAGGCGGCACTCGTCGTTGCCGCAGGGGCGCAGCCGGCCGGGCCTGCGTTCGAGGACGTCGTACCAGGCGAGCACCAGCTCCACCGCGAGCGTGCGCTCGGGTGGCACGTGGAGGCGCCACCGCAGGCCCGACGCGTCGGCCTCCGGCAGCCGGCGGGCGCCGGCGAGTATCCGCTGTAGCTCCGCCTCGGGCACGGGGCCGCGCGTGGCGGCCTGGAGGACGTCCCTCGCCGTGCGCAGCCACTCGATCGCCGGCGCGTCCCCCGGGCCGCCGTGCTCCTGCGCCCACCGCCGCGGCTCGGCGTCGCCGGCCCACAGGTCCTGTGGCCGGCCGTCCACCACCGGGGTGCTGTTCAGCGCCTCGAGCAGCGCCCGCTCGTCGATCACGATCCGGCCTCCCCTTCCAACCCTTCTAACCCCATGAACCGACTTGACAGGTTACCCGGATTCGGGTCCACTATGGGCGCACATAACCACCACAGCGGACTTGGAGGGTTAGTCATGGTGGACATCCGCCATCAGTACGCCACGGTGCACGGGCACCGCGTCTTCTACCGGGAGGCCGGGCCCCGCGACGCGCCGGCCCTCGTGCTCCTGCACGGATTCCCCACCGGCTCGCGCATGTTCCGCCGGCTGATCCCCGAGCTCGCCGACCGCTTCCGCGTCATCGCCCCCGACCACCTCGGCTTCGGCCACTCCGACGCCCCGCCCGCCGGCACGTTCCCCTACACCTTCGACGCGCTCACCGACATCACCGAGGCGCTCCTGGCCGACCTCGGTGTCACGAGCTACGCCATCTACGTCCAGGACTACGGCGCGCCCATCGGGTGGCGGCTCGCGCTGCGCGACCCCACGGCGCTCACCGCGGTGATCACCCAGAACGGCAACGCCTACGAGGAGGGCTTCGTCCCTGAGTTCTGGGCGCCCGTGTGGGCCTACGCCCAGGACCCGGGGCCCAAGACGGAGCCGGCGGTCCGCACCGCCCTCGGCCTCGACGCGATCCGCTGGCAGTACCTCCACGGGGTGGACCGCCCCGAACTGGTCGACCCCGACACCTGGACGGCCGACCACCGCGACATCAGCCGACCCGGCAACGACCTCGTGCAGCTCGCCCTCTTCCGCGACTACGCCACCAACCCGCCCCTCTACCCGCGGGTGCACGCCTACTTCCGGCAGAGCCGCGTCCCGCTTTTGGCCGTCTGGGGAGCCGAGGACCGCATCTTCGGCCCCGACGGCGCACGCGCCTTCGCACGGGACCTTCCCGACGCCGAGATCCACCTGGTGCCCGGGGGCGGCCACTTCCTGCTCGAAAGCCACCTGGAGCGCACGGCCGGCCACATCCGGGACTTCCTGGCCCGCACCTTCCCGTCGGCCTGAGGCCGAGGTCGCGCAGCGCAGGCCGAGCCGGCGGCCGGACGGCCGGTCGCCGGACGCGCACCACCGCGCCCCGACGTCTCCCCTGTACGGTGCCGCTTGCGTGCGGCCCGGGTCACCGTGCCCTGGCCCCACCGCATCGCACGGCTCAACGAAAAGGGCCACCACCGCGGTGGCCGGAAAGGTCGAGACGTTGGTCAAAATCGCGCTGGTCTGCGGCGACGGACTCCCCGTCAGCGGTCTCCTCACCGTCTTCCGCAACGTCGTGACGCGCTTTCACGGCGAGCCGTCCCCGGACGACCCCATCCCGGCCGACCTCGGCTACTCCTGGCGTCCCGACAAGCCGGCCTTCTTCCCCGACGGCACCGAACCCGACCGCTACCCCTCGTGGCTCGACGTGAGCCGGGCCCTTCCCTGCACGGGACCGGACGTGGCCGATGACCTCCTCGACATCCGCCGCCTGGTGGCCCGGGCCGACGAACTCGGCCCCGGCGACAAGGCCCGCCTCCACCGGCGCATCGAGACCCTGGCCGCCCCCTACGAGACGTACTTCTCCGAATGGCTCGACGAGCACGGCGCGGACTGGGTGGTGGCCGTCAACATGACCCTCTCCGACGCCGTTCCGGTGACCCTCGCCCTGCACCGGGCAGCGGCGCGGCGCTGGGACGGCGGACGGCCCGGCGGCGTCCTGTTCTGGGACCACGACCTGTTCGGCAGCTGCGCCGTGCACGAGGACGGCGAACGGCTCTACCCCCCGGCCCCCAACGAGTTCACCCCGCTGCCGGGCGGCCACCGTGCCCACCGCTGGGCGGTGGTGTCGGAGGCGCTCCACGCCGAGGCGTGCGGCTACCCCACCCCTCTGGAACCCGTCACGGTCCCCAACGTGCTGCCCGAAACTCCCCCGGAGGGCATGGAGGACCGGCACGAGGAGTTCCTCCACCAGATCGGCGCCGCGCCAGGGCAGCCCCTGCTGCTGGTCCCCGTCCGCGTCTTCCGGGTCAAGGGGGTGGAGATCTCGGTGCGGCTCTTCTCCCGCATGCGGGAGGTCAGCAGGGAACGGGGACTGCCGGAGCCACTCCTGCTGGTCTTCGGCGACCTCGGCGAGGACCCCGACTACACCAAGGAGGTCCTGGACGCGGCCCTGGACGAAGGGGTGCTGGACCAGGTGCGGTTCCTGAACGGGGTACCGCTCCAGAGCCACCGGGGGGCGGACGGCCTCTGGCACCTCGACGAGATCGACCTCCTGCGCGTGGGCGCCGCCACCGGCGGAGGGGTGCTCTTCGCCCCCAACCGCCCCGATGTGGAGACCGTGGGCCTGGGCCCCGCACTCGCCACCGTCGCCGGCATCCCCAGCGCGGTCGGCGACTTCAACGCCTTCGGCGACATCTACGGCGACACGTTCCTGTGCGCCCGCCTGCCCGAGAACGGCGACCTGCGGGCCACGGCCACGGAAATGCTCGACCTCATGCGCGCGCGGGCCGACGGCGACCCATGGTTCACCGAGGGCATGCGGCGCAACCGGCGCAGGATCGACTCCCACTTCCCCGCTGAACCGTGGCGAAGCCTCTGGGCCGAGCTGGCCGGCGGGTGATCGCTGTTCACCTATACCGCTCCGCGGTCCGCCCGCCTACCATCGAGGTGCCGGTGATCCCGTGAAGCCCGTGAGGCCCTACGCAAAGGGCCCCGCTGCTCCGCATACGAGGAGGGCCCGTGATCGTCCCCTTCAGCGTCTCCGACTTCATCGACCGGGCCGTTCAGGTCTACGGCGACCGCACAGGCGTCATCGACGAGCCCGGCCAGCCGGCGCCCTCACTCGGGGAGCCGACCTACCGGGAGCTCGGCGCGCTGGCCCGCAGGCAGGCGGCCTTCCTCGACGGGATGGGGGTGGGGTTCGGCGACCGGGTCGCGATCGTCAGCCACAACAGCGCGCGCCTGCTGACATCGTTCTTCGGGGTGTCGGGGTTCGGGCGCGTGCTGGTGCCGGTGAACTTCCGACTGCGGGCCGAGGAGGTCCGCTACATCGTGGAGCACTCCGGCGCCCGGGTGCTCTACGTCGACCCCGAGCTCGACGACGCGCTGCGCGACGTGACCGCCGAGCACCGGTTCGTGCTGGGCGACGACGCCGACCTCTTCGCACCCGAGGGCACCGAGCCGCGGCCCTGGCGGCACGACGAGAACGCCACCGCGACCATCAACTACACGTCGGGGACCACCGCACGCCCCAAAGGGGTCCAGATCACCCACCGCAACATCTGGACCAACGCGGTGACCTTCGCCCTGCACGTCGGCGTCACCGACCGCGACGTCTACCTGCACACCCTCCCCCAGTTCCACGCCAACGGCTGGGGCATGCCCTTCGCCATGACCGGCCTGGGCGTGCCGCACGTGATGCTGCGCAAGGTCGACGGCGCGGAGATCCTGCGACGCGTGCAGGCCCACGGCGTCACGGTGATGTGCGCGGCGCCGGCCGTGGTGGCCGCCGTTCTGGAGGCCGCGCGGACGTGGGAAGGCGAGATCCCCGGCCGCGACCGGGTGCGGATCATCGTCGCCGGCGCGCCGCCGCCCACCCGGACCGTCCTGCGGGTGCAGGAGGAGCTGGGCTGGGAGTTCATCCAGATCTACGGGCTCACCGAGACCTCGCCGCTGCTGACCGTCAACCGCGCCCGCGCCGAATGGGACGCGCTGGCGCCCGAGGACCGCGCCGCCAAGCTGGTGCGCGCCGGCGCCCCCGCGATCGGCGTGACGCTGAAGACCGAGGCAGCGACGGAGGATGGGCACCACGGGACGGGGGAAGTGCTGGCGCGCTCCAACGTGGTCCTGGAGGGCTACTGGGACCGGCCCGACGAGAGCGCCGCGGCGCTGCGGGACGGGTGGTTCCACACCGGCGACGGCGGCGAGATCGGCGACGACGGCTACCTCACGATCAGCGACCGCAAGAAGGACGTGATCATCACCGGAGGGGAGAACGTCTCCTCGATCGAGGTCGAGGACGTGCTCTTCTCCCACCCCGCCGTCGCCGAGGTCGCCGTCATCGGCGTCCCCGACGACAAGTGGGGCGAGACCATCAAGGCCCTCGTCGTCCTCGCGCCCGGCCAGGAGGCCACCGAGGCGGGCCTCATCCGGTGGTGCAAGGACAGAGCCGCCGGATACAAGGCGCCGACGTCGGTGGAGTTCCGCGACGAGCTGGCCCGGACCGCGACCGGCAAGTTGCAGAAGTTCAAGCTGCGCGCGCCCTACTGGGAGGGGCGCGAACGCCAGGTCAACTGATCCGCGCCCCCACAACGGGCCGGTCAGGCCGGAGCGGGCGACCATCGCCCCCGGAGGACAACGGACCCGGCGGACGGCCCCTCATCGAGCGGCGCAGGGGTCACGCGCAGCCGTCGTCGAGCTCGCAGATGTCCGCCGGGTCGGTGGAGACCTTGATGTCGTCGTACCAGATGTAGCTGTCGTTGCGGGGGGCGAACTCCGTGGTGGCGCCGCCGGCGAAGCTGTCGAAGTAGGCCGTGTCCACCTGGTCGTCGTTGGTGACGAAGCGCAGGCCGGTCACCTCGGCGGCGGACCGACCGTTGTAGAACACCTCGATCTCGCCGTCGTGGTTCGCCTGCCCGCCGGTGACGGTGTTGACCTTGACCCGCTGCACGACGTTCACCCATTCGCCCTTGGGCCAGTGGATGACGGAGCCGTTCTCCTCCAGCGACACGTGGTCGCCGTAGGTGTCCTGCTTGTCCATGTGGTAGTAGTACAGCGCCGCCTCGCCGTCGGCGCGCCGCCAGATGAAGCGGGAGCTGAAGCCGTTGGTGCCGTCGCAGGTCTGACCGCCGGAACACCAGTCGCCGCCTGCCAGGCCGATGCCGACCTTGCCGGCGTACTCGCTGGTCCCCCAGCTGAAGTCCTCGTCGAACCTGATCCACATGGACACGTAGTACTCCGGCGCCGCCTCCAGCGCGAAAGGCGCCTGCGCCCCCGATTCCTCGGGCCCGACCTTGCCCTCCGGGTAGAGCACCCGCAGGGACTGGTCGCCGCTGTGCGCCGGGGTGGAGGCGTCGACCTGGGTCCGCTCGTCCATGCCGACGGACCAGGGCGCGGTCCAGCCGTCCTCGTCCCACTCGGTGAGCGGGTACGGGCCGCCGGCGGCGGGTCTCTCGAACGCGTTCTCCTTGTACCCCGCTGCCTCGGCCTGCGCCGCATCCGCCACGGTGTGCGCCGCCTGACCGGCGGGCTCTGCGGCGAACTGCGGGTACAGCGCGACGGGTGTGAGCAGCGTGGCGACGCCCGCGGCGCCGAGGAGCAGGGTCGTGGCCTTCATGGTCGGTTCCTCGCTTCACGATCGGGGGGCTCGGGGGGTCAGGCCGGCCGGCGCGACAGGGCACCGGCGAAGCCGCCGCCGACATGGTAGAAGGAGAAGCCGGCGTCGTCGTATCCGTCCAGGCCCGGAGCGCGCGAGATGCCTGCGCGAGCCCGGAAGCGCCCCCGTCCGTGGGGTCCGCGGGCCGCCTACCGGCGGGGCTTGGCCTTGTGTGCGTGGCGGGCGGCCTTGACCGTCTCGGCGAGGAAGCGGTTCTTGAGACAGGCCAGCCGGGTGGCGAGGTCCCCGCCGACCACCTGGGCCCGCCCGGCCTGCATCGCGTCGAAGCCTTGCCGGGCGACCCGGACGCGGCTGTTCTTCTTCATGCCGGGGCCGAAGGCGGTGTCGTCCATGCCGGCCCGGGAGTGGAAGGCGCTGTCGGTGGCGCCGGGCATCAGGGCGGTGACGCTGACGCCGTGCTCCTTGAGTTCCTCGCGCAGCCCGACGGCGAACATCCGGGTCAGCTTCTCGGCCTTGAAGGACCGAGCTTGTCACCCGATCATCTAAGGCGTTGATTGCAAGTGGAGCGCGACCGGCTGCCGCGTGATCCCCTGCGTCCGGTAGGGCTAAACCGTACTGGGGCGGCTGACCGCGCCCCGCTGCCACACAGCACCGCCCCGGTGGGCGATGTTGCAGGAGCCGTTGATGTCCGCATGCAGCACCACCCCGCAGGAGCGGCATGCGAACCGTGCTTGCGACACGCGATTGGCCCGGTGGGTGTGCCGACACTCGCAGCACCGGCGGGAGGTATTGCGCGGGTCCACGAACACCACGGGCACGCCCGCCCGCCGCGCCTTGTACTCGACAAAAGCGCCGAGCTGGGCGAAACCCCACGAGTGCAGCCGGGACCGCTGGTCTTTCCTGGCCGTGACCCTCTGCCGGATACCGCCCAGGTCTTCCAGGGCGATGCCACGGGAGGTGCGTTCAGCGGTGCCGACGATGTTCTTGGCGATGATGTGGTTGCGCTGGGCCGCGTACCAGGACTCCCGGCGGCGGATGCGCTTGAGGGCGCGCTTGGCGCTCTTGGTGCGCTTATTCTGAAGCTTCTTCCGCAGGGTGAGCATGCGCCGCCGGTAGCGGTTGACCCGCCGCCCGGACATGATCCGCCCGTCGGAGGTGGTCGCGATGTTGACGATGCCCAGGTCCACACCGAGGAACCCGTCCGGTTCATAGGGCTCGGGTTCGGGCAGGTCGACGGTGGCGGCCAGGAAGAACATCCCGTCGCGCATCATCAGGTCCGACTCGCCCTTGCGAGAGGCCAGCAGCTTCAACGCCTCGGGCGAGCCCACGAACGGAATGCCCTTGATACGCCCGGCCACGGTCCAGATGGACACCGTCCGGACGTCGAGATTCCAGGTGAGAATCCGGTCGTCGTAGGGCTGGGCCGCATCCTCACGGAACACGACCGGTGTGGCTTGCGCCTTCGTGCGGCGCTTCGAGCCCTCGGGGCCGAGGTTGCCCGCCTTGATGTTCGCTTTCAGCGTCGTGTAGGCGTCGACCACCTTCTTGATGGTGCGCACCGCCGGTTGCGCGGCGAGAGCGAAGGCGGACTTGGTGTCGTGGTACACGGCCTGCTGCAACTCGTTGCGCCGGAACAGGCCCCGGGCGTGCGCGGTCGCAGATACCCACGTCGCGGCCCGGTTGCAGGCACGCAGGGTCGCCGCCAGCGCGTCCGCGTCATGGCCGGACGCAGGCATCAGCTTCACCTGCGCAACAAGCTTCACGCAGAGCACTCTAGTACGGTCGATCACCAGAAGTGACCTTGTCTTCACAATACGACGAAGCGGACTCCGCCGCTGCGCGGCCCCGCTCCGGGAAAGCCATTCTTCCCAGGGCTGAAGCCCCGGGCTTCCTGGCTAGAAAGAGGTGAAGACCTGGTCCATCACCGGCTGCTCGACCGGGTTCGGCCGCCATCTCGCCGCCGCCGTGCTCGCCCGGGGCGACCGGGCCGTGATCACCGCCCGCGACACCGGCCAGGTCCGCGACCTGGCCGCCGGGGCCGGCGAGCGCGCCCTGGCCCTGGAGCTGGACGTGACCCGCCCCGAGCAGGTCCGCGCCGCCGTCACCGAGGCCTCCGACTGCTTCGGCGGCATCGACGTGCTCGTCAACAACGCCGGGATCGGCTACTTCGCCGCGGTGGAGGAGAGCACCGACGACGAGATCCGCCGCATGTTCGAGATCAACGTCTTCGGCCTGTCCGACCTGACCCGGGCGGTGCTGCCCGGCATGCGCCGGCGCCGTAGCGGCACGATCGTCAACTTCTCCTCCATCGGCGGGCTGCGCTCCTTCCCCGCCGTGGGCTACTACAACGCCACCAAGTTCGCCGTCGAGGGCCTGTCGGAGGCGCTGTGGTACGAGGTGGAGCCGCTGGGCATCAAGGTGGTGCTCGTCGAGCCGGGCCCCTTCCGCACCGACTGGGCGGGACGCTCGGCCGGCGAGACCCTGCCCGGGAATGAGATCGCCGACTACGCCGCCACCGCCGGCGCCGCCTGCGCGGACTTCCGGGCCAACACCGGCCGCGAGCCCGGCGATCCGGCCCGCGCGGCCCAGGCCATCATCACCGCGGTCGGGGCGCAGCAGCCCCCGCACCGGTTGCTGCTGGGCGGCCCCGCCTACGACATGGCCATCGACAAGCTGGACCGGCTCCGCGCCGAGTTCACGGCGTGGGAGGAACTGTCCCGCAGCGCCGACTTCCCCGAGGTCGGCTGAGAGATCACCACCGGCCCTGAGCGTCATCCGGCCACGGCAGAGGGCCGCCACCCGTCCGGGTGGCGGCCCTGTGCGGAGCCCGCTGTGCGGACGGCTCTTTACCGCTGTTCGACGACCTCGAACTCGAGGGTGTCGGTGAACTCGCGGCCGTAGGGGTCGGTCGCGGTGACCTCGGCGGTGTGGGTGCCGGTGTCGAGGTCACCGGGCAGGTCGAACCGCCACAGGTGCATCGTCCGGTCGGCGAGGCTGCCGCCGTGGACCAGCTGCTGGGAGACCGCGTAGGGGTCGGAGTACTCGGCGCCGACGTTGGGCGCCTCGCCCGTCATCTGCTGGGTGCGCTCGGCTTCCTCGGCCGGCGCGCCGTCGATGCCGACCTCGACCGTCGAGCCCGTGGAGCCGAAGAAGAAGTTGGTCGTCAGCCAGCTCCCACCCGACAGGTCCTCCTGGTCGACCACCAGGGGGTCCTCCAGCTCGGGCGCATCAGCGCTGGGAGCGTCGCTCCATTCCGCGAACCACTCGCGGTAGGTCGGGCTGTTGATGCCCAGCTGCGTCTGCACCTCGTCGGCCTCGCCGGTGACGGTGTAGCGCTCCTGGAACTCGCTGCCCTCGATGTCCAGCGTGACCACGCCGGGGCGTCCGCCGTCGCGGCCGATCGCCGTCGGGTAGCCGTCCTCGCCGACCTCGCCGGAGTACCAGTCGCCCGAGATCGCGCCCGCGGTGATGTGCGGGAACGGCAGGCCCTCGACCCCGAAGAGGTCGCGCCAGCCCTCGACGTCGTCGCCGGCCTTGAGGTTCTCGATGCTGTGGCTGTGGCCGGAGACCGCCACGGCCTCGCGGCCCTCCAGCAGCTCGTGGATGCGCGCGACCTGGTCGACCTGGTGCACCGGGGAGCCCTGGTCGGCGTAGTTGAGCAGGCTGATGTGGCTGGCCACCACGACGAGCTTGTCCTCGTCGACGTTGTCGAGGTCGCGTTCGAGCCACGTGAGCTGGTCGTCGTCCATGCGCCCGTTGTAGGAGGGGTCGCCCTCGGGGTCGGCGCAGTGCTCGTCGATGCCGTCGGGGCTGTCCTCGGCCGCGGTGCACGGGTAGTCGACGGTGTTCAGCGCCACGACGTGCACGTTGCCGACGTCGTAGGAGTAGTACTCCGGTGCCAGCTGCGCGCGGAAGGTGTCGAAGGAGTGCTCGGCGCTGGGGGCGTCGTAGTCGAGGTCGTGGTTGCCCGGCAGGAGGCGGACGGGGCCGTTGACTTCGCTGAGCAGGTCCTTGATGTCGGGGTAGAGCGACAGGTCGTCGTTGGCGACGTCGCCGACGAACAGTGCGCCGCAGCTGCCGTAGTCGTCGCGCTCGGAGAGGTCGTTGATGGCCCCGGCGCGCGCGTACTCGATCTCCTGGAGGTCGGTGGTCTGGAGGTCGCCGGCGATGACGCAGTTCTGCGCGTCGGCGGCGGTCTCCTCGCTCTCGACGACCGGGAAGTTGACCGCGGAGGGCAGCGGGCCGGTCGGCTCGATGCCCCCGTAGCGCAGTTCGGGGGAGCCCTCGGGCAGGTGGTTGTAGTGGAACTGCGGGATGTTGTACTCGTCCAGCGGCACCTGGTACCCGGACGGCTGGGTGATCGAGACCGTCATGTTGTCGAAGGCGGGCAGCCGGTAGCGGCCCGAGCCGTTGGTCTGCACGACGTCGCGGCCGTTGGTGACCGTGACGCCGGCCAGTCCGCGCTCGCCGCGGCCGCTGGAGCTGTCGCGGTCGTCGTCGACGAACACCCGGCCGGTGATCACCGAGTCGTTCTCGGAGCCCTCGGCGTTCTGGACCACCTCCACCGCGCCGCGGTAGGCGTCGTCGTCACCGCTGTCGTCGGCCTGCTGCGCAGCGGCCGGGGTGGCCGCCAGGGTGAGGGAAGCGGTGACGGCGACGGCGATCGAGGCCGTCAGCGCGGTACGGAAGGGGCGGCGCGTCGGCGGGGTGTCCTCCGTCTGCGCATCTCGTCTGTACATCGTTGACATGCAACGCTCTCCGATAGGTCGGGGGACGAAACCGGCCCGGGGGAGACCGGCGGAGAGCAACGTTTCTTGAGGCGACTGAACAGCGGCCCAGCCGACGGCCAACTGTCGACCATCGCGCGATGACGAATGGCGAACGGAACGGTTCCCGCCGCAGGCAGCCGTGCTAGCGGCCCGCCGGCGGGAACGGGTGCCGACAGCGGAGCGAGGCGCGGCGCGCCGGTGCCCCGCGGCACAGAGTGTCCGCGGGGCACACGACCCTGGCCGGCGGGTCAGGCCGCCGGGTCGCGGTTGTAGAGCCTCCTGGCCCAGAGGTAGGAGACCAGGGCGATGCCGGCGCACCAGGCGACCGCGGCGGTCGCGCTGTCGCCGATCTCGGTGCCCATCAGCAGCCCGCGCAGGGTCTCGGTGATGGGGGTGAAGGGCTGGTACTCGGCGAACCAGCGCAGCCCGGCCGGCAGGGTCTCGGTGGGGACGAACCCGCTGCCCAGGAAGGGCAGGAAGACCAGCGGCATGGGCAGGTTGCTCGCTGTTTCCACGGTGGTGGAGACCAGGCCCAGCGCCACCGACAGCCATGTCAGGGCGAAGGAGACCAGCGCCATCAGGCCCACGATCGCCGGCCACTCGGCCGGGCCCGCGCCGGGCCGGAACCCGATCAGCAGCGCCACCGCGGTGACCAGGGCGACGCTCACCATCGCCTGGACCAGGCTGCCCACGACGTGGCCGGTCAGGACCGACACCCGGGCGATGTCCATGGTGCGGAACCGGGCGACGATGCCCTCGGTCATGTCCATGGCCACCGAGATGGCCGTCCCCTGGGCCGCGCTGGCCACCGCGATCAGCATGATCCCGGGGGCGACGTAGTCGAGGTAGGCGGCGCGGCCGGCTGCGGCGCCGTTCGCCCCGAAGTCCATGGCGCCGCCGAAGACGTAGACGAACAGCAGCAGGAAGAAGATCGGCATCCCGGCCAGGAGCAGGGTCATGGACGGGTAGCGCACCATGTGCCGCAGCTGGCGGGCCACCATCGTGGCCGAGTCGCCGACGGCGTGGGTGAGGGTGGTCATCGGGTCGCCTTCCGTGCGTGGTCGTCCGCGCCGGCCTGGCCGGTGAGCGCGAGAAAGACGTCGTCGAGGGCCGGGGTGTGCACCGACAGCTCCTCGGGGGTGATCGACGCGGTGTCGAGGCGGTCCAGGAGGTCGCGCAGTGAGGCGACCCCTCCCCCGCCGGGCACCTTGAGCGCGAGCGTGTCGGGGTCGGCCTCGCCGCCCAGCGCCCGGGCCGCCGTGGACAGCGCATCGGCCTCGGTGAAGCGCAGCAGGACGTGGCCGCCGGGGATGCGGCGCTTGAGCTCGGCGGCGGTGCCCTCGGCCACGATCGCGCCGTGGTCCAGGACCGCGATCCGGTCGGCGAGCCGGTCGGCCTCCTCCAGGTACTGCGTGGTGAGGAAGACGGTGACGCCGTCGGCCACGAGGTCGCGGATGATCTGCCACATGTCCCGGCGGCTGCGCGGGTCCAGGCCGGTGGTGGGTTCGTCCAGGAAGATCAGCCGCGGCTCGCCCACCAAGGTCATCGCCAGGTCGAGGCGGCGGCGCATGCCCCCGGAGTAGGTGGCGGCGGGCTTGCCCGCCGCGTCGGCCAGGTCGAAGCGCTCCAGCAGATCGGTGGCGCGGCGGCGGGCGGCGGCACCGCCGAGGCGGTGCAGCTTCGCCATGAGCATCAGGTTCTCGCGCCCGGTGAGCAGGCCGTCGACCGCGGAGTACTGGCCGGTGACGCCGATCGCGGCGCGCACCGCGTCGGGCTCGGCGGCCAGGTCGTGGCCGAGGACCCGCGCCCGGCCGGCGTCGGCGCGGATCAGGGTGGAGAGGATCTTGACGATGGTGGTCTTGCCGGCGCCGTTGGGGCCCAGCAGCGAGAAGATCGTTCCCGCGGTGATGTCCAGGTCGACGCCGTCCAGCACGACGTGGTCCCCGTAGGACTTGCGCAGCCCCGTGACCGTGACGGCCGTGCGGGGGGTGTTCCGGGTCATGTCCGTATCTCTTCTCTGGCCGGGGGCCGTGGCTAGGACCGGTGGACGGTGATGTCGCCGTGGACGGTGCGGGCGCGGACCCGCACGGTCTCCTCGGCGGGGCCGGGGTCGTCGGCGGCCTCCAGGGAGCTGCGCACGACGCCCTTCGTGGAGACCGCGTCCAGCCAGGCGGCGGTGCCCGCGCGGACGCCGATCTCCAGTTCGCCGTAGGAGGTCTCCACGTCGATGCCGCCGGTGACCACCTGGCCGAGCCGGATGGCGCCGTAGCTGTTGCGGGCGGTGACGGAGGCCGGGGTGCGGTCGACGGAGATGTCGCCGTGCGCGGAGTTGGCCTGGAGCTCGCCGGTCACCGTGCCGAGGGTGATGGCGCCGGTGGTGGACTTGACCACGGCGGAGCCGTCGATCTCCCCCGCCCGGATCCAGCCGTGCGCCGTGGTGAGCTCGGCGTTTCCGGCGATGCGGTCGACGGCGATGTGGCCGCTGGAGCAGGCGATCTCCGAGGCTCCCAGGGGCCCCTCGCAGCGGAAGCCGCCGTGGTCGCCCTTGGCGTGGACGCGTGATCCCGCGGGCAGCTCGACGGTGATGTCGACCATGCCCTTGCGGAGCATGCGGCTCAGGACCGAGGACTGGGCGTCGCTGACCTGGAGACGGCCGCCGGCGAAGTCGACCTCGATCTGCTCGGCGGCGCGCACGTCGCTGTCCTTGGCGGCGTCGCGGGGGCGGACCTCGACGGTGGTCTCGGTGTGATCGCCCGCGTTGATCTGGACGGTGCCGGCGATCAGGGTGATGTCGGCGGTGATGGGCTCGGGGGTGGCGAAAGTTGGCATGGCTGTCTCCCTGACATGGCGCTGGTGGTCGTCTCCGCTGGTGGGAGACGTGGTGATGGTGGTGGAGGTAGAGGTGGGGCGGTGGTGGAGGCGGGACGGCGGGGCCGGGTCAGCGCACCCAGCCGGTGTAGCCGCGGTCGACCTGGCGCGGCCTGGTGTCGGGGCGGCGCCTGCCGCTGTCGAGCGACGCGGCGACGGCGCGCACGAGCCAGGCGTTGACCGACAGCCCCTCGTTGCGGGCGGCCTCCTCGACGCGCGGCTTGAGGCGGTCGGGCATGCGCAGGGTGATCCGCGATGTGCCGCCGTCGTCGGCCTCGGGCCGGAGGTCGGCGTCGCCCGGGTGGGGCTGTGACGTCGCGATGCCGTCGTCGTCGACGTCACCGAAGGACGGTGACGTCACGATGAAGTCGGTCTGGCGTCCGCGCAGCCGCACCTCGACCGATCCGGGGGCGAGGTCCCTGGTGATCTCGTCCGCGGCATCGGAGAGGGCGTCCAGCAGGGTCAGCCGGGCGGCGGGTTCGAGAGCGGCACTGAGGCGCTCGGCGATGGCCCGCGCTTCCTCGTTCCCGGCTTCGGCGGCCACCAGGAGCTGGCGGCGGAGTTCGTCGACGTACGGCATCAAATCCATGACGTCATCATGGCGTCATAGGTGATGTCATGTCAAGTCCCCGGTTACGGCAGCGCCGGGTGCACAGCCCCCTTGCCGGGTAGAACCCCCTCGCAGCGCCGACACTCCCCCGCACACAGGAGCCCCCAATGGTGGAACCCGTCGTCCTCCCCCACACGCTCCACGGCACCGGCCCGCACGGTGTCCTCGCCCTGCACGGCTGGTTCGGCGACCGCACGAGCTACGCCCCGCTGCTGGCCCACGCCGACGGCGGGCGCTTCACCTTCGCCGCCCAGGACCAGCGCGGCTACGGCGACGCGCAAGGGGTCGAGGGCGAATACACGACCGCCGAGGTCGCGGCCGACGCCCTGGCCCTGGCCGACCACCTGGGCTGGGAGACCTTCTCCGTCGTCGGCCACTCCATGGGCGGCAAGGCCGCCCAGAACCTCCTCGCCCTCGCGCCCGAACGGGTCCGCGCCATGGTCGGGATCTCCCCCGTGCCCGCCTCCGGAGCGGGCTTCGACCCCGACGCCTGGGACCTCTTCCGCGCAGCGGTGCACGACCCGGCCGCGCGGCGCGCCATCATCAACCTCACCACCGGCGACCGGCTCTCCGCGGTCTGGCTGGAATCCATGGTCGCCAAATCGCTGGCCTGCTCGACCGCGCCCGCGTTCGCCGCCTACCTCGAAGACTGGGCGGGCCTGGACTTCCACCGGACCGTCACGGGCAGCCCGGTACCCGCACTCGCCGTCGCCGGCGCGCACGACCCCGCACTGTCGGCCGATGTCATGCGCGCCACCTGGCTGGAGTGGTTCCCCAACGCCCGGCTGCACGTCATCCAGGACGCCGGGCACTACGCCATGGACGAGACGCCACTGCCGCTGCTGGCCGTCGTGGAGGACTTCCTGGCCTCGACCGGCACCGCCGCCTGACGGGATCCACCGCGCCGGCACGAGGGCTGTGCACGGCGGCGCCGTACGGAGGCCAAGGAAGTCCGGACGCGCGCCGATGGCGGCCCCCGGCGGGCGACACCACACTTGGGCCATGACCCATCACCAGCGTGCCGCGTCGCCGGCCGCCGACCCCGCCCCCGGTGACGTGCCCGTCGCCCTGGTCACCGGCGCCGCGCACGGGCTCGGGCTCGAAGTCGCCGGGCAACTCGCCCGGCACGGGATCGACGTCCTCCTCGGGGCGCGTGACCCCGGCAAGGCCGAGGCCGCCGTGCGGGGCGTCGACGGAGTCGGCGCGCTGCCCGTGCCGCTCGACATCACCGACCAGGACTCGGTGGACCTCGCCGTGCGGACCATCGAGGCCACGAAGGGCCGGCTCGACATCCTCGTCAACAACGCCGCCGCCCGCCCGAACTTCGACGAAACGGCGACCGGCGCCGACCTGCGATCGGCCGCGCACGTGATCGAGGTGGACCTCTTCGGCACCTGGCGCATGACGATCGGCGCCCTCCCGCTGCTGCGACGCTCGCCCCGGCCGCGCGTGGTCAACGTCGGCTCAGGAGCGGGCTCCCACTCCGACGACCGCTACGGGATGGCCGCCGCCAACGGGCGCTACGCGAGCCACGCCATCGCAAAGGCGGCCGTCAACGCGCTGACCGCCACCCTCGCGGCCGAACTCGCCGGCACGGCGATCCTGGTCAACGCGGTGTGCCCCGATGTCACGGCCACCGTGCCCGGCGCGGCGGCGCTGGGAGCCCGGCCGGTCCAGGAGAGCGCGCCGGGGGTGGTGTGGGCGGCGACGCTCCCCGACGACGGCCCGCGCGGCGGCTTCCACCGGGACGGTGAGCCGCTGGGATGGTGACGACGCTGCCCGGCGACCACCTCGCCGAGGTCTTGCGCCACGTCGAGATCCACGGCGTGATCTCCGGCGGGTTCACCGCGACCGCACCATGGGTGTCCCGCGGTGACGTCACCGACGACGTCAAGATCGTCGCGGTGCTGCGCGGGCACGCTCACCTGCACACCGACGGCGGGGCCTCGGCCCACCTGGTGGCGGGCGACGTCGCCGTCCTCAGCCGCCGCTCCCGGCTCGCGCTGCACGGCGGTTCACGCCACGCGACCGCACGGGACATCCCCCCGCCGGTGGGGTGGGCGTCGGGGCCCCTGCCCGATACGGCCGGGCCGGCGGACACGGTCGTCGGCGGGCACATCCGGCTCGGCCCCACGGGGCGCGAGCTGCTGTACCCGGGGCTGCCCGCCGTCAGCCACATCCACGGCACCGACCCTGCGGCGCACCGGCTGCGCGCGGTCCTGGGCCTGCTCCTGGAGGAGTGCTCGGGCCGCGAGGCCGGCTCCGGGTTCGCCGTCGCGCAGTACGCGCAGCTCCTCGTGCTCGAATCCCTGCGCGCGTCGGCCGGCCGGACCGATCTTCCGCCGGGGTGGCTCCGGCTGCTCGCCGATGAGCGGTTGCGCCCCGCTGTACGGCTCATGCATGACGACCCGGGCCGCCCCTGGAGGCTGGAGCAATTGGCGCGCGCGGCGGCGATGTCGCGGACCGGGTTCGCAGAGAGCTTCCGGCGGACGAGCGGGTCCACCCCCTTCGCCTACCTCCGCCGGTGGCGCATCATCCTGGCCGAGCACGCCCTCCGGCACAGCGACACCAGCGTCGACGCGCTCGCGGCGCGGCTCGGCTTCGCTTCGCCGGGCTCGTTCAGCACCGCCTTCCGGCGGACCACGGGCGTCACCCCATCGGCCTACCGGCGCGCGGCCGCGGTCAGCCCGGGATCATCCAGGTGAACAGGTGCGCCTGGGCCAGCGTGGTCAGGCCGACGACCGCGGTCAGCGCCACCGACCACCAGAACGTCTGGCGCAGCAGCGCCGATTCGCGGCCGGTCTGGCCGATGGCGGTCGCGCCGACCGAGAGGTTCTGCGGCGAGATCATCTTGCCCATCACCCCGCCCGAGGTGTTGGCGGCGCCGGCCAGCACCGGGTCCACGCCCAGCTGCTGGGCGGAGACCACCTGCATGGGGCCGAACAGGCTGTTGGAGGAGGCGTCCGAGCCGGTGAGGAAGACGCCCAGCCAGCCGACGAACGCCGCGAAGAAGGGGAACAGGAACCCCGTCTGCGCCAGCGCCAGGCCGAGGGTCGAGGTGGCGCCGGAGTAGTTCATCACGTGCGCGATGGCCAGGATCATCATGATGGTGGCCAGGGCCCAGCGCATCTGGACGAAGGTCTGCCAGTAGACCCGCACGAGCACGGCCGGGGTCGCCCGCATCACCAGGCCGGCGATGACGGCGGCGACGAGCGCCACCGAGCCCGCGGAGTACAGCAGGTCCAGGGTGAGCACGGCCGGGTAGGGCGCGTCCGGCGAGGTGATCGGCGCGACCCGGACAATGCGTTCGTGCAGACCGGGCCATGGGATCTCCAGGGTGGCGCTTTGCAGCCAGGCGGTCACGTTCGCCCACGCCGGCAGGGCGGGGAACAGGCTGCCGATCCGCGACACGAGGATGACGGCGACCAGGATCAGGTAGGGGGTCCAGGCGCGGATGCCGGTGTGCTCGGGGGCCGTCGTGGGGGCGGCTGGGCCGGCGTCGGGGGTCGCGCCGCTGTGCGCACTCCCCTCCTTCTCCTCGCCTTCGAACCGCCACACCGACGGCGGCCGCCATACCCGCGTCAGCAGCCAGAGCGCGCCCATCGCGGTGAGCGCGGCCATCACGTCCACCAGGCTGGGGCTGATGAAGTTCGCGACCACGAACTGCATGGCCGCGAAGCTCCCCCCGGTGACCAGCACCGCCGGCCACACCTCCCATGCCCGCCGCCACCCGGCCAGGACCACCACCATGAACGCGGGGATGATGAGCGACAGCAGCGGCACCTGGCGCCCCGTCATCGCGGAGAACAGCTCGGTGGCGGTCGCCGGCTCCATGTCCATGAGCGGCCCGGCCACGGTGCCCAGCACGATGAGCGGGTTGCCGAGGCCGCCGAAGGCCACCGGCGCGGTGTTGGCCAGCAGCGCCAGGACGACCGCCTTGACCGGCTGGAAGCCGAGCGCCGCCATCATCGCGGCCGTGATGGCGATGGGGGAACCACCGCCGGCCACCCCCTCCAGGAGCGCCCCGAAGCCGAACGCGATCAGCAGCGCCTGGATCCGGCGGTCGGGGCAGAAGCCGGCCAGCGCCGCGCGGATGCTCTCGAAGCGGCCGGTGGCCACCGTGACGTTGTGGAAGTACACGGCGTTGAACGCGATCCACGCGATCGGCCACAGGCCGAAGACCAGGCCGAGCACGGTCGAGGACGCCATCAGGTCCACCGGCATCCGGTAGACCCCGAGCGCCACCACCAGCGCGGCGCCCAGCCCGAGCCCGGCCGACAGGTGCGCGGAACGGCGGGCGACCCCGAGCGCAAGGAGCAGCACGGCAATGGGCACCGCCGCGAGCAGCGCGGATCCCCACAGTCCGCCGATCGGTTCGTAGTTCTGCACCCAGCCCATGGGGCTCTCTCCACTCTGTGCGTGGTCGGCGTGGGGAGTCGGTTGGCGGAGACGACGACGGGCCGCGCCCATGACAGCAGGAAAGCGCTTACAGTCCGCGGTCGACTGTAAGCGCGGTCACAGCATCACGCAAGGGGGGGTGGCGTGCCCCGTCCGGCACCCGATCCGGCCGGCAACCGGGCTCCGCCTTGACGGCCACGCCGGGCGACGGCTCCTCGAACGAGGAGCGCGCGGGTCAGTGGCTTTCCGGCCCGAACAAATTCCGGCTCCAGGATCGTGACCTGTCGGACGATGACTGGTGCTGCATCGACTATCGGCTTGAGGGGCTTCGGGCTTCTCGCGAACTCAGGCGCGGCGTAGCCCGTCGACCATGAGTTGAACAACGCCATCGGCCTCGACACGGCGTTCGGAAGAAACGGATGCGATGCCGATTCCGTGAAGAGCGAGCATCAGCGCTCCCGCGGGGATGTCATCACGGAGCACGGCTTGTTCGACGCCGCGGCCGAGAATCGCGGTGACCGCCTCTTCGAGCACCCGCCCCTTGTCGGAGAGACCGCCTCCCGCGGTCTCGGAAGCAGCGAAGAAGGTTCGCGCAAGACCTCGCTGACGGTACATGTGGTCGACCATCTCGCGAAGGAAGCTCTCCAGCGCTTTGTCGGGCGGGCCGGTCTCCAGGAGGTGGTACGCACGATCGCGGAGCACGGCGACTTCCTCCTCGAACACGGCGGCGATCAGCGCGTCGCGATTGGGGAAGTGGCGGTAGAGGGTTCCCGCCCCGACGCCGGCCCGGCGGGCGACGTCCTCGAACGGGACATCGGTCTGCTCTTCGGCGAAGATCTCGCGCGCGGCACGCACGAGCGCATCCCGGTTGCGCTGTGCGTCGGCACGGAGCGGCTTGGAAGACTTCATCGGGAATCCTCTGGCTTGACAACCGGAGATCGTCTCCGTATTTTCCAAGCGGAGGAGATCTCCGCTTAGTCCTATCCTACGGGGGCAGCATGAGGATCCTTATGTTCGGCCGAGGCGTCGTTGCCGCCGTCTATGGGTGGGCACTCGCAGGCGCAGGCCACGACGTCGAGTTCTATGTGCGGCCGGGGCGCGCGAACGCCTACGGGGAATCGATGGATGTCGACATCCTGGATTCCCGCCGGAAGGGACGCGATCGGCACGTCCGCGAGGCATGGTCTCCGCGGTACTGCGAAGAGCTCGCGCCAGAACACGACTTCGACCTCATCGTCCTCAGCGTTCCCCACGATCGCCTTCCCGGGGCGATCGAGTTCCTCTCGACCCGTATCGGTAACGCGACCGTCCTGATGTTCAGCAACATGTGGGAGGAGCCGCTCGACGTTGTCGCCCCTTTGCCGCTCGGACAGGTGGCGTGGGGCTTCCCGCAGGGCGGCGGTGGGTATGACGACACAGGCCGCCTTCGCGCAGCGCTCATCCCCGGCGTCTTGTTCGGCAGCTTCAACGAGGCACTGACGGAACGCGAGCTCGCGGCGCGCGGCGCGTTTCGCCAGGCGGGATTCCGGGTCCGTGAACAGGCCGACATCCGCGGCTGGCTCCTTCTGCACACAGCCGCCGGCGCGAGTCTCTATTCGCAGGCGCTCCGACATGGAACCATGGCCGACCTCATCGGCAACATGGCCGCCTTGCGCGAGGCGATGCTGGTCGGACGCGAATTGCTCCCCGTGGTCGAGGCCCGCGGAGTCGATCTCCGCAGGCACTGGCCCGCGACACTGCCATACCGGCTGCCGTCCTGGCTTCCCGCAGCCGCCCTCTCACTCGCGAACAGGACCGTTCCCATCGTGCACCGGACATTCGAAGCGCACGCCGACCCCGACGCGGAAGAACCTCGCGTCGTCTGCCGTGATGTGCTCGCAGAAGCGCGACGTCTAGGGGTGCCGACCCCGGGGCTCTCCGCCGCAGCACCCGCTTTCATGCCCGACCAGAGCTGCTGACGCGGATCATCCCGTTCCATCGACCTGGCCGATGAGGTCGCGCATCGTGGCGCCGGCCCGCGCGGAGCGTGCGGGGCCGGGTCTCAGCGCGCGTCTGTTCCTTCCCGGCCGCCCGCGGTGCCACCGTGAGCCGCTCGGGCCCGGTCGGCGAGCAGGGCGGCGAAGCCGTCGAGATGGCGCGCGAGGCCGTACTCGAACAGTCCGTCCAGGTCGGCCGCGGTGAATTCGGGGATGGCCGCCAGGTGCGGAAACCGGCCGCTGTTGAGGAGTTCGCCCGTTCGCGGGCGCGCCTTCGACCTCCACCCGTCCAGCGTCACTCCGCTGTCCTGCTCCGCTTCGGCCTCGTCGGCCATGGGCAGGGCGACGTTGAGGACCAGTGCGTGAAGCGTGAGTGCTTCACGGAAACGCGTCGTCATGGGCAGACCGAGCCCGTCGAGTGCCCGCAGGGTCCATTCAGTGTGGGCCATCATGTTGGGAGCGAGCAATGGGCGGGTGAACGAGACCGCCCGGGGCAGCCAGAGGTGCCGGCGGCACAGCCGCCATTGCAGGCGGGCGATCAGTTCGAGCTTGGCGCGCCACCCCTCCGGCCCCGGGTCGGGGAGGTCCGCCTCACCGAAGGCCTGGTCGGCCATCTCCATCAGGAGCTCGTCCTTGTTCGCCACGTGCCGGTACAGCGACATCGGCCCGACGCGGAGGCCGGCCGCGAGCCGCCGCATCGAGATCGCGTCGAGGCCCTCGACGTCGGCGATCGCGACGGCGGCCTGAACCACATCGTCCCGGTTCAGTGCCTGGTCCCGCCGCGACACCGATGGCCGGGCCGGGCCGGACACCGCCGCCGCCGGGCCGGCCTCCTGCTCCCGGCTCACGCGCGCGCTGACCACCGTCCCGGAACCGACCTTCGCTTCGACCAGCCCCTCATCGCGCAGGGTCGCCGTGACCCGGGTCGCGGTCGCGATCGCCACCCCCCATCGCTGGGCGATCTGGCGGACGGACGGCACCCGGTCGCCGGGCCGCAGGTCTCCGCTCACGATCCGGGCGCGTATCTCCGCGACGATCCGCCGGTAGGGCGGAGCCGACGGCTGTTTCGACGATGACATGGGGTCCTCCCGTCGGTCGGCCAGGCCGCTACCTGCCTCAAGTGCACTAGTTCGATTCTACGGCACTAGTGCACTTTCTATCGCCGATTCCGGCCATATGGTCCGCATATACGGCTGAAATGACTAGCCTGTGACGCACGGAGAATACGACGTACGCATCCACGAGAGGCACCATGAAGAACCCGAGCATCCTCATCTCCGGCGCCGGGATCGCCGGGCCCGCCCTGGCGTACTGGCTGCACAGGTACGGCTTCCACCCGACCGTGGTGGAGCGCACGCCCACGCTCCGCAGCGGCGGCCACGTGGTCGACATCCGCGGGACCGCCCGGCGGGTGGCGGAGCTGACCGGGATCGTTCCCGAGGTCCGCAAGGCGCACACCGGGGCGCGCGGCATGGCGTTCGTCGACCGCACGGGCAAGCGGATCGCGAATCTGAGCACCGACGTGTTCGGCGACTCGGGCGGCCCCGTCGCCGAGATGGCGATTCCCCGCTCCGACCTGGCCCGGATTCTCTACGAGGCGACCCGCGACGACGTCGAGTACGTCTTCGGCGACTCGATCACCGCTGCCGAAGAGGACGGCGACGGCGTCCGGGTCGCGTTCGAGAACGGCGAGCCCCGGAACTTCGACCTCCTGGTCGGCGCGGACGGTGTGCACTCCAACGTCCGCCGGCTGGTGTTCGGCCCCGAGGAGCGCTACGTCCGCGACCTCGGCGGCTACGTGGCGCTGTTCACCACCACCACGGCGGTGGATCTCGCCGGCTCGCAGCTGATGTACACCATGCCCGGCGGCAACGGCCGGCCGGGCAAGACCGCCGGCCTGTACCCGCAGCACACGCCGGGCACGGCCCTCGCCGGGTTCATGTTCCGCTCGGACCTGCGGTACGACGAGCGCGATATCGACGAGCAGAAGCGGATCGTGCTCCGCACCTTCGAGGGCGAGGAATGGGAGATCCCCCGGATGCTGTCCCAGATCTGGGACGCACCCGACTTCTACTTCGACAGGGTCGTCCAAGTGCAGGCGGACACCTGGTCGCACCGCCGGACCGTGCTCCTGGGAGACGCGGGCTACTGCGCCTCGCCCATGTCCGGTATCGGCACCAGCCTGGCACTGGTCGGGGCCTACATCCTGGCCGGCGAACTCATGGAAGCCGATGGCGACCATCGCTGTGCCTATACCGCCTATGAACGCGAAATGCGCGAGTTCGTCGACCGCGCCCACGCGTTCGCCCGCAGACAGGGAAACGACGGCCTGGCGCCGGAATCACTTGCTCGGCTCTGGCTGCGCAACCAGTCGGTCCGCATGCTGCCGTACCTGCCGAAACGACTGGTCAGCCGAGGAATGGACACCTTGTCCAACACGGTGGAGCTCAAAGACTACGCAGCCTTGACGCACGGTTGAGACACGAATTCAAGGAGAAGACACATGCAGGTGAGCACGTTTCTGTGGTTCGACGGCCGGGCAGAGGAGGCCGCCGACCATTACACGGGGGTATTCGACGACTCCGCCGTTCTTGACGTTCAGCGCGCCCCTGACGGCCGAGTCATGACCGTCACCTTCGAACTCGCCGGACAGCGCTACGTCGCCTACAACGGAGGGCCGGAGTTCACGTTCACCGGAGCGATCTCGTTGTACGCCGAGTGCGACACCCAAGAGGAGGTGGACCGGGTATGGGCGAACCTCACCGATGGCGGAAAAGAGGGGCCGGGCGGTTCACTGACCGACCGTTTCGGGGTGACCTGGCAGGTCATGCCGAAAGCCCTGGGAGAACTGCTGAACGCCGCCGGACCGGACGAGGCCGAACGGATTCTGACCGCGCTGCACGCCATGACGAAGATCGACGTCCAGCGCCTGATCGACGCGCGCGACCAGTGAGGACTCAACGCGCAACGAGCACGCCGCAACGTGGAGGGACGGCCGCGTCGCACAACGGCCGCAAGGGGGCAGCGGTGGCACGGACCAGCGCTCCACCGGACCGGGGCCGGTTGCGTGCCGCGTGGACGCTGGTGGTGCTGACGACGCTGTGCGCGGAGCTGACGTTCACCGCGGTCGCGGTGCCGGTCACCTGGCTGCTCCTGCCGCTGCTGATGGTGATGTACGGGGCCGGGGTCCTCGTGGTCCGCGAGGCCGCCGCCCGCGCCGGGGCCGGGTGGCCGAGCCTGGTGCTGCTGGGGCTGGCCTACCAGCTGGCCGAGGACGGACTCGGGTTACAGGCCCTGACCAGCCCCCGCATGTACGGTGCGGCCGAATGGGGCTGGCGGGCACTCGGCGTGAACTGGACCTACTGGGAATCCCAGATCGGTGTGCATGTGGTGTTCAGCGTGCTGATCCCCGTCATGCTCACCGACCTGCTCTTCCCGGTCCACCGCGGCCGGCCGTATCTGCGTACCGGCGGCCTCATCGGGGCCGGCGCGCTGGCTGTCGTGGGGGTGCTCGGGCTGCGGGCCGTCATATCGGCGGCCGAAGACCCCGGATACCAGACCCCGTGGGCGTGGACCGCGGGATTCATCGCGGCGATCGCGCTGCTGGCGTGGCTGGCGCTGCGGGTGCTACCCCGCCATGGTGCGCCGGGACCGGCTCCGGCGGCATCCGTACCCGAACCGGCCGTCGTCGGCGGTGCGGCGGCACTGATGACCGTCGTGTTCCTGGGGCTACTGCTGCCGCCCGGGCTCGGAACCGATCCGCTGTTCGGCACCGGTGTGCCGCTGCCGATTCCGCTGGCGGTCGCGGCTGCGGCGGCCCTGGGGTCCGGATGGATGGTGCTGCGCTTGAACTCCGCCGCCGGCTGGAGCGACCGGCACCGGATCTGGCTGGCCGGCGGCATCCTGGTCGGCCATACGGCGTTCATGATGCCCGCCTCACCGGTCAGCGTCATCACCGGAGCGATCACCGTCGCGCTGGAGGCGGTCCTGCTCATGATGCTGGCCCGGCGCGTCGAGCGCCGGGAAAGAGCGGACGCCGGCGGCATCGGAGGACGCACACCTGCGTGAACCATGCTCACCGGGGCGGCGTCCCCTCACCGGGGAGTCGACGGAGGTGACAACGACCTTACCTTTCGGTCCAAACCGAAACACGGTGCGCGAGGGTTATCGCCGCTACGCGTCCCGAGTAGCTTTCCTCGGGGAAGGAATCCGTACATTCCTCTCCGGAAAGTATTAGCGGCGAATAGGAACGGCGAGTCACATGGGCCGCGAGTGAGACGGATTCCCCCGTCCAGCGCCGCAGGAGACCAGCACCAACTCGCTCCCCCCATTGGGGTTCCATCCATGAATGAGCAATTTCCCCCGTCGATGCGTAAAGCACGCGCGTGCCTGTTCACCGTCGCCGCGGTGGCCATGGCATTTCTCCTGGGAGGCGTGCTCGTGGGCCTCGACGCCAGGGACATGGGGGAACTCACCTTCGCCGTCCTGCCCGGACTCCTTGCCCTGCCGTGCGCGCTGCGCCTGGGCAAGGGTGGCCGACCGCTGTTCTGGAGCATCATCGGCCTCCAGATACTGGGGCTCCTCCAAGCGCTGACGACACTCACCAGCGGCGACCCGCGCGGCCTGCCCCAGATGCTCCTCCCGGTCCTCACCCTCGTCTTCGTCACCCGCCCCGCCTCCCGCGGACATCTGCTGCGCCGACACCCCACGCACGTTCCGGGTAGCGGCCTGCTGAGGCGCATCCACGACCCCGAGCGCGGGGCAGGCTTCACCGAGTACGGCGCCGTGATCCTGCTCGTGGCCGCCATCGCCGCCGGCGTCATCGGCGCGGGGATCCCCGGACGGATCTCCGACCTGATCAGCGGCGGTATCGGAGAAGTGGACGCCGCCGCTGAGGGATCCGACGGCAGCGACGGGAGCAACCGCTCGACACCGCCGTCAACCGGACTCCCGGCCCCAGGCGAGGACGGCCCGTCAGGCGGAGTCCCCGAGCCGGCTCCCCAGCCCGAGGACCCCTGGTGGTCCGGCTCGGAGGGCGACGAGGACTCCGACATCCGCACCGTCGGATTCCTCGACGACCCCCTCGGGTCCACCGGGGATTTCCTTTCCGACACCGGAGGCGCCATCGCCGATGCCGGCGGCGGGTTCATCGACGGCGGCCGGAACTTCGTCGGAGGGCTCATCGACAGCAGCTCTCCCATGATGGCCTGGGACACCATCACCGACCCCGGTGGTGCCGTGGAGGGCTGGTGGGACGGGGTCACGGGCACCTGGAACGACCCGCTCGGGCTGTTCGTCAGCCCGGAGACCCGCGAATCGATGGGCGACGGAGAGTACGCCGAAGCCTTCGGATACGGGATCTGGGACTTCGGTGGGCTCTTCCTCCGGAAGCCGAGACCTCCGGACGGCGGCTCGAATGGCGGCGGCAGCGGGAACCACGACCGCGACCGTGACAGGGAGGACGAGGAGCAGGACGGCGGCGACGGAAACCGGGAGGACGACCGCGAGGGGACCAGCTGCCTGGCCTCCAGCAGCTTCGTCCCCGGCACCCCGGTCGTGCTCGCCGACGGCTCCAGGTCCGCGATCGAGGACGTCGAAGTCGGCGACCAGGTCCTGGCCTTCGACCCCCTGACCGGTGAAGAGGGGCCGCGCGAGGTCACCGGCCTCATCTCCAGCACCGGCGCCAAGACCCTCGTCACCCTCACCATCGACGACGGCCAGGGCACCACCGGCACCCTCACCGCCACCGACGCCCACCCCTTCTGGGTCCCCGATACCGCCGAGTGGGTCGACGCCATCGACCTCCAACCCGGCACCTGGCTGCGCACCTCCGCCGGCACCTGGACCCAGGTCACCGCGGTCGACACCCACACCGCCGACGCCCAGCGGGTCCACAACCTCACCATCGCCGACCTGCACACCTACTACGTCGGTGCAGCCTCCGCGAACGCACTCGTCCACAACACCAACGGCGACTGCCACCCCGACCGCGAATACCAGCAGGACGGCGACGGTGTCGAGCGTCCCGTGGGTGACCGCGATTTCGCGGCCGTGGCCGCGCTGCGCGCTCACGAGATCATGCGGGGCACCGGCAGCCGCAACCTGACCGTGGCCGTCACCCGCGTGTACAACACGGAGACCGGGGAGTTCGAGAACTGGGTCACCAGCAGCAACCCCAAGGGCCAGAACAGCGACGACCCCGGCTCCTATGCGGACGACCCCCCGGCCGGATTCGAACTGCACGATGACGAGATCTATGTGCCCGGTTCCGGCCACGCCGAGAATGCACTCAGAGAGCACCTGAACCGCAATCCGCAGTACCGCGTGGTCGAGGGCGGCACGAGCTCCAACATCTGCCAGGGCGAGCGCCCGACCGGGAACTGCATGCCCATCATGACCGAGGACTTGGGCCTGGAAACCTCGGGTGACTACCCTGGCACCACCTATACCTCAGGGCAACGCGAATTCTGGTGGGGGGGCGGATGATCCCGCGCAAGTCACGCTACCGTGATGACCTGCGGCGGCTCGACGCGCAGCAGCGTGTAACGCTCGCCGCCGGCTCCGCGGCCCGCGCGGCCTCGGTCTACGAGCACTTCGCCGCCGATTCCGAACGCGCCGTGCTGGCGCCATTGGTGGAGGAGCTGTGGTCCTTGGACCCCGGCGACCCCCGGCAGGCACGACAGGCACTGGAGCGCCTGCGTGCGATCTGGCCCTATGCCGACGACCCGGATCCGGAGTTCGAGGCCGATGAGCCGGAGTCCGAGCCCGACGAGCCGCGCTACTGGAAGATCCGGGCGCTGGAGGTCCCCCGGTTCGCCTTCGTGGAACTCGCGGAAGGAGACACCCTGCGCGCCGCGGACCGCGCCATCCAGTTCGGGATCGGGCTGATCCAGGAGGTCGAGGGGGCCATCGGCGCGGCGCCACTGCAAGGGCTCGCCGACGAATACGCCGATTCGCGTGGACCGTTCGAGGAACTGGAGGGCGACCTTCTCGACGAGGGCCTGAGGCTCGTGCAAGAGGAGACGGGACCCCACGCCCGCAACCGCCTGCGCGACCTCTCATCGACCCATGGTCAGCGGGTACGTCAGATCCTGTTGCCCGTTCTGATCACTTCTCATGGCTGGTCGCCCGACGACATCGAAGCCGCCCGAGGCTAGACCGGCGAAAGAGACGGGCACACCACTGAGAGCGCAGGGCGCCTCCGTGGCGATCTGATCGCGATCAGGTCGTGAAGCCCACCGCGCGGATCATGGCCGGGTCCGGACCGGTTCTCGGAAATCCCGACGGAATCTGCGGCGAAATGCCTAGCATGGCTGTCCCGGCCCCTGGTACGGAGGTCATCCATGCACACCGTGGACTCCTTGGCCCGCCGTGTCGTCGACCGCTGTGCGCCGCAGGAGTCGCCCCACTACCCGGCGATCCGGGACGACTACTACGGCCGAGGAGGCAGACCTCCCGTCCCTCGCGACAACCCCCTGGGATTCGGGGCCGTCACCATCGGGTTCGTAACGGGTGTGGTGCTGAGTGTGGTCGGCGACCTGGTCTCAGGCGCGATCGCCGATGCAGTGCGGCCCTGGTGGCGGCGGGCGGGGCGGTGGCTGCTTGAACGCATCGGCCTTCGAGAACGATTGGCGCCTGCGGCGCTGGACGGGGTGGTTCCCATCGTCCGGCGCGCCCAGGCCGCTTCCGTCACGGCGGCGATCACCGAGCGCGCCGTGCGCCTGGGGATGTCGCCTGAGCAGGCCGCGGACCTCGCCGCCGCCATCATCGACGAACTTGCCGAGACACGTGGCAACGGGAGCCCCGAACCTTCGCCTGGGCCGCCTGACCCACAGGGCGGGGCATGACCGCGAACCATCGCATTCAAGACAGGGGAACGCTGATCCGACTCCGTGCATCCGTGATGTCGATGCGGTTCGCCTGTTCTCGTTGCATCCCCTTGGGAGATTGCGTACCGCCCTGACAGTGGCAGGCGACGAAAAGTACCGGTGAATTACGGAGATCGCGTCATGGCGACACCGACTGATACCCCGACTGAATCAGGCGTTTCGTATCCGGATCCGTTCCGGCTACCCTCGGCGACAGCGACCAGGTTTCTCCTGCTGATTGTGGCGACAGTCGGTGCGTCGCTGGCTGTGATGACGGTTGTCGTCGCCTTCTTTGGGAGCTGGGCGCTTCCCGGCATCCGGGCATGCACCGATATCGCGCGCGCCGAAGCGGGCGAGACCCTCGCACGCACACTGCTCTACGAATTCAGGTCATGCAGCGACCGGGCTCTCCGCATCACCAACCTGGTGACATTCCTGGCCTGCACGGCTCCTATTCTCATCGGCATCGCCATCTACGCCGCCTATCCGCGGCTGCTGTTGCGGCGCCTCACGCCTCTGCGGAGCCTCGACGGCGTCATTCAACACCGGGCCGTGGAGGAGCTTCAAGCCGCTTTGGGGGCCTCCCGGGCAAGGGTCAGGCTGCTGATCACCCCGGGGACCGCGGGAGGAGCCAGGGCGTTCGGCGCCTGGGGGCGCTACTGGATCGCCGTCGACCGCTCCCTCCTCGCGGTCGGCGCCCAGCCCGGTGGCGAGCTGTCCGGGCATACCGATGCGGTCATCCACCACGAGGCGGCCCACGTCCGCAACCGGGACATCGACATCACCTACCTGACCATCGGGATGTGGTGGGGGTTCGTGGCCGTCGCGGCGCTTCTCCTACCACTGCTGCTGCTCCGGCCGGCTGCTCTGGTCTTCGGTCTTCCGCTCGCCGCCGCCTTGGCCGTGCTCACCTATGCCCGCGCACGCGTGCTCCAGGTCCGTGAGTTCTACGCCGATGCGCGGGCGGCCAGGGATCCACGGATCCGCCGCTGCCTGCTGACGCTGTTCGACCGGCCGGTGCGCCGCACTCAGGCGCTGGAGCGCGCGTGGCGCTCCCTCACCAGTCCACACCCACGGCCCGCGACCCGCCGCGCAGTGGTCGAGGACCCCTCGCTGCTGCTGCGGGGCGACTACCTCGATGTGGCCTACGCCGGATGCGCGGTCGGACTGTCCTACAGTGCCTTCCTGCTGATGGCGCGCTCCTTGACCGGCATGCAGATACCCGGCCTGGTCTTCGGCGCGCTCCTGTCGGTCATCCTCACCACGGTCGTCTGGCGGTCGACCACACGGACGCGCGCCCTCGGCCTGCGCCCGCTCCCTGTGGGGCGGATGTCGCTCGCTCTGACCGGTGGGATCCTCCTCGGGCAGTTCATGATGCCCCAGCTACACGTGATCACGTGGGGCAGCATGCTGATCACCGCCCCGGGATCCGCCCTGCTCATGGCGGCGCTCCTCTGGGGAGCGTGCGCGATCGCCATGGGATCGATCTCGTTCGCCGCATCTTGCTGGATCGGCGGGTCCCGTCGTGTCTGGCCGCTGTGGGCGTGTGCCGCTGTGAATGCTCCGGTCATCGCGACCGTGCTGGTCGTATGGTTCTTCACGTTGGCCGCCCATGCGGTCTATCCCGGCTGGTGGTCGGTCATCTCCTCGACGTTCACCGCGCTGGGTATCAACTGGCATCTGCCGATGGCCGCTCTGGGCCTGGGGATCGCCTTCCCACTCACGTCCTGGCTCGCTTGGCGGCCGAAACGCCCTGTCGGCGGCGGCCTGGTCGCCGACCCCCCGAGCACGACGCTGTGCCCGCCGTGGGGTCCGGTCATCGCAGCACTGGTGACGGCGGCCTGCTTCATCGTCGCCGTGGACGTGGATTCGCGCGTGCGCAACGAGAGCGGGATGGAGGAACTCCTGCTCGGGATGTTCGCGGCGATCCTTACCACAGTGGCGCTGGCCTGGCTGTTGGGCGGCCGCGGGGCGAGCGGCCGGGTCGTGTGCGCGACCGCGGTCACCGTCTACCTCATCGCGCCGCTCGGAATTCCCGCTCTCTACATCGGGAACAGGATCGGTACCTGCTTCGACACCCCAGTGGGGCTGATGAGCTGCTGGACCGATGTGGTTCCTGAGGCGGAGCGGTGGGTGTCCGCTGTGGACACCAGCGTGTTCCACCTGGTTCCGCTTCTGCTGGTGTGCTGCCCGATAGCGGTCATGGTCTCCAAGGCGCGCGGTCTGCTCGGCCGCCCGCCGCGCCCGTTGGGCCCGGCCGTCCGGCGCTGGCCGGGTGTGTCGGCGTCCCTGGCGATCCTCCTTCTCGGGCTGGGAACACCGATCCTGGTCCTTTACTCGCGTTCGACGTTGGAGGCAGGTACCGAACCACGTCCCCTGGACGCTGCTGCCCGGGCAGAGCTACTCCGGCCGCTGGAAGAACAGCGGTCGGAGGGCCGTGCCACCTGCCAGGCGATCGACGAGGCCGGTCAGGACAGCCTTGAGGTGGGTCCCGTCCGACCGGGTGGCGGGTTGGATTTGTCCGATGCCAGGTCGGTACGTGCGATGGCGGCGTCCGCCGACCCCGTGCTGCGCGCCTTCGGCGAGGCGGCCATTGCAGAAGCGGCCGGGCCTCGCTCACGGGAGGTCACCAGTGACGCGGCCCAGGCAGGAGAGCATTACTGCGCAACCACCCATCCCGGTACGGGAATCCTGCTTCTTGCCTGGTAATCGACCCTCCCTATGCCGTGTGCCTCCGGCCCCGTGGCGGGTAGAACCTCGACGTCCACGGAACCTCCCGTGCAGCGACACCGCCCCTCGTGAAGCCGAAGTCGGAAGAGAGCTCAGTGACGAGACACAACGGCACCATCGGCGTCCTCCTGCCGCGCGATACCCCGGCGCGGGACATCATCACCTTCGCCCGGCGCGCCGAGGCGTACGGCTTCGATGAGCTGTGGGTCGTGGAGGACCTCGGCTACCGGGGAGGGCTGGCCCAGGCGGCCACGGTCCTCGCCGTCACGGACCGGATCCGGGTCGGCATCGGGCTGCTGCCGGCCGCCGCGCGCAACGTGGCGTTCACCGCGATGGAGGTCGCGACCCTCGCCCAGCTGCACCCGGGCCGCATCGACGTCGCCGTGGGTCACGGCATGCCGGCCTGGATGGACGGCATCGGCGCATGGCCCGCGAGCCCCCTCACCCTGCTGGCCGAGTACATCTCCGTCCTGAAGGAGCTGCTGAGCGGCCGCCTCGTGCACCACGACGGGCGGTACCTGCGCATCGACGGGCTCCGGCTGGACGCCGGCTCCCTTCCGGAGACGGCCCCCGCCGTCCTGGCCGGTGTACGGGGACCCAAGTCACTGGCGGTGTCCGGCGAGGTGGCCGACGGCACGGTGCTCGCGGAACCGGTCACCCCCGCCTACGTGCGAGACGCCCTCACCCACATCTCCCCCACACGTCCGCACCGACTGGTCGCCTACAACGTCGCGGCGGTCGACGACGACCCCGCCGTGGCGCTGGCGGCCGTGCGCCCCACCCTCGACGTGGTCGCCGAACCCGACTGGCGCCCCCACGTCGCCCCGCTGCCCTTCCACGACGACCTCCTCGCCCTGCGCTCCCGCTGCGACGGCCCGCAGGAGTTCGCCGCCGCGCTGCCCGACGACTGGGTGCGGCAGCTCGCCGTGGCGGGCACGCCCGATCAGGCGCGGTCCCGGCTGGAGGAGCTGTTCGCCGCGGGCGTCACCAGCGCCGTCCTCACACCGGTGGGCCCGGACTATCTGGCGTCGCTGGACGCGCTGGCGGCCGTGCCGGGTCGTGCGGCGCCGGGGGACGCCGTTTCGCCGGCCAGGCCCTGGCCCGTGTAGGCGTCGGCCTGGAGGGTGAACAGGTAGCGGTAGCGGCCGTCGGGCAGGGCCATCAGCTCTTCGTGGGTGCCCTGCTCGACCACGCGGCCGCGGTCGAGCACGTAGATCCGGTCGGCCATCCGCACCGAGGCCAGGCGGTGGGTGATGAGCAGCACCGTGGTGTCCTGCGCGGCGGCGTGCAGGGTGTCGAACAGCCGCTTCTCGGCCTTGGCGTCCAACGCCGCGGTCGGCTCGTCGGCGATCACCAGGTCGGCCCGCCGGTAGAGGCCACGGGCCGCGGCGATGCGCTGCTTCTGCCCCCCGGACAGATCGGCGCCGCCGACGAACCGCTTGTCCAGCAGGGTGTCCAGGCCCTTGTCGAGGTCGTCGACGACCTCGTCGGCACCGCTGAGGTCCATGGCGCGGCGGAGCCGCTGCTCGTCAGTCTCGTCGGACATCGTGATGTTGCGGCGGGCCGACAGCGGCCACTGGGTGTAGTCCTGGCTGATCAGCCCGATCCGGTCGCGCAGCTTCTCGGGGTCGAGGGTGGCGGTGTCCGCGCCGTTCCAGGAGATGGTGCCCTCGTGCGGCGTGTAGAGGCCGGCGAGCAGCCGGGCGAGGGTGCTCTTGCCGGAGCCGTTCTCCCCGACCAGGGCGACGATCTCGCCGTGGCGGATGTCGATGTCGACCCCGCGCAGCGCCGGTCGTTCCTGGTCGCCGGGGTAGGCGAAGACGACGCCGCGGGCGGTGAGCTCGCGCAGTTCCCCGGGGTCGACCCCGGTCGGCGGTGCGGGCAGCCGGGTGCGGGCCTGGTGGCAGAACTCCAGGAAGTCGTTGAAGAACAGCGCGGACTCGTAGCAGTAGTTGAGCGAGTACAGCAGCTGATTGAGTGAAGTCTGGCCCTGGCGGATCGCGAGCACGGCGGTGCCGGCCACGGCCAGCGGAACGCTGCCGACCTGCAACAGCACCCCGAGCACGATGTAGGTGAGCACGGTCGCCGCCCCGCCCACGGCGTCACCGGCCGCACGCACCTGCGTCTGGCGCCACGCCACCCCGAGCATGACCGCGCGCACGTGGTCGGCGATGACGGTGTACTCGGCCAGCAGGAAGGCCCTCATGTTGTAGGCGCGCAGCTCCGCGGCCGAGTCTCGTTCGGCCAGGAGGTCGCTGAGCATCCACTGGCGGCGCCGGGTCGTGGTGATCTCCCGTGTCCGCGAGTAACGCAGCCGGGCAGCGCGGGCCGCGGCCCAGCCGTCGGGCACGACCGTGAGCACGAGCAGCCCGAGCAGCAGCGGGTGCAGCACGGTCAGCACGCCGGCGACGGCCACCAAGCCGATCAGTCCGGTGAGGACGTCGATGCTGAAGGTCACGGTGCGCGCGACCTCGGCGACACCGCGGCCGCGGGCCCGGTACATCGCGTCGGCGAGATCGGAGTCGTCGAACGCCTCCAGGCGCATGTGCGACGTCAGCTCGAACAGCTCCAGTTCGGCCGCCCGTTCCACCTGGGGTTCCAGCCGGGCCTGGGCCCACCCGGCGCCGGCGGTGAGCGCGCCCCGGGCCAAGGCCGCGCCGCCGACCAGGATGAGGGCGGGCAATGCGGCACGAACGCGGTCGGGGGTGGGGCCCGCGGCGAACAGCTCCTCCAGGACACCGGAGACGGCCAGCAGCCCGGCGGCGCCGGCCACCCCGGCCCCCAGGTTCAGCCCGACGGTGGCGAAGGTGTCGATGCGGCTGGCCCGCCAGGCCCATCCGAGGGCAAGGGCGACCATGGCGGGCAGCCGGGTGGCCACCACCCACAGAGACGCGGCCTCCAGATCGCGGACCCAGGGGTTGTTGCGGCTGGCCTTGAGCTCCGGCAGCGTCGGAGCAGGGCGGGGGCGGGGTGTGCGGCGGCGCAGGCGCATACAGGCTCCAGTGAGCGACATCGACGGGGGAACACACGTTCGATGACGATCCTGGCGCGCGGAAGCGCAGAGCGGCAGGGGGCCTCCGGGCTCTCCAGGGTTGGGGTGGGACCGGATTCCCGCGCGTGTGCAGGTGGTGGCCTGGCCCGGCCGGGCGCGCGACCCTGCGTCCCAGGGGGCGAAGGTGCGGGGCGGCCGGATCCGCGGATGTTAGGGGCGGGCCGGATCGCGCGGAGGCCGCGCGGCCCCGGGGCCGGTGCTCACCTTCGGCGGTGACGGTGCGCCCAAACCCACCGGTTCCAGGTCTGCCGGTGCCCTCCCACGTGCCCCACTCTCACTCGGCGCCGGTCTCCGCCCGGTGGACCGCCGCCAGAACGGTGTCGATCTCGGACTCCTCGATCACGAACCGGAAGCGGTTGGCGAGGGTGTCGAAGACGTTGACGAACGAACGCCGGCACTCCTGGAGCAGCTCGTCGGCCTGGCCCGGGTCGGTTCCGAGGTGGCGGGCGAGCAGCGCCGTGACCTCGCGGCGGGCGTGCGGGTTGGCGAGCACCGCGGCAGGGGCGCTGTGGCGGCGCAGCGGGGCCCAGCGGGGCACGTCGGTCTGCGCCTGCACCGTCAGCCGGTGCGGCAGGTCGCGCGACGAGGTGCCGATGAGCAGGTGCACCGGGCCGTCGTCGAGGACCCGGTGGCCGCGGGTGACGTCCCAGTGGGCGAGGTCGTCGGCGTCGACGGGCACGGTGACGGTGCGTTCCTGCCCGGCGGCGAGTTCGACGCGGGCGAACCCGACGAGCTCGCGCGGGCCGGACCGGAAGCGGGGCCGCTCGGGGGCGGCGTAGACCTGCACGACCTCGGCGCCGTCGCGCGGGCCGGTGTTGCGGACCCGCACCGACACCGTCAGCCGCTCTCCGGCGGCGACGGTGCCGGAGTCGACGGTGGCGCCGGACAGCGCGAACGTCGTGTACGACAGGCCGAACCCGAACGGGAACAGCGGGTCCAGGTCGCGGGCGTCGTAGCCGCGGTAGCCCACCAGCGCGCCCTCGACGTAGACGTGCCGGCCGCCCTCGCCCGGGTAGCCGAGGAAGGAGGGGGTGTCGGCGAGGCGGTGCGGGAACGTCGTCGTGAGCTTGCCGGCGGGGCTGTGCTCGCCGAACAGCAGCGACGCGACGGCCGAGCCCATCCCCTGCCCTGCGTAGAACGGGGCGAGCACGGCGTCGACGCCGTCGAGCCAGGGCATGGTGACCGCGTCGGGGACGGTGAGCACGACGACGGTGCGCGGCGCGGCCGCGGCGACGGCGGCGATCAGCTCGTCGTAGCCGGGTTCGAGGCCGAGGTCGGCGCGGTCGGCGTTCTCGCCGTCGGCGTTCTGCGGGGTGTGGGCGAACACGATCGCGACGTCGCTGCCCGCCGCGGCGTCGACGGCGGCGGCGCGGGCGGCGCGGCGCTCGTCGTCGGTGTGCGGGCCCGACGGGACGCCGGGCAGGTGCGTCACGGTGCCCGGCGCGCAGCGGCGTTCGATCTCGGTCAGCGGGAGGTCGAGGCGGGTGGGGACCATCCGGGCGCTGCCGAAGCCCTGGACGACCGGTTCCGTGGCGCCGGTTCCCAGGACGAGCAGGTTCCCGGCGGCGGCCGGGTCCAGCGGGAGGACCCCGTTATTGGCGAGGAGCACGGTGCCGGCGCGGGCGATGCGCGCGGCGAGGTCGTGGTGGGCGTCGGCGTCGAACGGCGCGGGCGGCGACGCGTGGGCACCGGCCCGGTCGGCCAGCTGCACGACCCGGGCGGCGGCCCGGTCGAGCGCCTCGGGCGGCACCGCCCCGGAGGCGACGCCGTCCCGCAGGCGGGCGACGCGCTGCACGCTCTGGGGCATGTCGAGGTCGTTGCCCGCCGACACCGACGCGGGGCGGTCGGTGATGCCGTGCCAGTCGGAGACGACCAGCCCGTCGAAGCCCCACTCCTCGCGCAGCACCTCGGTGAGCAGCCACGGGTGCTGGGCTGCCTGCACGCCGTTGAGCCGGTTGTAGGAGCTCATCACCGCCCAGGGCGCGGCGTCGCGCACCACGCGCTCGAAGGCGCGCAGGTAGATGTCGCGCAGCGCGCGCTCCTCGACAACCGAGTCCATCGAGGTGCGCTCGATCTCGGAGTTGTTGGCGGCGAAGTGCTTGATGCAGGCGCCGACGCCGCGTTCCTGGAGCCCGTGCACGACGCCGGTGGCCATCGCCCCGGTGAGCAGGGGGTCCTCCGAGTAGTACTCGGAGGTGCGCCCGGCGAGCGGGGTGCGGCGGATGTTCATGCCGGGGCCCAGCAGGACGCCGACGCCGAACGAGCGGCACTCGGCGGCGAAGGCGCGGCCGAGCTCGCGGGCCAGCTCCGGGTCCCAGGTCGCCCCGACCGTGGAGGCGGTCGGGAAGCAGGTCGCCGGTTCGGGGCCGCGGGCCTTGGCTTCGGGGGCGCCGCGGCGGGTGACGAGGCTGATGAAGTCGGCGAAGTCGGCGGTGCCGCCCCCGTCGTCGGCGGCCTGCTCCGGCGAGAAGCGCAGCCCGTTGGGGCCGTCGGCCATCACGACCGAGCCGATCCCCAGCCGCGGCACCCCGCGGGTGCGCCACATCCCGTTGCCCGAGACGAGGGCGATCTTCTCGTCGGTGTCGAGCGCGGCGAGGCGCTCATCGTGCGGGGCCGCGGGTCGGCCGCCGGCGGGAAGGTCACTCTGCACTTCGGGGTCTCCAGCCACGGTAGGTGGGATCGGATCGGTGTCGGCGGGGCGAGGCGGCGCTACGTTGTCACCGGGCTCGCCGCCGGGTCGGTGAACGCGGCCCGGTAGGCCGCGCGGCGCTCGCGCTGCCGGGCCGGGTCGGCGACGGGCGCGGCCATGAGCAGCCGCCGGGTGTAGGGGTCGGCCGGGGAAGCGGTGACGTCGCGGACGTCGCCGAACTCCAGCAGCCGGCCGCGGTAGAGCACCGCCACCCGGTGGGAGATCGCGCGGATGACGGCGAGGTCGTGCGAGGTGAACAGCAGCGCCACCCCGGTGTCGTCCTGGATCTCGACCAGCAGGTCCAGGATGCGGGCCTGGGTGGACAGGTCCAGGGCGCTGACGATCTCGTCGCAGACGATCAGCCGCGGCCGGCGGACCAGGGCGCGGGCGATCGCGATCCGCTGGCGCTGCCCGCCGCTGAACTCGCCCGGGTAGCGGTCCGCGGTGTCGGCGGGCAGGTGCACCCGGTCCAGCAGCACGCGCAGCTCGCGCTCGGCCTCGGCGCGGGGGGTGCCCGCGGCGATGACCGGTTCCAGCACGATGTCGCGCACGCTCATCGCCGGGTTGAGCGAGCCCTGCGGGTCCTGGAACACCACCTGGAGCTCGCCGGCGAGCCGGCGCCGGGCGGCCCCGGTCAGCCCGCTGATCGCCCGGCCGCCGAGCCGGATCCCGCCCGCGGCGAGCGGGGCGAGGCCGAGCACGGCGCGCCCGAGGGTGGACTTGCCCGAGCCCGACTCGCCCACGAGGCCGACGGTCTCGCCGGGGCGGACGGTGAGCGAGACGTCGTCGAGGACCCGGGTCGTCGCGCGCCGCCCGCGGGAGCGGTCGGGGTAGTCGACGCAGACGCCGCGCACGTCAAGCAGGGGCAGGGTGTCGGCGTTGGTCATCGCGGGGCTCCTTCGGTGCGCAGCTCCGGCGCGGTCCAGGTGCGCGGTTCGGCGCCCTCCAGCGAGGCGTCGAGCAGGGTGCGGGTGTACTCGTGGCGCGGCGCGGCGAACAGCGCGGCGGTGTCGCCCCGCTCGACGACGACGCCGTCGCGCATGACCACGACCCGGTCGCAGAGGTCGGCGACCACCCCGAAGTCGTGGGTGACCAGCAGTACGGACATGCCGCGTTCGCGTTGCAGGTCGCGCAGCAGCTCCAGGATGTCGGCCTGCACGGTGACGTCGAGGGCGGTGGTCGGCTCGTCGGCGACGATCACGTCGGGGTCGGTGGAGATCGCGCCGGCGATCAGCACGCGCTGGGCCATGCCGCCGGAGATCTGGTGCGGGTACAGGTCGAGCACCCGTTCGGGGTCGCGGATGCCGACCCGGCCGAGCAGTTCCAGCGCACGGGCCCGGGCACGGGCGCGGTCCATGCCCAGCAGCCGCCGCAGCGGCAGGGCCAGCTGGTGGCCGACGGTGCAGGAGGGGTCGAGGTTGCTCATCGGCTCCTGCGGCACGTAGGCGATCCGCCGTCCGCGCAGCCCGGGGAGGGTGGCGGGGGTGACCTCTTCGCCGTCGAGCGTGATCCGCCCGGCGGTCACGGCGGCCTGCGCGGGCAGCAGCCCGAGCACCGCGTAGACGCACTGGCTCTTGCCGGACCCGGACTCGCCGACCAGGCCGAGGACCTCGCCGCGGCGCACCGTGAAGGACACGCCGTCGACGACGGTGCGCAGCCCGTCGCCGTGCGGGTAGGCGACGGTGAGACCGGAGACGCCGAGCATCGGGGCGGTGCCCGCCTCGTCGCCCTCCCCCGCGTCGTCGTCGGCGGTGCCGGCCGCGGAAGCGGCGGCGGCGGCCGTGGCGCCCGCTGCGGTCGCGGCGGTCGCGCCGCGGAGGCGGGACCGGGCCGGGGCGTCGGGGACGAGCGCGTCGCGCACCGCGTTGCCGAGCAGCGCGAACGCCCCGATGGTCACGGTCAGCAGCAGGCCCGGCCACACCACGCTCAGCGGCGTGCGGAAGATCGCGACGAACGCCTCCTGGACCATCGAGCCCCAGGTCACCGAGTCGGCGCTGCCGAGGCCGAGGAACTCCAGGCTGGCCTGGATGCCGATCGCGGTGGCGGTGATGTCGGCGAGCATGACGATGATCGACCCGCGGATCACCACCAGGATGTGGCGAAACACGATCCGCAGCGGCGACACCCCCGACACCTGTGCGGCCTCGACGTAGGCCTCGTTCTTCACCTCGATCGCCATCGCCCGGACCAGCCGGTAGAGGAACGGGGAGATCAGCACGCCGAACACGGTCATCGACAGCGTCACATCGGGGCCGATCGCCGCGTAGAGCGCGATGAGCACGATCAGGCTGGGGATCGCCAGCAGGGCCTCGGAGACCCAGGTGAGCAGGGCGTCGGTCCAGCGCCCGACGTAGGCGGCGAGCAGGCCGGTCCCGATGCCGACCACCGCGGCGACGGCGACGACCACGGCCGCCCCCGCCAGGGTGTCGCGCCCGCCCCAGATCAGCCGGCTGAGCACGTCGCGCCCGGCGCCGTCGCCGCCGAGCAGGTACTCGCCGTTGGGGGCGGCGTTGACCTGGTCGAGCGCCGGCATCAGGGGGTCGTGCGGGGCGATCCAGGGGGCCAGCACGCTCATGACGACGACACCGGCCAGCAGCAGCGCGCTGCCGACCCCCAGGGGGTTGCGCAGGAAGCGGCGCCATGCGCCGGGGCGCGGCACTGTGGCGGCCGCGCCGGTCTCGATGCTCATGACAGCCGCACCTTCGGGTTGAGCCAGGCCTGCACCAGGTCGAAGACCAGGTACACGCCGACGATGACGATGACGGTCACGACGACCACGCCCATCAGGACGGGCACGTCGCCGCCGATGGCGGCGGTGGTCGCCAGCGACCCGATGCCGGGCACGGCGAACACCTTCTCGATGACGACGGTGCCGCTGAACAGGGCCACCACCTTCATGGACATCAGCGACAGCCACGGCGAGGCGGCGTTGCGCAGGACGTGGCCGAACAGCACCTCGGCGCGGGAGAGGCCGCGGGCCCGCAGCGTGCGCACGTAGGGCTTGCCGAGCTCGTCGGCGACGGCGCCGCGCACCATCGAGGTGACGCGCAGCTCGCCGAGCACGATCGCCAGGGTCGGCAGGACCAGGCCGAGCGCCCAGGTCCCCGGGCCGTCGGCGATCGGCGCGTACCCGGTGGCGGGGAACAGCCGCAGGTTGATCGCCAGCCCGATCACCAGCATCAGCGCGAGCCAGAACTTCGGCACCGAGCTGAGGGTCTCGGTGACGACCTGGAGCGCGCGGTCGAGCGCGCCGCCCTCGCGGACCGCGGCCAGCGTGCCGAGGACGGCGCTGGCCGCGGCGAGCACCAGGATCGACAGGACCATCAGGGCCAGCGTCGCGGGCAGCCGGTTGGCGACGGCGGTCGCCACGGGTTCGGAGGTGAACCACGACTGGCCGAGGTCGCCGGTGACGGCGTGGGCGACCCAGTCGGCGAACTGGGTGAGCACCGGACGGTCCAGGCCGAGTTCGGCGGTGCGTGCGGCGATCTGCTCGTCGGTGGCCTGGTCGCCGACCAGGGAGCGGACGACGCTGTCGCTGCTGCCGAAGACGGTGAAGAAGGTCGCGCAGGTGACCAGCGCGAGCAGTGCGGCGCCGAAGGCGAGCCGCCGGCACAGGAAGCGGATCATGATCAGGGGTTCCCCTCGGTGCGGGGCCGGCATCGGGCGGGCGGGGCGGGCGGCCGGCGGGTCATGAGGCCGGGGAGTAGTAGCGCAGCGGCGGCCCGGCGCTGCCCGGCTCGACCTGGAGCGCCGTCGCCGGGTCGGTGGCGTAGACGAGGTCGACGTGGTACCAGGGGGCGAACCAGGCGTTCTCGACCAGCCAGGCGTTGGCCTCCCGGAACGCCTCCTCCTGGGTGGGACCGGTCGCGGTGCGGGCGGTGTGCATGAGCCGCTCGAACTCGGGATCGGTGCTGTCGAAGACGTTGAGCGCGTTGTCGTAGGCGACGTTGAGGCCGTCCCAGGCCGACATCGGGGCCTGCTGACCGAGGATCAGCAGCGGGAACTCGCCGCTGGACTGGGCGTCGACGGCCATCTGGTCGGGCACCGACCGCCAGTCGACGCCGATGCCGATCGAGGCCAGCGCCTGCTCGACGAACGGCTGGTAGATGCGGTAGCGCGAGTAGTCCATCATCGGCACGCGGAACCCCTCGGACCAGCCGGCGTCGGCCATCAGCTCGCGGGCCCGCTGCACGTCGAACCCGTAGGCGTCGTCGAGCCCGGGGTCGTAGGCGGGGCTCGTCGCCCCGACGATCTGGGTGCTGACCTCGCCTTGGCCGAGGTCGAGCGAGTCGAGCATGGCCTGGCGGTCGAAGACCAGGTTGATCGCCTGGCGGACGCGGACGTCGGCGAGCGCCGGGGCGACCTCGCCGTCGCGGTCGACGATGGCCAGCCCGACCCAGTCGACCCGGTTGGGGTGGATCTCCAGGCCACTGTCGGCGGCGTAGTCCATCACCTGGAGGTTGAGCCGGCCGCCGTCGATCTGTCCCGAGGTCAGCGCGTTGAGCCGGGCGTTGACGTCGGCCAGGACGCGCATCTCGATCTGCTCGTAGGGCCACGCCTCGGGGTTCCAGTAGTCGGGGTTGCGGGTGAAGATGTAGCGCTCCCCGCGCACCGTGCGGGCGGTGTCGAGGAGGTAGGGGCCGGATCCGACCGGGGAGAGCGCGGTGGCGGGGTCGCCGAGCGCGTCCGGGGAGGCCATCGCGCCCAGCGAGCCGCCCAGGCTGGCCAGCAGCGTGGGGTCGGGCTCGGCCAGCCGGATGACGGCCCGGTCCGGCTCCGGCGCAGCCACCTCGGTGACGGAGGCGGCCAGGTAGTTGTCGGCGCCCGTTCCGGCCTGGAAGTGCTCGATGTTGGCGGCCACCGCGGCCGAGTCGAAGGGGGTGCCGTCGGTGAAGTGCACGTCATCGCGCAGCGTGAGGGTCAGGGCGGTGCGGTCGGCGTCCCAGGCCCAGTCGGTGGCGAGGTTGGGGCCGACGGTGCCGTCCGGGCGGCGCTCCAGCAGGGTGTCGTAGACCGGGGCCCACAGCTGCGGGTATTCGCCGTTGGAGCGCAGCTCGGCCGGGTCGTATGAGGGGATGTCGACGACCGTGGCCAGTGTCAGCCGGGCCGGGTCGTGGGAACCGGCGTCGGCCTGGACGCCGCATCCGGCGAGCAGCAGGGTCGCGGCGAGCAGGACCGCCGCCCCCGTGCGTCGTGTCGATCGGATCACCGGACTCCTTCCCGGACGGCTCCTGGCCTGTTCAAACGCGCTTCAGGGGGCCGTCATGTTCAGATCATCTAAGGCTTTTTCCACGTATCTTTCAAACACGCTTTGATGATGTGTGGCATCACTTCATCCGATGCAAGCAGGTACGCGGCGCCGCCGGGCGGCCGGAACGGTCGCTCGGGCCCGGGGCTCAGGCCGGATCGCCGTCCCGGGCGCGGTCCACGGCCGTCCAGGCCAGCGCGACCGCCCCGTCGAGCAGGGCGCGTTCGGCCTGCGGGCCGATGCAGTGCGCGGCGAACTCCCGCTGGTGGTTGGTGGCCGGCAGCGACCCGATCCCGATGTAGGGGTGGATGGCCGGCACGACCTGCGACACGTTGCCCATGTCGGTCGACGCCCGGTTCATCCGGCCCGCCAGCCCGTCCGGGGCGAACTCGCGGCCCAGGCGCAGGGCGTTGGCACGGTAGGCGGCCAGCGCGCGCTCGTCGGCGCGGAACTCGGCGTAGGGCTTGCTCTCCGCCTCCACCTCCAGCGCGGCGCCGGTCGCCAGGGCGCCCGCCTCGAAGCAGCGCAGCACCTTCGGCTCGATCTCGGCCAGCTCGGCCAGGGTCTCGGCACGCACGTACCACCGCCCCGAGGAGGCCTCGGGGATCGCGTTGGGCGCCGAGCCGGCGGAGGTGACGATCCCGTGCACCCGCGAGCCGGGCGGGAGGTGCTGGCGCAGCAGGCCGATGGCGACCTGGGCGACGGTGAAGGCGTCGGCGGCGTTCACCCCGTCCTCGGGGTAGGCCGCCGCGTGCGCGGACCGGCCGCTGTAGGAGATCCGGGAGTGGCTGACCGCGAACGGCCGCGCCTCTGCGACGTCGACCGGTGCCGGGTGCACCATCATCGCCAGGTCGACGCCGCGGAACGCGCCGCGCTCCAGCAGCTCGATCTTGCCGCCGCCGCCCTCCTCGGCCGGGGTCCCGTACACCTCGACCGTCAGGCCGAGCTCGTCGGCCACCTCGGCCAGGCCGAGCGCGGCGCCCACTGAGGACGCGGCGATCAGGTTGTGCCCGCAGGCGTGCCCGAGCCCGGGCAGCGCGTCGTATTCGGCGCACAGCGCGATCCGCAGCGGCCCCGAGCCGTAGGTGGCCAGGAACGCCGTCTCCAGCCCCAGGTAGGCCGCTGTCACGGCGAACCCGCGGCGGTCGAGCAGGTGCGGGACCGCCGCGGCGGCGTGGTGCTCCTCCCAGGCGGTCTCGGGCCGGGCGTGCAGCTCCCCCGACAGCGCGACCAGGTCGCCGGCCGCCCGGTCCACGGCGGCGCGGACCGCGGCCTTCTCGCGGGTGACCGTGCTCGGCATGGGCTCTCCTCCTACCTATCGCCTATTGGTCGCCGGGGACGCCGTAGGACGGCGCGGCCGCGGGCCGGAGCGCGCGGCGGACGTAGTCGTCGCGCTGGGGCAGCCAGATCTCCAGTGCTTCGGTCAGGCGGTCGATCGGGTCCTCGGCCCAGTCGAACCTCAGGTCGGTCACCGGCCACTCCACGTCGGCGACGACGGCGAGCCCGGCCGAGTACACCGGCCCCTGCTCCCCGCCCGCGTCGAGCGCCGCCCGGAGCGCGGCGAGCAGCCGCTCTTCGAGCTCGCCCGCCGCGGACTCGAAGGCGTCGACCATGATCCCCGGGAGGTCGCCGCTGCTGAGCAGGTTGCCGGCGGCCACCGAGTGCGGGCCGACGGCGGCACCGTGGGTGCCGAGGGTGCGCGCACCGCTGAACCAGGCGGTGGGCCCGGCAGGCCCGACCGCGGTCAGCTGGCGGTAGTCCAGGTCGGCCGTGCCCTCGCCGGCCTCCTGCACGGCCAGGCGGGCATCGCCGTGGGCGGCCAGGCGGTCGAGGATGCGCCCGCCCAGGCGGGGGTCGGTCACGTTCTGCGAGGAGGCGGCGCCGACGCCCGGCCTCAGGTGAAGGCAGCGCGCGGCCACCGCGGGGCTGGAGGAGCTGACGGCGATCCCGAAGCGTCCGTCGTGGCGGGCTGCGATGGAGAAGGTCACTTGTCGTCCTCCGGGATCACGGCGATGGCGTCGATCTCGCACAGCCACTCCGGGCGTGCCAGCGCGGAGACGACGACTCCGGTGGAGATCGGGTGGACGCCCTTGGTCCAGCGGCCGATGGTCCGGTAGACGATCTCGCGGTAGCGCGGGTCGACCAGGTAGACGGTCAGTTTGACCAGGTGCTCCATCCGGCTGCCCGCCTCGCGCAGCAGCAGGTCGATGTTGGCCATCGCCTGCTCGGCCTGGGCCCCCACGTCGCCAATCCCGACGGACTCGCTGGTGTCGAGGTCCTGTCCGATCTGGCCGCGGACGTAGACGGTGTTGCCGGCGACGACGGCCTGGCACAGGTCGTTGTCGAGGTTCTGCTCGGGGTAGGTGTCGCGGGTGTTGAACGGGCGGATGCGTCTGTGGGTGGGCATCAGGCTGCTCCGGTGGTGGTGGCGGCGGTCGGGTCGGGATCCGGGGCGGGCCGGCCGGGCCGGCCGGGCGGGGAGGCGGCCGCGCCGGGGGCGGGCGCATCGGGCTCGCCGGCGGCGTAGGCCAGGTAGGTGCGCTGGATCGAGATGTGCTCGGCGACGTAGGCGGCGTCGTGCCAGACCCCCCAGATGAAGCTCGACCCGCGCCGCGACAGCCACGGCAGCCCGAGGAAGTAGACCCCCGGCTCGGCGGACACGCCGCGGGTGTGCTGCGGCCGGCCGTCGCCGTCGAAGGCGTCGACCTGCAACCAGCCGAAGTCGGACCGGAAGCCGGTCGCCCAGATGATCGAGGTGATCCCGGCTTCGGCGAGGTCGAGCTCCAGGATCGGGGCGGTCACGCAGCCGGGGTCGGGCCCGAACGTGCGGGCCTGCGGTTCCTCGGGCAGGTCGAGCCCGTTGCGCGCGATGTAGGCGTCGGCCTCGTCGAGCATGGCCATGTAGGTGGCGTCGCCGTCGGCGATGTTGCGGCGCAGGTCGTCGGCGAAGTGCAGCCGGCCGTCGGCGAAGGTGCGGGTCACGCCGTGGAGGGTGATGCCGTCGGCGGCCAGCGCCCGGAAGTCGACGGTCCGGCCGCCCCGGGCCCCGCTGACCGCGATCGTGACATGCTCGGCCCCGCGCGGCGGGGCGGCCGCGTCCCACTTGTTGAGCACGCCGAGCCACCAGCAGAAGTCGCGGCCCCGGTAGCGCCGCGGGGGCCGGTCGTGCGGGCCGACCGACAGGTGGACCTTGCGGCCCGAGCGCTGCAACTCGTCGGCGATCTGCACGCCCGACGACCCGGCCCCGACTACGAGGACGGCGCCTTCGGGCAGCTGCCGCGGGTTGCGGTAGGAGCTGGAGTGCAGCTGGGCGAGGCCGGCGGTCTCGGGGACGACGGGGGGAATGACCGGGGTCTGGAACGGGCCGGTCGCCGCGACGACGTAGCGGGCGTCCACCGTCCCCTCGGAGGTCTCCACGCGAAAACCGGGGCGTCCGATGTTCTTGCGCACGCTCCGGACGTCCACACCGCAGCGGACCGGCGCGTCGATCTTCGCCGCGTACGCGGCGAAGTAGTCCGCGACCTGCTCCTTCGAGGCGAAACCGTCGGGATCGACGTCGTCGAACCGCATCCCGGGGAAGCGGTCGTGCCAGGCAGGGCCGTTCGCGACGAGGGAGTCCCAGCGCCGGGTGCGCCAGCTCTGGGCGATGCGGTCGCGCTCCAGCACCAGGTGCGGGATCCCGCGTGCGCCCAGGTGCTCACTCATGGCCACCCCGGCCTGCCCCGCGCCGACGACGAGGACCTCGGTCTCGTCATGCGACATGTCATCCTCCGTTCCACTGGTCACGACGTTCCCGCCCCGGCGAAGCGCGCCGGCCGGCGCAACCGCTGCCCATCCGAGTCTGGGCGAAGCCGTTGCAACAGACCAGAGCATGTTTTCGAACCCTTGCATCGGATTCTTCGATGCACGACGCCGCCCGAGCGCGGGTCGCCGGCCCCAGGGGCGCGGGGCGCGGACCAGCGGCGCTGGATGGAGATCAGACGAGCAAGACGCTGACCTGTATATATATCGTTGTGTATCGATCTTGCCACTATCGGTCAAGACCGGATCGTTTCGCACGTCGACCTACTGGGGATCGTCCTAGCATCCGGGAATCTCTCCCGACATGGCCAGAGGTGAAGGCATGGGAAAGCACGACGATCCGTCCCGTTGGGACGGCCAAAAAGATAAGCCTCCGCCGCCCCCGACCCCAAATGACGGCGGAAGCGGCGGCGGGAAACACGAGAGGGACGAAGACGACAAGTGACCGACCCTCACGAGCTTCAGGCCCGCCTGGCCGGGGAAATGCCTCCGACTTGGCGGGCCGCTTTCATGGACGTCCCCCGGCACAAGTTCATTCCTGACACAGTGTGGGTTCGCGAGAACGGGAAACCCAAACCGTTGCGCCGGTCAGAGGACCCGGACGAATGGCTAAGGGTTTGCTATTCGGACGAACCAATTGCCGTTCAATTGGACGACGGCACCGGAAGTGGACGCGGATACGTCTCTTCATCCGCGTCGATGCCGACCACAGTTGCCCTCATGCTGGACGCCGCGGACATCGACGAAGGCAATCGAGTTCTCGAAATCGGTACCGGAACAGGGTTCAACGCGGCATTGATCGCAACGCGTGTTGGTACGGAGAACACGACCACAATCGAAATCGACCCTGAACTAGCGGAGAAGGCGCGTACCGCATTGGCGGATTCGGGATGGGCGCTTGATGTGATCACCGGAGACGGCACAAAGGGATACCCGCCCAATGGCCCCTATCACCGGATACTATCGACGGCATCCGTTCATGAAGTCCCATATCCTTGGGTTGAGCAGACGATGCCAGGCGGAAAGGTGACCACCCCATGGGGAACCGCGTTCCATAGCGGGGCCCTTCTCCGCCTCCGGGTTGCCGACGACGGGACCGCATCCGGACACTTCGACGGCGATACAGGGTTCATGTGGGTGCGCGGCCAGAGAACCGCTCACGGGGCCGTGGAAGACCGTGTGCTGCCCCAACACGACTATGCAGAAACGGTCACCGACCTTCATCCCTATGAGCCGCTGGGCGACTTCTCAGCGTCGTTCGCTATCGGCCTCCGCGTTCCGGGAATGATGTCGAACCTTATTTACGATGACGATGACCAGGCGTCTCAGAATTACACCGTCTATCTGATGGATCCAGAATCGAATTCGTGGGCATCATGGAGAATCCGCGCTGATTCACGCGAACACATCGTGAAGCAGCACGGACCCCGGGCTCTCTTTGATGAACTGGCGTCCGCCTATGACTGGTGGAAGTCATCTGGGAAGCCGGACCATACGCGATTCGGCCTCAAGGTGACCCCCGATGGGCAATCCCTTTGGCTGGACGATCCCGCTTGCACCGTGTTGCAGGCCGACTAGTGGTCGGCACTTCGTGCGCCACGTGGGCATCTACTCAGTCCGTCAAACGGCCGCGGATCAGGGATGCGGGACATGGGCGTTCTCTCCGGGCCGCACATTCACCGGCCCGAGCCGCTCCACGACCGCGCGGGCGGTGTCGGTGACCGCACGGGCCCGGGCCGTGCGGCGGACCGAGTCCATCCACGCCACCACCACCGACAGCGACGGCACGTCGTCGGCGATGGGGCGCGACTCCACGCGTCCACCGCCGTAGGTGCCGTCGACCATCGGCCGCTGGTTCAGCAGCGAGAAGCCCAGCCCCTGGGCGACCATCCCGCGCACGGCCTCGACGCTGTGCGACCGGTAGGCGATGCGGGGCTGCGCGCCGGCCGCGGCCAGCAGCGCGCGGAAGTACTCGCGGCTGTGCGGGAGGTCGAGGAGCACCATCGGCTCCTCGGCCAGGTCGCCCAGCCGGACCTGCGGCAACTCCGCGAGCCGGTGCCCGGGCGGCAGGACCACGTACGGCGGCGCCTCGGCGATGACCTCGCGCGCCACCCCCTGCCCGAGCCCCAGGTCGTAGGTCACGGCCACCTCGACGGTGCCGCTGCGCAGCGCCGCGCTCACCGCGGCCGCTTCGAGTTCGAGCACCTCGGCTTCGAGCCCGGGATGGTCCGCGCTCAGCTTCGCGAGCAGCTCGGGCATCACGAACGGGACGAGGGTGACCATGCACGCCAGCCGGATGTGCCCGCGCACGTCGTCGCCGCGGCCGCGCGCCGCGTCGAGGACCTCGCCGAGGTGGGCGAGCAGCCCGCGCACGTCGCGCAGGAACTCCTCCCCCGCCGCGGTCAGGACGAGGCCCCGCGCGTGCTGGCGGATGAACAGCGGGGTGCCCACCTGCCGTTCCAGCTGGGCGACCGCCGCCGAGACCGCCGACTGGGCGACCCGCAGCTCGTCGGCCGCCTTGGTCATGCTCAGCACGGACGCGGCCTCGACGAAGTAGCGCAGCTGCGTGAGCGTCACGTCCGGTTGCCGGGTCACGGCGGCACCACCGATCATCGTTGAAATCGCTGCCGAGTTCCGGCGGCAACGCTACATCAGATCCATCGTCGGGCCGCCGACGTTCGCCGAGGGCTGCGCCCGCGCGCTTCCCGGCCGGCGCCTCCGGCGCAGCCGCGGGGCCGGGATCTACGAGGTCAGCCGCTCCCGCGCGGCGGGACCGGAGGCGGCCGGTTCGACGCCGTGTTCGGGCTGGTTGATCTCGGCCCACACCGCATCGAGGGAGAGGCCGAGGACATCGGCGATCGCCGCGATGGTCGGAAAGGCGGGGGTGGCGACGCGGCCCGACTCGATCTTGCGGAGGGTCTCCGGCGAGACGCGGGCATCGAGCGCGGTGTCGAGCATCGAGCGTTCCCCCCTGGCCCGGCGGAGGAGGGCGCCGAGGCGCTGTCCGCGTTCGACCTCTGCGGGGGTGAGCGGCAACCTGACCATGACTCCGATTCTAGTACCGGGATAATATGGCCGGTATAGTTATCGGAAGAACCACTTGAGGAACCCGAGGAAGGCGCCGCGTGATCGAGATCCTTGACCCCACCAGACTGGCCCGAGCAAAGGAATCGGGCGCCCTGGTCGCCGACATCCTCGCGACCCTGAAGGGCCGGACCGAGGTCGGCACGAACCTCCTGGACATCGACCGGTGGGCCAAGGCCATGATCGTCGATGCGGGGGCGCAGTCCTGCTACGTCGACTACGAGCCCTCCTTCGGACGCGGCCCGTTCGGCCACTACATCTGCACGGCCGTCAACGACGCCGTCCTCCACGGACGGCCCTACGACTACGCGCTCGCAGACGGCGACCTGCTGACACTCGACCTCGCCGTCTCCACCGGCGGGGTCGCCGCCGACGCCGCCATCAGCTTCATCGTGGGCGACACGCAGCCCGAGGAGAGCGTCGCGATGATCGGCGCGACCGAGCGCGCGCTGGCCGCGGGGATCGCCGCCGCCGGGCCCGGGGCGCGCATCGGCGACATCTCCCACGCCATCGGCACGGTCCTCAGCCAGGCCGGCTACCCGATCAACACCGAGTTCGGCGGCCACGGCATCGGATCGACGATGCACCAGGACCCGCACGTTGCGAACACCGGACGCCCCGGCCGCGGATACAAACTGCGCCCCGGGCTGCTGCTGGCACTGGAGCCGTGGGTGATGGCGGACACCGCCCGGCTCGTCACCGACGCCGACGGCTGGACGCTCCGCAGCGCAACGGGCTGCCGGACGGCGCACAGCGAGCACACCATCGCCATCACCGACGACGGCGCCGACATCCTCACATTGCCGAGGCACGCACAGCCGTAGGCGTGCGGCCGCAACCCTCCCGCCGGATCTCCACGGTGCCGTGCACCGCCCTCTCAGGTCGGCCGGATGACGGCGCCTGCACCGGGTTCAGAGCGTTTCGCCGGCGTCGGCGAGCAGTGTGCTGCCGGTCATGATGAGCGCCAGGTCGCTGGCGGCGAAGAGCACGACCCTGGCGATGTCGTCGGGCGTGCCCAGCCGTCCGATCCGGCTGTGGCTCATCACGTCGACGGCCGGGACCTCCTCCCCGACGGCCTCGGCGGACGCGGCCGCCGCGCGCGCGGCGGCGATGTTGCCCTCGGTCGGCACATAGCTGGGCGCCACACCCAGCACCCGGATGCCCAGTGGTGCGAGGTCGACGGCGAGCGATTTCGTCAGCCCGCGCGCGGCGTGCTTGGAGGCGACGTAGGCGGCCATCCCCGCGAACGCGACCTTGAAGCCCGCGGTGGAGATCGTGTTCACGATGACGCCGCCCCTGCCGTCGGCGGCCATGCGCCGGGCGGCTGCACGGGAGCCGAGGAACACGCCGCGGGAGTTGACGGCGAACACCTGGTCCCACATCTCGTCCGGCATCTCCAGTGCGGGGGCGTTGGGGAACAGGCCGGCGTTGTTGACCCAGATGTCGATTCCGCCGAGCTCGGACACGGCCAGATCCGCGGCCGCCGACACCGCGGCCGTGTCGCTGACATCGGCGCGCGTTGCGACGCCCTTGACCCCGTAGCGGCCGGAGAGCTCATCGGCGGCGGCGCGGGCGTTGTCCTCGTCGATGTCGATGATGAGCAGGTCCGCACCGGCTTCGGCGAGGCGGGCGGCGATCGCCTTGCCGAGCCCCTGCCCGCCGCCGGTGACCACGGCGCGGCGGCCGCGGAGAGAGATCAGCTCCGAGATCGGGGCGGAGGAAACATCGGGGAAGGGTGCGGGCATGAGGACTCCGTGGCCTGGAGGAACGACTTATGGCATGCTATGTCATAAATCAGCGGGCGGCAACGGTACAGTTGCCGCATGGCAGGACCGACATCGCGCCGCGGGCGTCCACCACTGGCCGACCCCGGCCTCATGCGCGAACGCGCGATCGGGATCCTGCTCCGCGACGGCTACCCCAACGTCACGATGACGCGCCTGGCCACCGACCTCGGCGTGAGCCTGCGCACCCTGCACCGCTACTTCCCCACCAAGTCGGACATCGTGTGGGGCGGCACCGAAGGATCCCTGGACGCCCTGCGCCGCCACCTCGGCGCGGCCGACCCGCACGCGACAATCCTCGAAGCCATCACCGAGGCCGTGATCGGCGTGTTCTCCGAGGACTCCGACGAACCCTCGCTCAGCCAGGTACGGATCCGGGCGATCGCCACGACGGCCGAGGCCGGCTCCAGCCGCCCGGATACCTACGCCGGATGGCTCGACGAGACGGCGGCCTTCATCGCCCGGCGCACGGGGCGCTCGGCCCACGAGATCGGCGTGCGCAGTGCGGCCGCCGCCATCCAGGCCGCGATCTCCGAAGCGCTCGCCATCTGGGCCGAAGACGACGGCGGCGAGAGCCCCGCCGAAGCCGTCGCGAAGGCGCTTTCCGGCTTCGGCCTGCTCACGGCGCCGGCCGACACCGGCCCCATCCGAACGGGCGGCTAAGAGCGGGTAAGCACGAGGCTCACCGCGCCGAACGATCTCAAGGCGCTCGCACCTCGGCAGCTGTCCCCTGCACCAGTCGGCGCACGAGCGTGAGCACTCCCTCCAGCTGACAATCGGTCAATCGGTCAGTCGAGAGCGTGAGCGCGGCAGGTCCGCAGAATCTCGTCGGACAGTTCAGGCTGGACGTGGCTCACTGCGCGGGCGAGGGCCATTGCCCCTACGAGTCGGCTGAACAGCAGCACCGCACGGTCCCGCGCCTCCTGTGAGGTGATCTCCCCTTCGTGCTCGCGGGCGAACTCCTGGGCGAAGCCGGTGAGGTATCCCTCCACGCCGCTCGCGTAGGCGCGCTGGACCGTGTCGCTGTGCCGTACGGCGTCGGTGACCAGGGAGGCGGAGGGACAGCCGCCGTCGGGGGCGTCGCGGTGGGCGGCCGAAAGGTAGTCGTCCACCACTCGCTTCAGCGGTGGGCCGGTGAGATCGGCGCCCTCCTCAAGGGCCTGGTCCAAAGTGCCCAGAGAGGCTTCGAACGAGGCACCGCATGCCTCGGCGGCCAGATCGCCTTTGGATGCGAAGTGGTTGTAGAAGCCGCCGTGGGTCAGGCCTGCTTCCTGCATCAGTTCGGCGATCCCTACGGCATCGACGCCCTGCGAGCGGAACATGCGTCCGGCCGCCTCGACGATGTTCTGCCGGTTCCTGGCCTTGTCTTCCCTGGTGATCCGCGGCATGGCCGCCCTCCTGCGTCGGCAGTGTTTGACGTTTTCAATGTTACCCCTCATCATTCTTTTAATGATGAACATCATCAAAAACGACTGGAGGCGCCCGTGCGCACCGTGGAGTACACCCGCCAAGGGGCAGCCGCACAGGTACTGACGCTGAGGGAAGAGGCCCGCCGGCCGGCTCCCGGCAGCGGAGAGGTTCTGGTCCGCGTGCTGGTCCGGCCCATCCATCCGGGGGACCTGATCGGTGTGGAGGGTCTGCCGGGCCGGCCCGAACAGCAGTCGGGGGCCCGGACTCCCGGAGTGGAGGGGATGGGCGTCGTCGAGAGCGTCGGAGCGGACGTCCGCACACTGCGCCCAGGTCAACGGGTGGCGGTTTTCCCGGCGCCAGGAACATGGAGCGACTTCGTCGTGGTCCCCGCCGATCTGGCAGTGCCGGTGCCGGCCGGAGTCAGCGACGAGACCGCAGCCCTAATGCTGGTCAACCCGCTGACGCTGTGCATGCTGTACCGCGCAATAGAGAAGGCCCTGCGCGGGCAGACGGGTCCGGTTCTTCAGACCGCCGCCGGCTCGTCCATCGGCAGGTTGGTCAGCGCAGCCGCGGTCCGGCACGACCTGCAGTTGATCAACCTCGTGCGCAGCACCTCCGGTGCCGAGAAGGTGCGGACGTCGTACCCCTCCCAGCCCGTGATCGCGACATGCGACGACGACTGGCAGGGACAAGTCCGCCGCCATGCCGGCGAGCGGGGCGTCCAGGTGGTCCTCGACTGTGTCGGCGGTTCCATGACCCAGGACCTCGCCGGACTGCTCGCCGACGGCGGCACTCTGATCTCCTACGGACATCTGAGTTCCGGCACGACACCGCTTGAGGCGCTGCCTCTCATAGCGCGGGAGCTGACGGTGCGGGGAGTGTCGATACTGCACTGGATGAGCCGCACCCCCAGGGAGCGGGCTGAGGATGTCGCCTTCGCCCAGGACCTGGCGCAGAACGCGCCGGACCTGCTTGACGTCGCGGCCAGCTACGACCTCGCCGACTTCAAGACGGCCATCGAGCACGCCCGCCGCCCGGCCAAGAGCGGAACCGTCCTGCTCACCACACCGCAGACGACGGCCGACTCCGGAAACGAGGCCGCCTGATGAAGATCGGAATGCTCGGAGCCGGAGAAGTCGCCCAGGCCATCGCCCGGCATGCGATCCGTCACGACCACGAGGTCGTGCTCAGCAACAGCCGAGGACCCGCCTCCCTGGCCCCGCTGGTCAAGGACCTCGGCGCGCTCGCGACGGCCGCGCCCCCCGCCGAGGCTGCTGTCGCGGACCTCGTCGTGCTCGCGGTCGGCTGGCCGCAAGTCCCCGACGTCGCCGCCCAACTCCCTCCCCTGGACGGGACCGTCGTCATCGACGCCACCAACCAGTTCGCCTCCCCTCCCCCGAACGTGAAGATCGCCGACCTGGGCGATCTCACCGGGAGCGAATACGTGGCCTCCCTGCTTCCCGGCGCGCGCGTGGTGAAGGCCTTCAACGCCCTCTACGGGCAGTTCATCGCACCCGATCCCCGCCACGAGGCCGGGCGGCAGGTGCTGTTCCTCGCCGGCGACGACACGGACGCCAAGAGCACCGTAACGGGCCTGGCCTCCCAGTTCGGCTTCGCGCCCGTCGACCTCGGAACGCTGCGCGAGGGAGGACGCCTCATCCAGCTCGGCGGCCCTCTGTCCGCCCTCCACGCCCTCAAGCAGGACTGATCCCGCCCAGCCGCTCGTACTCCCCGCGTCCGCGAGAAGCGCCCTACTTCACGAAAGAGATCCTCATGTCCGACCCGACTTCGGCATCCGGCGCCCAGCCCCTCCTACAGCCCGTTCGACTGGGCGCGCTCGAACTGCCCAACCGCGTCGTCATGGCTCCCATGACGCGCTCCCGGGCCACCAACGCGGAACTGGCCCCCACCGACCTGCACGCCACTTATTACACGCAGCGCGCCGGCGCCGGCCTGATCATCAGCGAAGGAACCTGGGTCAGCACGGACGCGATCGGCTTCATCAACGTCCCCGGCATCTACACCGACACCCAGACCGCCGGCTGGGCCAAGGTCACCGGAGCCGTGCACTCCGCGGGAGGCAGGATCATCTCGCAGATCGGCCACGTCGGCGCCGTCTCCCATCCCGACCACCTCGGTGGCCGCCTCCCCGCCGGCCCCTCGGCGATCAACCCCCAGGAGATGTCCTTCACTCCCGACGGCCCGAAGGACACGGTCACGCCCCGCGCCTTGACCGCGGCGGATATCGCCACCACGATCGACACCTACCGGCAGGCCGCCGCCAACGCTCTGCGCGCCGGATTCGACGGCCTGGAGATCCACGCGCAGGCATCCCACCTCGTGGCCCAGTTCCTCAACCCCCGCCTGAACCAGCGCACCGACGCCTACGGCGGCAGCAGTGAGAAGCGGGCCCGGTTCCTGTTCGACGTCGTGGACGCCGTCAGCGGCGTGTGGGGCAGCGACCGCATCGGCGTCAAACTGTCCCCCTACTGGCGTCGCGAGCCGGCCTTCACCGCGGACGCCGACATGCTGACCGACTACGACCAGCTCCTCAAGCGCCTCAGCGACACCGACCTGGCCTATCTCCACCTCGTGGGACCGGAACCCGGCACGGGCACCGACGACACCTTCACCGCGTTCACCCGCTACCGCGCCCACTATCACGGCGCCATCATCGCCAATCTCGGCTTCACACAAGCGAGCGGCAACGAGATCCTCGAACGGCAACTGGCCGACGCGGTCTCCTTCGGCGCCCCCTTCATCGCCAATCCGGACCTCGTCGATCGATTCACCCACGGCCACCCTCTCACCGCCGACAACCGCGACACGTACTACGCCGGTGGCGCGGAGGGATACACGGACTACCCCACAGTGACCGGCTCCTGATACTCCGGTCTTGTGGCCGTTCCCGGCCGGGAACGGTGCTGATCGTGGGCGAGACCGGCTACGTGATGGCCGTCGCCTGCTCAACGCGGGTGCGGATCAACCACGGCCGCACCACCATCCGCGCGGACACCGTCGCCCGACGGCCCGGTCACCCCTCGCGGCGTTCCGTGATCTCCGCCGCGTTGGCGCGGATCCACAGCAGCAGCGGGTCCAGCGCCACCGCCGCGCCGCGGCCCAGCTCGGTGACCGAATACGTCACCGATGGCGGCTGCCCCGTGCCGACCCGGCGGTGCACCAGGCCGTCCTGCTGGAGCGACCGGAGCGTGGCCGCGAGGCTCTTGTCGCTGATCCCCGCGACCACCGAGCGCAGCTCGTGATAGCGGCGCGGTTGGGCCAGCAGTGCGGTGAGGACCAAAATCGTCCACCGGCCGGCGAGATGCCCCAGCACCTCGCGCGCCGGGCAGTCCTTGTGGAACACGTCACCCATCGCACCTCTCCCAGGCTCGTGGACTGCGCGCTCACCGGCGCGTGAGCAGCTCACCGCGTGGTGAGCGCCTTCCGCCGCCGCTGAGCTGGTGACCGGGGTCCTCGCCGCCCACGGGCGGATCGACACGGTCGTCGTCAATGCCAATACCGCTCCGCCGCCCTTCGCCGCGCTGGCCGACCTGGCGTGGGCGGCCTTCGCGGCCAAGGTCACCGGCGAGCTCGCCGGCGCCTTCCACATCACCAAGCGCGTCCTCGAACCGATGCGGGCGCAGGGTGCGGGGCGGATCATCTACATCGGCAGCACCGCCGCCGACTACGTCGGCGGAGGCCGGCTCGCGCACGGCACGGCGAAATCCGCGCTGGCCACCTTCGCCCGCCACGTCGCCGCGGAGAGCGCGCGCGACGGCGTCAGCGTGCTCGTCGTCGCCCCCGGGGCGGTCCGGACGCCGGCCACCGCCGAAGTCCTGGCAACCGAGCGCGGCGCCGTCCTCGCCCGGGAATCCGTGCTGGGCCGGGTACTCGAACCCGACGACGTCGCCGCCGCGGTGGCACTGGCCGCCGACCCCGCCCTCCACCCGGCCACCGGCACCACCCTGCGCGTCGACGGCGGCTGGTCGGTCCTCGTCGGCGGCCCGGCGAGCTGACCACCCACGCCGGGCCCGGACGGCCCGGATCCGTCGACGCGGCGTGGTCGCCGGCATTCCGCAGTCGTGCGATCTCCCCTGGATTTGCAACCATGGTTACGGTAATAATGGTTGCAAAGATGGATCGTGGGGAGGCAGGGCATGACCGATCACAGGGGCGAGTGGGTGCTGCTGGCCTACCGGATGCCGCGTGAGCCCTCCTCGCCCCGCATCGCGGTGTGGCGCAAGCTCAAGCGGCTGGGCATCGCCCAGATCGGCGACGGTCTGGCCGGGCTCCCGGCCGACGCCCGTACCCGCGAGCACTTCGACTGGATCGCCGAAGAGGTCGAGGAGCACGGCGGAACGGCCACCGTGTGGCTGGCGCGCCCCGCCTCGGCTGCCCAGGAACACCGCTTGGCCGCCGAGATGGCCGGCGCCCGCGCCGCCGAGTACCGGGCGGTGATCGCCCAGGCCGCCGAGGGGGCGCACCTGGCTCCCGGCGCCCGCTCCCGCCTGGTCCGCAGGCTGCGCGAGGAGCTGCGCCGGATCAACCGCCGTGACCACTTCCCCCCGCCCCAACGCGACCAGGCGCGCCGCGCCGTGCAGGATCTCGCCGGGGACGCCGCGCCGCAGGCCACCACCCCCGCCACCGCCCAGGCAGAGGAGACAACGCCGTGAAGTGGGCCACCCGCGCCGCGATCCACATCGACCGGGCGGCCTGCGCCTGGCTCATCACCCGCCACATCGACCCCGAGGCCGAGTTCGTGTTCGTCACCGACCCCGGCCAGGTGCCCGCCGAGGCCACCCCCTTCGACATGCGCGGCGCCGATCTCGGTCACCACGGCGGCGATTGCAGCTTCGAGACGATCCTGCGCCGCTACGACCTCACCGACCCGGTGCTGTGGCGGATCGCCGAGATCGTGCACGAGGGCGACCTGGACGACGAGCGCTACCACGCCCCCGAGGCCCCCGGCCTGGACGTGATCCTGCGCGGCCTGTCCATGACCGGCACCGACGAGGACACCCTGCGGATCAGCGCCCCGATCTTCGACGGCCTCTACGCCTACATCAAACGCGCCCTGCTGCTGGGAAGAGAGCCCGCGTGAGCACCGATGACCGGACCTCCTCCACCTCCTCCACCCCCGGCCCTCCGGCCGCCGCCACCGACCTGGTGCCCTTCGCCACGGCCCTGCGCGCCTGGTTCCTGATCTCGTTGCAGACCTTCGGCGGCCCGGCCGGGCAGATCGCCGTCATGCAGCGCACCCTGGTCGAGGAGAAGCGCTGGATCGGCCAGCAGCGCTTCAACCACGCCCTCAACTACTGCATGCTGCTGCCCGGCCCCGAGGCCCAGCAGCTCGCGATCTACGTCGGCTGGCTGCTCAACGGCGTGCGCGGCGCGATCGCGGCCGGGACCCTGTTCGTCCTGCCCGGCATGGCCGCCCTGCTCGGGCTGTCGGCGGTCTATGTCGCCTTCGGCGACACCACCGCCGTCGCCGCCCTCTTCGCAGGTCTGGCGCCGGCCGTGCTGGCGATCGTCGCCCAGGCGCTCATCCGCGTCGCCAAACGCTCGCTCACCCACCCCGCGCTCGTCGCGATCGCCGTGGCCGCCTTCGCCGCGCTCGCGCTGTTCGCCGTTCCCTTCCCCGTGGTCGTCGCGGCGGCGGCCTTGACGGGATGGGCCCTGGGCCGCTGGACCCCCTGGCTCACCGCCCCCGCCGGCACCCACGCCGACCAGAGCCGACCACCCCCGCTCATCGCCGACGACGCCCTGCACCACGCCCGCCCCGGCGGCCGGGCGGCCGGGCGGATCCTGGCCGTGGGCCTGGCCGCCTGGTGGCTCCCGGTCGCCGCCGTCGCCCTGCTCACCGGCCCCTCCAGTGTGTTCACCACGCAGGGCCTGTTCTTCTCCGGGACCGCCCTGGTCACCTTCGGAGGTGCCTACGCGGTGCTGGCCTTCGTCGCCCAGCGCGCGGTGGAGACCTACGCCTGGCTCACGCCCGGCGAGATGGTGCGCGGCCTGGCACTGGCCGAGTCCACCCCCGGCCCTCTCATCATGGTCGTGCAGTTCGTCGCGTTCCTGGCCGCCTACCGCGCCCCCGGCGCCCTTGACCCCTGGGCCGCCGCCCTGCTGGGCGCTGTGCTGACCACCTGGGTCACCTTCGTGCCCAGCTTCCTGTTCATCCTGCTGGGCGCCCCCTACGTCGAGCGCCTGCGCCACAACACCGCGATCTCGGCCGCGCTGACCGGCATCGCAGCCGCCGTCGTGGGGGTCATCGCCAACCTCGCCCTGTACTTCGCGCTGAACACCCTGTTCACCGCTACCGGCACCCACACCTGGGGCCCGCTGCACGTCGCCGTGCCCGACGTGAGCACCCTGTCGCCCGTGGCCGCCGCCCTCACCCTCATCGCCGCCGTACTCACCTTCGCGCTGAAATGGCCGATCCTGCGCGTGCTGGCCATATGCGCCGGCCTGGGCCTGGCAGGCGCCCTGCTCCCGCTCTAGCCGGACGCTCGCCCCGTTCACCGGCCGGGCATCGGGGTAGCGGGCCGGTTCACCCGGCTACGCCGGAGCCGGAGAACGCGAGATCATCGCTCGCCGGCGACCACCGCCACCCGGCCTGAACCCACGCGAGGAGACGACCACGATGCTCGACCCTGATGTGCGCCGCGTGCTCGACGGCACCCCCATCGCCCACCTCGCCAGCGTCCTGCCCGACGGCGGGCCCCACGCCACCCCCGTCTGGATCGGCACGCACGGCGACCGCGTCGCGATCCTCACCGGCCCGGGCACCCGCAAAGCCCGCAACCTGCGCCGCGACCCGCGCGTCGCGCTCTCCCTGACACCGCCCGACAACCCGTTCCAGCCGGTCATGATCCGCGGCAGGGTCGTCGAGTGGCTCGAGGGCGACGCCGCCTGGGAGATCATCGACCGGATCTCCACGAAGTACACCGGCGGCCCTTACCCACGCGACGAAAAGCGGATCGTCGCACTCATCGAGCCCGGCCGGCAGAGCGCGGGCTGAGGCGGTCGCCGACCGACGTGCGGGAGTTCCGCCGCTGCTGGCGCGCCGTCCCGGCCGTGACCCGACCCTTCACCGAGAATGGGACCACCCCCTTTCCGGATGGCGACCGTCTCCCGCGAGGCGATCGTGTAAGGATCGAGGACACGTCGATGACGACCATCAACGGACTGCCCGCACACGTCCTGCTGGTGCACGCCGTGGTCACCCTGCTTCCGTTGGCCGCGCTGCTGCTGGTCCTCACAGCGGTGTGGCCGATGGCCCGGCGCCTCCTGGCGGGGCCCAACGCGATCCTGGCGCTGGTGGTCGTCTTCCTGGTGCCCATCACCGTCGAGGCGGGTCAGTGGGGTCGACGGCGCTCACCGCGGTCATCGCGGTCGTGTCGGTCATCGCCGCCGCTGCCGCCGTCTTCGGCGTCTACCTGATCGGCGACTCGGGGTCCCGCGCGGTGTGGCAGGACCAGACCCAGGCCGCGGCCCTGCCCGGCAACGCGGACGACGAGACGGTGAGCGCCTACACCGCCGGCTGAGGGCCGCGCAGGCCTCCGAGCCGGCCGCCGTGGAAGACCAGCGGGTCACCGCGGTCGGCCGCCGTCATCTCCTGTGCCTCGGCGATGATCAGCAGGTGGTCGCCGCCGTCGAGTTCCCGGAGGAGCAGGCAGTCGATCCACCCGAGGGAGCCGCGGATGCGGGGCGTGCCGTACGCGGACATCTCCCAGTCGAGGGACCGGAATTTGTCGGCGCCCTTGCCCGAGAGCGCCGCGCAGACCGCCTGCTGCCCGTCGGCGAGGAGGCTGACGCTGAAGCGCCCGCTGCCGGCGATCCGGGGCCAGCTCGTCGAGGTGCGGGCGACGTTGAAGGTCACCCATGCGGGGTCCAGGGACAGGGAGGCGAAGGTGCCGACGATGAGGCCGCACGGCTCGGCCGTGCGCGGGTCCGCCGAGCAGATCGCGGCGACCCCCGTGGGCAGGTGGCGCATGACGGAGCGGAAGTGGGTCGGGGTGACGGTGGTTCCGGGGTGGGTGCTCATCGGCGTCTCCAGGGTGAGCGGGCGTGTCCGGAATGCGGTGGTCAGACGCGGCCGGGCTCCGGGTCCAGGCCGGCCCGGACCTGGCGGGCCACACGGGTACCGCTCTCGATGGCGCCGTCGATGAATCCGGGCCAGATGTCGGCGTAGTCGCTGCCGGCGAAGTGCAGGACCCCGGTGGCCGCCTGCTGGGCCCGGTGGTACCAGGTGAGCTGGCGCGGCTGCCGGATCAACCAGGTCTCCTGGGAGTAGGGGTCGGCCATCCAGTCGTGGCCGGTGGCCTCCAGAACTTCGAGGTCGCGCCGCCAGACGCGCAGCGCGGCATCGATCGCCGCGGGGTCGTCGGCGTCGATCCGGGTGGAGTCGGCACCGAAGGCCACGAGGACCGCGTCGTCGTCGCCGATGAACTCGGTGCGCACGACGGCGAGCGGATGGTGCTGGGAGGAGTAGGCGAAGAACGGCTTCACGGGACCGCGGACCCGGATCCACGCCTTGACCCCGCGCGAGGCTGTCTGCTCCACGCTGGGGCGGAGCTTGCCCTCGGGGAGTGCGGGGGTGATGTCGAGCCGGTGCAGGATGTTCTGCGGCACGGTGATGACCACCCGGCGGGCGCTGATGGTCTGCCCGTCGGCGTAGCTGATCTCGGCGCCGCGGTCGTCGTGGGCGATGGAGCGCACGGGTGCGGACAGGCGGATGTCGGCCTGGGTGTCGGCCGAAATCGCCCTCACCAGGCGCCGGGTGCCGTGGGCCAGCCGGAAGACCGCCGATGCCTCGTGCATCAGGCGCCAGGAACCGGCCGTTGCGGCGGTCCAGCGCAGGGCGTTGGTGTAGGCGCAGTCGATGAGCGGGCCGTTGAGGTGCCCGACCCAGGCGGCTTCGTTGGCGTTGCGCTCGTCGACGGACAGGTCGAGCTCGTCGAGCATCTCCTGGAGGTTGAACTGGTCGACCTCGCTCAGCCCTGCGACGGTCAGCGGGGCGTCGGGGCGCGGGATCCACCGCATGGTGTCCTCCAGCAGCCGGGTCATGCCCGGGTCGATCAGCGCCATGAAGTCCTCCAGCGTGCCGCGGCGCACTTCGTCGCCGGCGAGCCAGTAGGTCTCCTCCGAGCGGGGCCCGCGGGTGACGGCCAGCCCGTAGCGGGTGACCTCGGCCCAGATGTGCGGCTGGACCCAGTGCAGCCACGTGCCGCCGATCTCCAGGTCCCGGCCGAGGCGGTGATCGGTCCAGGTGCGGCCGCCGGGACGGTGCCGTGCTTCGAGGACGACGGTGCGCAGCCCCGCGCGGCTGAGGTCGCGGGCGGTGACCAGGCCGGCGACCCCGGCTCCGATGACGACGACGTCCGCCTGCTGGTGCATGTGTGGCCTTTCGTGGTGTCGGTGTCGGGGCGACGTCTGCTCAGTGGGCCGCCGGTTCCGCGACCGCGCCGCTGGTGCGGCGCGCGCGGTGGCCGGTGCGGTGGCCGGTGGCGGGGTGGCCCTCGGCGGTGTGCACGGCCCCGGGGCCGAAGAGCTTCTCGCGCAGGGTCACGGGCCCTCCCGTGCTGCGGGCGGGGGCGGGGGCGACGATGCCCTGCCGGCGCAGTTCGGGAAGGGCGAGATCGATGAACGCCCGCCAGCTTCCCGGCTTGGTGGCGTAGCTGAGGTTGACGCCGTCGACACCGGCCTCGTCGCGCCAGCGCGACAGCTCGGCGGCGACGGTCGCCGGGGACCCCACGATCGTGGAGCCGGTGCCGCCGATGCCCAGGAAACGGGCGATGTCGCGGGCGGTCCATACACGGTCGGGATCGGCCGTGGAGAACATGTCGATCAGGGACTGCACGCCCCGGGTCGGCACGCTCTTCAGCGGGAGGTCGAGGTCCCAGGTGGACATGTCCAGGCCGGTCCAGCCGCCGAACCGGGCCAGTGCGCCCTCGATGGTGGCGTTGCGCAGGTGGGCCGCGTGCGCGACCGCGGCGGCGTCGTCGGTGGGCGCCACGATCACGGTGAGCAGGACGATGACCTTGATGTCGCCGGGCCGCCGCCCGGCCGCCACGGCCGCCCGGCGAATCCGTTCGACGCCGCGCCGGGCCTGTTCCACCGACACGGCGTTGATGAAGACGGCTTCGGCGTGCCGGGCGGCGAAGGCCACCCCCCGCGCGGACGCGCCTGCCTGGAACAGGACGGGCGTGCGCTGGGGGGACGGCTCGCACAGCGAGAACCCCGGAACGCTGAAGTACCGGCCGGAGTGCGCGATCGGGTGGATGCGGGAGGGGTCGGCATAGGTGGCCGCGGCCGCGTCGCGGGTGACCGCGTCCGGTTCCCAGGACCGCTCCCACAGCTTGTAGACGACCTCCATGTACTCCTCGGCGAGCTCATAGCGCTCGTCGTGGCCGGGCTGGCGTCCCAGTCCCAGGTTGCGGGCCGCGGACTCGGAGTAGGAAGTGACGATGTTCCAGCCCACTCTGCCCCGGGTGAGGTGGTCGAGCGTGCTGAAGCGGCGCGCCAGCAGGTACGGCTGCTCATAGGTCAGTGAGCAGGTCACGCCGAAGGTCAGGTGCTCGGTGACCGCGCGCTGATCAGCAGGAGGGGGTCGTTGACGGGGAACTGGGCGGCGTCGCGGATGGCCTCGTCGGGCCGGCCCTCGTAGACGTCGTGGTAGCCGACGGTGTCGGCGAAGAAGATGCCGTCGAAGCCCGCGTCCTCGAGCATCCGGGCGGTGTCCTTCCAGTACTCCAGGTCGGTGTACCGGTGTCCTTGGTCCCCGTCGGTGCGCCAGGAGCCGGCCGTCAGGTGCGCGGGGGCTGCGATGTCGAAGGCGAACAGGTGCAGAGGGCGGTGCTTCATGGGGGGCTGCTCCCTCATACGTGAGCGCGTAACGTTCATATACTGAACGTTGCGTTCAAATTAAATCTCGCCCTGGGCAGCGGTCAAGAGCCGCCACCGCTCCCGGCGGGTTCCCCGAGGGTTACGGTTGTGTGGCCACCTCCCCAGTGAGCCGGGACCCGCAGAGAAGAAGGGGCCGTGACACACCGTGCCTGATGACAGCAGTGCCGACGAGGTCCTCGATCCGCCCGACCTCACCAACAAATCCGTCATCAAGGCAACGGTTCTCCTCAGCGAGCTCGGGCGGCACCGCGACGGGATCACCGTCACCGAACTCGCCCAGCGCGTCGGGATGACCCGCCCCACGGCCTTCCGCCTGCTGCTCAGCCTGGAACAGACCGGATTCGTCGCGCGCAACGACGGCAAGTACACGCTGGGCTGGGAGATCGCGCGCCTGGGCCGGCTGGCCGACCCGCACCGCAGCATCGTCATCCGCATCCAGGACACGCTGGACGCGCTGGCCGAACGGCTCAACGAGACCATCGGCTACGCAATGGTCAACGGCGAAACCGAATACGACCTCATCGCCGAAGCCTCCGGATCGCGCATGCTCACCGTGTCACACCGCTGGATCGGCGAGCAGCACCCCCTCCACACCAGCGCCACGGGCAAGCTGCTGCTCGCGGAACTGCCCGCCGGGCGCATCGAAGCACTGTTCCCGGAAGAGCTGCCGGCCCTGACCCCGTCGACCATCAGCGACCGCGCCGAGCTCCTCCGCGTCCTCCGCGACATCAGGCAACGGGGCTACGCCACCATGGACAACGAGGTCGAGGAAGGCCTCTTCGCCGTGGCCGTGGGCGTACGCGACGAGAAGGGCCACCTGATCGGCGTCCTCTCCGCCAACGGCCCCAACGAGCGCCTGAAGTCCGGCCCCCTCCCCCACATCGTCGAGCACCTGAGACAGACGGCCGACACCATCGCCCACCACCTGACCCCCGGCCCGAACCCGCCGTGAAACGCGGTTCCGGTCCAGCCCGCTCTCAACCACGGCGGCGCAGCGGCCGACGGAGGCGGGCTGCCGCGTCTCTGACCTCGGGGGCGCGCAGGAGGAGGCAGGCTAGTGCGTAGACCCCCGCGATCGCGGCCGCTCCGGTGAGGCAGGTGAGCGCCAGCCCGGCCGGGCCGGTGCCGAGGACTCCGCCGAGGGCGCGGCCGGTGATCCAGCCGGCGGCCGCCGCCGGGGCGGCGGCCAGGTGCAGGCGCAGCAGTGACACGGCCGTGCTGCGCAGGTGCAGGCCGCCGAGGCGGCGGCGCAGGACCTGGGCGCCGATGACCAGTCCCACCAGGTAGGAGAGCATGAAGCCGCCCGCGATCCCCGCCACCGCGCGGCCGGGCGGCAGCACCGCGTAGGCCAGCAGGGCCATGGCGGTGTGGGCGGCCATGTTGCCGATCGCCAGCAGGGCGGGTGTCCGGGTGTCGCCGCAGGCGTAGAACGCCCGCAGCAGCAGCTGGTAGCCGGTGAACGGGATCAGCCCGGCGGCGAAGACGGCGAGCACCTGGCCGATCGCCGCGGCGTCGGCGGTCGAGGTGGCGCCGCGGGCGAACAGGAGCACGCAGATCTGGGGGGCGAAGACCGCCATCGCCGCGCCCGCCGGGAGCAGGAGCGCGGTGGCCGTGCGCAGCCCCCGGGAGAAGGCGTCGCGCAGCCGCGGCCAGTCGCCGTCGGCCGCGTGCTCGCTCATCCGCGGCAGCAGCACGGTGATGATGGAGACCGCGATGATCGCGTAGGGCAGCTGGAAGAGCTGGTAGGCGTAGTTGTAGGCGGTCAGCCCCGCGCCGACGGGGACCTCCTCGGCCGCGGCCCGCACGCCGGCGCGGGTGGCGAGGTTGGCGGTGACGAGGAAGCCGGCCTGCATGGTGCACACCAGCACGAACGTCCATCCGGCGGCGCGCGCGGCCTCCCCGAGGCCGCTGCCGCGCAGGTCCAGGCGCGGGCGCCAGCGGAACCCGGTGGAGCGCAGCGACCACTGGAGCACCGCGGCCTGGAGGGCGACGCCGCACACGGTTCCGGCGCCGAGCAGGGCGACCTGCGCCGGCGATATGGTCTCAGGGGTGGCGCCGGGGCCGTCGGTCAGCAGGAACGCCGCACCCACGCCGATGATGGCGAGGTTGTTGAGGACCGGCGCCCATACGGGCGGGCCGAACCGGCCGCGGGTGTTGAGCATGGCGCTGGAGAGCCCGCTGATGCCGACGAAGAAGATCTGGACGAGCAGGTAGCGGGCGAGCAGGACCGCGACCTCGCGCTGGGCCCCGGTGAACGCGCCCGCGTACATCGAGATGAGCGCCTCGGCGGCGAGCACCCCGGCGACGGTCAGCGCCACCAGGAGTGCGCAGGCCAGGGTGAACAGCCGCTGCTCGGTGGCCGCGCCCCCGTCGGGGTCACTCCTGCGGCGGCGGACCAGGAACGGCACGATGACGCTCGCCATGAGCCCGCCGATCAGCAGGTCGTAGACGATGAAGGGGATGGTGTTGGCGGCGGTGTAGGCGTCGCCCAGCAGCTGGGTGCCGATCGCCGCGGCGAGCACGACCGTGCGCACGAAGCCGGTGACGCGCGACGCCATCGTGCCCACCGCCATGGTCAGGCTGGACCGCGCCGCGCTCGTCCGGCCCGTTCCCGGCCGGTCGGCCCCGCTGGGACCGTCCGCCGGTGGTGCATCGGGTTCGGGCGGGCCGTCGGTGGTGGGCCGGAGGTTCTGCGCGGTCACGGGGGGACTCCTTGGTCCGGGGTGCGGGCTTGTTCGGGCCGCCGCCGGATGCGGCGGCCGGTTTCGTGGCATGCCGGGGGCGCCGATGACGGACGCCGTCGGCGGAGGGTGGGGCGGATCAGAGCAGGAGCAGTGCCGCCGCGTGGTGGAGTTGCAGGGCCGAGGACGCCACCCCGCTGGTCGCCACCCCGGTGCCGCTGAGCAGGGCCGGCCCGGCGATGGGGTTGGTGGAGGGCGCGTCGCCGAGCAGGGCCCGCACGCGCTGGACGACGTGGAAGTGCGCCAGTGCGGGGTGCCAGGTCGGCCGCGGGACGGGGTTGGCGAGCGCGACGGCGGCGATGGTGTGCGCGACCAGCGCGCGGTCGCCGACGGCTTCGGCGGCGGCCTCGTCGGCCCAGCGCTCCACGGCCAGGCGCAGCTCCGCCTCCAACGGCGCGAGCGGCGGGAAGAGGCGGGCCGCGACCGCACCCGCGGCGGTGTAGAGGTGGTGGCGGTGCCGCAGGTGGGCGTGCTCGTGCCGGAAGACGACGCTCATCTGCTCGCGGGTGAGCAGCCGCAGGAGCCCGCGGGAGACCACGACGCCGCCACGGGCACCGGGAACCGCCACGGCGAAGGGGCGGTCGTCGGGCGCGACGCCGACGCCCTGGAGTTCGCGGCGCTCCCGCCGTCGCCGGGCCACCAGCAGGACGATGCCGACGGCGCCGCTGCCCAGCAGGAGCAGCGCCGGCACGCCCAGCAGCGGGCTGACGGGGCCGTGGCCGAGCAGCAGCCGGCCCTTCGCCGTGGCCGCGACCATATCGGCGGGCAGGAACCCGGCGACGAACACGGCGGCCACCATGGTCAGCGTGCTGAGCACCGTCAGTGCGGTGGTGGCCGTCAGGGTCAGCAGCAGGCGGGCCGACCACGCCGGGTGCAGGGGCAGGGGGCGGCGGGCCGCGATGACGCTGAGCAGGGTGAGCGTGAGCGCGGGGACGAACATGGGCCAGGTCATGGCGACTCCCGATGTCTGTCCAGGACGGCGCGCAGCGCGTCGGCCTCCTCGGGGTTGAGGCCGCTGACGAACTGGTTGAGGACGCTGGAAGGGTTGCTGGCGACCCGCAGGTGGCTGAACATGCGCTCGGCCGCGACCTCGGACTCGTCGACCACCAGCCGGTAGACGAACGCGCGGCCGCGCTGGACGCGCTCGACCATGTTCTTGTCGTGGAGCCGGAACAGGATGGTGTTGATGGTGGTGTAGGCGGGGTCGCCGGCGAGCCTGGTGCACAGTTCGGACGTGGAGACGTAGTCGTCGGCCTCCGCCAGCACCGCGAGGACCTCCGCCTCGAGCTGTCCGAGTCTTCTCCGTGACATCGATCGCGTCCTCGCGTTCTTCCTGCGTCGTGCGTCGTGGGGACGGTGCCGAGCCCGGCGGTGGCACTCCGACGCCCTCCCGGTCACCGCTTGAAGCCTACGTGCAGGTGGTCCTGGTGCACGGTGTTGGTGAAGGTGGCACCGTCGGGGGTGGAGAAGGACCACGGGCCGCCCACTTCGTCGCTGCCCAAGGCGAGGGCCTGCTCCATGAGGCGGCGCGCGGGGTTGTCGCCGCCGGAGCCGTCTCGGGCGTACTCGGCGACCGGTGTGCCGTCGATGGCCCAGATGTCCACGGCGCGGCCGTTGGTGTGGTTGCTGACCGAGGCGCTGTCGAAGACGTTGTGCGGGTGGCCGGTGGACAGGACCGCCACCGACAGTTCGTGGTCGGCCGACAGGTCGAGCAGGATTTGCAGCATGCGGTCGTCGAGCCCGCCGCCCTCGATGTCCCAGCGCGCGGTGTCGGGGAGGTGGATGGCGGGCGCGTCCACGACCTGGGCGCCCACGGTGGAGCCGGACGACGCCAGTGGCGAGGGCGAGGTCGAGGGTGACGGCGCGGTGCCGGGGGCACCGGTGGAGGCGATCTCGCTGACCGCCCACTCCTCCCCCGTCCTGGTCAGCCGGACGTCGATGGTGCGCGTGGTCGAGGTGAGCTCCCCGTCGCCGAGCCGGTGGAGGGTGGTGACGGCCATGATCGACGCCTGGGTGTCGGTGAGGCCTCCCAGCTGCGGGTAGACCACCTCGGCGGCGCCGGAGGCGGACTCCTCCAGCAGGTCGGCCGCCTGTTGCGCGGGTTCGGCCGGGAGCCCGGCGGCGGCGATCCGCTCGGCGGCGGCCTCCGCGGTCCCTTCGCCGTCCCCGTAGGTGAGCAGGGTCTCCAGGTAGGCGGTGGCGGCCTGTTTCACGTCGGGGGCGGGCTCGCCTTCGGCCACGCGGTAGGGGGCGACCTCGGGGAGCGCCGCCGGGGGTGACGCGCCCGGGTCGGACGGGGAGGGGTCGCGATCGGCTCCGCAGGCGCCGGCCAACATCATCACCACCAAGAGGGGAACGAGGCGTCGTGGACTCACTTCGTCAGCTCCAGGATGAACGGCGTCCACGCCTTGCCGTCCATGTCGGGCTGCTGCTCCTGTCGTTGCCAGCCCAGGCGCTCGTAGAAGCGCTGGGCCGGCTCGTTGTCGTGGGCGGTGTAGAGGCGCAGGAGGTCGACTCCGTGCACACGGGCGATCTCGGCGAAGCCGTTCACCAGGGCGACCCCCACCCCGGTCCGCCGGTGGGGTGCGTCGACGGCGATGTGGCTGAGCATGCCGGTCCGCCCCTGGGGCGTGTCGTGCGCCGCGGGCGGATCGCTCGCCCGGCGTATGCCCCGCAGGTAGCGCTGGGCGCGGGTGCGCATGAAGCGGGCGGTCAGTTCGGGCCGGACGATGAGTGCTCCGGCGCCGGCCCGCGCGAGCTGCCAGCGTTCGAGCTGGAGCACATGGCGGCGGTGGACGCGCTCGTCGGTACTGCCGACGAGGAAGCCCGCCGCGCGCCCCTCGACGACGGCGACCAGCGCGACCGCGGCGGGGCTGGTGAGGAAGGTCCGGTAGTAGCGGCTGAGGAACCGCTCGCCGAGCTCCACGAAGAACCCTGACGGCAGGTTGGCGCGGTGGAGGTGGACGGCGGTGGGGACGTCGGAGAGTTCCATGACGCGCAGAGACACCCGGGGCGTCTCCATTGCGGAGGCGGAAGTCATGGCGACAAACTACTACATGTGTAATAGTAGCTCTGACCTTGTTCCTTCACCCCTCCATCGAACGGCGGCATTCGGCCACGCCAGGCGCCCGCACACCTTCAGGCTACCTACTAATTCTGTAGTAGGCAGTGGCCGGCCACGCGGCGTTCGGCCCGCGCACGGCCGGTTCCCATCCTCCTCACCCTCCCCTCGCTCCTCACGAGAAACGGGCAACGCACCCCTCCCCGCCTCCCCACGCGTGAGGGCGGCGGCGGTGTCCTGGGGCAGGGTCGCGACGCCGAGACGCCCTCAGCCGCAGGGGATCCGGGCGGTCGCGTCGCGCGTCGGCCCTCTCCTGAGCCGCACTCCGCGAATGAGGCGGCACCGCGTCCCGGAGCCCACCGACATCGACCCGACCTCTGCGACCTGCGATAACGCCAGACTGGTGAGATGCTGATCTCCGATCCGCTGCTCACCATCCTGTGCGCCTCGACGGCTGCTGTGGCTCTGGCCCCGCTCTCGGCGGTGGCGGGGTTCGGGGGCGGGATCCTGCTGTTACCGGTCTTCGCCGCGCTGTTCGGGGTACGCACCGCCATCCCCGTTCTGACGCTCACGCAGCTCGGCACCGGCGCGGGACGCATCTGGCTCAACCGCTCCCGCCTGGAGTGGCCGCTGATCGCATGGTTCGCACTCGGGGGAATCCCCGGCGCGGCCCTCGGCGGCGTGCTGTTCGCCCACGCACCTCTGGCCACGCTCCAGCGCCTCCTCGGCGCATTCCTGATCTGCGTGGTCGTCCGGCGCCACATCCGCCCCCACCCCCGGGCGCCCCGCCTCCCGGTCTTCGCCGGGGTCGGCGCCGTCGCGGGCCTGGGCTCGACGCTGCTGGAGTCCATCGGCCCGCTGACCGCCCCGTTCCTCCTCGCCTACGGGCTGACCCGGGGCGCCTACATCGGCACCGAGGCGGCGGCGGGCCTCACCCTGAACCTGACCAAGATCGCCGTCTACGACGCCGGCGACATCCTCACCCCCCGCGTGCTGCTGTTCGGGGCGGCCCTGACCCCGGCCATCCTGACGGGAGTCTGGGCGGGCAAGAAGATCGTCGGCTGCATCGGCGACCGGACCTTCGTGGCCATCGTCGAAGCCGGCCTGGTCGTGGCCGGGATCGTCTTCATCTGGAACGCGTGACCCGCCGCGGCATCCGCGCAACGGCCCCCCGCCCCACCGGTAGGCCGATATGTGGTTATCTCACTGCATGGCTGTTGAGATCACGCGATTCCTGCGACTGGTGGACGCGCTGCCGGATGCCGGGCACGAGGAGTCGGACCGGTACACGGCGTTCAGCGTGCACGGCAAGAAGTTCGGCTACCTGTGGCCGCGCACCGCGACCGTGGGCCTGAAGCAGACCCTGTCCGAGCAGCTCGCCCTCGTGGCCGAGCGGCCGGAGGTGTTCGAGGTCCAGTTCACCGCGGGCGGCTTCGGCTGGGTCGTGGTGCACCTGGACGGAATCGACCTCGACGAACTCAGCGAACTCGTCCTGGAGGCCTGGCGCCTGTCGGCCGCCGAACACCTCCTCGCCGACCTCCCCACCCCGGCGTCCCTCATGGAGGCGTGACCATGACCGGCGAGCCGATCTCGCTGCGGCGGATCCTGGTGGACATGATCGCCGAGTACGCCCGGCACAACGGCCACGCCGACCTGCTGCGTGAGCGCATCGACGGCTCCATCGGGATGTGACCCGGTCCGCCCCCTTCCGGAATCAGTCCCATTCCGCCCGTAACAATCGCGGTCCCCGCGACATAAGGAGGTAAGTCGAACGGAAGGGACCCGATGACAAGGGATGAGGACTCCGATGCGGATGCCCGAGGAGAGTTCACTCGGTTCTTCGAACGCCACTACAACGACGTCCGCCGCTACGCATGGCGGCGGGTCGGACCGGACCGGGCCGATGACGTCGCCGCGGACACCTTCGCCGTCGCGTGGAGACGCCGCGCGAAGGTTCCCGCGGACAATCCGCTGCCCTGGCTGTACGCCGTCGCGCGCAACATCATCCTGGCGCGCGGACGCGAGGAGCGGCGGCGCGGCGAAGTACTGAGCCCGTTCGGCGGCGAATGGGAGAGCGCGTTGCCCGCGGACGACGCGTACTGGCGGGTCGCCGAACGTGAGAACGCGCTGGCGGCGCTGGGCCGGCTCAAACCCGACGAACGCGAGCTCGTGATGCTCGTGGCGTGGGAGGGGCTGGACGTCCGCGCGGCGGCGCGGGTGCTCGGCTGCACCGCGACCACGGCCCGGGTGCGGCTGCACCGGGTGCGCAGGCGCATCACCCGGCTGATGGACCAGGCCTCGGCGGCGGCCGGGCCGGACAGGGGCGAGATCATTCCGGTTGGGGGACTGTGATGAACACCGATGAGCGTATGGTGCGTGACCTGATGGCCGCCCACGACCCCGCGAGCGGGGTGCGGACGGGCACCGAAGCGCTGAACCAGGCGAGGATCGACGCGCTCTCCCGGGCGGAGACCGTACGCGTGCCGCGGCCGGCCCCCCGCCGGAGGGCGTGGCGGGCGCTGGCGCTGAGCGGGGCCGCCGGTGTGATCGCCGTGGCGGTCGTCGGCGGGCTGGTCGGCGGCCGCGAGGAGACGGCCTACGCCGGCCCGCCCCCGGCGCCGCTGGCCGTGGAGGTGGGGGAAGTGAGCGAGGCAGGACCGGAGCTGCTCGAACTCGCAGAGCGTGCCGAGGAACAGCCCGTCGAGGAACCCGCGGGCGACGTCGCCTACCAGCACAAGTCGACCTGGCATCTGACGCTGTCGCAGGACCTGGACACCGGTAAGCAGGGATGGGGCATCGTCCCCGAGGATGTCCAGACGTGGAGCGTCCCGTCCGGCAACGGCGGCCTGGAGATCAGCCGGCCCGACGTCCCCGACCACCTCGAAGGCGACGAGCAACCGTTGCTCAGCTTGTTCGAGGACGGCGTGTCCGAGATTGAGGGGGGTGACGTCCTCAACTTCTCTTGGGAGCCCGGGACCCTGTCCACCGATCCCGACACCCTGGCCCACCAGCTGATCGAGGAAGCGGACGCGAACTGGTCGGACGAGGTGACCACCGCTGCCCTGTGGTTCGCGATCACCCAGCTCTACGAGGACCAGCCGGTCGAACCGGCCGTCCAGGGTGCGGTGCTGCGCATGCTGGCCGAGCGAGACGACGTCGGGTTCGCCGGCGAGGCGGAGGACCGCTCCGGCCGACCGGGACTGCTCTTCGTCGTGCGTACCGACGAACCGAGTGGCGCCGGGACCGAAGACGAGCTCCGCATGATGTTCGATGCCGAGACGGGGATGCCCCTCTACCACGAGACCGTGCTGCTGGAGGACCCCGAAGCCGAGTACGACCTCCCTGCCGTGGGTCAGTACACGATGTTCCACACGTCGACGTGGGTCTCGGAGGTCCGCGAGACGCCGTGAGCCGATCGGTGTCCGCCCGCCGGCAGGGAGCCGGCGGGCGGGCGCCGTCGTGTGCCACCCCACGGGCGGCGCAGGCAGGCCGGGCGGGGTCCCTACCCGGTTCTGCTGGTCCCTGCCGACAGTGCCCGGCGCCATTGCCCGGCAACAGCGCTGCTGAGATGCTGGGTGTCGACGGCGTCCGGGTCGAGCAGGCGCTGCATGCCGATGCCCCGCAACTGTCCCAGAACCGCGACCGCCACGCTCTGCGGGTCGGTGTCGCCGGGTATCTCGCCGTTGGCGATACCTGCGGCGACGTCCTCGCGCAGATCCGCCCGGAATGCCGCATCGCGTTCCCGGAAACCCGCCGAGAGCTCGGTGGCGGTGGCCGCCTCGGCCCAGAGCAGCAGGAAGGCGCGGCCGGCGACTCCGTCGCGGCCGAGTTCTCTGATGTAGCCCTCGATCAGGAACACCAGGCGGTCGAGCCCGGGCGGCAGGTCGCCGACGCCGGCGACGAACCCGCTCTGGCTCGACTTCGCCAGCGCGTCGAGCAGGGCCTGTTTCGATCCGAAGTGGTGGGTGGCGATCCCCCGGCTGTATCCGGCCCGCTCCCCGACCCGGGCCAGGGTCACGGCGCGCACGCCGGCCTCCACCACCAGCTCCGCGGCCGCCGCCAGCAGCGCGGCCCTGGTCGCGGTGCGCCGCTGCTCCTGCGTGCGGCGCTCGCTGCGGACCGGGGTGCGGTGCTGTTCGGGGGGCATGATCGCGAGCGTATCGCATGCGCCAAACTAATTTGCTTGTCGACCAACAAATATGTGATGGTTGGGCGGCCCCCAGTTCCCGAGCTTCAGGAGCCCCCGATGACCACCGTCTTCGTCAACGGCAACCCCGAGACCGCCGCCGTATGGGACCCGCTGTGCGCCGAACTGGACAGGGCCGACGTCCTGCGCCTGTCCCCGCCCGGCTTCGGCGCGCCGATCCCGGACGGCTTCGACTGCACCGTCCCCGCCTACCGGGACTGGCTGATCGGCGCACTGGAGGCGCTGGGCCAGCCGGTCGACCTCGTCGGCCACGACCTGGGCGGCATCTTCGCCGTCTCCGTGGCCATGGCCCGGCCCGACCTGCTGCGGACGTGGGTCAGCGACGCCGTGAGCGCCTACGACCCGGACTATGTCTGGCACGACCTCGCCCAGGGATGGCAGACACCGGAGATCGGGGAGAAATCGGTCGCGGAACGACTGGGCGGCACACTCGCCGAACGGACCGAGCGCATGGTCGCCAGAGGCATCACCCGCCCCGTCGCCGCGCAGCTGGCCGCCGCCCAGGGACCGCAGATGGGCCGGGCGATCCTGGCCTACTACCGCTCCGCCGTCCAGCCGGTCATGGCCGACTTGGGCCGCAACCTCCCCGCCGCCGCGGCACGCCCCGGCCTCGCCGTCATCGCCACCGACGACCACGTGGCCGGTTCCCGGGAGATGCGCCGCCGGTCGGCGACCCGGGCGGGAGCCCAGGTCGCCGAGCTCGACGGGCTGGGGCATTGGTGGATGGTCCAGGACCCGGTCCGCAGCGCCCGGGCGCTCACCTCGTTCTGGGCCGCGCACGACACGGCGGCCTAGGATGCGCGTATGCGGTTGCGCTGAACCGGCGCTTACGAAAGCGCTCAAGCCTGCGCGTATCCGCCGTCGGCGAAGAACTCGGCGCCGTTGACGTAGCTCGACGCGTCCGAGGCGAGGAACGTCGTCACGGCGGCGATCTCCTCGGGCTCGGCGAGCCGGCCGAGGGGGACAGCGCCTGCGGCCTGCTCGAGCATCTCGGGTGGGACCAGCTCGAGCAGGCCAGGGGTGCGTGTACCGCCCGGGGATACGACGTTGACCCGGAAGCCGTGGGTGCGCGCGCTGAGGGCCCAGCCACGGGCGAGCGAGCGGACCGCGGCCTTCGACGCCGCGTAGACCTCGAGTCCCAGGTTGGGCCGTGTCGCAGCGGTCGAACCCGTCAGGATCACCGACGCGTTCCTGCTGAGCAGCGGCAGCGCCTGCTGGAGCGTGAAGATCGCTCCCTTGACGTTGGTGGCGAACACCGAGTCGATCAGGTCTTCGGTCACCTCGCCGAACGGCGCCGCGGTGCCGACGCCGGCGTTGGCGACCAGCACGTCGATGCGTCCGGCCCGGTCGCGCACGGTGCTGTAGAACGCATCGAGCTCTGCGGGCACCGAGGCATCGCAGACCACGCCGGTCACGCCGGGTCCGAGCTCGGCGACCGCGGCGTCGAGCGTGTCTTTGCGGCGACCGGTGATGAACACCGTGGCGCCCTCGTCGCGGAATGCGCGCGCGGTCGCGAACCCGATGCCGGTTCCGGCCCCGGTGACCACGGCGACCTTGTCTGCCAAGACGGCCATGCCGCCCCCTTCAAATTATGGACTGTGGCGTCCATAATCTTGGCGGTTATGGACCAAGTAGTCAATATTGCGCCATCGGGGCTTCCCGGCGCGGCCCCGTGGACGGGCTGCGCGGGCACGGGTGGGAACCGGTTGCAGACGGGTGGCGGTGCAGGCCGGCCGGTGCGTTGCCGCTACTGCGCCGGAGTGGGCAGCAACCGCGCCAGGGCGGACCGGGCCGCCACGGTGAGCGCTTCGATGTCCATGCCGGTACGCCCGAGAGCGATGAGCCCGAGCTGCGCGATGAGGGCCGCGCGGGCGGTCTCAGCAGGGTCGATGTCGGGATCGAGGTCGCCTTCACTCTGGGCGCGCTCCAGCGCCGAGGTGAGGACGGTGGCGATCGCGTCGTAGCTGCGGCGGGCCTCGGCCGCGACGTCGGGAGTGCTGGCGGCGAGCTCGGCGTTGCTGTTGGCCAGCAGGCAGCCCCGACGCGCGACCGCCCCGGTCGGATCGCCGGTCAGGCCGACCACGAACTCGCGCACCACGTCGATCCCCCGCGCCGCGGAATCCAGGCGCTCGCGCAGCATCAGCAGGTTCGCGTCGTCGTAGTCGCGCAGCACCCGCAGGAACAGGCTGCGCTTATCCCCGAACGCCCCATAGAGGCTGCCTTTGCCCAGCCCGCTCACGCGCAGCAGGTCGTCCATCGATGTCGCCGCGTAGCCCTTGTCCCAGAACTCGTCGCGGATGGCGAGAAGCACACGCTTTTCATCGAACTCACGAGGCCGAGGCATACCCGCACACTACAAGTTCTGGACCGAATGGGCCACAATGGGCTCCGGGCCGGCCGCCCTCGGCACTCGATCCGGCATCAGCGGCGGGACTCGACCTTCAGCTCGCCCTGGGTGAACGCGCGGCCCAGGTCACCGGCGAGCATGTCGTGGGGGTACCCCCCTCCGACCGCACTGGCCTCGTCGAGGCGGGCCAGCTGGGCGGCGGTGAAGTCGACCTCCAGCGCGCCCAGGTTGTCCGCCAGCTGCGCGGGGGTGCGGGCGCCGATGATCGGTGCCGTCACGCCCGGGTTGCGCAGCGTCCAGGCCAGCCCGACCTGGGCGGGTGTGCGGCCCAGCTCCGTGGCGAGCTCCTGCACAACGCCGGCGACGGCGAGGTTGCGTTCGGTGATCCCGCCCCTGGCGAAGTTGAAGCTCTTGCGGGTGCCGTCGCCGGACGCGGCATCGGCCGGGGCCAGGTCGTCGCGGCTGTACTTGCCGGTGAGCACCCCGCCCGCCAGCGGGGAGTACGGGACCACCCCCAACCCCATCTCGCGTGCCATGGGGATCAGGTCGCGTTCCCCGGTGCGCTCGATCAGGTTGTACTCGATCTGGAGCCCGACCAGCGGCGACCAGCCGCGCAGGCCGGCGATCGCCTGCATGCGCGACACCTGCCAGGCCGGGGTGTTGGAGATCCCCACGTACAGGACCTTGCCCTGCCGGACCAGGTCGTCCATCCCGCGCAGGATCTCCTCGACCGGCGTCGTCAACTTCTCGGCCCTGAAGGACCGAGCTTGTTCACTCGATCCACGAAAGGTCGTGATTGCAAGTGGAGCGCGACTGGCTGCCGCGTGGTCCCCTGCGTCCGGTACGGCTACGCCGTACTGGGGCGGTTGACCGCGCCCCGCTGCCACACAGCACCGCCCCGGTGGGCGATTAACACGACCGGTGTGGCTTGCGCCTTCGTGCGGCGCTTCGAGCCCTCGGGGCCGAGGTTGCCCGCCTTGATGTTCGCTTTCAGCGTCGTGTAGGCGTCGACCACTTTCTTGATGGTGCGCACCGCCGGTTGCGCGGCGAGAGCGAAGGTGGCCTTGGTGTCGTGGTACACGGCCTGCTGCAACTCGTTGCGCCGGAACAGGCCCCGGGCGTGCGCGGTCGCAGATACCCACGTCGCGGCCCGGTTGCAGGCACGCAGGGTTGCCGCCAGCGCGTCCGCGTCATGGCCGGACGCAGGCATCAGCTTCACCTGCGCAACAAGCTTCACGCAGAGCACCCTAGTACGACCGGTCACCGGAGGTGACGTGTCTTCACGGAACGACGGTAGGAACTCCGCTGCTGCGCGGCCCGGCGCCGGTGACCGTTCGCGTTACAGGTGGCCGCCGAAGGGGTAGGCCGCGGGGGCCGGGACGTCCACGGGGATGGAGAAGACGGCGCCGTCGCCGGGCCCGGCAGGATCGAGGCCGATCGTGGCGGAAGTGACGAACAGCCGGGGCTCCGGGGCGTCGACGATGCACACGCTCGTCGGCTGGGCGGCGGGCACGGGCACCACGCGCTCCAGGGTCCCGTCGGGGTCGTAGCGGTGCACCCTCCCGGCTCCCCAGACGGCGACCCACAGGTGGCCCTCCGCGTCGACCTGCATCCCGTCGGGGCTGCCCTCCCCGACCCGGGCGAAGGTGGTCCGCGCCCCGGGCGCGCCGCCGGGCGACACCTCGTAGGCGTCGATCCTGCCCTCAGCGCTGTCGGCGAGGTACATGCGGGCACCGTCCGCGGTGAACGCGGGACCGTTGGGCACGGTGTAGCCCTCCAGGACTCGGGTGACCGTACCGCCGGGGTCGGTGCGGTAGAGCGAGCCGGCCCCCGAGGTGCCGTCGTAGGCCATGGACCCCGCCCAGAACCGCCCCCGCGGATCGCAGCAGCCGTCGTTCATCCGCATCGGGGTGGCCGCACCGTCCTCGGGCCGGCCCAGCCACCGCGGCCCGCCGTCCCCGGCGAGCAGCGCCACCCCCGTGCCCGCGGCCGCGATGCGCTCGCCCGGCCGGTCCAGGACGGGGGCGACCGCGCCCAGGGGGACGTCGAGGGCGGCGAGCACCTGCGCCGGCCCCGGGGCGCGGGGGTCGAGCCTGAGGAGCCTGCCGGTGAGGATGTCCACCATGAGCAGGTCCCGGCCGTGCCGGCGCAGCCCCTCCCCCAGTTCGAAGCGGTCCGTGCTCCACGGTTCGCACTGCATGCGCGTCACTCCCGTCTCACCACTCAGCGAAGGATCCGTCCGGGTGGCTCCACACCGGTGCCCTCCAGCGGTGGCCCGTCCGGTCCGCCCGGCGCACGGCGTCCTCGTCCACGCTCACGCCCAGCCCCGGGGCCTCGGGGCGGCGGATGTGCCCGTCCGGGAACGCGAAGACGTCCGTGTCGAGGACGTAGTCGAGCACTTCGGCGTCCCGGTTGTAATGCATACCGATGCTCTGTTCCTGGATGAGGAAGTTGGGCGTGGCGAAGGCGATCTGGAGGCTCGCGGCCAGGGCCAGGGGGCCCAGCGGGCAGTGCGGGGCCAGGAGGGCGTCGTAGGTCTCGGCGAGGGAGGCGATCCTGCGCACCTCGGAGATCCCGCCCGCGTGGGAGAGGTCGGGCTGGGCGACCGCGATGCCCGCCTGGAGCGCGGGCAGGAAGTCACTCCGGCTGAACAGGCGCTCCCCAGTGGCGATGGGCACCGGGCTGGAGCGGACGACCTCGTCGAGCAGGTGCCCGTACTCGGGCAGGACGGGCTCCTCCACGAACATGGGGCGCAGTGGCTCCAGCAGGGGCAGGACCCGGCGGGCGGTGGCCGCGTTGAAGCGGCCGTGGAAGTCCACCGCCACGTCCCGATCCGGCCCAAGCACCTCGCGCACCCTGGCCAGCCGCTCCACGACGCCGTCGATCTCGCGGACGGTGGCCGAGCGCCCCATCGCCCCCGACGCGTTCATCTTCACGGCGGTCAGCCCGGACTCCACGCGGGCGGCGACCCCCTCCGCCAGCTCGGCGTGGTCGTCGCCGCCGACCCAGCCGTACACGCGCACCCGGTCGCGGACGGGGCCGCCGAGGAGCTGGTGCACGGGGACGCCCAGGCGCTTGCCCGCGATGTCCCACAGCGCCTGGTCGAGCCCGGCGACCGCGCTGGAGAGCACCGGCCCGCCCCGGTAGAACGAGGCCTTGGTGAGGCGCTGCCAGTGGTGCTCGATCGGCGTGGGGTCCTGGCCCAGGAGGAGTTCGGACAGTTCGCCGACCGCGGCCCGCACGGTCTCCGCCCGCCCCTCCACCACGGGCTCGCCCCAGCCGACGACGCCGTCGTCGGTCTCCACCCGGACCATCAGCCACCGGGGCGGGACGAGGAACGTCTCGATGCGGGTGATCTTCACTGCGGTCTCTCCGGATCGTCGTCGGGTACGGGGTTCTCGGTGATGCGGCTCAGGTCCTCCCTGGCCTGGGCCAGCAGGGCGTGCATGGCGGCCTCGGCGGCGAGGGGGTCGCCCGCGGCCACGGCCTCGGTGACGCGGGCATGGCTGGGCACCGGGTCGCGGTGGACGCCCCCGTGGACCAGGCGGTCGCGTTCGGAGAGCCCCGCGGCGAAGAAGACATCGGTGCGGGCGTACAGCTCGTTGTGCGTGGCCGCCAGCAGTGCGCGGTGCCAGCGCAGGTCGGCCTGCGCGGCCGCCTCGGCCTCCTCGGCCGTCTGGCCGCCTGCGGTGTCGTCGATGTCCACGAGCGCCGCCCGCAGCTCGGCGACGTCGGCGTCGGTGCGGCGCCGGGCCGCGAGGAGGGCCGCGGAGGGCTCCAGGGCGTCGCGGAGCTCGGCCAGGTCCCGGAAGAAGACGTCGCCCGCCCCGGCGGCGATCTGCCAGCGGACCACGTCGGGGTCGAGCAGGTTCCAGTCGCGGCGCGGACGCACGAACGTCCCCTTCTTCTGGCGTGAGCCCACCAGCCCCTTGGCCGCCAGGACCTTGATCGCCTCGCGGATCGCGGTGAGGCTCAGCCCGAGCTCCTCGCTGAGCTCGGCCAGGTCGATCGTCGCCCCCTCGCCGATCCGGCCAGAGAGCACGCGCTCCCCCAGCAGCCGCACCGTCTGGCCGTGCACGCCGCGCACCGAGTAGGCCGCCATCAGTTCCTCCGTTCCAGGCGCCCCGTCACGATGACGCCTTGTAGATACTCCACCCTCCGTCCACCGGCAGGCTCACCCCGGTGACGTAGGAGGCGTCCGCGGAGGCGAGGAAGGAGATGACGGAGGCGACCTCGCCGGGGTCGCCGAAGCGGCCGGCTGCGGTCTGGGCGACGCTGGCGCGGCGGTCCTCCTCGTCCACGTCTTCCCAGGCGGCGGTGAGGATGGGGCCGGGCAGGACGCAGTTGACGCGCACGCGCGGCCCGTACTCGACGGCGAGCTGGCGGGTGAGGGCGGTGAGGCCGCCCTTGGTGGTGGCGTAGGCCGGGCGGCCGGGGAGCCCGAACCAGGCGTGGACCGATGAGGTGATGACGACGCTGCCGCCGTTGGCCGAGAGGTCGCCCAGGCAGGCGCGCACGCCCAGGAAGGCCCCCGTGAGGTTGACGGCGAGCTGGCGCTCCCAGGAGCCGAGCGAGGTCGCGTGGGCGGGCGCCTGTTCGACGGTGTAGGCGTTGGAGACCAGGACGCCGACCGGCCCGAAGGCGCTGCGGGCCGACTCCACAACGCCGCCCCAGGCGTCCTCGTCGCTCACGTCGGCGCGCACCGCCAGGGCGCGCCCGCCCTGCGCACGGATGCGTTCGGCCGCATCGTCCAGGCGCGGGGACAAGTCGGTCAGCACCACCGAGGCGCCCTCGGCCGCCAGCCGGCGGGCGGTGGCCTCCCCGATGCCCTGCGCCGCGCCGGTGACCACGGCCGTCACTCCGTCGTGCTTGGAATCCGTCATGTCTCTCCGTTGGCTGGTGTGTGTGCCCGTTCCGGGCCGTTCGGTCACGGGACCGCCGGTGCGAAGACGACGGCGGGTGCGGTGCCGGTGCCAGGGTCGGGGACCAGGGCATCGAAGGGTGCCGGTTCGCCGGGGCGGGTCCGCGCGAGCGTGCGGCCGGAGGCGCCGTGGACCAGGGTGCCGGCGCGCCAGGCGGTGAAGGCCCCGGTCAGGCGCCGTCCCCCGGGCTCCTGCGCGCCCCAGCGGGGCGGTCGGCTCCAGAACCCGTCGGGGGTCACCTCGGCCACCGGCTGCGTGCCCGTGCCGAAGCCGAACCCGATGCGCAGGGCGGTGCCTGCTCCCGGTGGGAGCTCGGTGAGCGGGCCCAGAGCTTCGACCTCGGTCACGCGGTCGACCGGGCGCAACCCGCCCAGATGCTCCAATGGCCGCTCCACCGGCGCCTCCAGCCACACCTCGGCCCGCGATCCCTCGTCGGGGTACTCGGCCCCCTCACTGACGTCGAAGCGCAGGGTCAGGGTGCCCGCTGCGCCGACGTTGGCCAGCCACCCCGAGGCCGTGGGGAAGCCTGCCTTGCCGACGACGTCCTGCGGGGGCACCCGCACCGCCGAGGGCGTGTGCTCCAGAACCCGCGGGTGGCCGTTGCCCGCGATGAGCGGCACGGTGTGGGGGCCCGGCCCCCGGACTCCGATGTAGACGCCGCCGGCGCCGTCGCCCGCGGCGGGGGCTCCGTCGATCTGGGTGACGTTCCACAGCGCCCACCGGCGGTGGGTATCGGAGACGTTGAGCGCTTCCAGGTCCAGCCGGTAGCCGGCGGTGCCGGGCTCCAGTGTGAGGCGCCGGCGCAGGCGCAGGCCCGATCGCGGGTCGTCGCCGCTGGTGAGGGTGAGCACGGCGGAGCCGTCGGGGGCACAGGCGGCCTCGGCGGTGTAGGCGCCGGAGTCCAGGACCGGGTCGGGTGGACCGGCCCACTGGCCGGGGCCGTCCCACCCCTGGGGCGCGGGCCAGGTCTTGTCGCCGCCGACGTTGTTCCACGCGCTCATCGGCCCCTCCACCGGGCCCAGCGCCACACCCGCCATGGGCCGGAGGTCCTCGCCCAGCAGGCGGGGGTTGCGGTAGAGGTGCTCGCGGCCGCGGTGGCGCACGGACAGGACCCGGCCGCCCAGCCCGGGGGCCGCCACAAGCCGGATGACCCCGTTGTCGAGCACCACCAGTTCCTGCGCGCCGGAGCCATCGCGCCGGATCTCGACGGGGGCGCTCACCGCCCCTCCCCGTTGACCAGGCACACCTTGCCCCTGCTCTCGCCCGCGGCGAGCCGGTAGGCGGCGTCGGCCTCGGCGAGGCCGAAGCGGTCGGAGACCACCCGCTCCGGGGACAGGCCCCACCTGACCAGGTTCACCGACAGCTCGGCCATGGCGGGCAGCGAGGTCACCCAGGAGGCGTAGAGGGTGAGCTGCTTGTGCAGGAGGGTGTCCGACACCTCGGTCTCCAGGGTGCCGCCCTCGCCGACCAGGGAGACCCGGCCCCATTCGGCCGCGCCCTCCAGGGCCAGGGAGCGGCCCGCGCGCGACCCGGAGCAGTCGATGGCCGTGGCCGCGCCCCGTCCGGCGGTGGCCCGGCCGATCTCCTCGGCCGCCTCCTCAGGGGAGGCGAGGGCGTCGAAGACGTCCAGGGCGGCGGCCCACTCCCGGCGCCGCCGGTTGGGCTCGACCCCGATGACACGGGCCGCCCCCATGCCCCGGCCGATCATGCCCGCCGCCAGGCCGACCGGTCCCAGGCCCACGACGAGCAGGTCGCCGTCGCCGTTGACCGCGATGCGCCGCAGGCCCTCGTAGGCGGTGCCGAACCCGCAGGCGATGAGCGCGCCGTCCACGAAGGAGAGCTCGTCGGGCAGGGGGACGCAGGTGGACTCCTCCGCCAGCAGGTATTCGGCGTGGCCCCCGTCGCGCTGCCAGCCGTAGGCGGCCCGGCCCGGATCCGTGCAGCTGATCATGTAGCCGCGGCGGCAGTTGTCGCACCGGCCGCAGCCGGCGATGTGGTAGACGATGACCCGGTCGCCCGGGCCGAACCTGCGGCACCCCGGGCCGGCCTGCACGATGGTCCCCGAGGGCTCGTGGCCGGCGACGACGCCCCGGTAGGCGGGGCCGTCGATGCCCCGGTGCGTCTTGTGCTCGCGGTAGATGTAGCCGATGTCGCTGCCGCAGATGCCCGAGGCGCCGATCCTCAGCAGTACCTGGCCCGGCCCCGGCTCGGGCACGGGCAGGGTGTCCACGGCCGCGGTGGAGTCGCCGGGCAGGCGCACACCGCGCATGGTCGCGGGCGGCGAGGTGCCGAAGGCCGTTGCGTTCATGAGTGGAGATTCCCCCGTTTCGGGCCGGGACTAGGCGAGCCGGGTGGCGGCGCTGCGCCGGCTGATGACGACGTTGATCAGGACGGCCCCGACGATGATGAGGCCGCGCACCACGTCCTGGAAGAAGGAGTTGACGCCGAGCAGCACCAGGCCGTTGGCGATGACGGTGATGAAGACGACGCCCAGGAACGTGCCGCCGAGCGAGCCGCGCCCGCCCGCGAGCGCGGTGCCGCCGATGACGACGGCGGCGATCACGTCGAACTCCAGCCCCGCCGCTGCGCCGCCGTTGCCCGAGCCCAGGCGGGCCGCGAGCAGCACGCCGGTGATGGCGGAGAGCAGGCCGGTGGTGGCGAACAGCAGGACGCGCACCCGGGCGACGTTGAGCCCGGCGAGCTGCGCGGCCGCGGCGTTGCCCCCGGTGGCGTAGACGGACCGCCCGTAGGCGGTGTAGTTGGCGATGTAGGCGAAGACCGCGAAGAGCACGAGCATGACCACCGCGGCGGTGGGCACGCCCAGAACGGATCCGCCGAGCACGTCGAGCAGGCCGCTCTGGGGCAGCGGCACGGGCAGCGCGTCGGTCATGTACAGGGCCAGGCCGCCCAGCACGCTCCACAGCCCCAGCGTGGTGATGAAGGACGGCACGTTGAACCGGGCCCTGAGCCATCCGGCGAGGGCGCCCCACAGCACCCCCATGGCCAGGGTGACCACGATGGCGCCGATCACGCCCAGGTTCCATTCGGTGGCGCCCTTGGCGGCGATGACCGAGGCGAAGGCGACGGCCGGGCCGATGCTGATGTCGATCTCCCCGGCGATGATCACCAGGGTGACGCCCCAGGCGGCGATGCCGATCGTCGCGGCGTTGCGCAGGAGGCCGAGCTGGTTGTCCAGGCTCAGGAACCCCGAGGCGGTGGCGCCGAGGACGATGTAGAGGATCAGGATGGCGGCCAGGAGGCCGATCTCGTTGAGCCGGCTGCCGTAGCGCCCGATGAAGCCGCCGCGGGCGGGGACCGCCTCGCCGGCGGCCGTGGTGGTGGTCGTGGTCATTGCTACCTCGCCGTTCACGCCGCCATCGCGGCGGCCATGATGTTGTCCAGGGTGATGTCGTCGCCGGTGAACTCGCCGTGCAGGCGTCCGGCGCGCAGGGCCAGCACGCGGTCGCACACCAGCGGCAGCTCCTCCAGCTCGCTGGAGACGAAGAGCACCGCGGCGCCCTGCTCGGCGAGCTCGCGGACGATGCCGTAGATCTGGGCCTTGGCCTCCACGTCCACGCCGCGGGTGGGTTCGTCCAGGAGCAGGATGCGGCTTCCGGCGTGCAGCCAGCGGCCGATGACGGCCTTCTGCTGGTTGCCGCCGCTGAGGTTGACGATCGGGGTGTCGGGCCGGGCCGCCTTGATCGACAGCCGGCCGATGAGGTCGCCGCCGATGGACGACACGCGCGAGGGGAGCACGGTTCCGGCCTGCGAGGCCCCGCCGAACCAGCTCATGACCATGTTCTCGGAGACGCCGAGGAGGGGGACCACGCCCTCTCCCTTGCGGTCCTCGGGGGTGATGCCCACGCCCAGGCGCCGCATGGTGCGCGGGGTGGGGCGGGCCACCGGGGACCCGTCCACCTCCACGGTGCCCCGCGACGGGGTGAAACCGGCCAGCGCGCGCAGCAGCTCGGTGCGCCCGGATCCCATGAGCCCGCCCAGGCCCAGGACCTCGCCGGGGTGCAGATCGAAGGAGACGCTCTCGACCTTGGGCGGGACCGCCAGATCGCGGACCGACAGCAGCGGAGCCACGGAGGCGGGGGCGCGGCGCCGCGGCGCGGCCTGCGCCTCTTCGCCCTCGTGGCCGAGCATGAGGGAGACGATGCGGGCGGTGGTGGCGCCGCGGACGGGCACGGTCTCCACGACCGCGCCGTCGCGCATGACGGTGACGGTGTCGGCGACCCGGCGGATCTCGTCGAGGCGGTGGCTGACGTAGATGACGCCCACGCCGCGGGCGGCGACGCGCGTGACGGCCTCCAGGACGGCCTCGGCCTCGGCTGCGGCGAGGGCGCTGGTGGGCTCGTCCAGGATCAGCAGCCGGGGCCGCGCCCGGAAGGCGCGCGCGATCTCCACGAGCTGCTGCTGGGCCAGGGGGAGCTCGCCGACCCGGGTCGCGGCGGAGATGGCGACGCCGAGTTCGGCGAAGACCTCCTCGGCGCCGGCCCGCATGGCGCCGTAGTCGATGCGCCCGCCCGCCTTGGGCCAGGAGCCGAGGTAGAGGTTCTCCGCGGCCGACAGCTCCGGGACGAGGCTGAGCTCCTGGTAGACGGTGCCCACGCCGAGCTTGGCGGCCCCGCGGATCCCGCCCTGGCCGAGCGGGTGGCCGCCGATCTCGATCTCGCCCTCGTCGGGCGCCTCCACGCCCGACAGCAGGCGGATCAGGGTGGATTTGCCGGCCCCGTTGCGCCCGAGGAGGGCGCGGACCTCGCCGGCGCGGATCTCGAAGTCGGCGCGGTCCAGTGCCGTGACTCCGGGGTAGCTCTTGGTCGCGCCGCGGACGCGGGCCACGACCTGGGGGCCGGGCGCCGTCGCGGCGGGGGTGTCGCTCATGGGGTGCTCCGAAGGTGGGACGAAGAGTGGGCGGGGTGGGGCGTCGGAGGCCGGGGCATCAGGGGATGCCGTCCGGGTGCGCCTCCAGCCACTCCTCGCCGTCCTCGGGCGTGGTGTAGAGGTCGATGGGCGCCGGGGTGATGAACTCCTCGGAGGTGTCGCCCGCGATGATGCGCGCGACGGTCTCCCCCGCCAGGAGCCCCACCGCCGTGCCGGAGATGTCGACGTTGGCCTTGAGGATCCGGTGGTCGGACAGCGCGCGGGCCGCGTCGGTGGACATGTCGCTGCCGAAGACCACGACCTCCCCCTCCTTGCCCCGGTTGCCCACGGCGCGGACCGCGCCCATGGTGGCGCCGCCCGCCTCGCCGTAGAAGGCGTCGAGGTCGGGGTGGGCGGTGAGGAGCCGTTCGCCCACGTCGACGGCCTCGTCGATGGTGGCGCCCTCCTGGTTGGCGACGATCTGCGCGCCGGGCAGGCGGCCGGTGAGCGCCTCCTCGAAGCCTTCGCGGCGCTGCACGCAGACCTCGACGAACTCGCAGTTGAGGACGGCGATCCGGGGATCCGCCACGCCCTCGCCCTCGAAGTGGTCGGCGGCGGCCTCGCCGAGCAGGCGCCCGAACTCGTGGGGGTCGCCCAGGACGTAGGAGGTCACGTACTGCCGGGCGGCCTCGTCCTCGATGCAGGTGTTGTAGCAGACCACCGGCACGCCGCTGTCATGCGCCAGGCGCACGGCCGGGATCGAGGCGGTGGCCGAGACCGGCGACAGGACCAGGGCGTCGACGCCGGCCGACGAGGCGACGTCGACGAAGGTGCTCTCCTCGGAGGCGTCCCCGCGGGCGTTGAGCTCCAGGAGCTGGAGCTCGCGCCCGGACTCCCCGGCGTAGTCCTGCATGCCCTGGCGGACGCCGGCGTAGAAGCCCTGTGCGTCCATGTAGACGACGCCGATCCGGCCGTCCTCGCCGAGCCGCGCGCCGCACCCGGCGAGCAGCAGCACGCACAGGGCGGCGCTGAAGGCGGCGAGCGCGCGTCCCGGCGGGCGCGGGGGTCGTCTGCCCATGGGGGTCCTCCTCGACATAGGGCGCACGCGCTCACCTGCGCGGACGTCGTCCTCGAACTGTCGGAGAGCATGACAGAGTGACCTAGGTAACGTCAATAATAAATAGTAATTAATTATTTTTCGAGTGCCGTGGGGCACACGGCGGCCCGGACGCCCACGGTGCACGGAGGCACGCGCAGCGTCCGGGCGGCGTCGTGGCCCGGCCGGGTATCCGCGGCGGGTCAGTCCGCCAGGTGGGCTTCGAGTGCGTCGGCCGCCGCGGCGGCCCCGTCCGTGGCGCGCAGCTTCTTGCCCATCTCCGTGACGTTGCCGCGGATCCATTGGTCGGCGTGGACACCGTCGACGCTGCGGCGCAGCAGGTCCGCCGAGATGTCGGCCATCCGGAGCCGGAGCCCGAACCCCAGCTCCTCGGACCGGCGGGCGTTGGCCTCCTGCTCGGCCATCTGCGGCACCGCGACCATCGGAACGCCGAAGTACAGGGACTCCATCGTGGAGTTCATCCCGGCGTGCGTGAGGAACACGTCGGCGCGGCGCAGCACCGCGGGCTGCGGGAAGTAGGGGCGGATGTCGAAGTTATCCGGCGCACGGCCCAGTTCGGCGGCGTCGACCCGGTCGCCGATCGCCATCGCCACCCGCCACGCGCCGTCGCCGAAGGCCTCCAGGCAGGCCCCGAAGAAGCCCGGCTGGTTGTTGAAACCGGTGCCCAGCGAGATGAACAGCAGCCGCTCGCCCGGTTCGGGCGCCTGCCAGCCGTCGTCGCCGGCGCGGGCGCCGATGGAGGGGCCGACGAAGTGGAAGCGCTCGTCGAAGGTGTCCCCGGCGACCTGGAAATCGCGGGGGATGAACACGATGTTGAGCGGCGCCGGCGCGCCCTCCATCGGGCTGACCGGCGTGACGCCCAGCTCGGCGGCGAGGCGCTCGCTCGACTGTTGCAGCAGCGGAAGGACCATCGTCACAGGGTTGCCGGCCGAATCGCCGGGCAGGAGGTCGCGCAGCGACAGGTTCTCGTGGGAGGCGTGGCTGGCGTACAGCGCGACGCCGGGCAGGCCGAGCCGCTCGGCGGTGAAGCGGCCGACCATGTCCATCGAGTCGTAGCACACCGCGTCCGGCCGGTCCGCCGCGAGATGTTCCTCCAGGGCCGCCACGCCATCGCGGGTCATGCCGACGAAGAAGTCCAGCATGCGGCCCATGAAAGCGGGGTCGAACCCCGAAGACGGATCGGGCATAGCGCCGGGCCCGGGCATCTCGCCGGGCAGGGACAGCGGGGTCGCTCCGGCAGATGCGACGGCGGGGTGGAACCCCTCGTTCACGGCGTAACTGACGCGGTGGCCGCGGCGCACGAGCTCCCGAACCAGCGGCAGCGTCGGGTTGATGTGCCCGTGGGCGGGCATGCTGGAGAAGGCGAAGTGCATGGGTCTCTCTCTTTCGGGCTCGTAAGGGGCCGGGTTACAGCGGCCGGCGGAAACCCTTGACGGCGAAGGCGATCCCGGCCAGGCACAGCACGGCGCTGGTGGCCACGGCCATGACCACGCCGCTGCCGACGGGCAGGCTGAGCGCGAGGTTGCGGGATGCGTCCACGGCGTAGGTGAGCGGGTTGACCTGCGCGATAACCCGCAGCCAGGCCGGGAGCGTGTCCAGTGGGACGAAGGCGCTGGAGGCGAACATCAGCGGGAACATCGCCAGGAAGCCGATACTCTGCATGACCTCCTCCTTGCGCACCCAGGTGGCGATGGCCAGGAAGACCCAGGTCAGCGCCCAGGCCACGAGCAGCGCCAGCAGTGTGGCCGCGAGCACGCCGCCCAGGCCGCCCGCGGGGGTGAACCCGAACAGCACGGTCGCCACGAGCAGCAGGACGACCAGCTGTGCCGCGGTCCGGGCCAGATCGGACAGGCTGCGGGCGATCAGCACCGAACTCAGCCCGATGGGCAGCGACCGGAACCGGGCGATCACCCCGTTCTTCATGTCGGTGATCAGCCCGACACCGGACTGCATCGAAGCACCGATGCCGGTGGTGACGAGGATGGCGGGCATCAGGTAGTTGATGTAGCTGTCGCCCTGCTCGGCGACGCTGCCCAGCATCGCCTGGCCGAAGACCTGGCTGAACAGCACCAGCATGATCAGCGGCTGCAACAGGCTGAAGATGACGACCTGCGGGTCCTTGACCATGGCGCGCAGCGACCGGCCGGTGAGCACGCGGACCTGGGTGGCGAAGCCGGCGCCGTGCCAGTCGCGGCGCGCCGCCGCCGGCCGCTCGCCCGCTGCGGGGGCGCTTGTTCTCGTGGTGGTGGTGGTCATCGGGTTTCCCATCGGGTTCAGGCCGCGGCCGGGTCGGGCTGGTGGGCGAGGGTGAGGTAGACGTCGTCCAGGGTCGGCTCGCCCAGGCCGAGGTCGCCGACCTCGATGCCGGACTCGTCCAGGGCACGGACGACGCCGGCCAGCTCCCGGGACGCCGTTACCGGCACGGTGAGCGCGTTGCGCTGCTCGTCGTGGGTGGGCGTGAAACCGGCGGCGGCGAGGGCGCGCAGCGCCTCGGCGAGGTCGCCGGGATCGGCGAGGGTCGCGGTCACCGTGCGCTGGCCGACCTGTGCCTTCAGCTCCGCGGCGGTGCCCGCTGCGACGACCTTGCCCGCGGAGAGCACGGTGATGGTGTCGGCCAGGCGGTCGGCCTCGTCGAGGTACTGGGTGGTCAGCAGCACGGTGGTGCCGTCGGCGACCAGGGTCTCCACGATCTGCCACAGGTTCAGCCGGCTCACCGGGTCCAGGCCGGTGGTCGGCTCGTCCAGGAAGACCACGTCCGGACGCCCCACCAGGCTCGCGGACAGGTCGAGCCGCCGCCGCATGCCGCCGGAGTAGCCGCTCACGGGCCGCTTGGCCGCCTCGGTGAGGTCGAAGGTCGCCAGCAGTTCGTCGGCGCGCTGCCGAGCCTCCCGCCGGCTCGCGCCGAGCAGCCGCGCGATCAGCACCAGGTTCTCGTGTGCGGAGAGCTGTTCGTCCACCGAGGCGAACTGGCCGGTCAGGCCGACGCGGGCGCAGACCTCGCGGCGCTGGGCGACCACGTCGAACCCGGCGACGCGCGCGGTGCCGCTGCTGGGCGGCAGGAGCGTGCTGAGGATGTTGATCAGCGTGGTCTTGCCCGCGCCGTTGTGGCCGAGGAGGCCGAGGACGCTGCCCTGCGGGGCCTGGAGGCTGACGTCGTCGAGGGCGGTGACGGTGCCGAACCGCTTGCTGACGTTGCGGACGTCGATGATGGACTCGCTCAACGGGATCCTCCCGGGGTGTCGTGGTCGTCGGTGTCCGTCAGGGCCCCGTGCAGCAGCACGTCGATGCGGGTGCGCACGGCGGCCCGGCGGTCCTGGTGCCCGGTGGTGAAGCCGGGCCCCGCCACGAGGGGGATCGTCATCCGGGCGAGCTCGTCGGCCGGGACCCGGAAGTGTTCGCCGTGCTGGGCCAGCACGGAGGCGATCGCGGTGGAGACGTCGTCGACGTAGTCCATCGGGGGCCGGGGACCGCGGCCGCCGGGGCGCATGGGCGGCTTGTGCTTGCGGATGTCGTGGCCGCTGGTGACCAGGACCTGGATCAGGTCGCCGAGGCGCGCGAAGTCGTCGTGGACGAGCAGCGCGGCCTCGGTGAGCCGGGTGGCGACGTCCCCTTCGGTGGGAAGCCGCCGGATCGCGGCGCACACCTCGTCGCTGCGGAAGGCCGCCGTCACGCAGGCGTCCAGGAGTTCGTCCTTGTCCTGGAAGGCGCGGAAGACGGTGCCCTCCGCGATCCCGGCGGCCTGGGCGATCTGGCGGGTGGTGATGTTGGCGCCGTGCTGGGCCAGCAGCGGGAGGGTCGCCTGCACGATCGCCTCGCGCCGCTCGTCGGGCGCCATCGCGGAGGCCCGGCGCCGGGGTTGTTGCTCACTCATGCCATGGAGCTTATGAGTGAGTACTCACTCAGTCAAATGCCATGCGGGTGCGCCGGCAGGGCCTCCCGGCGCTCGTGCGGTCGCGCGACCTTCGAACCGCCAAGAGGCCCTGCGGGTACGACGTCCTCGGATCAGCGGGACACGCTGAACTCCGCCCCCGGCCCGGTGGCCGCGTCGGCACCGACCCACACGTCGAACGCGCCCGGTTCGAGGACCCACTCGCGTGCCGCGGTGCTCCAGTAGCGGCGCTCGTCCGGGCCTACGGGGAAGGTGACGGTGGCGCTCTGCCCGGCGTCGAGCCTCACCCGGCGAAAGCCCTTGAGCAGCCGCAGCGGCCGCGCCGAGGACCCGGACCGCTGGTGGAGGTAGAGCTGCGCGGTCTCGGTCCCGGCGCGATCGGACACGTTCGCGATGTCGACGGAGACGTGCACGGTGCCGTCGAGCGCGATCGTGTCGCGGTCGACGGTGAGCGGGCCGTACTCGAAGGACGCGTAGCTCAGCCCGAACCCGAAAGGGAACAACGGGCTGCTGGGGTCGTCCCAGTAGCGGCGGTGCCGGTTCTTCGGGTCGTGGGACCGGGTGGCCGCGTAGTGGATGGGCACCTGCCCCACCGACCGCGGCCAGGTGAACGGCAGCCTGCCGCCGGGGTCCGCGTCGCCGAAGAGCAGGTCGGCCACTGCGGCGCCGCCCTGCGTGCCCGGGTACCAGACCTGGAAGATCGCGGGGACGCTGCCCGCCGCCCAGACCAGATCGAGCGGGCGCCCGCTCATGACGAGGAGGACGACCGGGGTACCGGTGGCGACGACGGCCTCCAGCAGCTCCTGCTGGCGCCCGGGAAACGCGAGCGACGACCGCGACGCGCCTTCACCGATCTTGTCCTGCTGCTCGCCGAGCACGACGATCGCGACGTCGGCCGCAGCGGCGGCCGCGACGGCGCGGGCGAACTCCGCATCCTCGTCGAAGTCCTCCTCCGCGGCCGGGCCGCCGCCCGCGAACATCTCGAACATCGAGGGGAACAGCCGGCCCGGCTCGGCGATCCCCCGCGCGTAGGAGACCTCGGCCCCGTCGCCGGCGCGGTCGCGGATCCCCTCAAGGATCGTGACGGTCTCGTCCAGGTCGAAGTCGAACACCCACGGCCCGAGGGTGTCGCGGCGCGAGTCGGCGAGGGGGCCGATCACCGCGATCGAACCGCCGTCCTGCGCGGCGAGGGGGAGCAGCGCCCCCTCGTTGCGCAGCAGGACCGCAGAGCGTGCCGCCGCCTCCCGCGCGACGGCCCGATGGGACGGATCGGCCAGCACCGTGCGCGCCCGGTCCTCGTCCACGTAGGGCCGGTCGAACAGGCCCAGCCGCTCCTTGGCGCCCAGGATGCGCCGCACACTCGCGTCGACCCGTTCGATCGGGACCTCACCGCTCTCGACCGCGGCGACGAGGCGGTCGAACGCCGGATCGGCGATCGCCATCTCCAGGTCGACGCCCGCGCCCAGGGCGCGCACGCCGGCGTCGTCGAGCCCGTCGGCGAAGTGGTGGGTCGCCAGGTCACGGACGGCGTTGGCGTCGCTCACCACGAACCCGTCGAAGCCCAGTGCCTCGCGCAGCACATCGGTCAGCAGCCACCGGTTCCCGGTGGCAGGGACCCCGTTGAGCGGCATGTACGCCGACATGATGTTGGCCGCCCCCGCGTCGATGGCCGCCTTGAACGGAGGCAGGTAGACGTTCCACAGCTCCTGCTCGGACACGTCGGCCTCGTCGTAGTCGCGTCCCCCCAGGGCGGCCCCGTAGGCGGCGAAGTGCTTGGGCCCGGCGAGGATGCGGCCGGACCCGGCGCCCACCCCCGCCCCTTGCAGGCCCCGCACCTGCGCGGCCGCGACGACACCGCCCAGGTAGGGGTCCTCCCCCGCGCCCTCGACCATCCGCCCCCACCGCGGGTCCCTCGCTATGTCGACCATCGGGGCGAACGCCCAGTGGATGCCGACGGCGCGGGCCTCGGCGGCCGCGACCGACTGGGCGCGCTCGATGAGCCCGGCGTCCCACGACGCCGCCAGGGCGAGCGGGACGGGCATGATCGTGCGCAGCCCATGGATCACATCGAACCCGAACAGCACGGGGATCCCGAGCCGGTTCCCCTCGATCGCACGCGCCTGGAGCCGGTTCACGGCAGCGGGATCGGAGACGAACAGCAGCGCACCCGCTCCCCCGCGGTCCAGGGCCGCCTCGGCACCGCGCGGCTGCGCCGCGGCGTCGAACTCGGGGCCGCCGTCCGTGCTCGCGCCGGCGGGCAGGTCGAAGTGGAAGTACTGGATGAGCTGCCCCACCTTCTCGGGGACGGTCATCTCAGCGAGGAGGCCGTCCACTCTCGACGGCTCGGGGTCGGCTGCGTTCATGCTTCCTCCGTTGCGTGGTGTCGTCGCGCGGACGATGGCCCGGGCATCGCCGGCGGTCACGAATGGCCGCTCTGCGCCCGCGCCGCCCGCATCGCGGTCCAGCGCTCTTTCAGTACCCGGGCAACGGACTTCGGGCGGCGGTCGCGGGTGAACACGCCCTTCTTGTTGCCGTCGACGCGGTGCACGCCGCTGGTGGTCTGGAAGTCGGCGAAGTTCCAGATCTGCTCACCGGTCACGGCCGGGATCCGGTCGAACACCCGGTGGTACATCTCGAGGAAGTCGATCTGGTACTCCTCGCTCCACGGCCCGGGAAGCACGCTGTGCAGCCCCGAGAGGGTGTCGACGCCGTACTCGGTGAAGACGATCGGCTTGTCGTAGGCGGCCGCCCACCCGCGCAGCTCCTCCTCCAGGTGGGCCTCCGCCGCGCCCAGGTCGCCGGTGTCCGCATACCAGCCGAAGTACCGGTTGAGGCAGACCACGTCGAACAGGTCGGCGATCCGGTCCGTGTCGTAGCGGGCATCGCCCTGGTTGGCGAAGGTGACCGGCCGGGTGTCGTCCAGCCCCCGCGTGAGGGCCACCAGCGGCTCGAAGTACTCGCGTGCACCCTGCTCGGCCGACGCCGGCTCGTTGGCGATGCACCACATCACCACGCTCGGGTGGTTCTTGTCGCGGGCGATCAGCTCGCGGATCGCCTGCGCGTGCGCGTCGCGGGTGGCGTCGTTCATCGCGTCGGGCGAGAACGTGGGCCGGGTCGCGTAGCCCAGCCGGCCCGCGGCCATGTTGAGGTGCAGGCCGACGGCGGCGGTCTCATCGATGACGACGATGCCGTGCCGGTCGGCGTAGTCGAGCCACTCCTCCGCATAGGGGTAGTGCGAGGTGCGGAAGGAGTTCGCGCCGATCCACCGCATGAGCTCGAAATCGTGCACCATCAGCGCGTCGTCGTGCCCCTTGCCGCGGATGGCGGAGTCCTCGTGCTTGCCGAACCCGGTGAAGTAGAAGGGCTCGCCGTTGATGAGGAACTCCTGCCCGCGGACCTCCACCGTGCGGATGCCGACCGGCAGCTCATAGGTATCCCCGTCATCGCCGTATCGAGCCTCCAGCACGTAGAGGTAGGGCGCGCCGGGCCGCCACAGGCGCGGCCGCGCGACGTGCAGTTCGCCCGTCGCGCCCTGCGCAGTCGCCACCACGGCGCCGGCCTCGTCGCGCAGGCGCACCGCCACGCCGTCCGGTTCACCGCTGGTGCCGACCGTGTAGGCGACGGTGGCGGTGCGCTCGTCGGCGGCGGCGGTGTGCACGGTGATGTCGGTGAGGTGCCGGATGGGCGTCGTGTAGAGGCGGACGCTGCGCGGCAGACCCGCGTAGTTGAAGAAGTCGTGCCGGTAGACCTGCCGGGACCGCCCGTTGTCATCGACCGTCACCGTGCCGGGCGGGATGGTCGCCGAGGTCAGGCGGTTGTCGACGGCGATCGTCACCCGGGCCCGTCCGCCGGGGGTGACCAGGGAGGTGACGTCGGCTTCGAACGGGGTGTATCCGCCCTGGTGCCCGGCGACCCGGTGGTCGTCCACGTAGACGGTGCCGGCGTGGGTGGCGGCGTCCACGCGCAGGACGATCCGCTGACCCGCCCACGTGGCGGGGACGTCGATGACGCGCTGGTACCAGGCCACGCCGACGTGGTCACGGACCCCGGGGTCGGTGAAGACGTCGTTGTAGCTGGCCGGCACCGGCGCCTGCCGGGTCACCGCCAGCGGGGCCTCCCATGGCCGGCTCCCGGCCTCGTGGTCGAGGGCGAAGGTCCACAGGCCGTCGAGGGGCCGGATGTCGCGGGAGCGCGACGTTCGGGGCGTGAGCATGCTGGTCTCCTGTCCGCGGGTCGGTCGGTGGTGGTGTCGATGGTGGCCTCGATACGCTGGCAACCGGTTGCATCCGTGCGGTGCGCCGGCGCGTCGCGTGTCGCTGCGGGGCGGTCTAGGTGCGCGGTCCGGTGGAGGCGCGCAGGACGAGCTCGGTGGGCAGGAGTTCACCCGTGTTCTCGGAGGTCAGCAGGGTGCGGACGGCCCGCCGGCCCGCTTCGAGCAGCGGCATGCGCACCGTTGTCAGCGGCGGCGTCGTGAAGTCGCTGCCGAAGATGTCGTCGAAGCCGATGAGGCTGAGATCGCCGGGCACGTCGAGGCCGCGCTCCGCCCCGGCCGCGAGCACGCCGAGCATCATCAGGTCGTTGTAGCCGATCACCGCCGTTGCCGGGGACCGCACCAGCGCATCCACAGCGGCGGCGCCGCCCTCCCGGGTCGGCGCGGTGTGGCCGAACACGACGACCTCCGCATCGCGGGCGCGGACGGCCTCTTCGATCGCTTCGCGGCGCCGTTCGCTGATCCAGGAGGTCGCCGGCCCGGGGAGGTAGCCGATCACGCGGTGCCCGAGCGCCACGAGGTGCTCGACGGCGGCGCCGACCCCGGCGGCCAGGTCGGGCAGCACGCCGACGACGGCCCCGCCGACGTCACGGTTGATGGTGACCAGGGGCTTCTCCCGCGCAAGGGCGCGGATGGCGGCGTCGTCGAGGCGGGTGGTGGCCAGGATCAGGCCGTCCGCGGAGTGCAGGAGCCGCCGTGCGGCGGTCGCCTCGCGTTCGCCGGATTCCTCGGACTCGGCGATGAGCAGCGTGTAGTCGTGGGCGGCGGCCTCCTGGGCGGCCCCGCGGATGATGCCGAACACCACGGGGTTGGTGATGTCGGCGACCAGGACGGCCAGCGTGCGGGTGCGCCCGGTGGGCAGCGCGCGGGCGATCGGGTTCACCCGGAACCTCAGCTGCTCGGCGGCGGCCATGATCCGCTCCACTGTCTTGGCGTTCACCCGCCCGGGCCGGTTGAGCGCCCGCGACACCGTCGACGGGTCCACGTCCGCCAGGCGTGCGATGTCATAGATCGTCGGGGCACCGCTGGGCCGGCCGCCCGGGCGCGGGCCTTCGTCGACCGCGGAACTCACCTGGCCACTCCCCCTGCCATCGGCCCGCCACCGTCCTGCGTACCGCCGGCGATCACGGGGCATCCGCCGTCATCGGCCGGGCGTCGCGCAGGCGGATGCGCTGCGCGCGGCGTTCGGCCTGCCGGTCGGGGTCCGACAGCGGAGAGGCCAGCAGCAGCCGTTGCGTGTAGGGGTGCCGCGGGGCCGTGGTGACCTCTCCGGCGGGTCCCCGCTCGACGATGTCACCGCGGTAGAGGACGGCGACCTCGTGGCTGATGTGGCGGACCACGTCGAGGTCGTGGGAGACGAACAGGTAGGAGACCCCGGTGTCCTGCTGGATCTGGAGGAACAGGTCGAGCACGTGCGCCTGGGTGGTCAGGTCCAGCGCGCTGACCGGCTCGTCGCACACGATCAGCCGCGGGCGCAGCGCGAGCGCGCGGGCGATGGCGATGCGCTGGCGCTGGCCGCCGGAGAACTCGCGCGGCAGCCGGTCCGCGGCGTCGGCGGGCAGGCCGACCCGGTCGAGCAGTTCGCGCACGCGCGTGGCGGCGTCGCGGCGGCTCACGCCCTGGATCGTCAAGGGCTCGGCCAGGATGTCGCCCACCCGCATCGCGGGGTTGAGGGAGGAGTAGGGGTCCTGGAACACGACCTGGAGGTCGCGGGCCATGCGCGCCCGGTCACGGCGGCCGATCCGGGAGATGTCCCGGCCGTCGAAGCGGATCGTGCCGCCGGTCACCGGGGCCAGGCCGAGGACGGCCCGCCCGATCGTCGTCTTCCCCGAGCCGGACTCGCCGACGAGCCCGAGCGTCCGGCCCGCGGGGATCGCCAGGGACACGCCGTGAAGGATCTCCACGGGCCGGCGGCGCAGCCCTTTACCCGGGTAGGAGACGACCAGTCCGTCGATGTCGAGCACGTTGTCCGTCACGCGGTCGCTCCTGTCGTTGCGGTCAGCATCGTGAGGGGCTCCTTGCCCGCGAGCATGGAGTCCAGCAGGGTGCGGGTGTACGCGTGCCGGGGCGAGCCGAGGACGTCGCGCACGGCGCCGGTCTCGACGATGTGCCCGTGCTGCATGACCGCGACGCGGTCGGCGAGGTCGGCGACGACGCCGAAGTTGTGGGTGACCAGCACGATGGCCACGCCGAGCTCGTCGCGCATGCCGCGCAGCAGCTCCAGGACCTCGGCCTGCACGGTCACGTCGAGCGCGGTCGTGGGCTCGTCGGCGATCACGAGATCGGGGTCGCAGCCGACCGCCCCGGCGATCAGCACCCGCTGCGCCATGCCGCCGCTGATCTCGTGCGGGTAGAGGTCGTAGGTGCGCCGGGGATCCACGATGCCGACCCGGTCGAGCAGGTCCAGGACACGCGTCTTCGCGTCGGCCCGGCTGAGGCCGAGCAGTTTCACCATCGGGCGATTGAGCTGATGGCCGACGCTGTAGTTGGGGTCCAGGTTCGACATCGGCTCCTGCGGGACGTAGGCGATCCGGGTGCCGCGCAGCGCCCGCAGCCGCGCGTGGGACACGACGCCCTCCGCGGGCCGGACCGTGTCGACGCCGTCGACGGTGATACCGCCGGCGACGATCCGCGCCGAGTCGGGCAGCAGCCCCAGCACCGCGAACGCGGTCTGGGTCTTCCCGGACCCCGACTCCCCGACGATGCTGAGCACCTCGCCCTTGTCGACGTGGAAGCTCACTCCGTCGACGACGCGCTTGACGGCGCCGTCGGACGTCGGGTACCCGATCGCCAGGCCCCGCACGTCGAGGAGGTGGCCGTCCGTGCCGGGCACGGCTGCGGCGGGGGCGCCGGCGGGGACGGACGCGTGGAGGGTTCCCGGCGGCGCGGCCTCCGCCCCGGCGTGCGCGGCGGCGCCCTTGGCCGAGCGGGCGGCCTTCACCTTGGGGAGGTCCTCCAGGGCGTCGCGCAGTGCGTTGCCGAGCAGCACGAACGCGGCGACGGTGAGGCCGATCGCCAGCGCGGGCCACAGCATGACCGTCGGTGCGACGTAGATGTTGCGGAACCCCTCGCTCAGCATCGCGCCCCACGTGGGCTCCTGCGGGCTGCCGAGGCCCAGGAACTCGATACCGGACTGGATGCCGATGGCCACCCCGGCGATGAGCGCGGTCTGGATGATGATCGGGGCGCGGACCACGGACATGACATGACGGGTGATGATGCGCGCGTCGCCGAGCCCGGACGCCCGGGCGGCATCGACGTAGAGCTCATTGCGGACCGACTGCACCGCGGTGCGGGTCAGCCGGAAGTAGGAGGGGCTGATGAGGACGCCGAACACCACCATGGAGATCCACACCGACGGGCCGAACGCGGTGCGGACGGTCAGCAGCACGATGATGGCGGGCAGGCTCATCAGCAGATTGGCGGCCCAGCTCGACGCGGAGTCGAACCCGCGGCCGTAGTAGCCGGCGATCAGGCCGGCTGGCAGCCCGATCGCGATCGCGACGACGGCGCACAGCAGCGCCGACAGCAGCGTGAGCCGCCCGCCCCAGAGCAGCCGGCTCCACACGTCGCGCCCCGCGCTGTCCGTGCCCAGGAGGTGCCCGGCGCTCGACGGCGCGAGCGTGTCGCCGATCTCGGCGTGGTTGGGGCCGTAGGGGGCGAGCAGCGGTGCCAGCACCGCGGCGAGCACGATCAGCACCAGCACGGCCGTCGAGACGATGCCCAGCGGGTTGCGCAGGACGCGGACGATGACGGGCCGGTGCCGGGTCGCCGGCTCGGCGGGGGCGATCGCGTCGGTGGAGGTCATGAGGTGCGCACCTTCGGGTTGAGCCAGCCGTTGGCCAGGTCGACGGCCAGGTTGACGAGGATGACGATGCCGACCGTGTACAGGACGACGCCCATCACGATGGGGATGTCGCCGTTGACGGTGGCGTCGACGGCGAGCTGGCCGATCCCGGGGATCGCGAAGATCCGCTCGATGATCACGGCGCCGCCGAGCAGGCCCACGAATTGCAGGCTCAGCACGGTCAGGCCCGCCGGTGCCGCGCCGCGCAGGACGTGCTTGAAGAGGATCTCCCCCTCCCCCAGGCCGCGGCTGCGCAGGGTGCGGACGAAGTCGCGGTCCCGTTGGGCGATCACGGCCGAGCGGATCTGCTGGGCGCTGGCGGTGACGTAGTTGAGCACGATCGCGATCACCGGCAGCGTGAGCGAGGCGACCCACGCGTCGGCACCGGCCCCCGGTGTGATGCTGCTGACCGCGGGGAAGACCGGGAGCCGGACGGCGAAGAGCGTGGCCAGCACGATCGCCAGGACGAAGCCGGGGACGGCGTCGCCGACGACGGCACCGATCTGCACGGCGCGGTCGACCCATCCGCGCTTGACCGCCGCTGCCGTTCCGAGGACGGTCGCGAGCACGGTGACGAGGACCATCGACACCGTGACCAGCGCCAGCGTCACCGGCAACCTGGTGGTGAGCGCGTCGGCGACGGTGAGCGTGCCGAACCAGCTGCGCCCGAGATCGCCGGCGAGCGCGTCGCCGGCCCAGGTGAGGAAGCGCACGGCGAGCGGCTGGTCGAGGCCCAGTTCCTGCTCCTTGAGCGCGACCTGCTCGGGGGTGGCCTGATCGCCGACGATGTTGCGGGCGATGCTGCTCCCGTTGAAGAAGAGCAGGGTGTAGGCGATCGCGCAGATCACGACCAGCAGGACGAGCCCGGAGCCGAGCCGTCGGAGGGCGAAGAGGATCACAGGTGCTCCATTGCCAGGGGTGGCCCTCGCGCGGGGCCGCGCCGGGCCCCGCGCGAGGCGGGTCAGCCGGCGGGCGCGTAGTTGTAGATGGACGGCACGGCGGACTGGATCTGCTTCTCCACGCTGATCTTGTCGCCCTTGTACGCATAGACCTGGTCGATGCGGTAGACGGGCGCGAACCAGGCGTTCTCCGTCACGTACTCGTTGACCTGCTGAGCCCGTTCGGCGGATTGATCACCACCGGCCTGCACCGCGTCGATCAGTTCCTCGAGTTCGGGGGTGGTGGTCTCGAACGGGTTGTACAGGGCGTTCGTGGAGACGAGCTGGTTGATCGCCACCGAGGGCTCGCCCTGGAAGAGGTTGAAGTAGATGGCGGCGAACTTGCCGGCATCGACGTCGGCGACGAAGTTCGGGGCCGCCACGGACTCCGTCTCCACCCGGATGCCCACGTCCGCGAGCTGCTGTGTCAGCGCCGCCAGCGGGGTGTCGAACCCGCCGCCGGTCGCCAGGGGGAGGTCGAACCCGTCGGGGTAGCCGGCCTCGGCAAGGAGCTCGCGGGCGCGGTCGGGGTCGTAGGGGTAGGTGTCGTCGAGCTCTTCCAGGTAGGAGCCGCTGTCGGGGCCGAAGACCTGCTCGGTCGTCGTCCCGTGGCCCAGCAGGATCGACTCCAGCATGGTCTCGCGGTCGATGGCGAGGTTGATCGCCTGCCGCACCTTCACCTCCCCCAGGGCGGGCACCATCGCGCCCTCGCGGTCCATCAGGATCAGCCCCTGCCAGTCGACCTGGTAGTCCTCGAGGCGGGCGAGCCCGGCGTCCTCGGCCTGCGAAGCGGTCGACGCGTCGAGGGTGGTGGCGTCGACCTGGCCGGACAGGACCGCGTTCAGCCGCGCCGTGAGCTCCGCGTAGGTCTTCAGCACGATCGTGTCGAACTTTTGCAGGTCCGGGTTCCAGTAGTCCTCGCGTGCGGTGAAAACCAGCTGCGATCCCGAGACCGACGCGGCGGCGTCCAGGACGTAGGGCCCCGAGCCCACCGGCGTGGCGGTCATCTCCTCCGTGCCGAGCTCCTCAGGGCTGCCCATCAGCCCCGCCGCCTGCGACAGGGAGAATTCCAGGGCGGGGTCGGGTTCGCTCAGCACGATCGTCACCGTGCCGGCGTCGACGACCTCGACGGACTCCACCGCCGCCAACTGCGCGGCCTGGCGGCCATTGCCGTCCTGGAAGTTCTCCAGGTTCGCCTTGACGGCCTCGGCGTCGAACACCGCGCCGTCGCTGAAGGTGACGTCGTCGCGCAGCTCCAGCGTGAGCTCGGTGCGGTCGTCGTTGTAGCTCCACTCGGTCGCGAGCATGGGGGACAGCTCCCCGTCGGGCTCACGCAGCAGCAGCGAATCGTAGGTCACCTGGTAGGGCTGGAGACCGTGACCGACGTGCGCCTGCGACGGGTCCCAGGACGTCGGCTCCTGGATGATCCCCAGGCTCAGCGTCCCACCCCGCCCGTCGCCACCGGCCGCGTCCGAGCCACCCGCCCCGGAACACCCGGCGAGCACAACCGCGAGCACCACGGCCGCGGCGGGCATTCCTCTCCTCGCCAGCCTCATGGTCAGCCTCCTCAGGGCATCGGTGATCCGAGATCACCTGGGCGAAACAGGCAGGTCACCGCGTATGACGTAGGCCACATTAGGAACGCCGCGAGCTTTTGGCAACCGGTTGACGCGATCGACTTCCCTTTGGAGGGAGACGATTACCCTCGGCAATCGACGTGTGCGAGAGGGAACACAAAAGGCCCGAGCGGTGCAGTCGCACACCTGCTCGGGCCGGTTATCCGCCGCTAGTCTCCGCCTCTAGGCGCTGGTCTGTTCCGGCGGCTGGTCGGTGTCGAGACGGGTCTCGAAGCCGTCGATGATGGTCCAGCACTCCAGCTCGTAGGGCCAGAGCCTCGGCAGGTGGGCGCGGGCTTCCTCGGGGTCGGGGAAGATGAAGGCGACGTTGTCGATGGGGCGGTCGGGGCCGAGGGCGTTGTCCCGGCGGGCGGCGCAGGCGTCGCGCATCTCGACGGCCGACACGGTCCGGCCGAGAACGACGATCTTCAGGACGTGGCGGTTCTCGTCGTAGAGGCCCTTGAGTTCATGACGGTAGACGTAGGGAGTTTGGAGGTAGCCCCCCTGCGGCGAGATCCCCATGTGTTCGTGCGCGGGGAGCGCCTGTTCGAGCGCCGCTTCCGCGTCGAGGCCTAGGTCATGGAACTGCACGAGCGTGGTGTCGTCTGGTCCCTGGAGGACGCGCCACGGCCCGGTCACCAGCCAACGGCGGGACACCAGATTGCGGTGACCGTCTCCTTTGAAGGCACACGCCCAGCCGTGCGGCAGGTGGTGGTTGCCGAACCCGGCTGCATAGTAAGGGTCCGGATCGTCGAGCCATTCGCTGTGGCGGGTGCCGAAGGAGGCAACTTCGAAGGGAACCGAGTTGAGGAACCCGGGGAGGTCGGACGGCCCGCCGGTGAAGTCGAAGGTGGCGTGGACGACGCCGTCCTTGTGGATGATCAGGTCGTAGGTACGCCGATTATCGAGGAACGCGGCGATCGTCTGCCCGGCACCCGAGTATCGCTCAATCCAGTCCGCCGTGACGGGAACATCTTCCTGGTTGACCCGAACCTCCCGTGGAGCGGCCACGTCACCCCACAGCCCCAGCCTCCACAGGTGCTGGGCGATGGTGATGAGATCAGGGCCACTGAACGCCAGGGAGAGCTGTTCCAGTCGCATTGCTCGCCTTCCGATGGCATGACGGTGCGTATCCGCCTCCACACTACTGCCCAGCACTGTCGTTGTTATTGGGCGATGCCTGGTCCCGGCCGAGCCACTCCTTCAAAGCAGATCTGTCTCGAAGGAAATCGATGGACGCCTGGTTCGCTCTCAGCGTCCGCCTTTGGCCTTCGCTGTCGTATATTTCGATCTCAATGGGAGAGCCTCTGTTCTCTTCCAGAAAATCCGCCAGGAATGTCGCATTTCTTAGAGTTCCTCTTGGATCCGGGAACACGACCCTGGCATTCCTGATGGGGAGTGGCTCCGCTCTTTCTGGGACATTGATTTCATTCCCAGGAATCTTGAGGAGATCTCTGATCTGGCTCTCTTCTCGATCACCTAGTCTTGTTGTGACGTTCTTTATCTCGATGACTCTGCCGGCCGCTACCCCCCTGGTGTTCGTGACCTCAACGATATCGATGTGACGTTCCCCTGTGAGCCCGAGGCTGCGGTGCTGGAGATCGCTCGGGTCGATAGTGACCTGAGTGTGTCCGCCCGGGACGTACATTCTCTCGTACCAGACCTCGCCGAGCCTGCCTCGGTCGGAACTGTCGAGGAGATTGCTGATCTCAAGCATCTCTCGCTGGCTCACGGCGCGTATGGTATTCCGTACGTCCTCGGGTGTGGGGTTGTCAGGGATGCGATCCGCGAAATCCTGGGTCGACTGAATTCGGTTCTCGTCGGTGAGATGGTCAAACAGCTGCTGTCGGAACGCGTCCTTGATTCTATGGCGAACGTTATTGTGCGTTTGACCATCCGGGTTCGGCATCGTATCGATAATTTCGCGTGGGTAACGGCTGTCCTCAATGAGCCCCAGCTTCTGCAACGCCTTGACGAAGCCGCCGAGTGAACTGTTCGGATTGCTTCCGTCAAGTTGGTCGAAAGCGGTCTCTCGATTGGTGGTGTTGAATCGCGCCGGTGGGGGCCTCTCCTCTCCGGGCATGAGCCTGTTGGTTTCCTCGTCGTACCAGCGTGGCGGCAGGCCGTCTTCAATGTTCTCGCGTCTGATGTACCAGCGACCATCTCGCAAGTACCATTCGTATCCGTCGGGCGCCGGAAAGGGCTCAGTCGGACGGTCACCACCGCGGTCCGACGGTCCTCCGTCATCCTCGGGGAGGCCACTCGGTCCGTCCCCTCGGCCGCCCGGTGGCAGGTCCGGCCCGCCGCCACTGCTGGGCGCGTCGATGGTCCCTGTGCCGCCCCGGTCCGTCGACGGCAAATCTGGGCCGCCACCGGACGGGGTGTCCAGTCGTGCCGACGGCGACAGGTCGGGCGACGATCCACCGCCGGGCCGGTCCCCGATCGGCATCTCCGCGCGCCCTTCCGGCACGCCCGCGTTGACCAGTTCCCGCTGGCGGTCGTTGAGCTCGCCGATGATGCCCTCGGGGTGGGCCTCTGCGAGGTCCAGGTCCTCGCGGAAGCGCTGGATGTACTCCTGGATCTCCCGTGTGGTCGGCAGGTTCTCCGGGTTGTCGATGGGGTCGGACGCCTCGGCGTCGGGGTCGGCGTCGCGGGTGGTCTGGTCCGGTTCCGCGCCGTCGCGGTCGGCCGGGCGGTCCGGGGTCGTGGTTTCGTTGTCGGGTCCGGCGTCGGCGTCGGTATCGGTGTCGACAGGGTCGCGGGGCGCCTCCGCGTCGGGCGGGCCGGGCTCGGACGGGGTGGTGTCCGGTGCGTCCGGCTGGGCGGGGGTGTCGGGGAGTTCGCTCAGGCGGGCGGCGTCGTCCATGGCGTCGTCCAGGCCGTCGAGCTGGTTCTGCGGAACGTCCAGGCCGTCGAGCGCGGTGTCGAGTTCCGCATCCGGAGACGCGCCGTCGGGACCGGGTCGGGTGGGGCCCTGGTCGATGTCGAGATCGCCTCTGCGGGTCGGCAGGTCCGGAGCGTCGGGTGCGTTCGGTGCGTCGGGCAGGTCGACGTTGTTGACCGCTCGCAGCCCTCGCATCCCGGCGGAGATCCGGGTGGCCAGGATCGGGACGCCGGCCACGGCGCCGACACCGGTCGCGGTCAGGACGACGCCTGCGATGGTGGTGCCGATGTTGAGGACGCCCTGGGTGATCACGTAGCCCGGCCGATCGTCCCACTCGCGCCACGGAACGATCGAGTGCGCGACCTCCGTCCACGCGGCCAAGGCGTTGCTTCCCCCGTGGACGCCGACGAGTGCCTTCACGCCTTCCCAGGTGTCGCCCCAGTACTGCGCGGCGTTGTCGATGGGGTTGCCGTTGAACCAGCCGCCTTCTTCGGTGTACAGCCCGACCATGGAGGCCGCGTCGAGGAAAGGCGCGGAGACGAAGTCCCAGGCGCCCATGCCGACGTCCTCCCACCACGGGGCGTTGTGCTCTTGGGGTGTGGCCCACGGCGTCTGCACGCCCTCCGGCACGGAGGTGTAGCCGTAGACTTCCTGGCCCTCGCGCGGGTTCGGTTCCTGGCCGTACTCGCCGGCGACGAATGTTGTCCCGCCGAAGATCGCGGTGATCTTGTTGGCACAGGTGCGCTCGGCCGCCATGTAGGCGTTGAGTTTGGCGAAGATCTCGTCGTTGAGGTCGTTGAACTCGTTGACCTTGTCCTCGTCCTCACGCCAGTCGTCGTTGGCGTCGATGTGCGCTTTGAACGCGACCGCCTCGGACTTGAGCTCGCGCAGCCGGGTCTGGATCGGGCCGGCCTCCTCGGCGAATTCGTCCAGCGCGTCGGCGACGGTGGATACGCCGTTCTTGAAGTCGTCGCCGGCCGTGGCCACCGGGTTGACCGCCGCGAGCAGGATGTCGGCCTCAGGCGCGACATAAATGCCGTACAGGCCCTCCCACGCGCTCTTGATGTCGTTTCCGGTCTGGGCGATCCCGGTGCCGTCGTTCCGCAGGGCGCTCGCGGCCGTTTGCAGCTCGCAGGCGTTCAGTTCGGGAATGATGATCTCGTCGGGCTTGATCACGTATTCGTCGCTCAACGCCGCCCCTAAGCGCTCCGGCATTCACTTGTCACTGCCGCCGCGCCATGCGCGGTCGTTGCGTTCGGCGGTCCGGTGCCACGCAGGGTTTCCCGGACCGGCGAAGGGTTCCAGACGTCATTATGGCGGACGGGTCCGGGCAATCCGTGATCGGCATTTCGACCGAAAGAGAGATCTTCTCACTGCCGGAATGCTGTAAATCGTCCCCGTCATGCCAGTGCCATAGGCCGGCCATGGCGGCCGGTCTCCGGTATTCCGCAGATAACCACTGGTCAGCGCGTATGTGTGCGACCGGCGGGGTGCTCAGGTGTCGTTCTCGCCCTGCTACCCGGCGGGTGTCGTCGCACATTCTCGGCACGGTTCCGGGCACCTATGAGGGGGAGTCTGCTGGCCGAATCCGGACAGCCGTGCTGTGAAGACGGTGGCACGATCGCCCTCACATCGCCATCACCCCGCCCGCGGCGAGCCCTCCGGGCTCAAGTGGGCCATGAGCGCTGCGAACCGCGCCGAAGCGTCCGGCTCGGTGCCGTCGCCCAGCGGGTACCAGACCGACGGCGCGTTCTCGCGCCCCAGGGTGTGCCCCTCGACCGGTGCGGCGAGCGCCGCCGAGAGCCCGATTTCGGCCACGCCACGGCCACCGACCGCGATGCCCACCGGGGTGGGGATGCCGTACCAGTGCGGCGTGTAGGTGAGGTCGGGCCGGCCGGCGACGCGCTGGACGGTCATGGTCAGGAGGCTGCCGCGATCGGCGAACCCCCGTGCGAGGTCCTGGAGCGCCCCGATCGGCGGCTCCTCTCCGTCGCGGTAGCCGATCGCCGCCGTGATCGTCTCCTTGACCCCGGAGGTCACGCGAGACACGCGATGGGTGCCGACGAAACCCCGGGTCGAGCCGCCGGGTCCGGCGAACACCGACAGCGTCGCCTGCGGCGCGCGGCGGCGGCACAGCTCGGTCACCGTGACCGGGTTCCACGCCGACAGGGCCGGCTCGCTCACGCCCCACCCGGCGGGGCCGGTCCCGGTGAGTGCCGTGCCGATCGTCTCGACCGCTCCGCCGATGACGAGGTCGGCGGCCGCCGGGTGCAGGAGCCGCAGATCGACCAGGAGCTGGCTGCCCGGGTCCGGCGGCGCGTCCAGGAAGGTGCGCGAGGGCCCGGCGGTGGCGGCGTCGGCGGCGATGACATACCCCGCGGTGTCGTCCCACACCAGCGGCACACCGGAGAAGCCGTCGTAGTGTCCGCCGCCGTCGGGCTCCTCGACCACCCAGCGCGCCTCAGACCTGTTCAGCAGGGCCCGCAGCGGCAGGGTGACGCGCGATTCCGCCGCGGTGCGCACTTGGAGGCCCCGCCCGCTCCGCTCGCAGGCCACGACCGCGTCCGCCAGCCACGTCGTGAGGGGGACCACCGGCCGGTCCTGGACGGCGACCGCCGCCTTGACGGTCATGGCGTCGATCGCCGGGTGGCCGTTCACCGGCTTGGCCGGCGGCGCCGGTGTCACGGTGCCGTGTCCCTCGACCGGGCGCCCGTGCAGCCCGGCACCGCCCGACCAGACCGTTCCGCCGAGCCGGTCGACCAGGCCGTCGGCGAAGCGGTGCGCGAGCGCCACCGTATCGGCATCGGTGTCCGCCGCCCGGGCCTCCACCCACCAGCACGGGTCGGGCATACGCGCCGCGGTCTCGGCCCCGAGCAGCCGTTCCACCTCGCCGGCGGCCTCGACGCGCTGCGCCGCCTCGATGCCGAGCAGCGGCCGGCCGCGAGCATCGCAGAGCTGGATCACCGCGCCGTCGCCGCCGCCGCGGACCTTCAGGTCGGCTCCGGCGCGCACCATCGCGTCGACCAGCCCGCGCACGTCCGGGGGCTGTCGGACCAGCGCGACCACGTCGTAGGTCACTCGTTCTCCTCCGTGTCGTCCACCAGGCCGGTCTGCATGAGTCGCGGGGACTCGCCCCGCCGGATCCACCGGCCCCGGCCGGCCGGCTGGGCGTTGGCGTACACCCGCGGGAACAGCTGGCCCTCGCTCCGGTCGCCGGACATGAGCACCGCACTGGTGCCGATCTCACGCATGGCCTGAACGAGCGGGTCGTACACCCCGCGGGCGGCTCCGGCGACCCGGCGGGTCACGACGAAGTGCAGCCCGATGTCGCGGCCGTTGGGCACGAAGGGGACGAACGGCGTCAGCGGCTTCTGCCCGGCGGAGGTGAGGACGTCGTAGTCGTCGACGAGCACGACGATGCGCGGCCCGTTCAACGCTCCGGCCTCGGCCTTCTCAGGGTCGGCCTCGTCGGGCATACGGTCGGCCAGCTCCTTGGCCACGCCATTCGCCAGTCCCGCGCAGACCCGCGAGTTGCTGGCGTACCCGCCGAGATAGGGCTCCGGGATCAACCCGTGCAGGGTCCGGCGCGGATCCATCACGGCGAACACGACCTCCTGCGGCGAATACCGGCTGATCAGCCCCTTGGCGACCAGCCGCAGCAGATTCGTCTTGCCGCACTCGCCGTCGCCCAGCACGAGCAGGTTCTGGTCGCGGTCGAACAGGTCGAGCAGCACCGGGTCGAGTGCGCGTTCGTCCACGCCGAGCGGCACCAGCCGGGCCTCGCGGTCCGGGCCCGGGAGGGTGCGGGCGGGCAGCCGGTAGGGCAGTACCCGCACCGGCGGCGCCACCGGGCCGCGCCAGACGCTGCTCACCGCGCGGGCGGTCTTCTCGACGACCTCGGCGAGGTTCTCGACCTCGGCAAGCGAGTCGACCCGGGGCAGCGCCACCTGGCCGAACAGCTTGCGGTCGGTGAGCGCCCGGCCGGGAACGTCGGCGCTGATGGTCTCGGCGAGCTTGCGGTCGACCGAGGAGTCCGACGGGTCGTTGAGCCGCAGCTCGACCCTCTGCCCGAAGTTGGACTGCATGGCCATGCGGACGTCGTTCCAGCGCAGCATGGCGGCCACGACGTGGACGCCGTACCCGCCGCCGCGCTGGAGGAGGTCGGAGACCATGTCGTCGACCTGCTCGAAGTCCTTGCGGATGGCGCCGAATCCGTCGACGCACAGCACGACGTCGGCGCAGGGCAGCTCGGGGATCTCTCCGCGGGCGTGCATCCGCCGCAGCTGCTGGACGGAGTCGATGCCGCGGTCGCGGAACACCTGCTGGCGGTGGTCGAGCATGTCCCGCACCTCCTCGACCGTGCGCCGGACCCGCTCGGCGTCGGTCCGGCCCGCGACCCCGCCGACGTGCGGGAGGTCGGACAGCGCCTGGAGGCCGCCGCCGACCAGGTCGAGCGCGTAGACCGCCACCTGGCTCGGGGTGTGGGTGAGGGCGAGGGACAGCACCAGGGTGCGCAGCAGGGTGGTCTTGCCGGTCTGGGGGCCGCCGATGATCGCGAAGTGGCCGCCCGAGGCCGTGAGGTCGAGGTTCCACAGGCCCTGCCACTGCTTCGCGGCGTCGTCGAGCAGGCCGACCGGCACCTGGAGCGGGCTCGGGCCGGCGGGCAGCCGCATCGCCTCGCCGGTGACCTGGAGGGGTCCGGCGACCAGGTCCAGCGTGGTGGCCGACGGCAGCGGCGGCAGCCAGATGTTGCGGGTGCGCTCGCCGTGCTGGGCCAGCTGCCCGACCATCACGTCCAGCAGGGTCGGCCCCATCGTGCGCTCGGGCAGCGCGGGGTCGTCCTCGGGTGCGGCGGCCGCGGTGTCGGCCGAGCCGGCGGTGTTGTACGCGGGGTAGCCGCGGACCGGCAGGCGCTCCGGCGGCTCCTCTTCGTCGGCCGAGACGGGCCCCCGGTAGGCGCCGGAGACGTAGCCGGCCTTGAACCGCTGGTAGACGGTGGTATCGACCTTGAGGTAGCCGAATCCGGGCAGCGCCGGCAGGTGGAAGGCGTCCGGGCTGTCCAGCACCGTGCGGCTCTCCTCCTCTGAGAAGGTGCGCAGCCCCAGCCGGTAGGAGAGGTAGGTGTCGAGCCCGCGCAGCTTGCCGCCCTCGATCCGCTGGCTGGACAGCAGGAGGTGCACGCCGATGCTGCGGCCGATCCGGCCGATGGACAGGAAGAGCTCGATGAAGTCCGGGCGCGCGGTGAGCAGTTCACCGAACTCGTCGATGATCACCAGCAGGTGCGGCAGCGGCGGCAGGTCCGGGTTCTGGGTCCGCCGGAAGGTGTAGTCACCGATGTTGGCGATGTTGCCCGCGTCGCGCAGCACCTGCTGGCGGCGCTGCACCTCGCCGGAGAGGCTGGCGTAGACCCGCTCGATCAGCGCGGCGTCGTCCTCCAGGTTGGTGATGACCCCGGCGACGTGCGGCAGCTCCTCGAAGGGCGCGAACGTCGCGCCCCCCTTGTAGTCGACCAGCACCATGCTGACGCGATCGGGTGAGTGACCGGCGGCGAGCGCGATCACGAGGGTCCGCAGCATCTCGCTCTTGCCGGAGCCGGTGGCCCCCACGCACAACCCGTGGGGTCCCATGCCGAGCTGGGCGGCCTCCTTGAGGTCGAGGATGACCGGACGGCCCATGTCGTCGGCGCCGATGGGCACCCGCAGGAAGGCGCGCTCGCTCCGGGGCGCCCACTGTCGCTCGACGTCGATCTCGCCGGGGTCGGCCACGCCCATCATGGTCGGGAAGTCGACGCTGCCGCCCTCGGCGGCGGTCTCCTCGACGGACTCCCGTGACAGCCGCAACGGGGTCACCATCGCGGCCAGGCCCGTGACCGTCGCCGCGGGGACGTCGTCGACCGTGCCGGTCAGTGTGGGCGCGGCGCCCGGCCGCAGGTCCTGCACCTCGACCTGGTCCCCCGAGACCGTCAGCCGGAGGCTGACCTCGCCGGGCTCCTGGACCTGGTCGGCCACCAGGTGGATCACCGTGGCACCGAGGTCGGCCGGTGCGACCGCGTCGTCCGGGCGGACGAGTTCACCTGCGACATCGCCGTGCGTGTCGTGGATGACGACCAGGCGGCGCATCATCCGGTAGGCCTCGCGCTTGCCCATGCCGCGCCGGACCTCGGCGGCGAAATCGGTACGGGAGCGCAGTTCGTCGGCGAGCAGTGCGCCCAGCTTCGCCGGGGTCGGGGCGATGAGCCGGGCGTTCACCCCGCCGTCGCGCCGCTGCGGGTCGAGCACCTGGGGCAGCCACTTCACCCACTCCCAGTCGGCGGACCGGCGGCCCGGGTGCATCACGGCGAGCGCGACGTCCTCAGGAGCGTGGAATGCGCTGAGCTGGGTGACCAGCGCCCGAACCACGCGCAGCACGTCGGCGCGGTCGCCGACCACGCTGACATTGCCGGCCATGTCCAGGGGCACGGTGAGCGGCATCTCCGGCACCGTCTCGAAGCGCCGGATCACGGAGTGCGCCTCGGAGAGCATGAAAGGGTCGGTCGGGGTGAGCGCGGTGCCCTTCTCGGCCAGCTGGAGCGGCCGCCCGGGCATGACCCCGGTGCCGATGCGCACCCGCAGGAAGTCGGGGTCGCGGCGGCGGCGCTCCCACAGGCGCGTGGGGTCGCGCAGGATGTCGTACAGCGCCTCGGGCGGCGGATCCAGCAGGCGGGCCGCCGAACGCGCATCGCGCTCCCAGCCGCTGAGCTCCTCCCGGAGTTCCTCCAGGTATTCCAGGTACAGCTCCCGCTGGTTGCGGCGCTGCCGGGCGGCCTGGCCGCGGCGGGAGAACAGCATCGCGGCTCCGCCGAGCAGCGCCACGACGAGGACGACCGCGCCCAGCACCATGAACGCCGGGTTGCGCATGACCATCATGATGGTCAGCGACGCCGCCATGCCGACCATGGGCAGCAGGGACAGCAGCTGGTTCCCCTGGGGGTTGCCGTCCGGCAGCGTGGGGGGCGCCTCGACCTGGTGGGGATCGTGTTGCTCGGGCGGATACATCGTCCTGGCCGGCCGATGCACTATCCGGGTCGTCACCAGCCTGCTCCTCAAATGGGATGGCGCAGATAATGGGGGGATTGGAACCGTTCGAAGCGGATCGCCCTATTCTATAAGGGATCTCCCCGGCGGCGGCTTCCCAATTCACAGGCAGCGGAGCGAATACGACCGATCGGAGCGGGCCCCTGACTTCCGACGCACTCGCCATCGCGGGGGACGTGCACGCCCTCATCGAGGACCTGATACCGGTGACCGTGCCGGACGCCGGGTTCGACCGCCCTCTCGCGCGGGTGGTGGTGCCCTTCGGGTGGACGGAGCTGTCCGCCTCGACATGGGAGGTCCTGGAGCGCTGCGCGGCCGCGCCGCGCCACCGATGGCCGATTCTGGTCGACGAATGGCTACGGGAGACCGCCGACCGCGCCGCGCTCGCGGTCGCCGAGATCGAACTCCTCGGCGACGTTCGCGAACTGCTGCGCGTGAAACTCGTCCCGACGATGCCGCCCGACCGGCGAAACGGCCTGGTGTGCGTTCCGGCCGGCCGGTATTTCGACGCATTGATCGTCATCGACCATCCGAAATACGGGGCACCGCTGACAAAAACCCGCGCCGACCTGCTGCAACTCCGGGACCTCGGCTCCGCCCTGGCCCACACCCACGAGCGCGAACTCGCCGGCATCACCCCGGAGATCCGGCCGCTGTCCCCGAACGACTCTGCGCTGGTCTTCCGCAAGCCCGGCAGCCCGTACGTGTCCGCACTCCTCACCGAACTGGACCGCCTGCTCCCCGAACCGCCGCCTTCGGGCGCACTGGTGGGCGTGCCGAGCTACGACACCCTCCTGCTGTACCCGATCCGATCGCGGCCGGCACCCGACGTGATCCCGGCGTTCACCAGGACCGTCGCCACCCTGCACGCCGATGCCGACGCACCGTGCAGCACGGAGGCCTTCTGGTGGCACACCGGAGACCTGTCGCCCCTCTCCGAACCCCGAACCCGCAAAAGACTCCGCCGCCACCTCCGCGGCCGCCGCCGAAGGTGATCTCCCCATCGTCCTCCTCTGGAGTGTCGGGGTAGAGCTGAGTCCGGGACGCGGTCACTCCTTGGGGGCGTCCAGAGCGTCGAGTTCGGCGGGGTCCATGGGGGCGCGGGGTTCTGGATCGAGGTGGTCGGCAAGCTTTCCCCTGCGGACCCCGGTTCCCGCCACTTCGATGAGGGACGGCTGGGACATCCCGAACCCGTCGCCGCGCTCGTACATGAGCAGCAGCGGTTCGAACGGATCGGGTAGCTCGGGGAGTTCGGCGCCGGACTCCTGGAGAGCACGGAAGTGCAGCGCCCACTCACAGGTGTCCAGCACCATCGGAAAGACCGAGTAGGGGAAACTCTCCCGGACCCGGTGGACCAGATCGGCGTCCGCCCGCACGGCGGGATCGATCGCCGCGGCGAGATCACCGAACGGCCATCCCGCCCCGTCCACCTCGCGCGCCCACCATGCCCTCCGCCGCAGATACTCGCGCATCAACACCACCGGGGACTTCCGCCTCCGCCCGCCCGTGGACAGGTCGAAGGCCAGAATCCGGTCGGCGAGCTCCTTGGTCGTACCGGTCATTTCTACATTTCCCCAATAATATATTCGACGAGATCGTCGAGGTTGGACAGGTCAGGATCGAATTCGAAATCCGGCCTCTCGATCCCCATTTTTTCGTAGATCGCGAACGGGTCCCCGTTCTCTCCCGGAGCCAGATCATGCGCCCCTCGAAACTCCGGACTGACCGCCGGGTAATCATACTCGTCATAGTATCCGGGATCCGTCAGCCGGAACGGCACCCCCTCGTCCATCAGCGCACTCTCCACCCCTTCGTGCATGATGAGGCGGCGGAACTGCTCGGCTTCCCTGGGGGACAGCTCTCCGCGTTCCGCCTTGAGCCAAAGGTCGCCGATGTGGGTCATCGGCGAGAACCGCCCTGTGACCGAATCATTCGGACCGCGAGCGACATCGTGCTCTTCATAGAAGAGATGGTCCTTTATTCGATCGAGCAGGCGCCTGTCGATCCCCGTGTTGTCGGAGATGCGCTGAGTGTCACCATCCATTTCCCGGATTGTCGCATAGTCATTGGCGGCCTGACGCGACTGCGGCTCCTCGGCGAAGACATTTCCGTCGCTGTCGAAGTAGCGTCCGGTGGCATCCCGGAAGCCGTCACGGACGAAACGCCCCTGATCGTCGTAGTAGCCACGCTCGATCTCGCCCACCGGGCCGTCAGGGCGGCCCGAGTCGGAACCGCCGTCGGGACTGTCGGCGGGGTCATTGTCCGGAGCGTCGCCGTCCGGGGCGTCGCTGTCCATGTCGGCGTACTCCGGCCGCTCATAATCGCGGGGGTCGACATCGAGCCCATCACTGCCGCCCGGGCGAGGCCGCGGGGGCCGATCGTCCTGACTGCTGTTGTTGGTGTCGGAGCCATCACCCGAATCCGAGTCGGACGGTCGGTCCCCCGTTTCGTCGGTATCGGTATCGGTGTCCTGGCGGTCCTGCGGCCGGTCCGGCGTCTCGTCGGCGTCGGGGGGACGGTTGTCGTCGTCCTGCTGGTCGGTGTCGTCGCGGGGGTCCGGTCCGTCGTCGGCGGGATTTCCGTCGCCATTGTCGCCGGGCGACTCCGGGTCCGGGGAGCTGTCGGGGGACCTGTCGCCGGTTCCCTCTCCCCCAGGATCTCCGTCTGTGCCGTCCGGAGTCGTGGTGTCCGCTGGATCGTTGTCCGGCGAGTCGGGGCCCCCGCCGTCGTCCGAGGGGCCCGGGTCCGCCGGGCTGTCGTCCCTCCCTGAGGGTGCCGGGCTCTCCGGCCCATCGCCGTCAGGGGTCTCCCCGCCGCCGATCGGGGCCGGCTCGCGTTCCGCCAGGCGGTCGGCGTCGTCCAGCGCACCGTCCAGGCCGTCGAGGCGGTTCTGTTCGATGTCCAGGCCATCCAGCGCATCGTTGAGATCCTGGGTGGACGGCAGCTCGTCGGCGCTGCGCCCGATCGACACGTCGCTCGCGTCCACCCGTGTCGGCGCGTCGGGGGCGTCCACGTCCACGTCCGCGTCGGCACCATCGGCGGCGCGTCGGCCGCCGCGGATGACGCCCCGCACGAGTCCCGCGCCGCCAATGAAGATGCTGCCGATGTTGAGGACGCTCTGGGTGATGACGTAGCCGGGCCGGTCTCCCCACTCACGCCAGGGGACGAAGGCGTGCGCGAACTCGGTCCAGCCGGTGGAGAAATTGCCCCACCACTCACCGAAGGAGCTGACGCCCCAGCCGTTCTCACCGTAGAGCCCGGTGAGCGTTCCGAGGCCCTCCAGGATGCCGGTGTAGTTGGCGGCGAGGTTGTCGCCCCACTCGCTCCAGGAGCTGACCCCCCAGCCGTTCTCACCGTAGAGCCCGACCAGGCCACCGAGGTCCTCGGCGATCCCGATCCCGAAGTCGGCGACCCCGTTCCAGACGTCCTCGTACCACGGGGCGTCGTACTCCTGCGGCGTGGCCCACGGCGTCTCGACGTCCTGCGGCGCCTCGGTGAAGCCGTAGGCCTCCTGCCCCTCCCGTACCAGGGTCTCCCCGTTGGGGTCCAGCGCGACGAACGTGGTCCCGCCGAAGATCGCGGTGATCGCGTTGGCGCAGGTGCGCTCCGCCGCCTGATAGTCGTTCACCGCTGCGAGCACGTCATTGTTCAACCCGTTGTGCTCGTTGACCTTGTCCTCGTCCTCCCGCCAGTCGTCGTCGCCGTCGATGCCCTCGACGAAGGACTGCGCGTCCGACTTCAGCGTCCGCAGCCGGGCCAGGATCGGCCGGATCTCCTCGGCGAAGTCGATCAGCGCCTCCCCCACCGTCTCGGTCGCCGCCCCGACCTCGTCGCCGGCGGTCGCCACGGGGTCGACCGCAGCCAGCAGGATGTCGTCCTCAGGAGCGATGTAGATGCCCTCGAGACCGCTCCACGCGGACTTGATGTCCTGACCGGCCTGGGCGATGCCCTCGCCGTCGCCCTTCAGATCCCGTCCCGCGGCCTCCACCTCGTCCGGGTCCACGGGCGGGATGGGGATCGCCCCCGGATCGATCACGCCGTCACTCAACGCCGCCACCCCTCGTATTCAGCTGTCGAGCAGCGAGACCTTCCCCCGCCCCCGCTCGTCGGTGTCATGAAGATGGATCGCGAGAACAGCGTTCTCGCAGCGATGCCGCATGCGGAAATGGCGATGAGGTGCCCGGAAGATCAGGCGCCCTCGCGGCCGGCTACTCCGGGACCCGCCCCGCGCCCTCCTGGGCGGTCGCGGCCATTTCCAGGTCTCCGTCCAGGTAGGCCGTTGTGGCCTCGGTGCAACCCGTGACTGCGCTGGCGCTCTTGAGCACCATGTTCGTCAACTTGTCGGCGTACTCCCCGACGAACTCGCCCAGCGCCGTGGAGATGGGACCGCTGGCCGCCTGCGTCGCCGCGTTGTCGACGTTGCCGGAGAACGTCTGGATCTTGCCGACCAGGCCACCCGTGCCGTCGTCGCCCTGGACGTAGCCACCGACGGTCGTCATCACGGTGCCCACCGCCGGTGCGTCGATGTCCCATCCGGACATGTGAAGCCGTCCCTTCCACTCAGCGCGGCAGACCGATGTGGAACTCCCGCCTGTCAATTGGAGTCGCGTCGCCACCCGTTGGTTCCGAACCGTTCGGCGCGGAAATTCGTGGGCGGGCTGGTGGCCGGCGCATGGCCGGAATCGGCCAATTCCGGATCCAGCTGGGAAACGCGGGCCATCAACCGGCCGATGCCGACGCTCAGATCGGCGACGTCGTCTCGCACCCGGGTGCGCAAGCGCGCCGTGGACGCCCGCAGCCGGGCGTGCGGATCCTGCGGTTCCGACTCGTCCGCGCCCACCGGATCAGCGTTTCCGTTGGCCTCGGCAGCGTCTTCGGCGTTTTCGGTGGTGTCGTCCCAGTCCTCGGGTTCGACCAGTTCGAACTTCACGTCCAACCCCCGTCCCCCACATCGCGCCCGGAAAGCACGCGATCAACCCTCCCATTCCCTGTATTATAAATTGTCCTTTACCTGACTGAACATGAACGGTCGCATTGGCGCGGTCGTGATCGAATTTCGGGGGAACCGGCGGCATGCGTCGTCCGTCCGTTCTAGCGAGGGAGCGGACGACCGCACCGCGACCGAGGAACAGGTGAACACATGTCTCGATGGGACTACGGCGATCAGACCCTGACCACCCTGGCCGGCAACACCTCGGACTCCACTCAGGACCTGGGCACGCTCATCCAGCAGCTGATCGCGGCCGCAGAGCCGCTGGCGGGCAAGTTCAACGGTGCCGGCAAGGCGGCCTTCGACTCGTTCAAGGCCAGCTCCGAGCAGATCACCGCCGACCTGAACGCGGGGCTCGGATCGATCAACGAGGGGCAGCGCGGTATGCAGACCGCCTTCTCCTCCGGCAACCAGACCATGGCGGAGGACGCCCGGCAGAACATGGGCGCGGCCAACTTCGACGCCGCCAAGTTCCGCACGGCCTGACGGCCCGACCACTCGACCGGCAGGAGGGAGCCCGATGAGCGAGGGACGCAACAGCTACGACATCGGTGCCTCGGAAGAGGCACAGGCCAACATCCACGCCATCATCGGCCAGCTTGAGGCCATCATCGGCAGCCGCGACGTGGACGTCAGCAACGCCATGGCCGACTTCGAGGCCACCGGCGTGTCCGACGAGTACAGCGCCAAGGAACTCAAGTGGCACAACGCCGCGAACGAAGTGCGTGAGATCATCCGGTTGGTGCGGCAGACGCTGGAGAGCAACGACGGCACCGCACAGCAGTCGCTGAGCCGGGCGGCCTCGGCGGTGCAGGCCATCTAGGCCGGCCCCGCCACACCCCCGGACCTCGGGAAGGGCACGCCGGCCCACCGGCGTCCTTCCCGTGGCGCGCTCTGCGCATCCCCCCGCACCACCCACAACACGAAGGGCCCTCGATGGCGCGCGACTACGACAGCCAGCTGCTGGAGTCGGTCGCCGTCCGCCGTCAGCGGCTCCGCGAGGCGACGCTCTTCGGCGCGCAGCGCACCCGCAGGCGGCTGGACGAGAACATCACGCGGGTCGTCGTCGGCCTGTGCGTCTCGGCGGTGCTGTGCGCCGGAACCGTCGGCTGGTCCTTCCTCCAGACCCAGCTGCGCGACCAGGAGACCGAGCAGGGTCAGGCGTCGGCCCCGCCGAACGTCACCGCCCCGCCGCTGCCGGCCGACTGGGTGGGTGCCGACGTCACCCTGCCCATGCTCCGCGACGAACTCGACGACGCGGGCGTCCCCCAGGACCTCTACGTCCTTCCCGACGACACCCGCCCCGAGCCCGGCAGTGTCGCCAGCTACTACCTGCTCACCGACGACGGCGACCGGATCGCCATCGGCATCATCGAGTTCGACCAGGGCCGGACCGGAGCCGAGTTCGCCAGCGTGGACGAGGCGGCCCGCTGGATGTACCAGCAACTGGTGCCCACGGAGTCCGCCCCTGAGACGCTGACGGCCGAGGAGGAGGGTACCGCCGGTGAGCAGACCGCCGAACTCGTGGCCGCCGCCGAGGAGCGCCTCGCCGAGAGCACGGGCGGCGGGTCCTACCAGCAGGCGTTCGAGCCGGGGCACATCGTGGACGCGTTCGGCCCCGAGAGCGGATCGCTGCTCTTCCCCGACGGGACACCGTTCGCGCAGCGCGGGCTCCCCGAGTACGTGAGGGACGCCCCCGAGGCGGACGGCGCGGGTGGGTCCGAGGCCTACCACCGCTACCGCGTCATCCACCCGTTCCAGGCGTCGGCGTCGGTGTCCCCGGCCACCGCGGACAGCGAGGGCGGCGGGGTCCGGTTCCGCGTCACCGCCAACGGTTTCAGCCAGCCGCCCCAGCTGCCGAGCATCCGCTGGCTGCTGAGCAACGGCTACCTCGAACGGGTCGAGGTGGCGGATGTCCCCCAATAGCCGCGCTATCGGCAGCCTCCCCGCCGGGGATCGGGGCCGAGATTCGATAGGAAGGTCTCGATGACCGCTTGGAGCCGGGTGACGCTCGTCGGCGAACGCCGCAGGGTCGACGCCGTCCTGCCCGCCCAGGAGCCGGTCGGCGCACTGCTGCCCGAGGTTCTCCAGCTGCTCGGCGATCCGGTGTCCGACCCGGCACAGCCGCTGCACCTGGCCACCGCGGCCGGGGTCGTCCTGGAGGGCGACGCCACCCTCGCCGGCCGCAGTGTCGCGGACGGGTCGGTGCTCCGGCTCATCCGCGCCGACGACCCACTGCCCGCGCCCATCGTGCACGAGGTCCCCGAGGCGGTGGGCGACGCGCTCGACGGCCATCGCGGGCGGTGGACACCGGTGGCGGCCCGCTGGACGGCCACCTGCGCCGCCACCGCACTCTGGTCGGCGCTGGGCGTGATGGTGTGGGCCGGCCTGGGAGGTGGCACCGCCGTCGCGGTGAACGCGACCGTCGCCGTGCTGCTCGTCATCGCCGGCTCGGCCATCGGCCCGACCCGGCGGGAATCCCTGGGCACAGCGCTGTCCATCGGCGGCGCCGCGCTCGGCTGCGTTGCGCTGTGGCTGGCGGCCGGCCTTTACGACTGGCCCGAATGGGTGCGCTGGAACGGGCTGGCGGTCATCGCCGCGCTCCTCGTGGCCGGTCTGGGCCTCACGTCCGGCCTCGGCCGCGGTGGGGTGGTGGGCGGCGGCATCGCGCTGCTGCTGGCCCTGCTGTGGCCGGTGGGCGCGGTGCTCGGCCTGGCGGCGGTCCACATCGCGGCGGCAACGGTCATCGCGTGCGTGGTCCTGCTCAGCGTGCTCCTGCGGGTCGCGCTCACATTGTCGGGCCTCACCGCGCTGGACGACCAGCGCAGCGCGGGCGCGACCGTTACCCGGACCGACGTGCTGACCTCCCTGTTCAGCGCGCACCGCAGCATGACCGTTGGCACCGCCGCGGTCGCGCTCGCCGCGGCGGTCGCCGGGCTGGTGCTGGCGGCGGGGTTCAACGGCTGGACGGCCGGGCTCGCCCTGCTGTTCGCGGTCGTGCTGGCCAGCCGGTCGCGCTTCTACCCGCTGATCGCCGAGAAGGCCACACTGCTCGCGGCGGCGCTGGTGGTCCTGGTCAGCGCCGCGCTGGCCGGTGCCGGCCACGCGCCCTGGGCGTTCTGGACGGCGCTCGGCCTGCTCGTCGCCGGCCTGGCGATCCCGATCGTCGCGCTCGCGGCCGAGCCGCCGGAGTTCGTGCGTGCCCGGCTGCGGCGGATCACCAGCCGGGTCGAGGCCGTGGCGGTCGTCGCCCTGATCCCCGTCGCGCTCGGGGTGTTCGGCACCTACGAACGCCTCCTCACCACCTTCTGACCCACGACCCCCGGGAGGAACGGCAATGGATGACCGTCCGGAGCCACCCGCCGCCGGCGGCGTGGCCACGGCGAGCGAGCGCGGCGACTCGCTGACGCGCCAGGTCGGCCGCGCGGTCATCCGCACCCTCCGGCCCCCCGACGACGTCCTGACCACGATCGAGTCGGGGCAGGCGCTACAGCGGCCGATCACGACCGGGCGCCGGATCGTCCTGGGCAGCCCGCGAGGTGAGGCCGACGGCAGCGTGCTCACCACGCTGCTCGCCCTGGTGTTCGCGCACTACCGGCACGATCGGGTACTCGCCGTCGACCTCGTCCCGGACCGGCGCACGCTCGCTCTGCGGTTCGGCGTGCGGCCGCAGCTGTCCCTGGCCGACCTCGCTGCGGGCCGGGTCGACGCCGACTCCTTCGAGCAGGTGGAGTCCCACCTGACCCACGCCCGCGATCGCGTCTGGCTGCTACCGGGGGCGGGAAGCGGCTCCGAGGGCGCCACGCTGCCCCCCGAAACGCTGCCGAACACGGTCCTGCCGCTCACCCGCTTCTTCGGCGTGACGCTGATCGACCGCGGGCCACAGTCCCCGGCCGAGCTCGACGCGGCGACGCTGGCGGCCGCGCACGCGCACGTCTTGGTGGACACGGCCACCCGAGAAGGCGCGGCCGGCATCGGCAGGGCGATCGACCGGATGATCGCCGCCGGCGACGACTCGGTCCTGGCGCGCACCGTCGTCGTGTTCGTCGACCGGCCCTCGAACGAGGACCGGGCCTTCAACTTCCCGGGAACCGCCGACGTCCTGCGCGACGGCGGAGCGGCGGTGTTCCGGCTGGGCCACGACCGGCACCTGGCCCGCACCACCACCGTCGATCCGCGCAGGCTCGCCGAGGCGTCCCGCGCCACCGCGATCCGGGTTGCGGCCGAGGCGCTGCGCCGCTCCGGTTGACCCAGCCGCTCCGCCGCCGCGCGTCCCGAAGGAGCATCATGTCCACACCATCGTCCGAAAACGGCCAAGGACTCCCCGGCCCGACGACCGGCGCCGGCCCGTCCGCCCCCTCCGACGCCCCCACCGGGGCCCAGGCCATCCCGCCGACCGCCGACGCCATCGCCGTGATCCCCGGCTGCCCGGTGGCCCAAGCCTTCATGGACGGCAGCCCCCACCCCGGCACGCCCGACCGGCCGGACCCGTATCCGGCCCCGGCCCCGGAGCACGGCCCCGAGCACGGCTCCTACGAGCACCGGCTCCGGTCCGTGGCCGACCTCCCGACGTCGCCGGTGCGGCGCACCATCCACCGCGCGACCGGCGGCCGGGGGAACGTACGTGTGAGAGCGGATTGAGACCGCCGGTGGAACGAACCGACGCCGTCACCGACCGGATCGAGAGGACCGCGTCGGCGAGAGCATGCGTCCGACGGCCCGGAGAAGTGACCGGAACTCGGCGCGGTTGGGGCGGACGCCCAGCCGGGCGTACAGCATCACGTTGCCGTACTCGGCCATGCGCACGATCTTGCCGTCGATGACGTCGAACCGAGTGAGGTAGGTGTTCCGGTAGGGCGCGCCGGTCCGGGCGACGACCATCTCACCGGTGCCGAGGAAGAAGACCTCGCGGCCGTCGGGGCTGACGGTCCACCGGTGGTTGCGCCAGAACAGCGGGTCGAACTTGTCGAAGATGCCCCGCGTGTACCCGAGCACCTCCTCCCGGCCGCTCACGTCCGCGACGCAGAAACCCCTGCGACGACCGGCGATGATGTCCGCGACACCCTGGTCAGTGGTCACCGCGTTCGAGTGCATGAAGAGCTGCTCGGCGTCGTCCCTCAGGGTGTCCTCGACGGCGCCGATGTCCTTCGCCTCGACGGCCCGGATGAACTCCTTCGCAGTCTCCAGCGCCGAGCGGGTGGCGGGTCGGGGGCCGGTCATGACAGCTCCTCCTTCGCGTCCAGGGCGGCGGTCGTGGCGTCCCAGGACAAGAGCGGTTCACCGAATGCCGGTGGCATGCCGAAGGACGCGAAGCGCGGCGTCCACCACCGGGTGAAGTCCGACTCGTACGCAAGGAGCCGTTCGGTGAACGTGGCCAGGTCGATGCCCTCGTCGAACTCCAGAGACACGATGAGCTCCGCGCTGCCGTCCTGGCTGGGCTGTAGCCACATGCGTTCCTGGTGGTAGCCCACGACCCGGGCCCGGGTGCCCAGGCCGTCCAGGTGCTTCTCGTTCAGCTCGGCCAGCAGGTTTCTGAACTCCCCCACTCGATCGGCCGGGATCGGGAACGTCCACGCTGTACTGGTCATACTTCCTCCGATGGCTCTGGTACCGCGGAAAGCGGCACACCATCGAGGATGCAAGGCCCCGCGACAGGCAGGAATGCCGCGCTGAAACCAGTACTGCCAGTGCCACCACGGGGAAAGGAGTTTCCGACGTGGGGAAGGATGGGCCCATGGCGAGCAATGATCGGAGCGACCTTGCGCACTTCCTGCGGCAGCGCAGGGCAGCGATGACCCCGCCAGGCTCGCACGGGCAGCCGAGAAGTTCCCGGCGGCGCGTGGCGGGGCTTCGGCGGCAAGAGATAGCCGATCTCACCGGGATCTCCGTGGAGTACTACACGCGTCTGGAACAGGGCAAGGCTCCTCGACCGTCACGTGAGATCCTCACAGCCCTGGCGCAAGGCTTCGCTCTGACAGGGCCGGAGCGCGCCCACCTGTTCCGGCTGGGAGGCGAGTCCCCGCCCGAGCTACCCGCCCCCGAGTCGGTCGTCCGCCCGGGGCTGATGCGCATGCTCCGGGGTCTGGACGAGACGATGCCGGTCACCGTGCACGACGGCCGGCTCGATCTCCTGGCCCGGAACAAGCGCGCGGCCGAGCTGCTGCCACCCTTCGACGTGACCGGCCGCTTCGGTCGCAACCTCGCCTATCAGGCTTTCACGACCACCGCCCTCACCGGCTTGCTCGGCGACGGCGCCGACCGGTTCCTGCGCGTCGCAGCCGCCGAGTTGCGCACCGCGCTGAGCCGATATCCCAACGACGACTACCTCCGCGGCATGCTCGCGGAACTCACCGCGACCAGCCCGACCTTCCGCGACTACTGGGAACGCGGCGAGGTCATCGCGTGGCGATCGGCGACCAAACAGCTGCACCACTCCACCTACGGCCCGGTCAGCTTCGACATCGAGCTCCTGCACGACCCGGAACGAGATCACTGGGTCATGCTCTACACGCCCCGCGGCGACGCCTGATCTCTGCCACATCTACCGACCCGCGCGTACCGGTTCGCCGCGGGGTCGTCAGACGGCGACGAGTTCCATGCCGTGGTAGCCGCCTCCCACGGGGTAGGTCTTGTCGCGGCGCCATCCCGAGGCCGCGAAGAGCGCGTCGAATTCGTCCAGGTCGCGTTCCATGCCGTTCGTCATCGCCAGCATGCCCATGTCCGACAGGGTGGCGAAGTCGGGCTTGCCGATGTCACCGATGATCATCTCCACCACCAGCGCGCGCCCGCCGTCGTGCGCGGCCGATCGGCAGTTGCGCAGGATGGCCGTGCACTGCTCGTCGTCCCAGTCGTGCAGGACCGTCTTCAACAGGTAGAGGTCCGCAGCGGGGACCTCGGTGAAGAAGTCGCCGGCGACAGCGGAGAAGCGGTCGGACAGGCCGCGGTTCCCGGCCTCCCGGCGCGCTCCCTCCACGACGTGCGGGAGATCCAGGACCTGCCCATGAAGCCGGGGTTCGGCGGCCATGAGTGCCAGGACGAACTGCCCTTCGGCGCCGCCGACGTCCACCACGGTGGCGACATCGGTGGTATCGACCGCGGCCACCGCGCCCTGCGTGACCAGGCCCGACATGTCGGCCATCGCGCTGGAGAACAGCGCCGCCTCTTCGGCGTTCTCCGGCCGCGCGAAATACTCGAAGACGTCCGCGCCCAGCGCTTCCCTGGCCTGGCTGGCCCCGTGGCGCACCGCTTCGGGGAAATGCCCCCACAGCCGCCAGTGCGCGTGGCCCGTCTGGACCAGGACCAGAGAACGCAGGGAGCCCGGAACGCCGTCACGCAGCAGCCGGCCGCGTCCGGTGAGGCCGAAGCGGCGATCGCCCTCGTAGCTCAGCAGTCCGAGCGAGGAGGCCGCGCGCAGCAGGCGATAGGTGGCCTGTGCGTGGCTGCCCGCGCGCTCGGCCACCTCGTCCGCCGTCAGGGCACCGTCGGCGAGGTGGTCGGCGATGTGCAACGCGGCCACCGCGTGCAGGATCTGGGCAATGCCGCCGCCGACGAGCAGGTCCATGACGGCGGTGGCGTCCGCCGCTGGATCGCTCCGAGTGCTATCGGCGCCGGGCATCTCATCGGTCATTGTGGTCGTGTTCCTTCCGTTCCGCTTGGCGGGGATCTCACCCTAGGAAGATCCGTGCGGCGTACGCTTGTCCCGCAGTGCCGTCCTGATGGAACATCAGTGCCGGACCAGGGCCGGCCGACAGATGACAAGTGGGATCGACGAGCGGTGGGCAGCACAACGAACACCGGACCGGCGGCCGGCGGTCCGCGCAGGACCTTCGCCGTGGACGTCACGGATCCGGGCATGGGGCGGGACGGCTTCGGCGCCTTCCGGCGCGGGTGGGACGCACAGGTCGGCGAGGCGTTCCCGCTGCCGACCTTCGACACGGGCGCCACCGGTGAATTCCGGGTCGGCGTGCACGCCGCCAAGGTGCGTGACACGGTGATCGCGGACCTCCACAGCGCGTCGATCGCCGGCCGCACCCAGGGGGTCCGTGACCGCGGCGACGACCGGGTGCTGATCCACGTACTGCGGCGCGGAGCCTGGCGCTTCTCGGGACCGCGCGACGACGGCGAGATCACCGTGCCGGCCGGGCGATTCATCGCCCGGCACAACGGACCACCGGCGCAATTCGAGGTGGAGCCGCACACGAAGGCGACGGTGCTCATCCTGCCCGCCTCGGTCCTCAGACCGATGGCCGGCGACCGGCCGACCGTCGGGGCCGCCGTCTCGACCGAGATGCGGGTGCTCATGGCGCACGCCGGAATGGTCGCCGAGTCCGTGAACGACTTCACCCCCGCCGGGGCGCAGGCCGCACGCGACGCCCTGATCGAGCTGGTCAAGGGGGTGCTGAGACAGGAAGTGGACGACAAGGAGCCGCGGCTGGCCACGGCACTGGCCCAGGCGGCGAAGGACGTCGTCGACGGCCGCTTGGACGACCCTGATCTTTCTCCGTCGTCGCTGGCCCGCGAACTCAATATCTCGATACGGACGCTGCACCGGGCGTTCTCGGCGGCCGAGGAATCAGTGGGGGCCTACATCCGCCGCCGCCGACTCGAACAGGCCCGCCTCCAGCTGGCCGCACCGTTCGACCGGCCGAGCGTCTCCGAACTCGCGGCCCGCTGGCACTTCGCGGACAGCAGCCATTTCATCCGCGCCTTCAAACGGCAATACGGCCAGACCCCCGCCCGCTTCGCCCGGTCGAGCACCCGCGCACAAGAGCCGTCGCCGACACGTCGGAATCCGACCCGCGGTCCTTAACGCCTCTTTCTCTTCCTGCACACTGTGTCCCGTCCCGTCCATCCTTGGAGGCCGCCCATGGCACGTATGCCCGGCGCCATCTGGCGCCCGATCCCGGTGAACTACAACTCGGGCGGGATCTCGCCCCGGATCGTCGTCGTGCACCTCATGGCCGGCACCCTCACCGGCACCGATTCGTGGTTCCGGCAGTCACGCGCCCGGGCGTCGTCCCATTTCGGTACCGGCAAGGGCGGCACCTTGTACCAGTGGGTCGACACCCGCGACCGCGCGTGGGCACAGGCCGGCGGCAACCCCTATTGCATCTCGATCGAGAACGAGGGCACGACGAACGACCGCCTCTCCGACAACCAGCTCGACCGGTGCGCCGAGATCCTCGCGTGGGCCCACCGGGTTCACGGAATCGCGTTGCAGCGCGCGGACTCCGCCACCGGACACGGACTCGGCCATCACGGTATGGGCGGCTCGGCATGGGGCGGGCACACTTCGTGCCCCGGACCGCGGATCGTCGCTCAGCTCGACGAGATCGTCGCCCGTGCCCGCTCGATCGCCAACGAATCGGCACCGTCTTTCTCCGGCGGTGGTGACACCGGCGCGCCCGCGTTCCCGCTGCCCACCGGTTGGTACTTCGGCCCGCGCTCCGGCCCCACGGCGAGCGTTTCGGGCTACCACGGTCACCGCGATGACCTCCGGCACTGGCAGTCGCGCATGCGCGAACGCGGATGGCCGCTCGCCGCGGACGGCCGCTACGGTCCCCGGACGCGCGGCGTCGCGCGCGCGTTTCAGGCGGAGAAGCGGCTCGGCGTCGATGGTCTGATCGGCTCGGCGACGTGGCGCGCCGCATGGGAGTCGCCCATCACCTGAGCTCCGCGCGTGGTCGCGACCGAGCCGGACGGGCTCATCGGCCGTCCGGCGGCACGCCCTCGACGCACCACCCGGCCGGGTCAGGCGATCCAGTAGGTGCGGGTGTTGGTGAACTCGCGGATGCCCGCTGCGGCGAGTTCGCGGCCGTGGCCGCTGTGTTTGGTGCCGCCGAAGGGCAGGCGGGGGTCGGAGGCGACGATGGCGTTGATGAAGGCGGCCCCGCTGGTGATACGGCGGGCCAGGGCGAGGCCGCGTGCGCGGTCGCCGGTCCAGACGCTCAGGCCGAGGCCGTAGGGGGTAGCGTTGGCGAGACGGACGGCGTCGTCATCGTCGCGGGCGACGGTGAGGGCGGCGAGGGGGCCGAAGGTCTCCTCGTCGAACGCGGGCATGCCCGGTGCGGTGTGGGCCAGGACGGTGGGGCGGTAGAAGTAGCCGTCGCCGGGCAGAGGTTCGCCTCCGGTCAGGAGCTTCGCACCCGCGACGACCGACTCGGTGACCTGGCGGTGGATCGCGGTGCGCAGGTCCTCGCGGGCCAGCGGACCGACCTGGGTGTCCTCCTGGCGGGGGTCACCCATGCGGAGTGCTTCGACGCCGGCCGTGAACGCCGAGGTGAAGGCCTCGGCGATCGGTGCGCTGAGGATGAACCGCTTCGCGCACACGCAGCTCTGCCCGGTGTTGGCGAACCGGGCGGTGACCGCGGCCGCCGCGGCCGCCTCGATGTCGGCGTCGTCGAGGACCACGAAGGCATCCGAGCCGCCCAGTTCCAGGACGGACTTCTTCGCTGCGCGCCCGGCCGCCGCGCCCACGGCGGCGCCGGCGCGGTTGCTGCCGGTCAGGGTGACGGCGGCGATGCGGTCGTCGCCGATGAGCCGCGCCGTCGCATCGGGCACGTCGGGCTCGGCGACGACCAGGGCGGTGACCAGGTGTTCGGGGAACCCGGCGGCGGTGAAGATGTCCTGGAGGGCCAGGGCGCTGCCGGTGACGTTGGCGGCGTGCTTGAGCAGGACGCCGTTGCCGGCCACCAGGGAGGGTATGGCGAAGCGCATGACCTGCCAGACGGGGAAGTTCCACGGCATGACCGCGAGCACCAGCCCGGCGGGTTCGTAGGCGACCCAGGCGTCGGCTCCGCCGACCTCCACCTGCTCGTCGGCGAGGATGCCCGGCCCCTGCCGTGCGTAGTACTCGGCGGTCAGCGCCGACTTCTCGACTTCGCCTTCGGCTTGGCGGCGGGGCTTGCCCATCTCCTCCACCGCGAGGGAGGCCAGGCGGCCGCTGTGCTCGCGCAGGGTGACCGCGAGCCGGGCCGCCAGCCGCGCCCGCTCGGCGACGGGTACACGGGCCCAGGCGGTGGCGGCGGTGTGGGCGCGGTCGACGGCGGCGTCGATGCGGCCGGCGTCCCAGCCCGCGTAGGTGGCGATGGGGCGGCCGGTGGCGGGGTTGACGGTCGTGATGGCGGTGGTCATGGGGTGGGTGCCCCTCCCTTGTCGTGCTCGGACAGGTGGCCGAAGGTCTCGCCCGTCGCGGTGATGGTGCGGGTCACGTCGCGGCCGCCGTAGACCCAGTAGATCCGCATGACGCCCTCGCCCCGGTTGGCGAAGCGGTGCGGAACCCCGGCCGGGACCCACGTGGCCTGGCCGGCCTCCAGGTCGAAGAGCGCGCCGTCGATCTCCGCGGTCGCCTCGCCCTCGAGGATCAGGACCGATTCCTCGACGTTGTGGCTGTGCAGCGGCAGCCCGGTGCCGGGCTGGAAGACGGTCTGACCGGTCGTGATGGTGGCCGCCTCGGAGTTCCACTTTCCGACATAGGGCACGGTGGCGACGCCCCCGCCCCGGTCGAAGCGCTCGACCTCATCAGGGCGGATGAGCAGGTTGGGCGGTGTGGGATGCGTGCACATCGCGGTGGGCGCTCCTTCGCGTCAGGAGTGGTGGAAGAGGCGGCGGGAGAGTGTGTTGACCTGGCTGCCCGGCACGACGTGCTCGGCGGCGGCCGCGCGCCAGACCTTGAAATGGGCCGCGGAGCGGTGGGCCTCCACAGCCGCCTCGTCGTCGTAGGCCTCGTGGAAGACGAAGTGGTGGTCGTCGTCCAGGTCGCAGACGACGTCGAAGTAGCGGCAGCCGGGCTCGTCGGTGAAGGAGCGTTCGGCGTTCTCCTCGATGGCGGCGAGGAACGCGTCGCGGTGGCCGGGGACGACCTGGAGGGACACGGTGAGCGTGATCACGCGGGCAGGCTCCTTGGGAGTGGGAGTGGGAGTGGGGCGGGGCTGCGGGGCCGGAAGGCCCCGGAGCCGTGGACGGATGGGCTGCCGTTGCCCGGCGGCCGGGCCCGCCGGCTCACCGCCTGCGGAGGGCGTGCGCCTGCTCGGGGCTGAGCGGCCGGGTGGCCTGGCCGCGCAGGAGCAGGAAGAGCCGCGCGGTCGCCTCCAGCTCCTCCATGGCATCGGCGGCCGCCGCCAGACCGGGGCCGGCGACGACGGGGCCGTGGTTGGCGAGGAGCAGCGCATGGTGGCCGCGTGCCGCCTGCTCGGCCAGCGGTTCCAGGGCGGCGTCGCCCGGTGCGTGGTAGGGCAGCAGCGGCAGGGTGCCGACCCGCATGGCGTAGTAGGCGGTCAGCGGCGGCAGGACGTCCCGGGGGTCGACGTCGGCCAGGCAGGAGACGGCCACCGCGTGGGTGGAGTGCAGGTGGACCACCGCCTCGGCATCGGGCCGAGCGCGGTACATCGCCGCGTGCAGGAACGCCTCCTTGGTGGGTGGCGCGCCGCCCGCGTGCTCGCCGTCCAGGGTGATCTCGGACAGGCCGCCGGGGTCCAGCGCCCCGAGGTTGGAGCCGGTCGGCGTGGTCAGGATCGTCGCGCCCAGGCGGATGCTCAGGTTGCCGGTGCTGCCGTGCGTGTAGCCCCGGGAGAACAGGGAGGCGCCGAGGGCGGTGAGGGCGCGGGCCGCCGCCTGCCGCGTCATGGCCGCCCCGAAAGCGCGCGGGTGAACAGGTCGGGGGCGCCGAAGTTGCCGGACTTGAGCAGCAGGGCGAGCCCACCGGCCGCGGTCGTCCACGGCACGCCGGCGTCGACCTCGCGCCCGACCCGGACCGCGTCGATGCCCAGGGCGCCGACGATGGCCCCGGACGTCTCCCCTCCCGCGACGACCAGGCGCCGCACTCCGTTGTCCACGAGGTGGCGGGCGGTTTCGGCGAGCGCGTGCTCCACCAGGCGGGCCGTCTCGGCGGTGCCGAGGCGTCCCTGGGCGGCGCGGCGCTCCTCGGGGCTTTGGGAGGCGTAGACGAGCACCGGCCCCGCCCCGGCGTGGGCGTCCACCCAGGCGCGCACGCGGTCGAGCTCGCCCGGGTCGGTCAGCTCCAGCGGGTCCAGCCGGCGCGACGGCATGACCGCGCGTGCGTGCTCGATCTGCCGCAGTGTCATGGTCGAGCAGCTCCCGGCGAGGACGGCGGCGGGGCCGTCCGGATCCGGCTCCGGCTCCGGGTCGGCGGTGGAATACGCACCCGGCGGGCGGCCGGTGCGCAGCGCCGCGGCCAGGCCCGCCGCCAGCCCGGCCGCTCCGGTGACGAGCCGGTGGTCGCGGGCGACCTCGCCGAGCACGTCCAGGTCGCCCTCGTCCACGGCGTCGGCGACCACGTGCCGGGCCCCCTCCGCGCGCAGCTCGGCCAGGCGCGCGCGGGCGGCGTCGGCGCCCGTTGCGACGTGGGGCCGGCTCAGCAGGGCCACCGGCTCGGCGGTCTGGCGGGCGAGCAGCCGCGTGACGTCGGAGTCGGTCATCGGGGTCAGTGGGTGGTGCCGCATCGGCGATTCCGCGAGCGGGACGTCGCCCACGAAGAGGTGGCCACGGTAGACGGTGCGGCCGTTGGCGGGGGCGGCCGGGCAGGCCAGCGCGGCGCCGGCGCCGGTTGCGGCGAGCAGGGCCTCGGTGACGGGGCCGATGTTGCCCTCGGCGGTGGAGTCGAAGGTGGAGCAGTACTTGACGTAGGTGCGGGGGACGCCGGCCGCGGTGAGGGCGCGCTGCGCCGCGAGGCTCAGCGCGACGGCCTCCTGGGTGGGGAGGGTGCGCGACTTCAGGGCGATGACGACGGCCTCGGCCTCGGGCAGCGGGCGGTCGCCGGAGGGCGGGCCGAACACCAGAGCGGTGCTCAGCCCCCGTCCCCGGATGGCGCTGGCGACATCGGTCGCCCCGGTGTGGTCATCGGCGATGCAGCCGATCAGCGGTCTGACATCCTCCCGGCCCTGAAGGGCCGGGATTCCATCCGCCCGCGTGATGCGGGCCCTGGCGGGTTCCTGTTTCATCGCGCACCGCCCTGGCTTGGCAGGGTCTTACACACGCTCCGCAGGCGTTTCACTACTCGGCGTGCCCCGCCGCGTAGAAGTGGACCATACCCGTGGTGGGCGACTAATTGCAACTTTGGGTTCCTGCTTCGCCTTCGGACCGTAGCGGCTATCCCCGCCCTGAAGCACGGGGCTTGCGCCGGGGGCAATTGGGTCATGACCGTCCTCGTCGGCGGCGGGCGGGCCGGGGCGCGCCGCTGCGCGCTCCGGCCCGCCCGGGGCGGCGGTGTTCAGCGTCCGTCCTGGATCGCGGCGACGACGGCCTTGGCGAACTCGGCGGTGCTCGCCGTGCCGCCGAGGTCGGGGGTGCTCACCCCGGCGGCGACGGCGGCGGAGACTCCGCTGTCGATGAGGCGGGCGGCCTCGCGGGCGACGGGGTCGTCGTGGCGGCCGGCCAGCCACTCCAGCAGCATGGCGGCGGAGAGGATGATGGCGGTCGGGTTGGCGATCCCGCGGCCGGCGATGTCGGGGGCGGCGCCGTGGGAGGCCTGGGCCATGGCCACGTTCTCGGCGGCGTTGATGGAGGGGGCGATGCCCAGGGAGCCTGCGAGCTCTCCGGTGAGGTCGGAGAGGATGTCGCCGAACATGTTCTCGGTGACGATGACGTCGAAGTCGCCGGGGCGCCGCAGCAGGTGCACGGTCATGGCGTCGATGTGGAAGTCGTCGACGGTGACGTCGGGGAACTCGGCGGCGACCTCGAGCGTGACCGCCTTGAACATGCCGGTGGTCAGTTGCAGGACGTTGGCCTTGTGCACGATGGTCACGTGCCGGCGCCGCTGCCGGGCCAGCTGGAACGCGGTGCGCGCGATGCGCTCGATCGCGGGCCGGGTGAACACGCCCATCGCGATCGCCACATCGGGCGTGGGCATGTACTCGCCCGTGCCGCGGTAGGTGCTGCGGTCGGCGTAGAAGCCCTGGGTGTTCTCCCGCACGATGACCAGGTCGGTCTGCGGCGCGATCGCGGTCGCCCCCGGCAGCCCCTTGGCGGGGCGGATGTTGGCGTAGAGGTCGAAGTGCTTGCGGATGGTGCCGCTGGGGTTGAGCCGGGAGCGGTGGGGCTCGGGGTAGGCGGCGCTGTCGTGCGGGCCCAGGAGCCAGCCGTCGGTGCCGGCCAGTCCGTCCAGCGTGGAGTCGGGGATCGGCGACCCCAGCTCGCGGATGGCCTCGTGGCCGATGGGGAACTCGGTCCACTCCACGGCTCCGGGGCGTCCCGCGGCGGCGAAGGCCGCGTCGGCCACCGTGACCGCGGCGGGCACGATCTCGGGCCCGATCCCGTCCCCGGTCAACAGCCCCAGGCGGTACTGCCGCCCTTCGTTCGAAGCCAAAGCAACTCCTTCGTCCCTGACGTGGGCACCGCGCCCGAGGGTGCGGACCTGCCGGTCCGCACCCATGCCGTCATGTGGTTTACCGGTTGACCAATAATGCGCACGGACTGCGGCCCTCGTCAACCGCCCCGGGGTCCCCCAGCGCCCGCGGATCTTGGCCCCGGCCTACCGCGCGCTCACCGGTCGACCTCCTCCTCGATCCCCAGCAGGCGCGCCCGCAGCCGGCCGGCCGCCGCTTCGGGACCGGCGTGAACGGACAGCCCGGTCGCCGCCGCCACGGCCCCGGCGAGGGGGGCGAGGGAGTACTGCGCGAGGGCCACGGCGTCGACGCCGGCCTCGGCGAGCCGGGCGGCGAGCGCGCCAGCGTCCGCTGCACCGGAAGTCGTGGGGCAGAGGAGCGGAACCGCCTCGGGCGGGCGGTCCCGGGAGCGCGCCGCCATGGCGAGGCCGTCGACGGCCGGCGCGACGGCGGCGGCGCTCGTGCAGATCAGGGCGACCCGCCGCGCGCCGGAGCGCAGCACCCGGTCGAACAGCGCGTCGTCGGGCCGGTCGATCGGGCGGTCCCACATCCGGCGGGCCTCTTCGACGACCGGCCCGTAGGACGAGCAGGTCAGCAGCACCGCGTCGGCTCCCTCGGTGAAGGCGTGCCCGATCAGGCGGAGCATCCGCGACCGCAGCCCCGGCGTGAGCCCGCCCGCGTGCTCGACCTCCTCCAGGAGGCGGCCGTCGAACAGATGCCAGGGCACGGCCTCGGGAAAGCGCTCGCGGACGGCGGCGTCGGCGAGCTCGGCCGAGCGGGCGACGGCATGGATCATGGCCAGCAGGGGCCGTGATGGGGGCAAGGGTTTCTCCGTGAAGCTCCTGTGCGTCCGGCCCGGAGGACCGGCCGAGCGGGGCCGGCACTGGGCCGGCAATGAGCAGAATGGTAAACCGGTTGACCGATCGATCAACGGGCAGGGCTCTCGGTAGGCTGTCCCCCGGGGATCGCCCGTTGCACGGACGGCGCGCGACCGAAAGGACCCATGTGAGCACAGGGCTGTCCAAGATCGACCTCACCCCCCGGGAGCCGATCGCCAAGGAGATCGCACGGCGACTCATCGACCACCTGTTCTCCGGTGACCTCGAACCGGGCCACCGCCTCCCTTCGGAGCGCCAACTCGCCGAGACGCTGGGGGTGAACCGGCCGGCCGTCCGCGAGGCGATCCGCTCCCTCAACATGCTCGGCATCCTGGACATCCGCCCCGGATCGGGCACCTACTTCCGCGGCAGCGACGTCGAGGTCCTCTACCGGGTCTTCGAGTGGAACCTGATGCTGGGCGAGCGCCGCGTCATGGAACTCATGGAGGCGCGGGCGCACCTGGAGGAGGTGGTGGCCGGCCTGGCGGCGCAGAACCGCGACGACGCCGCCGCCGCGACCATCCGGGCCCGCCTGGAGGACATGCGGACCAGCCACGCGGACGACTTCCCCGCCGCCGACGTCGCCTTCCACCTGGCCATCGCCGACGCCTCGGGCAACACGGTCCTGCGGGACATGCTGCGCGGGCTGCGCACGGTCATGCACAGCTGGATCGGCCGCAACGTCGCCCGGCACTCCCACGTGACCACCGCCTACCGCGACCACGTGCCGATCTGCGAGGCGATCGAGGCCCGCGACGCCGACGCGGCACGGGCGGCGATGGCGACCCACATGCGCAACGCCGCCGGCCGGCTGCTCGCCACCCTGGAGCCCGAGGTCGCCGAACGGCTGCGCACCGAGGCCCGGTCAGGGCTGGTCGGCGACACCGCCGACTGACCTCCCGCCCCCTCCGCCGCCGGGGCGCCCTCCCCCCGCATCACCTCACCGGACCACCGCGGCCGCCGCCGGGTAGGCCCGGCTCGATCCCGCCACCGGTCGGCGCCGCGATCGCTTCCGGTGAACCCGAAAGGTTGACGCCGGGGTGGATCATGCTCATGATTGGTCTACCGGTTTACCGGATGGAAACGCGGTCGTCGCCCCGGACGGCCTTAGCCCTCTGACGCCCCGCCCGTTCCGATCCGCACCGCGGCCACCCGCCCCCGCGATCCCCGAACCGCCGGCACACCAGGAACACCAGGCACACCGGCGGAGACCACCGCCATCGAACGAAGGCGCCGAACCGACCCGGCTCGGCGGCCTGATTCGGCGTACCCGAAAAGCGTCGGCCCCTGCACGGCGAGACCCCCGTGCCCGGCCGCACTCAACGCATGCCGGAAGGCCCGGCCCCACCGGCCGAACACCCCGTCACCACCGCCCCCCGCACACCTGCGGCCCAGGACCGGTGGCGCGCCTCGTGCCCTCCCACGCCGAGCAGCGCGCACACCATCAGGAGAACTCATGCTCGCCGTACTCGGGTTCGCCACGCTGGCGACCTTCATGCTCCTCGTCATGCGGAAATACGCGACCGCGTTCGTGGCGATCATGGTCACGCCGATCGCGTTCGCCACCGCCGCCGGTTTCGGCCCCGACCTCGGCGAGATGATGCTCGGCGGCTTGGAGACCGTCGCCCCCACCGCCGTGCTGCTGCTGTTCGCCGTCCTCTACTTCGGGGTGATGATGGACGCGCGCCTCTTCGACCCGGTCTCCGACACCATCATCCGGATCTCCAAGGGCGACCCGGTCCGGATCTGCGTCGGCACGGCCGTCCTGGCGCTGCTCGTCGCCCTCGACGGTGACGGCACGACGAGCTACATGATCATCTGTTCGGCCTTCCTGCCCATCTACCGGCGGCTCGGCATCAACCCGCTCGTCATCGCCGCGATCGCCACCATGGCACTCGGCGCGATCTCGGGCACCACCCCGTGGGGCGGTGCCGCCACCCGGGCTATCAGCGTCCTGCACCTCGACGCCGCCGAGTACTTCGTCCCCATGATCCCCTCCCTGCTCATCGCCTCCGCCTCCATCGTGCTGCTCGCCTACCTGATGGGCCGCCGCCAGCGCAGGAACGTCGACCCCCGGGCGATCGAGGAGCTGGCCGCCGAGATCGCCGGCCGGGAACCCGGGGTGCGCTACGCCCGCGACTGGCGGATGTGGTTCAACGCCGCCCTGACCCTGCTGCTGCTCGTCCTGCTCGTCCTGGGCGTCGCACCGCTGCCGACGCTGTTCATGGGCGGATTCGTCATCGCCCTGCTGGCCAACCACCCGCGCCTGGCCGACCAGGGCGAGGTCATCCGCAAGCACGCCGCCAACGCCGTCCCCGTCGTGATGCTCGTCCTCGCCGCCGGGATCTTCACCGGCATCCTCACCGACACCGGGATGACCGAGGCGATGGCCGACGCCCTCCTCAGCGCGGTCCCGTCCTCCATGGGGCAGCTGATCCCGGTGATGATGGCGGTCATCGGCCTGCCGCTCAGCTTCTTCATGTCCAACGACGCCTACTTCTTCGGCGTACTGCCCGTGGTGGCCGAATCAGCCGCCCAGCACGGCATCTCCGGCTACGAGATCGCCCGCGCCGGCGTCATCGGGCAGATGCTGCACTCCATCGGCCCGGCCTCGGCACCCTTGTGGGTCCTGCTCGGACTCGTCAAGCGCGACCTCGGCGAGTTCCAGCGCTTCGCCCTCGGCTGGGTCTTCCTCGCCTCGCTCGCCTACCTGGTGGCCGCGGTCCTGACCGGCGCGATCTCGGTCACCTGACCCGGCCCTGCCCTTCGGGAGGCGCGATCGTCCACGACGCCCGATGACGCGCGCCCGGGGTCAACCGTCGGCGGCGCGGGCCGGGGGGCTCTCACCGGGGTCGATCGGCGAGGTGACGTGCCCGAGGAAGAGGATCACCCCGTCCTTGCGCAGGGCGAAGCGGAACGGCCGGTCCACGGTGAACTCCAGTGGCGGAGGCGGCGGAAGGGCGCTGCCGGGAGCGGCCAGGACGGCCGTCGCGGCGGACCCTTCGGCACCGTGCTCATCGACGCGCAGCCGCGCCTGGTGGACGACGCGGTCGACGAGCAAGGGCTCGTCGACGATGCCCGAGAGATCGGCGGACGTCGAGAACGCCGTGCGCACGCCCAGCGCCCGGAGCGGAACGTTCAGCTCCGCCCGGGCGGCCACCTCGAACCGCGGAAGTGCGAGCGCGATATCGGCCGGGCGCGCGGAACGGTACAGGGCGACCAGGTCGGCGGCGCGCGGGGCCGCGGCCGCCGGATCCTCGGCGAGCAGGACGTCCAGCGTGCACCCGGACCCCCCGTCGAGGGAGACCATCCGCCATCCCCGGGCCTCGGCATAGGACAGCAATCCCCGGCGGCGCATCATGGGGACCATCCGCTCCGCTGCTCCGGGTTCCCGGAACGGGAGCCGGGTGGTACGTGCGGGTGCGAAGGGGACCGGCCACCGCAGCCGGACCAGGAGCGCCGACAGGAGCACCGCCCGGGTGTCGGCCGTCACCGAGCGCGGCGCCAGCAGCTCGGGGATGCCGCCGCCCGTGGCGTCGCGCACGTGGGCGTTGACGGCCCGGCGCACGCCGTCGGGGTCCGCGGCGAAGTCGCCGATCTCCACCGAGGCCGACGGCCGGCGGGCGAGTGCGGCCGCGAACTCCGGCAGCACGCGCGCCCCAGCACGCACCCACAGGGACACGGCCGTCCGAAGCGCGGGCTCACCGGCGGCGACCCCCATGAGCGCCGCGGCGTGGCCGTCCACGTCACCACCGAGAACGCCGGCCAATTCGTCCAACGTCGATCCGCGTGCCCCGACGGCGAGCAGAGAGAGCGCTTCGGCCACCGACCAGGGCGACCACACGTGCGATCCGTTCCCGCTCAGCTGGGCGTCGAGCCGCGTCGCGAAATCGAGATGCCCCGCGTGGGGCTCACACTTCACCGCTCGGTCACACCCAGATCGATGCGCATCTCCCGCCGCAGCTTCGAGAGAAGTCCCCAGATCTCCTGGATCCTCGGCTGCGCGGTCTCGAACGTGTCACCATCATGTGCCCGACCATTGTCGAGGCGTTTGACCATGCCGAACAGCGACATCAGACGGCGATTGACCGACGAGGCCGTCTCCAGTACCGCGTCGGGCACGCGAAGCTGCGCTTCGGCGTAGCGGCTGCGATGGACACCCCGGGCCCTCTCCAGCGCCTCCCGCTCCTCCTGCCGCGACTCCGTGCGTTCGACCGCGTGCAGGAGGTCCGTCAACGCCGTCAGGAAATCGCGCGACGCCGTGTTGAGGGCAATGTAGTCTGCGCGCTTCTGCTCGTCCCTGGCCCGTTCCTCCTCGACCTGGCGCTCCTCACGGCGCACGCGGTCCGCCCGGTCGAACTCCCTCGTCTGGTGCCGGCCGGCGAAGAACTGTGTCATGAACGTTGTGACCAGGCCGATGATCGCACCGGCGGCGCCGCCGCCCAGCAATACGCTCGTGTCCATACCCACCGTCTCGTCCGTCCTTCGGTATGACACGGTCGAGCATGCCACGATCCGCTTACCACTGTTACGTCCGCATCCGCACCCCCATCGGCCCCGCGGTACTCGTCACGTCACCAAGCCGTGGCGGTAGGCGTAGACGACCGCCTGCACGCGGTCGCGGAGCCCGAGTTTGGCGAGGATGCGTGACACGAAGGTCTTGACGGTCTCCTGGCTGATCACCAGTGCCGCGGCGATCTCGCTGTTGGACAGGCCGTCGGCGATGAGGCGCAGGACCTCCAGCTCGCGGGGGGTCAGCGGGATATCGTCGTGCACGGTGTCCTCCTTGGGCCGGATCCGGGCGGCGTAGGCGCCCACGAGCTGTCGCGTCACATCGGGGTCCAGCAGCGCCGCCCCCGAGGCCACGGTCCGGATCCCGTTGAGCAGCTGGGCCGGCGGGGCGTCCTTGAGCAGGAACCCGCTCGCCCCCGCGCGCAGCGCCTCGTAGACGTACTCGTCCAGGTTGAACGTCGTCACCACGAGCACCTTGACCGGGTGCGCCACCCCGGCGCCGGCCAGCCGCCGGGTGGCCTCGATGCCGTCGAGCACGGGCATGCGCACGTCCATCACCACGATGTCGGGGCGCAGCCGGCCGGCGAGGTCGACGGCGGCCTGGCCGTCCCCGCACTCCCCCACCACCTCGAGGTCGGGCTGGGCGTCGATGATGGTCACCAGGCCGGTGCGGACCAGCATCTGGTCGTCGCAGATCAGAACCCGCAGCGGAGCGGTCACGAGGTGCTTCCCGTGGGGATGCGCGCGTGCACGTCGAAGCCGCCGCCCGGGGGCGGGCCCGCGCTGAAGTCGCCGCCCAGGACCTCGACGCGTTCGCGCAGCCCGGCCAGGCCCCGCCCGCTGCCCTCGGGCAGCCCGGGCGGTGCGCCGGACCCGTCCGTGGCGACCTTCACGGTGATCTCCTTCTCCCCGTGGCGCACCCGCACCGAGGTGGGGCTGCCGTTGGCGTACTTGAGGGCATTGGTCAGGGCCTCCTGGACGACCCGGTAGGCCACGAGGTCGGCGCTGCCCGTCGACTCCGCCGGCGTGCCCTCCTCGGTGAACTCCACCGGCTGCCCCGACCGGCGCGCCTGCTCCACGAGGGTGAGCAGCCGGCCCACGGGCGGCGTCCTGGCGTCGGTGCCGTGGTCGGGGTTGAGCAGGTCGAGCAGGTGCCGCAGGTCGGTGATCGCCCGCCGCCCGGTGTCGGTGACGGCGGTCAGGGCCTGGTCGAGGCGGTCGGGCGCGGCGGTCAGATAGCGTGCCGCCTCGGCCTGCACCACCATGGCCGTCACGTGGTGGGTGACGACGTCGTGGAGCTCGCGGGCGATGCGGGAGCGTTCGGCCGCGCGGGTGTCGGCGGCGACGCGGCGGCGGTGCTCGGCCTCGGCGCCCCGGAAGCGGCGCAGCCACACCCCCAGGCCGCATGCGAAGGCATGCGCCAGGTAGAACAGCACGAACTCGCTGGGCGGTTCGACCGAACCCACCCGGACGAGCGCGACCACGAGCGGCACATAGGCCGCGGAGAAGAGGAGAGCGGCGGTGCGGCGGTGCCGGTCGAGGTGGGCCCCCGCGCTGAACACGGCGATGGGCAGCGCGGTGCCCGCGACCGTGTGGTAGGCGAGGAGCTGGTCGACGGAGAAACCGAGGGACACGAGGGCGAGGCAGACGACCGGCAACCGGCGCCGCAGGGCCAGCGGGAGGCATTCGAGGGCGACCACCGCCACGGCCAGCGCATCGAAGGGACGGGTCGGCAGGCCGCCGACCTGGGTCCCGTGGTTGTCGGGCGCCAGCAGGACCGATCCGGCGAGAAGCAGCAGCGCGAGCGGGAGATCCCGTAGCGCGACGTCGAGCCGGTGCCACCAGCCCGACACCCGCCCCAGATCCGTCACCGGGGAAGCCTACTGGTGGATTCGACCCGGTCGGTCCGCCGCATCACGTCTGACTCCTCGGTGACGCGGCCGCGGCCATGAACCCGAGCAGCGCCACCGCGCCGGCCAACGGCCCCAGTCCGTCGGCCTCGTAGCACCCGAGGAGCACGATGTTCGCGATGACCAGTACGAACATCCCGATGCCGAGCATCGTCCCCCAGCCCGTGCCCGTGGTGGATACGGCACGTTCGCGGGCCGGTGCGGTGGCCTCGCGGCGCTCGACGCGCCACACCACCCACAGGTAGACGGGCAGCAACAGCACACCTGCGAGCAGGCCGATGCCGAGCGTGAGCCACAGGTCGCCCTCCCCCACCAGCTCCCGCATACCCAGGAAGACGACCGCCGCGACGGTCACGAGTATCCACACCGGTCTCATCCGGGCCCCTTCGCCTCCTTCACCGCATCCGCGGCCCGAGCGCCGCGGCTGAGGAGGATACTAGGGACCCGGCGGCCCGAGATCATCACCAAAAGGTGGGCATCTGCGCGTAGCTCTCATGGGGGACATGCGCCTTCCAACCCGGCCGAATATGACGTCACCTCCGCTCGCGATCACCCTGGCGACGCTTGACGTCCATGTGCGCCGAGGGCCCCATCATCGTCGCTCGAGGTTTCCACGCTGCGGAGGTCACGCCTGAGGGGCTCTGGCGCCCTAGGGGGTGGAAGTCCCGGGGCGACCGGGGCGGAAGGAGGGCCGATGGAACCGTGGACGGTGCTGGCGGCGGGGGTCGTGGGCGAGTTGATCGGGGTGGTGGCCCTGTGGGCGCGGGTGAGTGCCCGGGAGCGGACGCGGCGGCGTGAGGCCGCCGCGCGGGTGGACGTCGCCCGGGTGGTCGCGGGCGGGGGTGGGCGGGTTACCGAGTACTACCCCGGCGGAGGGCGCAAGGTGGTGATCGAGGTCAGCACCCCCACCCACAGTTCGTGACCCATATCACGCGAGAACGGGGTCACGGAGGCACGGGAATCACACCCAACAGGGTGAAGGGCAGATCGGCGAAAGGAACCGTGGTGGGACGACGGCAAGAGCACCCGGGAGGAGGACGGCCTCTTAGTGCTCTCGGAAATGCGGCTGCGACCCGCATCTCCACGTCACCGGAAAGGAAAAGCCATGGCCATCGATCTGTCCCTCACCATCACCCCCGACCTCCTCGACCTCGCGGCGAGGATGGCCGGCTCCCTGCACGCCAGCGAAGGAGGTAGCTACCAGGACTCCGAGAACGCGGTCTTCTACGCCCTGACCGAGCTGTGGCGGCGTGACCGCAAGAAGCCCGGATGTGTGTCCGACCCTCGGGCGTGGATGTGGAAGGCGGCCACGCGCGAGCTGCGCCGCAACCTGAAGAAGGCCCGGGCCGAAGTGACCGTCGACCTGCTCCCCGACCGGGACGACGACGCCGAGACCCGGCCGCAGGCCGTGCAACTCCGCAAGGAGTCCACGCGCCGGGCGCAGGAGCTCGTGGCCCGGCTGGCGGAGGGCGAGCGCGCGGCGGTGGCCCTGTACCACTTCGCCGAGCTGAGCAGCGGTGAGATCGCCGAAACGCTCCAGATCAGCGAGGAGGCGATCCGCGCGCGGCTCAGCCGCGGGCACCGCAGGCTCAAGAAGATCCTCAAGGAGGAGGGGGGTACCACTCCATGACCGACGAACCGTTCCACGACCCCGAGCTGGAGACGCTGTTCTCCTCGGCCGGCGACGAGCTGACCGAGCTGTGGCGAGCGAGGCTGTCGCGCCGGCTGCTGGAGGAGGCCGGGCAGGGGGACACGGCGGCGCAGGAGATCGTGGCCGCCCTCCGACTCGGCTTGTAGTGACCGCAGCGTCAGGTACCCGGCGCCGTCGAGGACCCCGGTCTTCGACGGCGCCGCTGTCGAACCCCGGCGCGCCGCCGCGTCGCGCGAGCCGGCAGAGGATGGCGTGCGCGCGGATGCGGTCCTCGAACGGCGCCGGGGTTCCTATGCCTCCGGTGTCGGTCCGTCGTCGGCGACGACCGCCACCAGCCGGCCGAGCAGGTCGAAGACGGCCTGCACGTCGGCTGCGCCCAGGCGCGGTCGCACGGCACCGGCACCCACCATGATCAGGTGCGGCACCAGCGCCGCGGTCCGGGCCCGGCCCTCGTCGCCGAGGACCTGGAACCACACGTCCTGGAGGAACGCCAGGCGGGCGGCGTCGATGCGCTCCTGCGTCTCGCGTACGTCCTGGTCGGCGACCCCCCATGCCCGGATTGCGCGCTCCAGGTCGGTGTCGACGAGGTCGGCGACGCGGGAGGGCAGTCCCGCGATCACCGCTTCGGCCGGGGTGTCCACCAGGAGGGCGGCCAGCCGCTCCTGCACCGCCCGCTGGTCGGCCTCGTAGCGCTCCAGCAGCGCCCGGCGGTAGTCCGCCATGCCCCGGAAGTGGTGGTGGAACGAGCCCTTCGTCATGCCGAGCCGGCGGGCGAGCTTGTCGATTCGCACGCCCGGTTCGCCTTCGGCGACGAGGGCGGCGAGTCCTTCGGTGAGCCAATCGTCGCGAGTCCGCATACCGTCGAACATACCGTACCGTATGGTACGGTCGCCGCATGTTCGAGCTCCCCGACCCGGTCTGGCCGATGGTCCTCCTCGCGGTCGTCTCCTTCGGCGACGGGCTGATGTGCCTCAAGCCCATGGCGTTCATCGCCCGGTGCTACGACGACGTCGGCTGGCCGCCGAGCATGTGGTGGATCATGCCGCCGATCAAGTTCGCCGCCGCAGCGGGCCTCGTCGCCGGCATCCGGATCCCCTACCTGGGAGCGATCACGGCGTCCGCGGTGGTGCTGTACTTCCTCGTCGCGATCGCCATGCACATCCGCGCCCGCGACTTCGGCCGGAACCTCTTCCTCAACGCCACCGGGATGCTGGTGCTCTCGGTCTTCACCCTCGCGTGGAGCTTCCTGCGGTAACGCGCCCCGAGGGCGGCGCATGGCCCGTCCGCGGTCACGTGGGGAACAGGCTCGCCACGACGGCGCGCGCCGCGGCCTCGCTGTCGTCGCCGAATCGCTCGTCCAGTGATCCCAGCGAGCCGTTAAGCCACAGGGTGGCGAAGCCGTGGACCAGCGACCACGCGCCGATGCTCGCCAGGTGGCGGTCCGGGCCCGCATCCTCGCCCACGATGGCGCCGACTCCCCCGGTGAGCGCCTGGTCCGCCCGACCGCGCGCCGCGGCGACCGCGGGGTCGCTGGCGTGGTACAGCCCGGGCTGGAACATGACCGCGAAGTGCGCCCGGTGCTCGACCGCGAAGCGCACATAGGCCACGCCCACTTCCCGGTAGGACCCGGTGCGCTCCTGGGCCTCGTGCAGGGCGTCGGCGAGCAGCGCGTAGCCCTCGGCGGCGACGGCGGTGAGCAGGCCCGCTTTGTCGCCGAAGTGGTGGGCGGGCGCGGCGTGGGAGACGCCGGCGCGGCGGGCGAGGTCGCGCAGGCTGACGCCGGCGGGGCCGGACTCGGTGATGGCGTCGACGGCGGCGCTGAGCACCGCCTGTCGCAGATCACCGTGGTGGTACGGACGCTCCGTGGTCATCGCCCCAGGGTAGCGCCAATCTTGTCCTTGACAAGATTGAGTCTGGTGCGGCTATCTTGTCAGTGTCTAGTTCTTGTTTGTTGGAGGGATCGCCGTGGAACCGCTCATCGCCCTTGTCTCCGTCACCCTGGTACTCCTCGCCGCCGGAGCCGCCGGTGTCCGCCGCCTGCGGCCGTGGCCGGTCGCCGTCCGCGGCGGGATCGCGGCCATGTTCCTGCTGACCGGCGCCGCGCACTTCGTCGGCATGCGCGAGGAACTGATCGCCATGGTCCCGCCGACGCTCCCCGCTCCCGGCCTGCTGGTCACCGTCACGGGCGTCCTGGAGCTGGCGGGCGCGGCCGGGATCCTGTGGACGCGCACCGCCCCGTGGACCGCCGCCGGGCTCAGCGCGCTCCTGGTCGTGATGTTCCCGGCCAACGTGTACGCGGCACTGGCCGACCTCCCCGGCGCCACCCCGCTGATCCCGCGCACCGCAATGCAGGTGGTCTTCCTTGCCGCGCCCCTCGCCGTGCTGGCCCACCACCTGCGATCACGCCGGAGGACCCGCACCCTGGAAAGCGAAGGGCCCCGGGGTGGATACCCGAGGCCTGGTGCCGCCGTGTGACCGCACGCCTCGTCTACGGCTACACCGGCCCGCAGACCTAGGCCGCGTCACCCGGGAAGGACCGTCAGAGTGGGTCGACACGGTCCTTGAGCAGGCAGAACTCATTGCCCTCGGGATCGGCGAGGACGTGCCAGGGCTCCTCCCCCGTCTGGCCGATGTCGACGCGCTCGGCCCCGGCGGCCAGGAGGCGTTCGAGCTCGGCGTCCTGATCGCGGTCGGTGGCGCTGACGTCGATGTGCAGCCGGAGCTTCCCGTTCCTCGGATCGTCGCTGCGGCTGAGGATGATCGTCGGCTGCGGGCCGCCGAACCCCTCGCGCGGCCCGATCGCGATATCGGTCTCGTCGCGTTCGAGCTCCACGAAGTCCAGAACTTCACCCCAGAACCGCGCCAGCACCTCGGGGTCACGGCAATCGATCACGAGCTCACTGATACGGCATGCCATCGGCGAAACCTACTCTCAGCGTGGGAACGGCCGGGCCGGCCGAGCGGATCTCATGGGCTCCCTCCCCTGCGGACATTCCCGCGACCGTACCGGGCGATGCGCGCAGAGGCGCGTTTTCCGATCCTCGCCCGCCACCGGCGGACCCACCTGAGGGCCCGCACCGCGGCGGACACCTTGGGCGCTTCCTCGGTCAGCCGAGCCCCGTTGCGCGCGCGGAGACGAACCCGGATTCATACGCTGCGATGACCAGCTGGGCGCGGTCCCGCGCATCCAGCTTGGCCAGCAGCCGCCCGATATGCGTCTTGACGGTCGCCGGGCTCAGGTGGAGGAGCCGGGAGATCTCGGCGTTGGACAGCCCCCGGGCGATCAGCGCGAGCACCTCGCGCTCGCGCCCGGTGACCCCGTCGAGCGACCGGACCGGGGCCGCGGTGGACGGCAGGCGCGCGAACTCCGCGATCAGCCGACGAGTCACCGACGGGGCCAGCAGCGCCTCGCCCGCTGCGACGACACGGATCGCCGCCAGCAGGTCCGCGGGCGAGGCGTCCTTGAGCAGGAACCCGGCGGCCCCGGCGCGCAGCGCGGCGTACACGTACTCGTCCAGGTCGAACGTGGTGAGGATGAGCACGCGCACCCCGGCCGTCTCAGGGGCCGCGCAGATGTCGCGGGTGGCGGCGATCCCGTCCATGGTCGGCATCCGGACATCCATGAGGACCACATCGGGGCGATGGCGCCGGGCGAGTTCGACCGCCTGGCCGCCGTCGCCGGCTTCGGCGACGACCGTGAGGCCGGGCGCTGTGTCGATGAGCAGCCGGAAGCTCCCCCGCAGCAGCGCCTGGTCGTCGGCGACGAGGACCCGGACGGATTCGGTCACGCGGTGGCCTCCTCGCGGGACGTCGGGGTCGAGGCGGGGTCGCTCCGCTGCGGCAGGACGGCGGTGACCGCGAACCCGCCCTGCGGGCGCGGCCCGGCCTCCAGGCTCCCGCCGTACATCGTCGCCCGCTCGCGCATGCCCACCAGACCGTGCCCCCCGCCGGGCGCCGCTGCCGAGGGCACCGCGGAAGCGCCCGCACCGTCGTCCACGACCTCGATGCGCACCCGGCCATCGGAGTCCGTGTCCACCGCCACCCGGCACCGCGTCCCCGCCCCAGCGTGCCTGACCACGTTGGTCAGAGCTTCCTGGACGATGCGGTAGACCGTCATCGCCGTCCCGGCCGCGAGCAAACCGGGAACACGGACCCGCAGGTCGACGCGGATACCCGCCTGCTCGGCCCGGCGTGCGAGCGCCGGAAGGTCGTCCAGTCCCGGAGCGGGACGAAGCCCGCCGTCGCCGGCCTCGAACCCGTCGTCCGTCCGCGCGCCCACAGGGTCCCGGTCCCCCGAACCGCCTCCGCGATCGCCGGAGCCGACGGTGCCACCGCCCGGGTCGGCGCGGAGGACCCCCAGGGCACGGCGCATCTCCGTCAGGGCTTCCCGCCCCGTCCGCTCGATGACCCGCAGGGCGTCCCGTGCCTCCTGCGGGTGGGTGTCGGCGACGTGCTCGCCGACGCCCGCCTTCACCACGATCACGCTCAGACTGTGCGACACGATGTCGTGCAGCTCGCGGGCGATGCGCAGCCGCTCCTCGACCAGCGCGCGTTCGGCCCGTGACCGCTCCGCCCGGGCCGCGCGCAGGCGCGCGGCGCGCACGGCGAACCCGGCCCCCCAAGCCGCACCGATGACCACCCAGACCAGCGCCGCGGTGCCGACCGCCTCCGCCACCGTCCCCGCCGGCGTGACCACGGCCCCGCCGGCGATCACGGCCCCCGCCGAAACCGCGAGGGCCACCGCACCGGCGGTCCCCGACCGTCGCAGGGGTTCGGTGAGCGCGACGAGGTAGGCGGCCAGCGCCGTGGCGATGTAGGGCTCGCGGGTGATGTCCAGCAGCGTCGCCGCGACCGAGGCCGCCAGGACGACCCCCATCACCGGGACGGGCCACCGCCTCCGCACCGCGATCGGCGCACCGACACCGGCGGCCACCAGCCATCCCACCCACACCGGGCCGCCGAACGCGGGCTGCCCGTCGGCCGGCCCGCCGCCGGCGAAGCCGAGATAGGCGATCGTCAGCACGACGGCCACGGCGCAGTCCAGGGCGGCCAGATGGAGGCCGCGGAGCCGGAACGGCAAGCGTGAGGCGCGCATGGCCCGACCATAGCCCGCTCGGCCACCCGATCCTTCGCCGGTCCCCGTGTTCGCCCTGCTCACCCCGCCAGTCCGACCAGCAGCATGACGACCGCGGCCACCGCGACGAGGAGGATCCGCCCCGCAGCGGCGGCCGGTCGCGGGGCCGCGCCCTCGCGCAGCACGGCCAGGCCGAGCGGGACAAGGGCGACGCACAGTCCGGCGACCGCGACGACCGACATCGGTGTCGTCCCCTTCAGCACGCCGAGCGGCAGCGCCGACATCGAGGCGAGCGCGAGGGCGCGCAGCGGGCCGAGCACGCCCGAGCGGTACGCGCCGATCGCCAGCAGCACCCACCCGCCGAGGATCGCGGCGTTGAACATGCTGAAGATATGGAAGGCGCCATAGGCCTCGCCCACGGCGTCCGTCGCGGACCGCACCCCGAGGCTGCGCACCAGCTGAAAGGCCGAGTGGTCCACTCCGGCGTGGAAGGCGCGGGCGGACAGGCCGAGTACGGCCAGGGTGCCGCCCCACAGAGCGGTCTCGGGGCAGCGCACGCCGATCCGTGCGGCGAGCGTGACGACGCCGGGCCACAGCAGGACACAGCCCGCGGAGAACGCGCTGTAGGAGACCGTCATCAGAACCGGATCCCGCTGATAGGCGGCCAGTTGGGCGGGGAAGAAGAAGTCGTACCGCGCGCGCAGCAGCACCCCAGTGAGGAGCAGCAGGGGGCCGAGGACAAGGGAGGCACCGCCGACCCACCGCCCGGGAAACGGGACACCAGGGACAGTGGCGCCGGTGACCGTGGAGCTCTTGATCGTCTTGGCGAACATGGCGAAATGATCCGCCTCCGCGATATTCGAGCGCATCGGAGCACGATCGCAACCTCGGCATCGAACCGTGGTCGTAGCGCCCGTCATCGCATCCACCTACGGTCGGATAGCACTCCGTAACATTGCGTAATGGAGGTGCCTCATGACCGAATCCACCAGGCCCTGGAGCACGCGACCCATTGCCGGTCGAGCCCTCGTCCAGCCCGCCGACGCACTGACCAGCGCCGCCGACAGTGAACCCGGGGCGGACGTGTTCCGCGTCGGTGTCGTGGGCGCGTCCCTCAACGCCGTTGACTGGCGGACGGTCCGCCTGGAATGGCAGAGCCGCTGGCCCGGCACCCGGTTGGTGTACGTCCCCCTCGACGCCACGAACCAGGAGAGCGCGATACTGGACAGCGACGTCGACATCGCCTTCAAACGCATCGTCGACGACGAGGACCAGGCGCTGGAGACCCACGTGATCCTGTCCAGCCCTCGCGCGGTCGTCGTGCCCCGGGGATGGGCCGCCGCCGATGCACGGTCGCTGACGCCCCAGGACATCCCCGACCCCGCCGATTGGATCTTCGCCGATGGCGGATCGGAGCGCTACAACAGGTGGACGCAGGGCCTGCCCCACGTCGACTCACCCCGCGACGTGGTCATCCGTCAGGCTGAGCAGGTCGCGCAGGCGGTGGAGTTCATGGATCGCTGCTGCGTGCACTCGATGATCGCCAAGGAGGCCTACGAGACTCCCGCGGTCGCGTTCGTCCCGCTGCCCGGGCCGTCGGCGGAGATCGGCGTGGCCATCCGCCGCGCCGACCAGAGGCCCGCCCTGCGCACCCTCTACCAACCGGCAAAACGGTCTCACGGCGACGTCGCTCCCGCCCCGGAACGTGGCACCCGGTGACGCGCGCGCCGCATCACCTGCTCCGCGGACGAACACTCTGACGATCCACGCCCGTGGCCCCTCTCAGCCGTCGAGGACGGCCAGGTCGAGGCGGCGCAGGCGCTCGGGGGCGGTGAGGATGTCGAGCTCGGCGACCCGTCCGCCGACGACCGTGAAGGCCACCACCGCAACCGGTTCCCCGGCCACCATCTCCACGACCCCCGCAGCGCCGTTGACCAGGGCGGGCCGCGCGACACCGGCCATCCGCGCGAAGGTAATGGCCCCGCGGGCCACCGATTCCGCACCGCGCGCCACGCTGCTGGGGCGCAGTGCGCCGCCGTCGGCGCGCACCACCACATCGGGGTCGAGCACCGCCACGAGCGCGTCGAAGTCGCCGCCGCGCGACGCGGCGAGGAAGGCGTCCACGACCTCGCGCTGACGGGCAAGGTCGGCGTCGGGAACGGGCGCCGCGCCACGGACCCGGCGGCGGGCGCGGCTGGCCAGCTGCCGGGCGGCGGCCGGGGTGCGATCGACGATGGGCGCGATCTCGTCGAACGGCACCCCGAAGAGGTCGTGCAGGACGAAGGCCAGCCGCTCGGCCGGGGCAAGGGTTTCGAGCACGACGATCAGCGCGAGGCCGACGGAGTCGGCCATCAGCGCCTCCTGCTCGGGGCCGGCCTCCGCTCCCACCCCGCCCACGATGGGGTCGGGCAGGTGCCCCTCCAGCGGCTCCTCGCCCCGCGACCGGCGGGAACGCAGCATGTCCAGGCACACCCGGCCGACCACCGTCGTCAGCCAGCCGCCCAGGTTCCCGATGTCCGCGGAGTCGGTGCGGCTGAGCCGCAGCCACGCCTCCTGCACGGCGTCGTCGGCCTCGCTCAGCGACCCGAGCATCCGGTAGGCCACCGACCGCAGGTGCGGGCGGTGGCCTTCGAAGCTCTCCGCCAGGAATTCGCGATCGCTCATCGGTCCCATCATCCTTCCGGCTCATCCGTCACCGCACTGACGAACCGGGGACCGTGAATGTGACGTGTCGGCGGAAGAAGGGGCGGGCGGATGGGCGCGCGCCGCGGGCGGGGCCCCGGTGCGCGCCGGTCCCGGCCCGATCCTGGCCGCGGATGGATCCGGTCAGCGCACCAGCAGGTCGACCACCCCCGTGGTGCCTTCATCGCCGTGTCCTTCGGCGAGCAGGCGCTCCATCAGCCCCAGGTACGGCGTCAGCAGCTCGGGGCTGACGCCCTGGCCCTCCGCCGTGCTCAGCAGGGTGGGGTTGCCCGCGACGATCATCGCGAGGTTGGACACGACGCCCTTCGTGTAGTCACCGCTCTGGAGGTGCTCGGCGATCCCGTGCACGGAACCGGACATCGCGCCGAGCCAGCCGACGAGCAGCGACGCGAACTCCTTCGGCGCGATGTCCTTCTCCTTGCGGATGAGCGCGAAGGCGTGCTGGACGCCGGCGAACATCCCGTACATCGCACTCAGCAGCGCCACGTCGTGCAGGGCGGCGTGGCCCGGGTTTTCACCGACGTACTTGGCCCCCGTCGGAACGGTCAGGGCCGTGCCGTGCTCCTCGAACAGCGCCCCGGACCCGCTGTAGAACACGTAGCCGCCGGATTCCGGGACGCCGATCATCGGCGGGACCGCCATGATGCCGCCGTCCAGGAACCGCGCGCCGCGCGCTCGGGCCCACTCGGCGCGGGCGCGGGCCTGGTCCGGGGTGCCGGTGGTGAGGTTGACCAGGTCCTTGCCGGCCAGGTCGGCGTCGGCCAGAGCTTCACCGACCGAGGCGTCGTCGAGCAGGCACACCACCACGAGGCGGCTCGCGGCCACCGCCTCGGCTGCGGTCGCGACGACCGTCGCCCCTTCGGCGGCGAGCGGTTCGGCGCGGGCGGCGGTACGGTTCCATACGGTGAGCGGGTACCCGGCGGCGAGCCAGGCGCGGGCGAACGCGGTGCCCATGTCGCCCAGCCCGAGGAGGGTGACGGGGGTCGCGGAAACGGTGTCGGTGTTGGTGTCAGCCATGGTGAATAGGCTGGTCGCAGGCCCCGGGACCCACAAGTACGCACTTTGAAGTGGGCGCTTACCCCGGGGTGAGCGAGCAGATGGGAGGGGTGGGGAATGGCGACCGTGGGCAGGCCCGGCGGACCCGGCGGCTACGTCTGCGGGATCGACGCGGCGATGGACGTGATCGGCGGGAAATGGAAGGTGCTGATCCTGTGGGCGCTCGGCGAGCGCCCGTGCCGCTTCGGCCAGCTGCGCAGGCAGGTGCCGGGCGTGACCGAAAAGGTGCTCGCGTCCCACCTGCGCGAGCTGGAGGACGACGGCATCGTCCACCGCGAGGCGTTCGATGAGGTACCGCCGCATGTCGAGTACTCGCTGACTCCGGCCGGGACCTCCCTCAATGCTGCCCTCGCCCCGCTGGGGGCGTGGGGGCGGGAGAACATCCTCGGCGACTCCTACCGCCATGGGTCCGGCGGTGGCTCCTCCGCCCCGGCCACGGTCGGGGCCCCGAGCGCACGGCTGCCGGTTGACCGGCCTTCGGTGACGCTGAGATGGCCGGGGTCGGCCAGCCACGCCGGGTTTCGGACGCGGTGTCGGTGGGCGACGGGATAATCACCACGGTCCCCGATCGTCCCGACCCCGGAGGCGTCCCCTCGTGATCGATCCCGCTCTTCGCCTGGGCGCCGCCGTTGTGGGCACGGCCTGCCGTCTGTGGGTCGGCGACATCCCCTTCGCGACGGACGTGACCGCGAGCGTTACCGACCTGATCCGCGAACGCGTGAGCGGGCGATTGGAGCGGCGCAAGCTCGAACGCCGCTTCGAGGATTTCGAGGAGGCCGTCGCGCAACGGGTGCTCGGCTACCTGGAACACGAGTTCCGGGGGCTGCCCGAGAACGAGCGAGAGGCGGCGATCCTGGCCGTCGCCGACACATTCGAGCGCGCGGAACTCAACAACCGGGACCTGTTCGAGCGGGACCTTGACCCGCTCTTCCTGGAACGGCACCTCCGTCAGTGGGCCCCGCGGATCACCCGCGACCTGAGCTCCGCGGGGATCGGGGTCTACGACCGCGTTCTCCCCGAGTGCTGCGCCTACGTCATGGCGACGCTGACCACTCTCCCCGACTTCCACGCGGAGGCGTTCACCGAACTCCTGCGCCGCGACACCATCATCCTGGACCAACTCGCCGAGATCCTGGAGCGCCTGCCACGGGCCACGGCAGATGGGATAGGCGATGACGCCGAGGCCGCATTCGTCACGGCGTACCGCCGCAAGGCGGCGGAACGCTGGGACGTGCTGGAACTGTTCGGCACCGACGCCCACACGCGGATGTATCCGTTGACCCCGGCCTATCTGAGCCTCAATGTCACATTCCCGTCGTCCTTCACCGGCGACGTCGATGCCACCTCCAGCAAGTTCGAGTGGAAGCGACCTCGCCGCGGCGTACAGCGCGTGGAGGAGGCTCTGGCCGGAGTCACAAGGTTGTTGCTGCGAGGGTCTGCCGGAGCGGGCAAGACGACCCTCCTGCACTGGCTGGCCGTCCGGGCCAGCCGAGACGACTTCCCTAACGAACTCGCCTCCTGGCACGGCCTAATTCCGCTCGTCATCCCGCTGCGCCAATACGTGGGCAAGGAGCTCCCCGAGCCTGAAGAGTTCATCCGAAATACGGGTCGGCATCTCGCTGCCGAGGCGCCAAAGAACTGGATTCACGGATTGCTCGGCGCCGGGCGGGCGGTACTGCTGGTCGACGGGGTGGACGAACTCCCGGGCCCACAACGCGAGAAGGCCCGGCACTGGCTGCGCGACCTTGTCCGCGACTACCCCCTTTGCCGATTCGTGGTCACGTCACGGCCCGCCGCCGCTGACGAGGACTGGCTGACCCGCGAGGATTTCGTCAGCGCCGAATTGGAGCCGCTACGCGACTCCGACATCAGTGCGTTCATCCGTTCCTGGCACGAGGCGGTTCGAAGCGACACCGCCGACGCCGAGGCCTGCGAGCGCCTTACCTCTTATGAAAGGGAACTGACCGAAAAGGTACTCGGCCAGCGGCATCTCCGCAACATTGCGTCCACCCCCTTGCTGTGCGCGCTCCTCTGTGCGCTCTACCGGGACCGGCACACGGCTCTCCCTCGGGATCGTATGGAGGTCTACGACGCGGCTCTGTCGATGCTCCTCAAGGAGCGCGATGAACAGCGCGGAATTCACGTGGAAGGGGCGCAGCTCTCTCGAACGGAGAAGGTCCTCCTATTGCAAGAGCTGGCGAAGTGGCTCATCCAGAACGGAGCATCCGACGCGCCCTACGCCACGGCACGTCGACGAGTCGCCCACATCCTGGCGTCACTGCACCGGGTGGGAGGTGAACCGGACGAAGTCTTCGACCACCTGCTCATCCGCAGCGGGCTGCTGACCAGCCCGGCCGTGGGCCGGGTGAGTTTCATCCACCGGACCTTCGAGGAGTACCTGGCAGCCAAGGCGCTGGTTGAGGACGACAGCCTGCCTATGCTGGTGAACAACGCCCACGACGACCAATGGCGCGAGGTCGTGGTAATGGCTGCCGGTCATGCGAGGCCGCAGCAGCGCGAGGAGCTGATCCGAGGGCTGCTAGACCGCGCGGATCGCGCCGAAACGTTCGGCGACGTTCTGCTAGCCGTCGCGTTCTCCTGCTTGGAGACGTCCCCCCTCCTTTCACCAGAGGTGCGCGAGCAGGTGGAGCGCCGGGTTTCGGGGATACTCCCGCCAAGAACACCTGCGCAAGTGCAGGCGCTCATCACGATGGGCGAGTCCGCACTACGCCTCTTGGCGGATACGCCGATCACGAATTCGCTGGAGGCTGAAGGCACGATCCAGACCGCCTCGGAGATCGGCGGCGCGGAGTCGATCCCGATCATCGCCCGCGCGTCGGTACTCCCTGACCCGACGGCCTGGATTGCCGTCGAAGGCGCCTGGCATGCCTACCTTTCCGCGGAATTCGCCCAACAGGTATTCCCACACTGGCCACACCACCGCCGCGATTTCACCAGCCCCGCGGCCCAATTCCCGCTCGTGTCCGAGTACATGCCGCACGTCAAGCAGCTCCATCTCACCGGAGGTGGTACCACGGGCCTGCACGGCCTCCACAACCTGAAGGCTCTTCAGACGCTGATCCTCCATTCACAGCCCGACGACGCGTGGCACGTCAGCCTCACACCGCTCACGGGCGTGCTTCCCACACTGTTGTCCCTATCATTCACCGGGGCTACGAGAACCCGATCGATCGCACCCGCCTTCGACCATCCTCTGGAGCACTTGACCCTGCGCGGTGCGCAGGAGGTGCAGGACATCGAACTGCTGGCGACCTTTCCCCGACTACGCCAGTTAGCAGTTGTGGAGGAACTCCCGCTCCCGCCGCTCTCGCGCATCCTCCCCGCCGGACAGCCGCTCCAGCACCTGGTTCTGGCCAGGATCAACGGCTACACCGACCTGCGCGTTCTGGAGGGCCTGGAACCCGGGGTCCGCCGCCTCTCCCTGGACGACTGGCCGCACCTGCATTCGCTGATCGGGATCGAGGCTGTTGCTGATCGCCTGACCACGCTGGACTGCATCAACTCCGGGACAGTGGCACGCGAACCGACGGACCTGGCCGCATTGATATCGGCGGCGAAACTCACCCAGCTCCGTCTCTCGGAGGCGATCGCCGACGCGAACGCCCGGGTCCTGGCCTCACTGCCTGCCCTTACGGAACTAGAGATCGTCTACAGCGGTACTCGCCGGCCTGCCCGATCCGTGGCGGCGATTCCCGGTCTCCGCATCCTACGGCTCGCGGGACGCGGGCCGGTCGACCTCCGGGACCTGGCCGGGATTCCCAATTTGACTGTGGAACTTCATTTGCGTGAATTGCAGGAGGTCATCGGCGCGGACTTTCTCGGCGCCGGTAGCAGGGTCGTACGCACACCGAGATCGCGGACGCAGTCCTGATCTCCGATCCACCGTGAGGTCACCCCGTCACGAACGACTGTCCTCGCTCACTCCATCCGCCCCACCAACCCCAACACCCTCCGCGCCGCCCCCACCGCCGCGGGGTCGATCACCCGCCCGTCCGGCAGCGCGCGCCCCCCGCCCCCGTCGCGCTCGGCGGTGGCAACGGCGGCCATCACCTCCTCCGCCGCCGCGATCTCCGCGGCCGAAGGCCGGTATGCCTCCGCAATGACCGGAAGCTGCGCCGGGTGAATGGCCGTACGACCGACGAAGCCCAGCGCCCGGCCCTCGCGGCAGGATTCCGCAAGCCCGGCCAGGTCGCGGAACCGCGTGTACACCGACTGCTGAGGAGCCGGCAGTCCCGCTGCCCGCGCGGCGATCACGGCCCGTGAGCGTGCCCAGATGAGGCCGGACTCGTCGGTGATGCCGAGGTCGGCGCGCAGGTCGGCCTCGCCCAATGCGATTCCGGCGACGGCGGGGTGAGCAGTGGCCAGTTCGAAGGCGCGCTCGATGCCGATCGCCGTCTCCAGCAGCAGGTGAAGGCGCACCCCCGGCAGCTCGGCGGCGGTCTCGGCGACCGTTGCCGGGTCCTCCACCTTGGGCAGACGGACGTCGATCACCCCGGGGCGCCCGGCCAACGCGACGATGTCGGCGCGGCCCTCTGGCGTGCGGGGGTCGTTGATGCGGACCTGGACGGGGGTGGGCGGCACGCGGTCGAGGAGTTCCGCGGTCCAAGCGCGCGCGGCGCTCTTGGCGGGGGCCGCGACCGCGTCCTCCAGGTCGACGATCACCACGTCGGCCTCGGAAGCCAGCGCCTTGGCCACGCGGTCGGGGTGATCGCCGGGGACGTAGAGGAGGGTGAGCGGGGGCGCGGCGCTGAGGGTGGCGGCGGTGTCGGTACCGGTCATCGGAGGACGCCCTTCTCGCGGAAGTCACTGTCGTCGTCCCGGGGGCGCCTGAGCCGGGTGGGGAGGCCGTCGGTGTGCCCGGCGCCGTTCCGGCGTCTTGCGCCCGGGACCCGCGGAGGCCGGGGCACAACGTTTTGCGCGCACGGCGACGGCCCGGGAGCGGGGCTCTTCGGCTCGGGCGCGTCGCTCATGGCCTTCCTCGGGTCGTGGTACCCGGAAGTGTACGGCGGCGCGGCCGGGCGCGTGCGGCTCCGGGCCGGACCCGCGGCGGCCGGTACCGGTCGCGGGCCGCTCCCGCACCGTAACCGTTCCCCGGCCAACGGCCGGGCCACCGGCCTCGGCTCGCGCGGTTCCCGGGTCACCCGCCCAGACCCGCGCCGCTCCCAGGTCACCCGGAGGCCTCCGGGACGACGAGGGCACGGGTGCGGGCGGCGAGCTCGTCGAAGGTGATGCCGTCGAAGCCGGTCAGCGTGCTCGCCACCCGGCCGTGCAGCGGCGCCGTCCACTGCTCGGGGATCCCGTCCGCGCCCAGGAGACCTCCCACGACCGAGCCCACCGTCGCCCCGTCGGAGTCGGTGTCCCACCCGGCCGCGACCACAGAGGTGATCGACGCACCGAAGTCACCGGCCCCGTGGACCAGGGCGGCGGCGATGGCCGCCGCGTTGTTGATGCTGTGCACCCAGTGCAGGTCCGCGTGGCGCGCGTGCAGGGCGTCGAGCACGCGCTCGAAGTCGGGTTCGCCGCGCGCGAGGTCGGCGGCCTCACGCACCGCCACCGCCAGCCGCGACCGCGGCGGCACCACCCGCAGCGCCCCGGCCAGCGCCTCCTCCGGGCCCTCGGCAGTCAGCGACATCGCGGCCAGTGCGGCGGCGAACATGGCTGCGTAGACCCCGTTGGCGGTGTGGCTGAGGACGGCGTCGCGGTGGGCGAGCGCGGCGGCGCGCACCGGGTCTCCGGGGTTGACCCAGCCGTGGACGTCGGCGCGGATCAGGGCGCCGATCCACTCGCGGAACGGGTTGCGGTGCACCGAGGTCTCCGGCGGGACCAGCCCCACCAGCAGGTTGCGCAGGGCGACCCGTTCGGCGGTGAAGATCCGCCCGGCAGGCAGCTCGTCCAGCCACATCTGCGCGACGTCGTCGGTCGTGAACCCGGTGCCGTGCCGTTCGAGCAGGGCCAGGCCGAGCATGGGGAAGTTGAGGTCGTCGTCCTCGGGTGTGCCGTCGATGTTCTCGGCGAGGCTGGTGGGGGCGCTGCGCCGGTTCCAGGGCCAGCGCGCCGCCACGTCGGCGGGCAGCCCGCGGGCGGTGAACCAGCCGCGGATGGGCCAGTTGCCGGTGGCCTCGGCGATCGCGCGGATCCCCTCCCGGGGGATCTTCTCGACGGGTTTGCCCAGGACGCATCCGGCGGCCCGGCCCGCCCACGCGCCGCGCAGCCGCTCGGCCAGGTCGGGGCCGGGTGCGGCGAGCGGGGCGTCGGGCCAGTCGGGGCAGGCGGCGATGATGGCGTCCAGCTCGGTGGGTTCCCACGCGGCGATCGGGGAGCGGATCGCCGCCAGTTCGTCGAGCAGGTCCTCGGCCAGCCGGCGCAGCGGGGGCGCGGCGGGCTCGGCCGACGCCCCGGCCATCGGGGGCGCGTCGTGGCCCCCGGCGTCGTGCCAGCGCCGGGCGATCGCCTCGACGGCGCGCCCGTCCTGGCGGGCCTGGCGCAGTTCGTGCCCGATCAGGTCCTCGGGGTGGATCCAGGTGAGTCGCACCGCTGTCCCCTGCCTTCCTCTCGATCGTGTTCCCGCTCCCCCGCCGGGGTAACGCCGTCATCACCTGCACGTCGGCCGCCGCCGCAGGCGCGGGTCCGTGCCCCCGGCGACGGCCGCCCCGCGCCCGTTCCCGCATGCCCGGCGCCCCCGATATGGGCCGGGCCGCGCGGGGGGCTGCGGGTGCTCGGCGGTCCTGCGCCGCCCCCTTTAGGACGCTGTTAGCGCGGCGAAGACCTGCTCGTGCTCGCGTCGGGCTGCCACGTCGGCGAGGTGGATACGTCGCGCGACCTCGGCCAGTTCCAGTCCCGGCGCCTCCAGGTCGATCCGGCTGGCCCGGGCGATATCGGTGCGCCACTGCTCGGGCACGCACCCCAGGCCGCCCAGCGCGCCGGCGATCGCGCCGCCCATGCTCGCGATGGAGTCGGCGTCGCGCCCGTAGTTGACGCCGCCCAGGACGGTGCCGCTGTAGTCGCCGTCGGCGATGAGGAGGAACGCCAGCGCCATCGGCAGCTCCTCGATGGCGTGCACCCGGCTCGGGCGGCGGGCACCGAGCCCCTGGTCGCGGTAGGTGTCGGCGACGGTGTCGAACGGCGCCATGGCCGCGCGCAGGTCCGGTGCCGCATCACGCCAGTCGGTGATGGACCGGGCCCGCTCGCACACGGCCTCGATGGCGGCGCGCGTGCCGTCCTTGGCGACCCGCAGCGCCGCGGCGACGACGGTGTCCGCCGTCGCCCCTGGGCGCATGGCTTCCGCGACCGCGGCGGCGAAGACGCCCGCCGCCTCACGCCCGTAGCTGGACTGGTGCGCGCCGGCCAGGTCGATCGCCTCGGCGTAGGCGGCGGCGGGCTCGCCCGCGTTGACCACCCCCACCGGGGCCATGTACATGGCCGCACCGCAGTTGACGATGTTGCCGACGCCGGCTTCGCGCGGGTCGACGTGCCCGTAGTGCAGCCGTGCCACGAGCCACTTCTCGGCGAGGAAGACGCGGTGCAGCAGCAGCGCGTCGGCCTCCAGTTCGGGCACCCACCGCTTCTCGCCCATCATCTCCGGCACCAGGTACTCGGCCGCGGCGTAGGCGTCGAGGTGGCGCTCGGCCTTGGTGTAGACGCGGACCAGCGCGTGGGTCATGAGGGTGTCGTCGGTGATGTGCCCGTCGCCCTTGTGGTACGGCGCGATGGGGCGGGCGTTGCGCCAGTCGGTGTTGAACGGGGGGACGATGCCCTCGACCACGCCGTCGTAGCGCTCGCGGATCTGTTCGGGGGTCCAGCCCTCGGTGGCGCCTCCCAGTGCGTCGCCGACCGCCGCACCGGCCAGGCTTCCCACGGCCTTGTCCTGCAAGGGGCTCAGCATCTAGGAAACTCCTTCGTCGTGGTGGTCGGTCGCGTCCGCCAGCGTGTCGGCGATCGCGACGAGGTCCTGCCCGGCGAGTTCGGGCAGGCAGCAGCCGCTCAGGCGGCGGGCGCGCTCGCGCCAGGCCCCGGGCTGGGCCGCGTGGCCGCCCAGCGCGCCCGCGAGGGCGCCGGTGAGGGCGGGCAGCGAGTCGGCCAGGGGCATCAGGGTGGCCGCCGCCGAGACCGCCGGGCCGAGCGCGCCGCCCGCTGCTCGGGTCAGCGCGAGGGCTGCGGGGACGGTGGCGGCCGCGGCGACGCCGTAGCTGTAGACGTGGTCGCAGCACACCTCCTCCACCGCCGGGACCAGCGCGAACGGGTCGTCGCCGGGCAGGGCCAGCGCGGCGCGGGCGGTGGCGCCGATCGCGGTGTCGGCGGGCAGTTCGGCCATAGCGGCGTCGACAGCGTCCGTTGCGCTCGCGCCGTCCACG